>NZ_NKTX01000015.1 GCF_003207815.1 Komagataeibacter oboediens | reverse complement strand
GCAGAAGATACGGCTGAGACCGGTCAAATGGGATGAAACTGCTCATCTCACCACCTTACAACCTTACCCCTTCACAGGGTACCCCAACCCGACAGGCTGTTAGTCACTCTTTGAATGACTCGCGGTTTTACCGTGCGCCATCTATGGGCATTTTCTGACCAACCTCATTGATATTATTTGGGAAACAGGAAAATCATAATCCCTTGGTCGGCGGTTCAAATCCGTCCACCGCTACCATCTGCGTTAGGATTGATTTTCCTTACATTTTTAGACTTTTTCAGGGCCATCATCCGGTCCTGTCGCAAGTTGTTTTAGCACTCTCCGATCCCCTGTTTTAGCACTATCCTGCTCTAAACGATAACGGGTGGCCTTTGTTGCGGCGCTTTGTGCCCGACGCCTATGGCCTGCTTTCCAGACATCACGATTGACCACGGCCGGGAATTGCGGATCGCATGAACATTCCGGATAGTCCGGTGTGGGTCAGCCGACGCATCCCGATGACCGGGAAATATGCGCCAACAGCCGTGCCGCCAATGCAAACCCGGCATCGTCGAACGGATTTCCCGGCGGAAGAGGCGGCCAACCATGGCAATGCACGCGTGATGATCGGTAACATGATCGTCCACGCATGCGGACATGGCGCGAGTGCCCATAAAAAGGGACATGAATCAGTCCAGCGGACACCTCCATGGCGCACTGACCATGAAAATGCATGCAGTTATAAAGGCCGCTACGCCATGCCTGCCCCATAGACAGGGAGCCGACATCACGGCAGTAGATTCTCCTGGGGATGAAGTCGGTCCTGAAAGCCTTCATCTCCAATCGGGTTTATGATGCCGCTTCACTACCCGGCCGGCCTGAAAAACGGGGCTCACACCGGACATCCCTGAACGGGAGCACTGCTGGACTCCACGCAAGTGTCACTTCCCGCCTTACAAATGAAATGCGTCCCTACCGATCCCAGGCCATTCGGAGGCATCGCAACATGCTTCGAGCGGCAGCATCCAATCTGGCCTGCTACCGCTCGGCATCAACCGACCGCACGCCGCGGCCGGGCATGCGACAGGGGCGGGATTATGGTTTCAGAACCTGCGTATCCGACTGTCGCCAGGCCGGTGCGGCGGCGACATAGAAAACAAGGGTCGATACGGCGTTGATGCTGTGCGGGACCCGGGGCGGCAGATAGATGACAGATCCCGCCGTCACGGGGCGGACATCATGACCGACCTGAACATTGCCCTGCCCGCTGACGACAAACATGACTTCATGTCCCTTGCGGGTCATCATGCGGGGCATGCCATGTCCGGCAGAGATGACAAACCGCGAGCCACTGATCCGGTCCGAGTGTTGCGGCGCGGTCCGGCCGACCAGTTCCTCAAGCTGCACCGGTGCCGGTGGCGTCCCGACCGTCTTCATGTCTGCGGGCCTGCTCAGGGCATCCTGTCGTGTCAGTTCGGTAATCTGTCTGGTAAATTCGGGGTAACGGGCAATCAGGTCATCACGATAGCCCTGCTCGTAATCCGCATAATCGAAACCGGGGGAAAGCGTATTGCCGCCAAAGGTATAGGCCGTCCGCGCAGTTCCCCTGGGCATGGCCCCCATCCATGTGCCGCGTGGCACAAGGATCTGCGGTTCCTCCCCGGCCAGAACGTTGCCGCCCCAGACTCTGGTCTCGCCATGCCCGTCGGGGTAAAGCAGCAGTAGCGTCGCCGGATCGCCCCCATAGAAATGCCAGACCTCATCCGTTGCCAGCCTGTGCATGGCTGAAAAATCTTGGTGCGTCAGAAGCAGGTAGATCGCACTGTAGGCCCGCCGTTCGCCCGCCGCACCCGTGGCCGGTCCGCCGTCGGCCGTCTCGCCACTTTTCAGCGTCTGTACGAACCATGGCCCTTCATGGGGGATCTTTTCCATGTGCAGATGCGAGATCAGTGCCTGCGCGGCCACGGGCGGCCGGCCTGCCGGAACCGCTCCCGCGCAGGCACTGGCGCCTGAACCCAGTAGCAGGACGCCGGCCAGCAGAAGCACATGTTTCAAATTCATTCTCCCCGTGACTCGATGGAACATCCAGCTTTGCCCCATGCGTGGAATCTGGATACAGGAAATTCCGCACGGGATGAGGGAAAATACCCTGACGTCATAACCTTGGGCGCAGGCGGCATTCCACCCCTGACCTGAATCGAGACCCCGACCGGCCCCATCCCCCGATTTGGCTTGCACCCGGCCCGGTCAGGGCGATATGTAACCTTAAGGTGACATATCGCGTGGTGACGGACATGACGTTGAAACGGAAATTCCCTGGCTTCACCCCCTGGCAATGGGCCCGGCTGGTCCTTGTCGCCTGCGGTTACACCTGGGTTCAGGCTTACCGGCCCTTCGGGTGGCTGTTTGGCTGGCAGGTGTTCGAGGCCCGGCATGGCACATGGCCCGAGGGGCTGTGTTTCCTGTGCCTGCTGATCGCGCTGCGTATGGGCTGGGACAGGATCATCCTGCACCGGCGCTGGACGGATGATCTGGCACGAACACGTCACGCGCTGGAGCGTGGCGAGGTCAGGCGCATGTCATTCCCGGTGAGGCTGGCGTTCCTGCTCGGCTCCCTTGCCATCGTGCTGTTGGCCGTCTGGATGCGGCAGGTGGACCCGGTGCGCAATCCCGGCTTCCTGCCACTGGCATGCGGTCTGTTCGGCCTGTTCGCCCTTGTCGAGTTCAGTCATGTGATGTTCATGGGGGACGGCCCGTTTTACGATCCACATGACGAAATGCAGGCCTTTTTCCGCATGCGGGCACTACGCACCGGCTATGGCGTGATGCTGCTGGCACTGGCGCTGCTGCTGGTCGTGCAGGTTGTCGCACCACCACTGGCGCTGTATGCGGGGCCCATGCTGCTGGCAGCGGGGCTGATCGTGCCCAATGCCATACTTGTGCATCTTAATCGCAGGGCCGAACTGACGGATGAAAGTCCATAATTCCCTCAGGGCGTGTCGCACGGCGCAGGGACTGACACAGGCGGCCCTGGCGGAGCGGGTCGGGGTATCACGCAAAACGATCAATACCGTGGAAAACAGCGTTTTCATGCCATCCGTCGGCCTGGCCCTGACCCTTGCCCGCAGCCTGGGGGTCATGGTGGAGGACCTGTTCACCCTTGCCCCTGATGAGCCGGAGAAACCGTAGGGATCACGACCATGCGCCTGCGTCCGGATGGGGCTGAAGGATCATGTCCCCCTTCCCCATCCGGTCTGGCATCACCCGCGATACGGGGCGGCAGCCTTGGGCAGGCCGTCCTCGATCGGCAGGGCCGGGTTGCGGGACCATTCGTTCCACGATCCCATATAGATCCGCAGGCGGCTGAACCCGGCGGATGCCAGCGCGACATAGGTATTGGCCGCGCGCGCGCCCTTGAAACAGTAGATGATGATGTCATCATCCGGCCGCAGCCCACGGCTGGCGGCAAGGGCGCGGATGTCCTCCGCATTGCGGAAGGCGGCATGGTTGTCGGTGACTGTCATGAAGTCATACCACTCGATCCACACGGCTCCCGGTATACGCCCCTTGCGCGGGGCGAAATCAACACCGTAAGGGGACGAACTCTCCGCCAGCCATTCCACCCGGTCGCGGTTGTCCAGCAACCGGACCGTGGGCGACCCCAGCGCCGCGCGCACGTCCTCATACGTGGCCATGAGGGCGGCATTGATCTGCAGCGGGAACGTGGTGCGCGCGGGGGTGACGGTTTCGGTCGTCAGCGTCCCGCCGCCCCTGCGCCATGCGCTCAGCCCGCCATCAAGGATACCAACGGATGGATAGCCGAGATAGCTGAGGATCCAGTACCCCCGGCATGACGCGCCATAGCGCGTGTGCAGGGCATCTTCGTAAACGATGGCGGTCTTTTTGCCATCCAGCCCGTAATCGGCGAACAGGCTGGCGAAGGTCTGCTGCAGCGTGTGCAGCCCATCCTGCGTGGTTTCTGCCAGATAGGTGAAGATGTCGGGCATGCTGACCGCGCCGGGTATGTGGCCTGCGTCAAAATCCTTCCGGTCGCGCACATCGATCACGACCGCGTCGCCAGCCGCAAGCAGCCTGCGCACATCATCGGGGGAATAAAGAACGGTTGTCGGCATGGTGGCTTCCTGCATGGTTGCGGACATGCCATCCGCACTACCAGAAATCGGGATGGAGGGGGAAGTTTATGGCCCTCCCCCCACGCAGGTCAGGGTCAGCCCCGCATGGCGGCGTTCCAGCCTCCTGCCGCCTATGGCCCCCGTCATGACGGCAGCAGGGCAGATACAGTTCCCCATACGGTCCTGCTTCATGAGCAATCATTGACTGATATCCAGCATTGCTGCCGGGAAGGGAAACAGGGAGATCGTCAATTAGCACGCAGGCATTCCCTGCCATGATCTGCCGCCCCGGTTCCGCGACTGCGCCGCTGGGGCGAAAATGGCGTGATCGAGCGGATTTTCCGAAGTCAGGCTGCTGATCCCGCCAATGAATATGGGATAATCGACAGCACGACTGTCCGGACGCACCAGCATAATGCCGGTATCCATGAAATAAGGGGACAGGTCAGGACCATCGGGCAGTCCCGTGGCGGGCTGCCTACATGATTTCATGCCGTTGTCGATGTAGCAGGAAAAACAGCCATCCTTCCCCTGCCCCCATGGCAAAGGGCAGATATTACCGAATTAATTCCGCCATCCATCATCGACCTTGACTGGCGACACGCCCTCGCCTGCCCTGATGCCATCTTCACCGATCAGGCCGGTATCCGCCCCTGAAAACATTGACAGGGAACCACATGGTCAGCCACGCGCTTCGCCCCGGATGATGTCGGGGCAGCATGCGCCGAGCTGGCGTCTCATGCATTAAATGTTAGTCAGACATGCATTAACTGTTGCACCTGCATATGCATCATGCTGTTGTCTGTCATGCGTATGACGCAGCATTCCTTATCCTGAACGAGAGATCAGCCATGGATCGTTTCAAGACGATGCTTACCGGTCGCACCAACATGCTGCTTGGCCAACTGAAACAGGAAATCGGCTACGCCACCGGGCTGCGGCGGCTGGAACGTCAGGGCATCGCGCAGGAAATGCGCGGCTTTTCCCAGACCGCCCGCCTGCACCGCATGACAACGGATCAGCCCGAGCAGGGATGAACGCTCCACGCATTCCACATGATACACCCCGCATGATGACGAACGCATAACCGCATCGCGCACAGGGAGGTTGCCGGAAAACCGGCAACCCGTACGATGGCCGCCTTATCTTATCCATTCAGGAATAACGGCCATGAGCAAAGACCAGATCATCGACATGCCCTTCACCACGGACGCCATGAAGGCAGCCATTGAACGGCGCATCATCCAGACGCCGGGCCTGTCCGATGCCCAGAAGCATGACCTGAGCGTAACGCTGGCGGGCATGGATGCCGGGCATCTGGCGACACTGGTCGAAACCGTTCTGGGCCATGCCATTGAATCCGGCCCTGAAATCCTGCCCTACCTGCAGCGCCTTGGCCAGCGCGGCTGAAAAACCAGGAAATAACAGAAGGTTCCGGATGCCGCCTCTTCCCGCGAAAGGCGGCTTTTCCTGTATCCGCCCGGACACCTGTCACAACAGGCCGCCTTCATCCCGGATATGAAGACGCGGCCATCCACATGTCCGGCGTTATGACAACCTGTCCTGTAACCGACCGGTTACGCAGGCAACCGTTCCGGTCAGGACGTGACTGCCGGTGCATCCTGCCGGGCGCGCCACAACGCCGCCAGCCGGGCATGCAGGCGCGGGTCACTGGCATAGATATATAGCCCCCGCACACCCCGCGTCATGAGGACGTTGATGGAATTGAGGATGATCCGTTCCATCACCGCCTGCGGGTTTTCCACCCCGTCGCGCCCGGTAAACGCGGCCCTGTCCTCGTACCGTGACGGGTCGATCACGATCCGGTCGGCAGCCGGATCATAGCCGACGGACGGGCCAAGGATCACGCCCGCGTAATTCAGGTCGAACCCCTGGATGGTATAGACCGAACCGACTTCATCAATCGTATCGGGCCGTTCCGCCCATGGCAGGCGCGCCTGTGGCATGGCGCGGTCCCAGCGCAGGTGAAAACGCCCCTCCGTAATGAAATGGTCATGCCCGTTCAGGGTATAGGGATAATCATACGTGGCCAGCATGCGACACATCCCGCACTGCGCGTTGCGCTGCCTTATGGCGTCATACATGGCCTGCGCGTCATCAAAGATACGGAAGTCAAACGGTTGTGGGGCTGGCAGGGGCAGCAGCCTGCCGTCACGCAGGGCATGGATCCACGTCATGACATCCGCATGGGCATGCACGCGGAACTGCTGGTCCAGCCTGCGGGTCACCACCGGATAACCCGCGACCAGACGGCGCAGGGTGGCGTCGTTCCACAGGCTCTTGAACTTCAGCACCTGATACGCATCGAATATGATGACCACGACATGTGCGTGGCGGATGATTTCCGCCAGCTGGTTATCCTGCCGGAAACGGTTATAGGGATCGCTGCGGGTCAGCAGCAGGTGCGCCTCATCCACCAGCACGATGTCGGCACGATCATGGCGGGCCGACATCTGGTTGATGAAGGTGGTCGGACGTTCGAAATCCTTCTTGCGCAGGCAGGTCCGGGATTCGGAAATATTGCGGTACAGCTTGATCATTTCCGGGTGGTTGACCAACAGCCAGTTGCGGGTGCCATGCAGCGGGTCGTGGCCGTCACGCCCCCGCGCCGCCTGCTGTATGGCGGTGAACAGGGTATTCAGCAGCAGGCTCTTGCCCGTGCCCGCATCGCCTTCAATCACGAACAGGGCATGATCATCCGCCCGGTGCGCGCGACAGAAGGCCAGGACCTCCGCCTTCAGCGCCTCCTGCTGGCCCGTCAGCGCCATGGTCGGGGCAAGGCGGGCAAGCGCGCTGTCGGGGGCGCAATGGATGGGGTCTGGCATGTGTCTCCCTCTCTGTGCCGTCTCCCTTTTACGTCGCGGGGCGGCGGACCAGATATGTGAAATATGACGCAAGGGCATGTGTACCCTATTGGTTTTCCTGCCCTGTCATACGTTATATCATCCCGTCACGCGCATACCGCGCATCATTCAGACAGGATTGCCCGATCATGACCGACAAACCCACAGCCGCCGCACGCGAACACATGCACAAGCTGGCGGACAGGGGCCTGAAGGAACCCAAGCTGCTGACGAAGGAAGAGGTCATCTCCCTGGGCCAGCACGTCGCCAAGGAACACGGCCGCGCCACCGAGGCCGAGCATGAAATCGCCAGGAAGGCCCAGCACAACCCCGAAGGCATCACGGCGGAGGAAATCAAGACCCTGTGCAGCCACGTCACGGGCGAACGCACGGCCCGCTGAAGACCGGGGCCGGGACATGCGGCAGGCGCCTATGCCCCCGTATGACCCGGCCCATCTGCGTGCACGGCCTGAAACGTTTCCGACAGGACTTCTTCCAGAGGCGTTTCAGGACATGCCGCCGGTTCGGAAAATACAGCCTCCAAAAACTTCTATTTTTATCAGATTTTTATTCAGCAGGCGGTCTTGCGCCCATCATGCGGGATGCCTCACGCATGCATGATTTTTTTTGCATATATGGAAACAGACTTATTCATTATACGAGACCGGACCTGCGGAAAAATAAGGAGTATTTTCCGCCGCCATGAATACCCGCACGCGTTTTCCCATCTATTCCCTGTCCGAACGGGCGGCTGACCTGCTTGTCCATGTCATGGGCGTGGTGGGGTTGGGGTATGGCGTGCTGTGGCTTTTGCATACCGCCATGATGTCGCATTCAGGACTGGAATCCGGGGTGACGCTGCTGTACTGCGGGTCGATCCTGGCGACATGCCTGTCCTCGGCGGCCTATAATTTCTGTCCGTCATGCTGGCTCAAGGGCGGGTTGCAGCGCATTGACCAGTCGGTGATCTTCATCGCCATCGCCGCAAGCTATACCCCCTTCATCCTGCTGGGTGGACACGGTATGGGTAGTGTGTGGTTCTGCGCCCTGTTATGGACCATGGCCGGGACAGGTGTCGTGGCCAAGATGTGTTTCTTCACATGGTCGCGGCGGTATCATGTGATGCCCTATCTGTGTGTGGCGTGGGTATTCTTCCTGTGTCCCGACCCGACGGTGTGGGCCCTGCCCGCGCGGGTGTTTTCCCTGATCATTCTGGGACTGGTGTTCTACTGTACCGGCGTCATATTCTACATGCGTGAGAACATGCCCTTTTCCAACGCATTATGGCATGTGATGGTCGTTCTGGGTGCCGGCACGCACATGGCTGCGGTGGGTTCCATGCTGCTGTATTACAGCCGCGGGCCGATGCGAGGTTTCTAGGATTCCGGACATGGTGGGATCAGCAACCTGCGGATGACGCCAGGCCGTTTTGTGAAGTGGACGGTCCGTAATAGTCAGCCGAACAAGACAATCCAGTAAAATGCCTCGTTTATTGCATCATTACGTTTTTTTATGTAACAAAATGCAAAGTGATCAGATTGTAACATAAGGGCATTTTAATGTTTACGCAGATATTCAAAAAATTAAAGAAAGTAATTGATATTCCCAATAAACTGGATCGAGTATCTTCCAATGGGATGAAAGGCTTCCCCTTTCTCAAGCTTGGGCCTGATATGGACAAGAAACTCAGTGTCGCGTTTTTTGGGCCCTGCTCGCTTTTACCCATAATCAATTATGCCATCGAGCATGGGCATGATGTCATTCATGTTGCGATGTGCGTTGATGAAAGTCGGCAGACGCATTTTTCCCCGCCCCTGTCGGAAATCAATCATGAAGCGGCAGAGGTCAACGTTATTGGCCTTCCGCTCCGTTCGGTCATGGCCGCAGGGGCCGTGCCCTTCGATGGTTTTGGGAATGAAATATTCTGGCCGCGCCTGAAAACCGAAAGTGATCATGAAGCCTATCTAAAATACTGTGTCGAATACATTTCAGATTTCATTGGGTCTATTTCCGATCTCCTTGACGGTAAACCAACATTTTTCCTGTCATTTTGGGAACCGCGCCAGAATTTTATGGGCGCGCTTTTTCCCCGTTTCGATCTGTCAAACCCGCAATATCTTGTCATGCGGCTAAATGCGGAAATGGAACGGATCATTCGGACCTATCCCAATACCTTCCTTCTGGATGTAAACGATATCCTGAATTCAATGGGACGTTTTCGGATACAGGATGACTACGCGCGCGAAATTTCCCATGCATCGAACATGTTCGATACAGCATTCGAGGATGACGCCAAGCGTATCCGTACAAGCACGCCGCTCTCCAGGATATATGACACAGACGGCCAGTATGGCGTGTATGGGCACTGCGTTTTCAACGCCATTCGCGATAACCTTGCCATTATAAACGCGGCAGCACCCATCAAACTGATCATCATGGACCTCGATGACACCATGTGGCGTGGCGTGCTGGCAGATGGTGACCGCTCACCCTATGAACGCACCGATTACTGGCCGACAGGGCTTGCCGAAGCCCTGCTGATCTACAAGGCCCGGGGCGGACTACTGGCGATATGCAGCAAGAATGATCCGGAACTGGCCCGTGCCGAATTCGACCGCGTCTGGCGAGGTCGGCTAAAACTGGAGGACTTTATTTCGGTCAGGATCAATTTCCAGCCGAAATCCGAAAACATTACGGAAATACTGGACGAGGTGAACCTTCTGCCTGCCAATGTCCTGTTCGTAGATGACAACCCGCGCGAGATTGATGAAGTCCGGTCCGTTATCCCTGACCTGCGGTTCCTGAGCGAGGAACATATGGACTGGCGGCGTGCGATCATTTTCTCCCCCTGTACACAGGTGGTGCAGGTCAGCATGGAATCCCAGCAACGCACCCAAACCCTGCGCGCCAAGATCAAGCGGGACCAGACCCAGCAGAAAATGAGCCGCGAGGAATGGCTTCGTTCGCTGCAGATCCAGCAGCGTTATGCCGTGGTCCGTTCGGAAAAAGACCAGAATTTCGCCCGAGCCTTCGAACTGCTAAACAAGACCAACCAGTTCAACACCACCGGGCAACGCTGGTCACTGGAAGACATCAAGGCGCTGTTTGCACGCGATGGATACATATTCTGCGTGTTCCTGCGCGACAAGGAAACGGATAATGGCCTGATCGGGTTACACCTGGTTCAGGGGAACCGGATCATCCAGTCCATCCTGTCATGCCGCGTATTTGGCCTGTGTTCCGAATATGCATCCATGCATGTCCTAGCGCAGCACATCCTGCGGTCTCACCCCACAGTGATGGGCTCCTTCGCACCAACCGGCCGTAATTTTTATTGTGAAAACTATCTGGAAAAGTGCGGTTTTACCCAAGACGGGGATAATCTTGTTGCCAGAACGGTCCCTGCTAACCCGTCCGAAGTCACCAGTGACACCAAAATTGCATGGTAAAGGGGCAATTGATGCCCTGCTTTTAGGGGGCCTGCCAGACGTTATGGGGCAGGCCTGCCACCACAGGACATAAACCGGCCACTGCACTGACTGCGACGGAATTGTTTAGGTGATACATCATGAATGACTGAGCTAAGATATATTCAAAGGAGATGCCATTCGTCAGCATGGCCGGACACACGATACACGACAACCCCATATGCGGGGCAGACTGGATATGTCTTGCAGTCCCGCCACGAACGGCAAGTTCGCGATTGATGCCGCGGGTAGTTTCGTCCCGCAATTTTCGTATATTATAAAAAAACCATCATAATTATACCGAATCATAGGCGCGTAATGATCAGTAAATTGCCGAACAAGAAAGATATTACAGATTCCCTTTCTATTGTTGTTCAGGGCCCTCTGAACAAACGCAACATCATTCAGACAGCCCGGATCATATCAGGCTGGAGAAAGATATTCAGTTCGTGCAGGATCATTTTCGCGATATCCCAGACGGATATCGTCATGTTCGACGGTCCCGGCATTATCTCCGATCCGCGCCTGGTCAAGAAATACAGGGATAACGGCCTGTTTTATGATGCCCTGGAACTGATTGCAGAATGCTGTGACGTGATCACCCTGTCCGGTGCGGCGGTTTCCATGCCCCCGGTCAAACAAGGAATCGGGAACAATCACTGCAACCTGCAGATCGAAGCGGCAAAAGCAGGGCTGGATCATGTCGGCACGGAATATGTTCTAAGAACACGAAATGATATCCTGTTCATTGATGACACATTTATTGATTTTTACATTAAAAACCATGCACTTCCACGGCACCGTTTCGCAGCGCTGAAACAGCGCGTCCTGATTTCCGAATTCTTTACGCTCAATCCCTATACGTTTGAATCCCTGCCTTTCCATTATAGCGACTGGTTCCATTTCGGTCTGACCGAAGACGTTCGCTGCCTATGGGATGTACCGCCATATAATATAATGGACGCAACATATTACGAAAGAAATCCATACCAGAAATCCACCGGCCTTAGGGAAAGAACATTCTTCAGCAGGTACGCGGTGGAGCAGCACCTGTCTTTCACTGTATTTAAAAAGTTCTTCCCGGAATTGACACTGGACTATCACGATGACCGGACATCCATAAAGGAATCAATCGGCGTTCTAGCCGATAACTTTGTGATCGGCGGCCCTGGCGAAATACAGACTTATTTCAAAAAATATAACGACTTGGAAACGGATGATTTTATTCATTCCATATGCATACCGTACAGCCTGTGGAAGAGAATCATCAAAAACAATGAAAAAGTTAATTATGAATTCCTTTTCTCCAAAGATATCGCGATAGCCAAGGTTGAATTGATCAACGAGGAAGAAGATGGGAAAGGATTGATAATTCCGCACGGTATCATCCTCAAGACATACATTTTCATCCTGCTTGGAATACTGGACACAAACCGACGTAGGAAACTGCAGGAAACCCCAAAGGCGTTTTTCAGAGATTCGAAATCCCGACTCACCAGATACATGGGCAAGCTGTATTTCAGATCGACGCGGCCGAACATCGACGCGACCGGCGTAAACACCCGACCGTAGCGCCCCTGCCCTGAACGCGTCATGCCATTTCCGGACGGCGGCGCACATGCGCACGACCGTTCGGCCCCATTTCATATCCCTGCATGACATGACGCGGCCATTCGGCATTCCCGTCGCCTCCAGCGTGGCGGCAGGACAGCCGGGACCATTGCCCATCCGGCGTACGGTTTATGTGCGGACGCGCCCTAGCGTCCGATCTCACGCAGGGGGCGACCGGCTTCCAGATGCTGCTCAATCACATCCAGCGGCACGTCGCGGGTTTCGGGCACCAGCGCCAGCGTAAACAGCACGAACACCACGTTCATCACGCTGAACCCGGCAAAAGTCCACCCTGCCCCCGCGACCGCCACGATGCTGAGGAACGTGTTGCTAACCGCCCAGTCCATGCCCCAGTTGGCCAGGGTCGAACATGCAACGCCAAAATCCCGCCCCTCGATCGGCTGGATTTCCGAACACAGGGTCCATACCAGCGGCCCCGCGCCCATGCCAAAGCCCGCCACGAACACCAGCAGGGCCGCCACCAGCGAAAGTACCGCGCCCATACCCTGCAGGTGCATCCCCTCGATCACGCCCGCAGCCGCCAGCGCGACCGCCATGATGACGCAGCTTGTCACCAGCAGTGGCCTGCGCCCCCAGCGCGAGACCATGAAAATGGCCAGCACGCCCACAACCGCATTGACCGCCCCCACCATGACAGTGGCCCATGCGGCGGCGGAGGTGCCGAAATGCGCGCCTTCCAGAATCTTGGGCGCGTAATACATCACAACATTGATGCCGGTCAGTTGCTGCATGACCTGCAGCCCGATGCCAAGGGCGACGGAGCGCCGGAAAAACGGTCTGGTCCGCAACAGCGCAAAGCCCCCGACCGGCCTGCCCGCCCCCAGTTCACGGCGGATGTTGTCCAGCTCCCGGTCCGCCGTCAGTTCATCTCCGCGCAGGCTGCGCAGGACCCTGCGTGCCTCCTCGAACCGTCCTTTCGCCGCAAGCCATGACGGGCTGGACGGCAGGAACGCGCACCCCATGAACAGCAGCGCCGCCGGGATGACCGGCAGCCCCACCATCAGCCGCCAGTGGCCGCCCCCCGACAGGATGCCCCCCGCCAGATATCCCAGCAGGATGCCCGCCGACTGCAGCATGGAAAAGGTGGACACCATGGTGCCGCGCATGCGCCCCGTGGTCAGTTCCGAAATATACAGCGGCGCGGTGAACGTGCAGATGCCAATGGCCATCCCGATCAGGAACCGCCCCAGCAGGATCTGCCCGATCAGGCCCGCCGTAGCGCACAGAAGCGCCCCCAGCCCGATCAGCAGCGTGGCCGTGCCCAGCGCCAGCCTGCGGCCGAAGCGGCTTGAGAACACCCCCGCCCCGCCCGATCCCAGCAGCGCGCCCACCATCAGCACCGAGACAACCCATTCCTGCGCACGGGCGGAAGCATGGAAATCCTGACCGATAAAACCCAGTGCTTCCGCGATCAGGCCCGTATCCAACCCCACCAGCAGCCCCGCGCTGGCCGTGGTCAGGGCCGCGCGCACCGCCGGACCATGGCTGCCCGATGGCGGCGGCGATACGGCAGGCCCATCCAGGCCGCCGCGCGAGGAGGAGACGGATTGATCGGCAGGCTGTAACACGTGGCTCTATCCCCTGATCTCCGGCATGATCATGATTGACGGGGCCGGTCAGGCCAAATTCATAGGCGATGCGGCCGAACCGATCCATGATACAACCCCACCCCATGGACGAATTATCGGGACGGTCCGGAACCGACGCCATCATTTTTCCGTAGGACCCGTCCCGGCATGACGGAAACCCGGACCGCAAGGGACCCCTGTATCCAATGAAACCGCCCATGCACATTTCCCCCCGCACCGAACCCGGCGAACGACTGGGTCTGGCCCTGTGCTTTGCATTCCTGCTGTGGGCCAACTGGGTCACGCCGCTATGGGCGGATGATTACTGCCGCACCATGCCGTTCAACCCCGCCACCATCGTGCGCATTGTCTGGGGCAATTACAATTTCTGGACGGGGCGGTGGTTCACCACGCTGGTCACATTCGTGGTGCTGGATCTGCGGCCCTATGGGTCACTTGCCGTCTTCGCGGTGGTGAATGCCGGGATCTTCACCTTTCTGGTCCATGTGGTGGTGCATATGTGCCGTGCGGTGGCGGGACAGCCCGCCCCTGCGCGCTGGCGCGACGGCGTGGCGCAGCACGTGCTGGTGTTCCTCATGCTGTGGTGGCTGCCGCGTACCATTGCCGAGGTCGCATTATGGAAAACCGGGTCCATTGGCTACCTGTGGCCCGTGACGGGGGAAATGTGGCTGCTGGCGCGGGTCCTGTCCCGCCGCACGGACATGAACATGGCGCAGTATGTGGCCGTATTCCTGATCGCCACGTTCCTTGAACCGCTTTCACTGCTGCTGACACTGGTACTGGCGGGCGCGGCGGTACGCGCATGGCAGCGGGGACAGCGGGTACCATGGCCGCTGGTGTGCAGTCATGCCTTGGGCACGCTGGTGCTGGGTATCGCGCCGGGCAACTATGTCCGTCAACGCACCATGGTGCCCAGCCCGCCTGTGGACCGGCTGGACGGGCTGCTGGGCAATCTGGGCAGCCTGTTTGACCTGTTCTGGCTACCATTTGTGGCATTGATCGGCATCGGCCTGTTTCTGGGGCGGCGACAGGTTTCCTGTCCCGCGTGCCTGCGTGCAGGACGCGGGATATGGTTTGCGGGGCTGGCGCTGGCCTATATGGCGCTGCTGCTCATGTTCCCGCGTGAGGTGCTGGCCGCGCGGGTGTCGTTCCCCGCCAGCGTGCTGCTGGTGTGCTATCTGGCCTGCCTGCTGTTCACCTGCCCCATCGGACGGTCCTTCAGCATGGTCATGGCGTCGGGCTGTGCCGGGCTGGTGGTCATGCACATGGCGATCGTGGTGCCCGACCTGACGCGGCTGGCGCGCATAAGCCATGACTGGGTGGCCAGCACGCGCGAACAGGTGGCGCGTGACCAGCCGGTTATCCTGCCCCGCGTTACGATGGGGCCACGACACAAGCTGCTTTATGTGCGCAAGGACATCATTTTCGTGGGCATAAACCCCGATCCGCACAACATGCTGACCATGTGCTTCGCACGCGCCATGGGCGCGTCCACCGTCAGGTCCGTGCCCTGACGGTGGCGGCATAGGTGATTACTGCACGTTGCCGTTGGGCGCGGGCGGCGGCGAAGGCTGCGTGCCCCCTTCGGGCGGGGCGCTGTCCTGCTGCTGGTTTTCACGCGCTTCCTTGCGCGCATGGTGGCGACGCGCCATGCCGGCGGCACATCCTGCCGCTGCACCGCCCTTGCCATGGCCACTGCCAATAAAATGCCCTGCCACGCCACCGGCGACGGCTCCCTTCACGCAGCCACCCGGTTCCGCATGTGCTGCAAACGGCAGGGCCAGGACGGTTGTGGTGGCAAGGGCCAAAGCGGTACGCCTGAAAAACATATCTTATCCCATCACGTTCATGTTGAAGCCTTTCAACGGCGGATTCCGCCCGGGGTTCCCCCCGTTTCGTTCCGGCGTGGTTTCAAGGGGGGAAACGCGGCGGCAGTCATGCAGGTCCACCGGTTGCCAGTCGCGATGGCATCTTCCATCCTTTGCCCATCAACCCGATGGGAGAGTGCCACCATGGCCAAAGAACCGACAGACATCATCCACGCCGCCCTGATCCACGCAGCCGCCACCCTGACGGCCGCGAAAAAGGAAGTGATGGAAAAAGCTTCCCCTGATGAAGTGAAGAAGCATTTCAAGACCTTCCTGCACACGCTGGAAGCAGGCTGGCGCGAGCATGAGGCGGGCGATCACCACCATTCCTGATCGCATGGTGTCATAACGCGAAAAGGGGGCGGCACCATCAGGTGTCGCCCCTTTTGTCCTGTGGGGATATTGTATCCCGTTCGCCCCCCGATGCGGGTGTGGACAACGACCGGGCCGGTCCGACAGGGCGTCCCGGCGCCTGAATGCAGACGGTTCGGAAGACGCTTTCTCCGACGGGTTTCAGCGGATGCAGCCTCCCCGCAGAAAGGCTGCATCCAGAACCCTCCGTTCCTTTTCAGTCATCCGGTCGCCCGAAACAGCCTTTTAGCGATGCCCGGTGAAGAACTGGCTCATGTCGCCCTTGGTCTTATGACCCCAGTTATCCAGTTTCTTCCCGGTCCGGTCGCCCCAGTCCTTGGCGCTGTCGGTTTTCTCGGCCGCCTTTTCATGGGCTTCATGGGCCTTTTCACGGGTCTCGCTGCTGGTTTCATGGGATTTCAGGCGCACTTCACATTCCGCATGATCCGTCACACCGTCGCAGGAATCCGCCAGCGCGGGCGCCAGCATTGCCACGTTCAGCCCGGTTGCGCACAGCCCTGCCAGAATCACCGTTTTTTTCATGATACCCTTACCTGTCTTTCAGTTTCTGCATTATCGACATGCCGACGTGGCCGCGCATGCCCTATCCAGTATAAATAACGCGACCGCGAAGCCGAAGTTTCTTCAGGTCATTTCATTCGGCCATGATAGATAATGATGAAATATTTTTCATATATTAAATTTTAAGAAGTTATATTGAAAATATATATTGGTAACTGTGTGAATATTATAAATACAAATTTAATAAATACATCCGATGATAACCATCCAAACGCTGAAAATAAATGGATATATCTGCGTTTCCTGAATAAAGCCGCCGGGATAGAAATCCATTCCCGATTCAGGCACGACACACTTTCCAGCGCGGTGCCTTTCCTTCTTTCTTTTTAAAAATTTACGCAGATATTGCCGTGGGTAGGTATTCATCCATCGTCCATAAATCTGGCGTTTTCAACCAATCCCATCCCGTGAATTTTGTCACGTCCGGTCCGGTTGTTACCGATGGTTTTGGCCACGATCTGGCATATTCCCATGAAAAAGACCGGAATAGCCTGCCGTACGATCCTGACCGTGGCAGAACTGTCATCGGGAATGACTGCTGAAGCGGCGCGGAAGTCCCGGTCAAAAGGAACGTCGTACTTCACGACGCCGCAGTGGCCGTGGCGGGGAGCATCGTGGCGAAAGACGTTTTCGCCTACGTCATACTCAATAGGAACCTGACCAGAATAATAAGAATACGGTTCAGGTGACAGGATTACGCGTACCGGAACCTGAACATGCCGGACGGGCGCAATCTACTCGAATTTACGGAAATGTCTGAACCCGAAATGGCCGGGATAACGGAATTCAATCCACCAAAAATAAAATTTTCGACCTGAAGCCGGAACCCGACAGTAAAATAATCAATCTGCCCAAAACATTACTGTCCCGCCTCGGCACTCTTTTACCTCAATACACAACAGCTTTCCATTATACGCCAGACAGGTCCCTGCCCAGCACGGCAATCGCGCAAGCACGACAGGGCGGCATATGCACGCCCCTGCCGCGACAGAACGTGACGGGATACGTCCCCCGTTCACGCCCCGCACGATGCCTCACCCTGACAGGACATCAGGGTGACGGCCGTCGCCGTTTCAGGCCCCGTTGCGGAAATCCAGCACGATGCGCCCTTCGACGCGGCCATGCTGAAGGTTGTCGAAAATGGTGTTGATGTTTTCCAGCCTGTCGGGCGTGACCACCGTTGTCACCTTGCCATCAGTAAAGAAGGACATGGCTTCGATCATGTCCAGACGCGTGCCGACAATGGACCCGCGCACGGTCGTGCCGTTCATCACCATGTCAAAGATGGACAGCGGGAAGTCACCGGGCGGCAGGCCGTTCAGCACCACCGTGCCCCCGCGCCGCGCGTAACCCACCGCCTGGCTGAACGCCTTGTCCGACACGGCGGTAACCAGCACGCCATGGGTGCCCCCGGTCTGTTCACGGATATAGGCGACAGGGTCCTGCTTCAGCGCATTGACGGTCACGCGCGCGCCCAGCTTGCGGGCTTCTTCCAGCTTTTCATCGCTGATATCGACCGCCGCCACGTTCAGGCCCATGGCCACGGCATACTGGATGGCCATCTGCCCAAGGCCGCCCGCGCCGGAAATGGCAACCCATTCCCCCGCGCGCGTGTCAGTCATCTTCAGGCCCTTGTACACCGTCAGTCCCGCGCACAGTACGGGAGCGGTCTTGATCGGGTCGATGTCTTTCGGCAGGTGGGCGACGTAATTGGGGTCAGCCACCACGTATTCGGCAAAGCAGCCATTAACGGAATAGCCGGTGTCTTCCTGTTTTTCACACAGGGTTTCCCACCCGCCCAGACAGTGTTCGCAATGCCCGCAGGCCGAATACAGCCAGGGCACGCCCACCACGTCCCCGGTCTTGATCCAGCTGACGTTGCTGCCGACCTCGACCACGTGGCCGATCCCCTCATGCCCCGGAATGAAGGGGGGATTGGGCTTGGTGGGCCAGTCACCGCGGGCGGCGTGCAGGTCGGTGTGGCAGACACCGCAGGCATCGACCTTGACCAGGATCTGGTTGGAGTTGATCTGCGGAATGTCCAGTTCCTCGATCGTCAGCGGCTTGCCGAATTCCCGCACAACCGCAGCCTTCATCTTTCCAGCCATCTTGCACCTTCCGTTCCGATGTCATGACCCCGGCAAGGGAGCCACCGTTACCTGCGCCACCCGCCCGGCCGGCATGGCCGGACGGGGGCATGAATGGGGGGAGTGTTTCACCCCTACCCCGTTGCAGCCTTGATCTACGTCAGCCTGTCCCCCGCACTGCGCGGGCGGCAGACATGCCATCCAGCCCCCGCGCCAGATCGGCCGCCAGCGCTGCGCCATCTTCCAGCCCGATATGCAGCCGACAGGCCGGCCCTTCGGCCGTGACCGACGGGCATGAGCGCGAAATCCCGCCCGAGGTGGGCAGCACAAGGCTTTCATACCCGCCCCATGACGCACCAATGCCAAAATGCGACAGGCCATCGATCATGGCGGTCATGTCCGCCTGCGTGAAAGCGGGATCGAACACCACGCCAAACAGCGACGACGCGCCACTGAAATCACGTGCCCAGTATTCATGCCCCGGGCATGACGGCAGGGCGGGATGCAGCACGCGGCTGACTTCCGGCCGGGACTGCAACCACATTGCCACCCCCAGCGCGGTGGCCGCCTGACGTTCCTGGCGCGCGCCCATGGTGCGCAGGCCGCGCAGCGTCAGCCAGCAGTCATCCGGCCCAGCCGTCTGCCCGGCCTGTATCGCGGTATCGCGCAATGGCCGCCAGTCCGCATCGGATGCCACCGTCACCGCGCCGATAATGGTGTCGGAATGGCCCGCGGCATATTTGGTCAGCGCCTGCACCGACACATGCGCCCCGTGCGCGAACGGGTTGAACAGGCCGATCCCCCACGTGTTGTCCACCACCAGCCGTGCCCGCGCGCGCGCGGCCAGGCGGCCCATCATGGGAATATCCTGCACCTCGAACGAATGGCTGCCGGGACTTTCGGCAAAGATCAGACGGGTATTGGGCTGCAACAGGGCCTGAAGGTCGCCCTCGGTCGCCATGGGGGGGAAATAGGTGACCTCCACCCCAAATCGGCGCAGCACCCTGTCGGCGAAACGCCGGGTGGGACCATAGACGGAATCCGACAGCAGGCAGTGATCCCCCGCCCCCAGATAGGCCAGCAGCGGCAGCGTGCACGCCGCCAGCCCCGATGGCACGACCTGCGCCTGCGTGCCGCCTTCGATTTCGGCAATGACCGCTTCCAGCCGGTGCTGGATGGGCGATCCCATGGCGCCGTAGATCAGTTCCGGCCCATAGCGGCCATGCCCCGCGCGGTCCATGGCCTCAAGGCTGGAAAACAGCACGGTGGAACCGCGCTCGGCGGCGGGATTGACGAATACGCCCCTGTCCCCCTCCGGCCGGTCGCGCCCAAGCTGGACAAGCCGCGTGGACATGTCGCGCCAGCCGCGTGTGACGCGTTCAAGCAGGTCGGGCGGCACCAGCGCCATGGGATCGGTCATGTCGTCCGCCCCTTATGCGCCACACACGATGGGCGAGTCAGGCGTGGACGCCCATTCCGCCCATGACCCGTCATAGACCGCGGGTTCCCCCGCACCCGCCCCGATGCTGACCAGCGCCAGCGCGATCATGCACGCGGTCATGCCGCTGCCGCATGAACAGGTGACGGCGGTAGTGTCGGTCACGCCAAGTCCCGCAAATTTCTCCTTCAGCGCAGCAGCGGGCAGGAAGCGGCCATTATCGTCCAGCAGTTCGGTATAGGGCAGGCTGCGGGCGCCGGGCATGTGGCCCGATTCAATCCCGGCGCGCGGTTCGGGATCGCGCCCTTCGAACCGGCCACGGCTGCGCGCGTCAAGGATCAGTCCCGGCAGACGGCCGTGCACGATGTCCAGCACGTCCCCCATGCCATGCAGGCGGTCATAGCGCGGACGGCTGACAAACGGCGCGGGGGCGGCAAGATCGGGCCCGCTTTCCAGTGGCAGGCCAGCACTTTTCCATGCCGCCAGCCCCCCTTCGAGCACCTGCACCCGTTCATGACCGAACAGGCGTGTCAGCCACCATGCCCGCGCGGCACAGGCCATGCCGTCCTGATCATAGAACACGATGCGTTTCGTATTGGCCATGCCCCGTTCCGTCGCCAGCCGGGCAAAGCGGGCCTGACCGGGAATGGTGTGCGGCAGGGGGGAATCCGGATCGGAGAAGGTATCGATGTCAAAGCGCACGGCGCCGGCGATATGGGCATTGGCAAAACGCTGCTGCGGGTCAAAGGCCTGCCCCGGCAGTGCCATGGAGGCATCAAGCACAAGGATGTCGCCCTGTTGGATGGCCTGTGCCAGATCACTGGCTGAGATCAGCGGATGCATACCTTCTCCCGGTCTTTAGGAATTGCGTGTCGCACAATAAGGTGCAGCATACGGCACGGGAACGAAAGTCCTGAACATTTGTCTTTCGTTTAATGGCAGGAGGGGATACGCCACCGCTATGGTCGAACGTATCATGATGGGACTGATGCTGGGGGGGATCGCATTCGGCTGCGTCCTGATCCTGTATCCGTTCCTTACCGCCCTGCTGTGGGCTGCGATCCTGACCTTTTCCACATGGCCGGTGTTCATGCGGCTGCGGCGGCACATGTCGCTGCTGCCCGCTGCCCTGATCATGACGGTGCTGTGCGCGCTGGTGCTGGTGGTGCCGCTGGCGGTGGTGGTATCCAGCAGCATTGCCGACGTTCCGGCCACCCTGCAGTACGTGGTGGACACCGTGGGCACGCTGCACCTGCCGCAACTGCCCGCGCGCATTGCGCATATCCCGCATTTTGGCCCCGAAATTGTTGAAAAATGGCAGAAATGGTCGGTTGATGTCGGCAGCATAGACCAGATCGTGCGCCCCTATGCCGGACGGATCGGGCAATCGATCCTCAGCGCCATGATGCAGCTGGCCAGCGGGCTGGCGCATCTGGCCATGGCGCTGTTCATCTCCTTCTTCTTCTGGCTGGGGGGGGACGCGCTGGGCAACACCTTCGTGGCCGTGGTGCGGCGGATCGCGGGCGTGTATGCCGAACGGATCCTGCGCATCGTGGGCCGGACCATCCGGGGCACGGTGTACGGCATTCTTGGCACCGCCATCATACAGGGCATCCTGACGTGCATCGGCTTTGCCATTGCGGGTATTTCCAGCCCCGTGCTGCTGGGCGCGGTCACCGCCTTTGTCGCGGTGCTGCCCATCGGCGCGCCGCTGATCTGGATTCCCGCCGCCGTGTTCCTGCTGCTGACCCACCATCCCGGCTGGGGCATTTTCCTGCTGCTGTATGGCACGATCATCGTATCCGGGGCGGACCACATCATCCGTCCCATGTTCATTGCGCGTGGCGCGCAGATGCCCTACCTGCTGACGGTGCTGGGCGTGCTGGGGGGTGTCCTGACATTCGGGGGGCTGGGAATTTTCCTTGGTCCCGTCCTGATTGGCGTGGGCTATACCCTGACTGCCGAATTCGCCGCGGGCGATCCCCGGTCGAAGGACCCCATCCCTGACGAAATACGCGAGCCGTTTATCGAACCATGACCCTAGCCCGCCCCTATCTTCGCCTGCCCTCCATCCAGCCACGCCATGGCTCGCCACCGCAGATGGACCTGACCCCGCCCGACCGCGAGGGCGAGGCGATCAAGATCGTCAGCTGGAACCTGCTGCGCCGCATCGGGGCGACGGTGCGCGACGTGATCGACCTGATCCGCACCGAACGGCCGGACCTTATGCTGATGCAGGAAGCAACGGTGGAAATCGACACCCTGCCCACCCTGATCGGCGGGCATTACGCACGTTCCCCCCTGCCCGGCCGCATACATGGGCTGGCGTGCTGGAGCCCGTGGCCCTATCGCCGCGAACCGCTGACCTGCACCCTGCCCGCCGGCACACTGATCCGCCGCGTGGCGCAGATCGTGGATTGCGGGACGGTAACGGTGGCCAACGTCCACCTGTCGCACGGGCAGCTGCTCAACCGCCGGCAGTTGCGCCGGGTGGTGCAGATCCTGCCGCATCAGGCCGCCATCCTGGGGGATTTCAATCAGGTCGGTCCCGCCCTGATCCGCCATTTCCATGACGTGGGGCCACGCGCGCCGACGCACCGCATGGCCGACATGCTGCCCATCCGGCTGGACCGCTGCCTTGTCCGCGGTCTGACCTGTGTCGAACGCCATGTAATCGAGAATTACGCATCCGACCACCGCCCCATCTCGGTCCTGCTGAAGCCCACGCGCTAGCCCCGTTACCCATTGTCCGGACAGACAGACGGGTCTGGTGACGCTTGGTTCAGGGATATTCGGGAAACGCCGCCTCTTGAAAAACGGCGGCCCCCAGAAACCTCTGTTTCATCAGTGGTTTCCTACAGATAGGGCAGGAGCAGCCGTGCCGCCGCGTCACGCATCTTGCGCGGAAAGGACCGGCGATCAAGGTCATGATGCGTCATGCGCACATGGCGGTGGGTGGCAATGAACCCATCAATCATGGTCGCCAGCGCGTCGTCATAGATTTCGAGGTTGATTTCAAAGTTCAGCCGCAGGCTGCGCACATCCAGGTTGGAACTGCCCACGAATGACCAGTGCCGGTCCACCACCATCAGCTTGGAATGGTTGAACGGCGGCCGCGCCAGCCAGATCCGGCACCCGGAATCCAGAAAACGCGGCAGGTTGGCTGCCCGCGCCCAGTCCAGCAGGGTATGGTTGCTGTGCCACGGCACGACGATATCCACCTCGATCCCCCGCATGGACGCAAGGGCCAGCGCGGTCAGGAACCGGTCATCGGGCAGGAAATACGGCGTCATGATCCGGATGCTGCGCTGCGCCAGCGTAAAGGCCTGCAGCATGGTGTATTCGATCTTTTCCAGATCCATATCCGGCCCGGCGGTGACGATGCGGCTCAGGCTGGGGCCGTGGCTGTCCTGCCGGGGAAAGTAGATGTCCGCCGTCAGTTCCTCGCCACAGGTAAAGGCCCAGTCACGCGCGAACGCCTCGCTCAACTGATGGACGACCGGGCCGTTCAGTTCGAAATGCGTATCCGATACCGGGTGCCGGGGGCGGGAGGCGGCGATGTTTTCCTCACCAATGTTCAGGCCGCCCATGAACCCGGTCAGCCCGTCCACCACCAGTATTTTCTTGTGATCACGCATGTTGATGAACGGCATGCGCCACGGCAGCATGGAATGCATGAACCGCCCCACCGGCACACCCGCATGGTGCAGGATCCGCCCCACGCCACAATTGAAATATCCCGACCCGACGCCATCAACCAGCACGCGCACCTGCGCGCCCCGCTTATGGGCCGCGATCAGCGCATCGCAGAACTGCCGCCCAATGCGGTCATCGCGAAAGATGTAGGAACACATCAGCACGCTGTGCCGCGCATTATTTATGGCCGCCAGCATGCGGGGATAGACGCTGTCGCCATCATGCATGGGGGTTACCGCATTGCCCCCCAGCAGCGGTCGCCCGGTCAGTTTCCCGGCCATGGAGGCAAGCGGCGCGAACGTCCCGGTTTCCTCCCTGCGCCATTGCGATGACGTGGTGCGGCTGCGCCACGGGTGCTGCCCCGCCATGCGCCGCGCCCGCCGGTGCACACGGTTGATGCCGAACATGGAATACAGCACGCCGCCCGTCAGCGGCATGAGCACGGTCACCCCGATCCAGCCGATGGACGCCCCGACATCCCGCTTGGTCAGCAGCACATGCACCACCACCACCACGATAATGGACACGCGCACCAGCAGCAGGCAAATATCCCATATGGTCAGGAAATGAAAAATCATGTCGCGCATCCCGTTCCGGCGCACGGTACCGGTCCATGCCCGGACCGCCCGGTCAGGCCGCCTGCTATATCCTACCCATCACGTTTTACATACCCATGACGCCACAGGAAAAACAAAGCATGACACAGCAGGACGCCCGCCCCGCACAAACGGGCCGGCAGCGGCGCGGCAGGCGCGCCTTCAGCGATGGCATGGCGGCGGAACGGCTGGCAATTGCGGACCTGCAGGCCCGTGGCTGGCAGGTCCTGCTGCACCGTGCGCGCACCCGGTGGGGCGAGGTGGATATCGTGGCGCTGCGCGCAGGATGCCTGATGTTCGCGGAGATCAAGGCCCGCCCCTCCCTGCTGGCGGCAGGGGAAGCCATTCGCCCGTCACAGGTGGCGCGGATCATGAACGCGGCGCAGTTCTTATGCGCGGCCAACCCGCACTGGGCCTATGACAGCATCCGCTTCGATGTCGGCGCGGTGCTGCCGGGCAATGTCGTGGAATGGATACCCGATGCCTTCAGACAGTACTGACGGCACGGCAGGATATCAGGTACGGTGCCGGGCGGCCGTGGGGTGAATGTGGTGGGTAACAGTGCCATGCGGATGATAGACGATGGTGTGGACCATCGTATGCCGCGTATGCGCAGCGGAACTGTGGTTTGCCGCCATCACCACCGGGGCGGCATGACCACCCGCGCGACGGTGATAGGTCACATGCCGGACGGGCGGCGGCGGCGCGATAAGCGCGCCAAGTGTCAGGCGGTCCGCTTCACTGTCCGTCACGGCGTGGGTGCGGGCGTGGGCGGGTGTCACGATGCTGCCAACAAGACCTGCGCCAAGCAGTAGCATTGTAGCAAAACGCAAGTCACTGTAGCGCATCAGGCCCCCTTGTTTTTCAAACCTGGATGAAGCTAGGCGAAAGCACGGGCATGACGCAAGTGATGTTCGGTATAAAATTGGGTATAAAAAGAACGGGCGGAACATTTCTGTCCCGCCCGTCCCTATCGGCGCACCATGGGCGCGTGGCGCAATCAGGCCGCGGCCGTGACGATGCCCTTTTCCGTCAGCAGCTTCTGCAGCTCACCGGCCTGGTACATTTCCGTCACGATGTCACAGCCACCGATGAATTCGCCCTTGATGTAGAGCTGCGGCACCGTGGGCCAGTTGGAGAAGTCCTTGATCCCCTGACGCAGTTCGGGATCGGCCAGCACGTTTTCGGTCTTGAACGGCACGCCAAGGTGCTTGAGCACCTGCACCACGCGCGCGGAGAAGCCGCACTGCGGGAAATTGGCGTCACCCTTCATATACAGCATGACGGGATTGGCGTCGATCTGCGCCTGGATGCGCTGTGCGATTGTTTCAGCCATGTTTTCGTTTCCTGCTTTGGGGGTAAGGATATCGCGTAAGGTCAGTCGGGCGTCTGTGTCTGCAGCGCCAGGGCGTGCAGCTTGCCGCCCATATGCCCCTGCAGCGCGTTATAGACCAACTGGTGCTGCCGCACGCGCGGAAGGCCACGGAAGGCCTCGCTCACGACACGGCAGGCATAGTGGTCGCCATCGCCTGCCAGATCATCAATCGTAATCTTCGCGTCAGGCAGGGCTTCGCGGATATAGGTTTCGATTTCCTGTGCCGTCATTGCCATCTGGCTTAAAACTCCTGCCCTATCGGTCCATCAGTCGCGGAAAGAATTCGGAATGCACCGCGAGCAGACGTGCCTTGGATATTGTGGAACCACTGGGCAATGTCAAACCCTGCCCGCCAGAACGGCCAAGTTTGCGACATGGCACCCCCGCCTGTGCCGCAAGGGTCGTCAGCGCCTGCCCGTCACGTACGGCCACGACATAGCGTGACTGGTCCTCGCCGAACCAGAAGGCTTCGGGCCGCATGCCCGACTGCGGCGCGCCCAGAACGCATCCCGCCTGCCCCGCCATGACCATTTCGGCCACCGCCACCAGCACGCCGCCATCGGCCACGTCGTGGCAGGCGATGACGGTGCCGTTCTGGATCAGGCCGCGTACGAAATCGCCATTGCGCCGTTCGGCGGCCAGGTCGAGTTCCGGCGGCTCACCATCCTGCGCGCCAAGAATTTCACGCAGCCAGATCGACTGGCCAAGCTGGCCCTTCGTCTCGCCCAGCAGCATGATGTCGCACTCATCGGGCATTTCCAGCCCGACCGCCGTGCGCACGTCCTCCAGCACGCCAAGGCCACCAATGGCGGGCGTAGGCAGGATGGACTGCGACGTGCCATCCGGCGCGCGGGTTTCATTGTACAGCGAGACATTGCCACTGACGACCGGGAAGTCCAGCGCGCGGCAGGCCTCCCCCATGCCCGCGATGGCATCGACGAACTGGCCCATCACCTCCGGCTTTTCAGGCGAGCCGAAGTTCAGGTTGTCCGTCACCGCCAGCGGGCGTGCGCCGGTCGCGGTAATGTTGCGCCAGGCTTCGGCCACGGCCTGCGCGCCGCCCAGCTTCGCATTCGCGCGGCAGTAGCGTGGCGTGCAGTCGGTGGTCAGGGCAAGACCGATTTGCGTATCCTCAACCTTGACGATCGCGGCATCGGCCGCACCCGGCCTGCGGACCGTCTGCCCGCCCACCGTGCTGTCATACTGGTTGTACACCCATGCACGCGACGCCAGGTCGGGGCAGCCGATCAGCCGGATCAGTGCCTGTTCCACGCCAACGGGGTCGATGATCTGCTCCATCGGCTGCGGCTTCAGCGCGGGCGCGGTCGGGCGGTGATAGACCGGGGCCTGATCCGCCAGCGGGGCCAGCGGAATGTCGGCCTCGACCTCCCCCTTGTGGCGGATCACGATGTTGCCGGTATCGGTCAGGTGGCCGATGACGGCAAAATCCAGTTCCCACTTGTCAAAAATGGCACGGGCCTGTTCCGTACGGTCGGGGCGCAGCACGATCAGCATGCGCTCCTGACTTTCGGACAGCATCATTTCATACGCCGTCATGCCGCGTTCGCGCTGCGGCACGTGGTCAAGGTCGAGGTCGATGCCAACGCCGCCCTTACCCGCCATTTCAACGGACGATGACGTAAGCCCCGCCGCCCCCATGTCCTGAATGGCCACGATGGCATCCGTCGCCATCAGTTCCAGACAGGCCTCGATCAGCAGCTTTTCAACAAACGGATCCCCCACCTGCACGGTCGGGCGCTTGGCCAGCGCATCCTCGTCAAACTCCGACGACGACATGGTGGCCCCATGGATGCCGTCGCGCCCGGTTTTGGACCCGACATAGATGACCGGATTGCCAACACCCGCGGCAGCCGACAGGAAGATGCGGTCCTGCCGCGCCACGCCAACCGTCATGGCGTTGACCAGCGGGTTGCCGTCATATGCGGGGTGAAAATTGATCTCGCCGCCCACCGTGGGCACGCCCACGCAGTTGCCGTAACCGCCCACGCCGCGCACCACGCCATCCACGATGCGGCGGGTCTGCGGGTTGTTCGGGTCGCCAAAACGCAGGGCATTGAGGTTGGCGACAGGACGCGCGCCCATGGTGAACACATCGCGCAGGATGCCGCCTACGCCAGTGGCCGCGCCCTGATAAGGTTCAATGAAGGAAGGGTGGTTGTGGCTTTCCATCTTGAAGATGGCGGCCAGCCCCTGCCCGATATCGACCACGCCCGCGTTCTCGCCAGGGCCATGGATGACCCAGGGGGCCTTCGTCGGCAGGGTCTTCAGGAACGCGCGCGACGATTTGTACGAGCAGTGTTCCGACCACATGACCGAAAAGATGCCCAGTTCCGTGAATGTGGGCGTGCGCCCCATGATGGACAGGACATTGCCGTATTCTTCCGCCGTCAGGCCGAATTCGCGCGCCAGTGCCTCATCAACGGGGCGGGATACCTTTGCACTCATCCGACCAGAGCCTCCACAAGTCCCGTAAACAGGGGTTTACCATCCTCGCCCCCCATCAGCGGATCAACCAGATCCTCCGGGTGGGGCATCATACCGCATACGCGCAGGTTTTCGCTGAACACACCGGCAATGGCGTGCATCGACCCGTTGGGGTTGATCTGCGGGTCGCCTTCGTCCATGCGGCCATCTTCGGCCACGTAACGGAAGGCCACGCGGTTCGTGTCTTCCAGCATGCGGATGGTGTCGGCGCTGGCGATGTAATTGCCGTCCCCATGCGCCATGGGGGTGCGGAACACGTCGCCCTTCGCCCAGTGGCGGGTAAACGGTGTATCATTGCGCTCAACACGCAGGAAACAGTCCTGCGACAGGAAGCGCAGTGCCGCGTTGCGCAGCAGCGCACCAGGCAGGAGCTGCGCTTCGGTCAGGATCTGGAACCCGTTGCACACGCCCAGGACATGGCCGCCTTTCGCCGCGAATTCACGGATGGCCGCCATGACCGGCGCATGTGCCGCCATCGCGCCACAGCGCAGGTAATCGCCATAGCTGAAGCCACCGGGCAGCACCACAAGGTCGGTGCCCGCGGGCAGCGCGTCCTCGCGGTGCCACACCATGGCCGGTGCGTGTCCCGTCACGCCACGCAGGGCGATGGCCATGTCACGTTCGCGGTTGGTGCCGGGGAAGACTACGATCGCCGCCTTCATTTGCTGCCGCCGCAGGGATAGGTTTCATGCAGCGCGGTGAACACGACCTCCCCCGCCGGGCGGGACAGCCCGTCGCGGTGATCCTTCATCCAGCCGACAACCTTGCCACGTATGTCCGCCGTGGCAGCGGCCGGGGCGATGCAGAAGGCCGCGACGTCCTTGGTATCCTTTTCGGCATTACGCTCGAACAGGTGGTCAAGCGCGCCCGCATCGGCCACGCCCGAGATGTAGGCGTCACAGATGCCGGTCCCCGTGGGCTTGGTGCACAGCGAACCAAGCTGCTCTCCCGTCAGGCGCGAGACACGCTGGGCGGACGCATGGGCTGCCGGCAGGGCCACGGCCATGACGCAGCCAAGGGCAAGAAGGCGGGCGATCTTCATCCGACAACCTCCGTCGTGAAGTCCTCGATCACAAGATTGGCCAGCAGCGCGCGCGCCATGGCATCGGCCTGCGCGCGGGCGCGTTCGCGGTCGGTTTCGTCAATGTCCAGTTCGATGACACGTCCGATGCGGACTTCACCCACATTCGAAAAATCCAGCACGTGCAGGGCGTGTTCCACCGCCTTGCCCTGCGGGTCAAGCACGCCTTCCTTCAGCATGACGGTCACACGCACCTTCATTGCATTACCTCCGGTCCCTTCATGTCGGAATTCGTGGCCTCGGGCAGGATACCCAGGCGCATCGCGACTTCCTGATATGCTTCCTCAACCCTGCCCATGTCCTTGCGGAAACGGTCCTTGTCCAGCTTCTCGCTGGTCTTGGCATCCCACAGGCGGCAGTTATCGGGCGAGATTTCATCCGCCAGCACGATGCGCATGTTGTCGCCTTCGAACAGGCGGCCGAATTCCAGCTTGAAATCCACAAGGATGATGCCGATGCCCATGAACAGGCCGCACAGGAAGTCGTTCACGCGCATGCTCAGCGACACGATGTCTTCCATGTCATGCGGGCAGGCCCAGCCGAAGGCAGTGATGTGTTCCTCACTCACCATCGGATCGCCCAGGGCGTCGTTCTTGTAATAGAATTCGATGATCGGGCGCGGCAGGCGCGTGCCTTCCTGAATGCCCAGCCGTTTGGTCAGGGATCCCGCGGCAACGTTGCGCACCACGACTTCCAGCGGAATGATCTCCACTTCACGGATCAGCTGCTCGCGCATGTTCAGGCGGCGGATGAAATGGGTGGGGATCCCGATATCGTGCAGCCGCAGCATGAGGTGTTCGCTGATACGGTTGTTCAGCACTCCCTTGCCGGTAATGATGCCCTTTTTCGCGCCGTTCCCGGCGCTGGCGTCATCCTTGAAATACTGCACCAGGGTGCCCGGCTCGGGCCCCTCGAAAAGGATCTTGGCTTTTCCTTCGTAAAGCTGACGGCGGCGGCCCATACTCGTCCTTCACATAACGCTGTGGGGACGGGCCGGGAGCGGCCCCTCCCCTGATCTGCAGGATCTGTTGTCTGGCATGATCCCAAATGGTCCGCATGCCATAGCAGCGATCCGGGCGGGAAGATACCATATTTACCCTGCCCCCGTGCCCGGTGCGGACAGATTGATGGGCTGGTAGCCCACGCGGTCCGGGGCACCGGCGGCGAAAAACCATGACCGCCGCCCGTCCCGCGCCACGCCGATGGCGGACGAACTGCACGTGCCGAAGCCCGAACGCGGCGGAATGTTCAGTTCACTGCCTGCAGGCAGCGACCGGTCGGCCAGCAGCGTGGTCCACCCCGTCCACTGCGGCGGGACCGGGCGGGCTGCAGCCCGGAAACGCGGCAGGTGCCGGGCGATGCGCGGCATGGCCATGTCATCGGGGTCGGTGGTGGCGACCATGTGTACGCCGGGCGGCAGGGATTCGACCTGCGGCTGCCCGTAACCGGGGCCGCGGATGAAGAAGGCGTCATCCCCATCGGCCACGATCATGTTGAACGACCGCCACGCCCCCGCGTCGATCGTGGCGATATGCGCCACGGCGTCGCGCGCGGTGGGAAAGCGCCCAGCCAGCAGCGGCAGCGCCCCGCGTGAGTTCTTGCCCGGCATGGGACCAAGGCTGCCCACGCGGTTCATGATGCCCGCGACAACGCCCGCGTCATTCAGCGTCAGCCACGACCCGCCAGCCACCTGGTCCTGACCGCCGACGACATCGGGCTGGTCCGCCCAGTGCCGTCCCGGCGGCAGCCAGGGCCGGTCAAGGCGTTCATCACGGTTGGCCGCCAGCAGCAGCGGCCAGTCCCGGGTCGGGTCGTGGGAAATGACGACAGTGCACACGCCTTGATATCCTGCTGTTGTTTCCGTCAGGTCCGCGTGGGGCCGGACTCACCAAACACGCGGTTGTAGGTATGGTCGATCTGGCGCAGGTGGGCATTGCTGTCCATTGCCGCGTCCAGCACCTCCGGCGGCACCCGGCCCGCGACCTCGGGGTCGGCGTCCAGGTTCTCACGGAAAGTCCTTGCGTCCTTGCGGCCCAGCTTTGTCCATGTCTCCATGGCGTTGCGCTGGACGATCCGGTACGCATCCTCGCGCAGGATGCCCGCGCGCGCCAGTGCCAGCAGCACCTCGCCCGAATGCACCACGCCGCCAAGGCTGTCGATATTGGCCTGCATCTGGTCAGGATAGACCACCAGCTTTTCCATCATGCCCGCAAGCCGCATGAGCGCGAAGTCCAGCCCGACCGTGCCATCGGGGCAGATGTTGCGCTCGACCGAGGAATGGCTGATGTCGCGTTCATGCCACAGCGCCACGTTTTCCAGCGCCGGAATGACGTGCGACCGCACGAGGCGGGCCAGCCCGGTCAGGTTTTCCGACAGCACCGGGTTGCGCTTGTGCGGCATGGCCGACGAGCCTTTCTGCCCCTTGTGGAAGAATTCCTCCGCCTCGCGCACTTCGGAACGCTGCAGGTGGCGCACTTCGGTGGCCAGACGCTCGATCCCGCTGGCGATCACCGCCAGCGCGCAGAAATATGCCGCATGCCGGTCGCGCGGGATGACCTGCGTGGACACGTCTTCGGGCGTAAGCCCCAGCCTGTCGGCCACGTATTCCTCAACGCGCGGGTCGATATGGGCATATGTACCCACCGCGCCGGAAATGGCGCAGACCGCAATTTCCGCGCGTGCGCGCAGCAGGCGCTCACGGTTGCGGGCAAACTCGGCATAATGTCCCGCGATCTTCAGGCCGAACGACGTCGGTTCGGCGTGGATTGCGTGGCTGCGCCCGATGGTCAGGGTGTATTTGTGGTCGAACGCCTGCTTCTTCAGCGCCGCCAGCACGGCGTCCATGTCCTGCAGCAGCAGGTCGGTGGCCTGCACCATCTGCACCGACAGGCAGGTATCCAGCACGTCGGACGACGTCATGCCCAGATGCACGAAGCGGCTGTCGGGACCGACCTTTTCCGCCAGCCACGTCAGGAACGCGATCACGTCGTGGCGGGTTTCGGCCTCGATTTCATCAATGCGGTCAAGGTCCGCCTGCGAAAAGGCGGCCATGGCGGCGTCGCCCTTCGTGCGGATGGTCCGGGCGGCATCCTTCGGGATCGCGCCATATTCCGCCATTGCCTCACAGGCCAGGGCCTCGATCTCGAACCAGATGCGGTAACGGTTTTCGGGCGACCAGATGGCGGCCATTACGGGTCGGGTATAGCGCGGTACCATGTTCTCGGGCTTCCTTTGCTGCATACGGACAGGACACGATCAGGCGGTCTTCCTAACCAATTCTGCCGCGTGCGTCTCCCTCAAAGGCAGGCGAAAACGCGAGACGGCCCGCTCCGGGGGATTTTTTGCCCCCATCCGCCGCGCCCCGGCCCCGTCATATCCGCCGGATTCCATTCCGTGGGGTCCGACCGGGCCGCCCGGCCCGTTTCCTGAACCGCCCGGTATATTCACGTGCGATTCATAACGTGGCATATATTACGCGCCGAAGCGGGTGTGTTTGCATGATGCGGGCAGCGAACGGCATAAAGCGATTGTGAAACCCGGGACCTGTCTGCCGCGGCCCTCTCCCCCAGGAACGTATCTTGCCCATGTCTGCCATTTTTTCCCCCTCATCCCTTTACGCGCTGGCGCAGGTTGTCCTGATCGACGTGACCCTGGCGGGCGACAACGCCATCGTGGTGGGCATGGCGGTGCGCAACCTGCCGCATGCCTCACGCCGAATCGCCATACTGTGTGGCGTGCTGGGGGCAGCGGTCATACGGATCTGCCTGGCGCTGGTGGCGGTCAGGCTGCTGGCCATCATCGGGCTCACGCTGGCGGGCGGGCTGCTGCTGCTGTGGGTGTGCTGGCGCATGTACCGTGAGATGCGCGGCGACGCCCATGTGGAGGGTGGCACCCCTGCCCCCGCGTCGCTGCGCAACGCCATCATCCGCATCATCGTGGCCGACCTGTCCATGAGTCTTGATAACGTGCTGGCGGTGGCAGGTGCCGCGGGCGAGCACATGGGCGTGCTGGTTGCGGGGCTGGTCATCTCTGTGGTGCTGATGGCGGTGGCGGCATCGCTGATCGCCCGCCTGCTGGAACGCTATCGCTGGATTTCGTGGGTCGGGCTGCTGGTGGTGCTGGCGGTGGCGATCGAACTGATCGTCAAGGGCGGGGGCGAGGTCTGGACCCATGTGGGGGGAGCCGCGTAATGCCGCGCGGCGCCAGTCGCGCCCCTCTGGCGGGGCTGGGCCTTGCAGCGGGGCTGACGCTGCTGGCCCCTGCCCCGCTGCATGCAGCCCCGGCGCCCGCCGGGCCGCAGGGCGGCTGGCCCACGCCGGGACAGGCCGCGACCGGCAATGCCGATGATGATCCCGTCGCTGCAAAGCTGCTGGTGTACCTGCGCCTGCTGTCGGCCAGTGGCACGGCGGAGGAATACGCCACCTTCCTGACCGAAAACCCGTCATGGCCGCTGCGGCCGCTCATGCTGGCGCAGTTCCAGCAGGCACTGGCGGCCGAACCCGATGACGCGGTTGCCGGCGCATTATGCAGCCGCCTGCAACTGACGGACGTGCACGCCCTCCAGCGCTGCGCGCATGCGGCCCCGCCTCCCGCCGCACTCGACAGCTGGGCCCGCGTCGCATGGGTCAACCGCGCCGACACGCAGGGCGAAACGCAGGCCATGCTGTCCACCTTCGGCCCCGTGCTGACACCACAGGACCACTGGCTGCGATTCGACCGGCAGGAACGCGCGGGCCGGATCGATGCGGCGACACGGCAGGTCGTCATGCTGGACACCATACAGCAGCCTGTCGCCCGCGCCCGCCTTGCCTTCCGCCGCAATGACCCCCGTGCCGAGGACACGCTGGCCGCCCTGCCGCCAGAACAGCAGGCCGATGGCGCGCTGGTGCTGGACCGCCTGCGCTGGCTGCACCATGCCCAGCGGCTGGATGAGGCACTGGCCCTGTGGCACGAACGGGGGGTGGAGACGGAAAAGCAGCAGACCCCGGCGGTCGCTGCCGTATTCTGGCGCGAACGCGACGCCATGGCCCGCGACCTGCTGCTGGCGCACCGCACGGATGATGCACTGTTCATGGCCAATGACAGTGCCGATATCGGGTCGGCCACCCATTATGACGCGCTGTTCCTGACCGGATGGATCCGGCTGGAATACCTGCATGACGCGGACCACGCACTGGCCGATTTCACGCCACTGGCGCAGGCCGTGCCCGTCATTACCCGCAGTCGCGGCCTGTACTGGACGGGGCGCGCCCTGTGGGCGCAGGGGCGGCACGGGGCGGCGAAGGCGCAGTGGCAGCAGGCCGCGGCACTGGCCAACACGTTTTATGGGCAGATGGCCATTGAACGGCTGGCGGGCGACCGCATGAACCAGTTGGTGGCGCCCAACCAGGCGGGACAGCAGATCCGCAGCTTCCTGCTGCGCGAACGCGAACCTGCACCCAGCATATCCGATTCGGTGCATTTCGACACGAGCGACCTGGCGCGCGCCGCCGAAATACTGGTCGCGTGGGGCGACCGGCACCATGCCCGTGACTTTATCCTGGCGCTGGATGCACAGGATACCGGCCCGATGAAACACGTTCTGGCCGCGCGCATGGCGACCCGCCTTGGCATTCCCGATGCCGCCGTGATGGTGGCCCGACTGGCCGGAAAGGACGGGCTGACGCTGGTTCATGAAGGCTGGCCGCGCGTCTACAGCCCGCCGACATCCACCCTGCCTGCCGATGTGGAACTGGCGGTGGCGCGGCAGGAAAGCGGGTTTGACGCGGGCGTGGTCAGCCCCGCCCATGCGGTGGGGCTGATGCAGCTTCTGGTACCCACCGCGCGCGAGGTGGCGCGCAAGGCCGGGCTGAACGTGAATGTCAGCGCAGCCAGCCTGACCGACCCACAACTGAACATGCGGCTGGGGGCGGCCTACCTGTCTGACATCGCGCAGCGCATGGGGGGCGCGGTGCCTTACGTGGCCGCCGCCTACAACGCCGGACCGCACCGCACGGATGGCTGGCTTGTGACACTGGGCAATCCCGCGCGCGACACGCCACAGCCGGACGCCATGCTGGACTGGATCGAGAGCATCCCCTTCGGGGAGACACGCAACTACGTTGAACGGGTGGAGGAGAACATGGCCATTTACCAGGCAACCGACCCGGCGGCGGGTCACGGTTGATGGCGCGCCCCCTGTCCCACCTGATCGCCAGTTTTGGCGGCACGGGCTTCGCCCCGCGTGCGCCGGGCACCGTGGGGTCGTTCGCAGCTCTGATCGTGGGGGTACCGCTGCTGGGACACTGGATATGGATGGCGCTGGCGGTGCTGGTGTGCACGGCGGTGGGCTACCGCGCGACGGAGCTGGCCTCCGGCGGGGAGGACCACGGCTGGATCGTGATTGATGAGGTCGCGGGCATGTGGCTGGCCATGTTCCCGCTGGCCCCCCTGCCGCTTTCGGCCCTGCGCTGGGCGGATGTGCTGTGGCTTCTGCTGGCCTTCGCCCTGTTCCGCCTGTTTGACATTACCAAGCCCGGCCCGGTGGGCTGGTTCGACCGCAGGCACGACGCCATCGGAATCATGGGCGACGACATCGTGGCCGGGATCATGGCGGGCGTCATCCTGACAGGCATCCGTTTCCTCGCCTGATGCGTTAGGACGGGAAAGGAGACCATACCCGATGCTACCTGATACATTCCTTGCCCACATGCCCGACGCGCTGGCCCGCTTCCGTTCGGCCGGGTGCCGGATCGTCACGGCGGAAAGCTGCACCGGCGGCCTGCTGGCTGCGGCCCTGACCGAAGCAGCCGGGTCGTCGGATGTCGTGGCGGGCGGGTTTGTCACCTATTCCAACAGCATGAAGACCCATGCGCTGGGAGTGCCTGCGAAACTGCTGGAGCAGTACGGCGCCGTCAGCCGCGAAGTTGCCGCCGCCATGGCACAGGGCGCGCTGGCCCATGCGCCCGATGCCAATCTGTCCGTCGCCATTACCGGCATTGCAGGCCCAGGGGGGGCAACCCGCGACAAGCCGGTCGGGCTGGTCTGGTTCGCGGTGGCCACCAGCGGTACGGTAGACATGGTATCGCACATCTTCTCGGGCGAACGGTGGGACGTACGCACGCAGGCGGTCCGTACGGCGCTGGCCCTGCTGCTGGATCATGCAGGGCGGCTGGCGGCGGAATAAGCCGCCTGCCGGGATTTTTTAGAACAATACCCTGATAGACATAAAAGTTTCCGGGGCCGCCATTTTTCAAAAAAGGCAGGGCTCCCTGACGCTTTGTGAAAAAAGCGTCACCAGAACCTTCTGTTTATGTCCAATCTGCCGTGCGGGTGGGGTTGTGAAATCGCCCCCTAGTACCCGGCAACCGTGCTGCCGGTTTCGGGCACGCGGATGGCGGGCGCGGTCTGGCCGGTTCCGGCTGCCTGCACCGGCTGTCCGGGAGCGGCTGCCGTTTCCGGGGCTGCAGGCTGCTTGAGCGAAGCCCGGGCCTTCTGCAGGCTCTGGTTGTTCAGGTCGGCGGTTTCCGCGTCACTGGCGGCGACGGAGTCGCTGCGTGCGTGGTGATGCGATGCGGGTGCTGCAGACGCAGGCTGCACCATGCACAGCAGCACACCCCCCGCCATGGCGGTCAGAATGGTTTTCATAATCGGTCTTTCCCTGTCCGGTTTTACGAAGGAGGGGCGTCAGGCATTGCCGGCCTTGGCCGGGCCAACGGGCTGCCCCGGCGCGGCAACCGCGGGTGGCGGCCCGTAAATGTCACGCGCCCGGCGGATGAAGGCAGACACCATAAGCCGCACGGCCTCGTTGAACACCACGCCAATGGCCGCCTGCAGCAGGCGGGAACGGAATTCGAAGTCCACGAAGAAATCGACCAGGCAGCCGCGCGGTTCCGGCGTGAAGGTCCATACGTTGTTCAGGTAACGGAACGGACCTTTTTCATAACTGACGCGAATGGTATCGGGCGCTTCCAGCAGCACGCGGCTGGTAAAGGTTTCCCGGAAGGGACCAAAGCCAATGGTCAGGTCGGCCACCAGTTCGGTCGCCGTGCGGGTGCGCACCCGCGCACCCGTGCACCACGGCAGGAACTGGGGGTATTTCCCGACGTCGGCCACCAGGTCAAAAAGCTGGCTGGGGGAATAGGCAATAAGCCGACGTTCGGCATGGGTGGGCATCACTTCATCTCCGTTGCGCCACGTTCTGTCCGCAGGCGTTGTTCACGTGCGGCGCGCAATTCCGCAAAATCAGAGTCCGCATGGTACGACGACCGGGTCAGTGGCGAGGAACTGACCTGCAGGAACCCCTTCACACGGGCCATGCCCGCATAATCGGCGAATTCCTCGGGCGTGACAAACCGGGCCACCGCAGCATGCTTCACTGTTGGTTGGAGATATTGCCCCAGTGTGATGAAATCAACGTCCGCAATCCGCAGATCATCCATGACCTGAAGTATTTCGGGCCGTTCTTCCCCCAGTCCCAGCATCAGTCCCGATTTTGTGAAGATGGACGGGTCCATCCGTTTCACGTCATCCAGCAGGCGCATCGACTGGTAATACCGCGCGCCGGGCCGGATGGAGGGATACAGCCGGGGCACGGTTTCCAGATTATGGTTAAACACATCAGGCCGGGCGCGGACCACGACCTCCAGGCTACCCGGCTTGCGCAGGAAATCTGGGGTCAGGATTTCGATGGTGGTGTCAGGCGCCGCCGCCCGTATGGCCCCGATCACGCGCGCGAAGTGGTGGGCCCCACCATCGGGCAGGTCGTCACGGTCCACCGATGTTATGACAACATGACGCAGGCCCAGCTTCGCCACAGCGTCTGCCACGCGTTCGGGTTCGTCAGCATCCAGCGCATGGGGCAGGCCCGTGGTGACATTGCAGAATGCACACGCGCGGGTGCAGATTTCACCCATGATCATCATGGTGGCGTGACGCTGGGACCAGCATTCACCAATGTTGGGGCATGCCGCTTCCTCGCACACCGTCACCAGCTTGTTGTCGCGCATGAGCTTGCGCGTTTCGTGATAGGTGGGATGGTTGGGCGCACGCACGCGGATCCAGTCGGGCTTGCGCGCGATGGGGTTGTCGGGCCGGTGTGCCTTTTCCGGGTGCCGCTGTGCGGCCTCCCCTTTCTTCCGGTGATCGATCATCAAACGCACGGACATGACGCAAAAATTCCCGTAAACAGGCAGATAATCAGAAGTGTAACGCCTGCCCCACCACGTCAAGCGTTCTTGCCGCCTTCGTCCCGGCAGGGGATCACAACCGCACGATCAGGGCGGTTATCCCCTGCCTGCCAGATAGCCAGAAGTTTCTGGCGAAGCTTTTTGCAAAACGCTTTAAGGAACGCCGCCTTTTTAAAAAAAAGGCGACACCCAGAAACTTCTCCTTTTTTATCAATCAGATATGCAGCGCCCCGTCATAGGCCGCCAGCACCGCTTCATGCATGGTTTCCGATATGGTGGGATGCGGGAAGATGGTTTCCTTCAGTTCCGCATCCGTCAGTTCCCCGGTGCGGGCAATGACGTAACCCTGGATCATCTCGGTCACTTCGGGACCAATCATGTGCGCGCCCAGCAGTTCGCCGGTTGCGTCATCGAATATGGTCTTGACCATGCCTTCTGGCTCACCCATCGCAATCGCCTTGCCATTGCCGATGAAGGGGAAACGCCCGACACGCAGCTTATGGCCTGCCGCCTTTGCCTTTTCTTCCGTCATGCCGACGGACGCCACCTGCGGGCGGCAGTAAGTGCAGCCGGGAATGTTCAGCGGGTTGATCGGGTGAACGCTGCGGCCCGCGATCTGTTCGGCCACCATCACGCCTTCATGGCTGGCCTTGTGCGCAAGCCATGGGGCACCGGCGATGTCACCAATGGCGTAGACCCCCTTCTCCCCCGTGCGGCAGTAGGGATCGACCTTGATATGGGTGCGGTCCACCTCGATCGCGGTGCCTTCCAGGCCGATATTCTCGACATTGCCGACAATACCAACTGCCGAGATCACACGCTCCACCGTGACCTGTTGGGTCTTGCCGCCCACGGTCACGTCTATGGTGACGGCGTTGTCGCCCTTCCTGATCGCACCCAGCTTCGCCCCGGTCAGGATCTTCATCCCCTGCTTTTCCAGCGCCTTGCGGGCAAAGGCGCTGATTTCAGCGTCTTCCACCGGCAGGATGCGGTCGGCAACTTCCACAATCGTCACCTCCGCCCCCATGTTGCGGTAGAAGGAGGCGAATTCCACCCCGATCGCCCCGGACCCGATCACCAGCAGGCTGCGCGGCAGTTCGGTCGGCACCATGGCCTCACGATAGGACCAGACCAGCTTGCCATCAGGTTCCAGTCCCGGCAGCACGCGGGCGCGCGCGCCCGTGGCCACGACCACGCTGGGCGCGGTCAGGGTGGCGGTTTCCCTGCCATCGACACTGACCGACACCTTGCGCTGCCCGCCTGCGGTGCCCGCCAGCCTGCCGAACCCGTTGATGACGGTGACCTTGTGCTTTTTCAGCAGGTGGGCAACACCTGCCGAAAGCTGGGCCGAGACATTACGCGACCGCTTGACCACCTTGGCGAAGTCAAAGCGCACGTTGTCGGCGGCAAACCCGAATTCACCCAGATTGTGCAGCATGTGGTTGATTTCGGATGCGCGCAGCAAGGCCTTGGTCGGGATACAGCCCCAGTTGAGGCAGATGCCCCCAAGCTGCGCCGCCTCGACCACCGCGACCTTCAGGCCAAGCTGGCCCGCGCGGATGGCCGCGACATAACCGCCCGGCCCGCCCCCGATGACAATGACATCAAATTGCGTGGTGCTCATAAGACCGTTTCCTCAGACCACAAGGCTCATGGGGTTTTCGACCACGGTGCGGAAGGCCGACACCCATTCCGCCGCCAGCGCGCCATCCACCACGCGGTGGTCAACCGACAGGGTAACGGTCATGACCGTGGCGATGGTGATGTCATTGCCCTTGACCACCGGCCTGCGTTCCCCCGCCGCAATGGCAAGGATCGCGGCCTGTGGCGGGTTGAGGATGGCGGAAAATGCCTTCACCCCGTACATCCCCATGTTGGAAATGGAGAACGTGCCACCCTGGAATTCTTCCGGCTTCAGCTTGCCCGCGCGGGCACGGGCCACAAGGTCGCGTGTCTCCAGACTGATCTGGCGCAGGCCCTTGGTATCGGCATTGCGGACGATGGGCGTGATCAGCCCGTCGGGAATGGAGACGGCAACGGAAATGTCCACGTCGTCATATACCAGCATTGCCTCATCGCTGTAGGCCACGTTGACCTTCGGCACGCGGCGCAGCGTGATGGCGGCAGCCTTCACCAGCATGTCGTTGACGGAAATCTTGTACGCGCCCGGCCCCTCGCTGGGGGCCGCGGTATTGAGCTGGCTGCGCAGGGCCAGCAGCGCATCGAGTTCCACATCCATTTCCACGTAGAAATGCGGAACGGTGCTCTTCGCCTCCGTCAGCCTGCGCGCGATGACCTTGCGCATGGTGGAATGCGGCACGCTTTCGTACCCGGCTGCCGCCGCCACGGGGGCGGCCGCGGGCACTGCCGGTTTCGGCGCGGGTGCAGGTGCCGGTGCGGTGGCGGCCTGTTCCACATCCCGGCGCACGATCCGCCCGTTGGGGCCGCTGCCCTTCAGCGTGGACAGGTCGATACCCTTCTGTGCCGCAATCCGGCGCGCCAGCGGGGAGGCAAAGACCCGCCCGCCCCGACCCGCCGGTGCGGCCTGTGGCGCGGCGGCCGTGCTTGTAGCTGGCGCTGCGGGGGCTGCCGCCGGTGCCGGGGTCGCCGCCTGTGCCGCAGCCGGGGCTGCCGGCGCGTCCGGCACGCTTTCCCCTTCGGCCACCAGAATGCCGATGGGGGTGTTGACGGCAATGCCTTCCGTCCCCTCGGGGATCAGGATACGGCCCAGCACGCCTTCATCCACGGCTTCGACTTCCATCGTGGCCTTGTCGGTTTCGATTTCAGCGATCACGTCGCCCGCGGCAATCGCCTCGCCTTCCGCCTTGACCCAGCGGGCCAGCTTGCCTTCCTTCATGGTCGGCGACAGGGCGGGCATCAGGATGTTGATGGACATCGTGCGATCCCCCTTCACACAACCTGCCGGACGGCATTGATGATCCAGTCCGGGTTGGGCAGCGCGAGTTTTTCAAGGTTGGCGGCAAATGGCATGGGCACGTCGGCCCCGGCCACGCGCACCGGCGGCGCGTCAAGGTAGTCGAAGGCATGTTCGATCACCTGCATGGCGATTTCAGCGCCAATGCCCGCGAACGGCCAGCCTTCTTCCACCGTGACCAGCCGGCTGGTCTTCTTCACGCTGTCCACCACGGTCCGGGTATCCAGCGGGCGGATGGTACGCAGGTTGATGACCTCGGCCTCGATCCCCTGTTCCGCCAGTTTTTCTGCTGCCTCCAGCGCAACCCCCACCATGATGGAGAAGGTGACGATGGTCACGTCGCGCCCTTCGCGCTCGACCTTCGCCTTGCCGATGGGCAGGATGAAGTCCTCATCCACCGGGCAGGGAAAACGCTGTCCGTACAGGATTTCGTTTTCAAGGAAGATGACCGGGTTGGGATCGCGGATGGCAGCGCGCAGCAGGCCCTTGGCGTCCGCAGCCGACCAGGGGGCCACGACCTTCAGCCCCGGCACGTGACCGTACCAGCTGGCATAGCACTGCGAATGCTGCGCGCCCACGCGGGCGGCCGCCCCGTTGGGGCCACGGAACACGATGGGGCACGACATCTGCCCGCCCGACATGTAGCGTGTCTTGGCGGCGGAATTGATGATCTGGTCAATGGCCTGCATGGCGAAGTTCATGGTCATGAACTCCACAATCGGCTTCAGCCCCGTCAGGGCGGCCCCGATGGCCATGCCGGTGAAGCCCTGTTCGGTAATGGGGGTGTCGATCACCCGCTTTTCGCCGAATTCGTCCAGCAGCCCCTGCGAAACCTTGTACGCACCCTGGTACTGGGCCACTTCCTCACCGATCAGGAACACGTCCTCATCGCGCGCAAGCTCGGCCGCCATCGCATCGCGCAGGGCTTCACGCACGGTAATCTCGGCGGTTTCGCCCCAGTCCTTTTCCGGCTGGGCCGACACGGGCGGCGTACTCGGGGCAGACGGCGTCGGGCCACAGGACGGCGGAGCGGCCGCAGGGGCGGCGTCGGCAGTGGGGGCGGCGGCTGCGGGCTGCGCATCCGCGTCCTCGCCATCCGCCAGCAGGATGGCAATGGGCGTGTTGACGGCCACGTTTTCCGTCCCCTCGGGGATCAGGATACGGCCCATCACGCCTTCATCCACGGCCTCGACTTCCATCGTGGCCTTGTCGGTTTCGATTTCCGCGATCACGTCGCCTGCGGCAATCGCCTCGCCCGGCTTGCGCAGCCAGCGCGCGACCTTGCCCTCCTTCATCGTGGGGGACAGGGCGGGCATGAGTATTTCTGTTGCCATCTCTAATTCAGCTTTCCACCAGTATGTCCGTCCACAGTTCCGAGGGATCGGGCTCGGGACTGGTCTGGGCAAACTCCGCCGCGTCCAGCACGACTGCCTTTACCTTGTCATCCATCGATTTCAGTTCGCTTTCGGCCACGCCGCGTTCCAGCAGTTCGCGGCGCACGCGGTCGATGGGGTCGTGGTTCCTGCGCACCTCATCCACTTCCGAACGCTGGCGGTATTTCGCCGGGTCGGACATGGAATGGCCACGGTAACGGTAGGTATCGACCTCCAGCAGCACCGGCCCCCTGCCCGCGCGGCAGTGGGCCACGGCCTCGGCTGCTGCGGCGCGCACGGCTTCGACATCCATGCCATCGACATGCATGCCCGGAATGCCCCACGGCTCCCCATTGCGCCACAGTTCCTTCGATGCGGAGGCGCGCTCGACACTGGTGCCCATGCCGTAGCGATTGTTTTCCAGCACGAACAGGCAGGGCAGCTTGTGCAGGGCGGCAAGGTTGAAGCTTTCGTAAACCTGTCCCTGGTTTGACGCCCCTTCGCCATAATACGTGACCGAGACTTCGTCCGTGCCCCGGTATTTGTTGGCGAACGCCAGCCCGATCCCCAGCGAGACCTGCGCACCGACAATGCCGTGCCCGCCATAGAAGTGCTTTTCACTGGAGAACATGTGCATCGACCCGCCCTTGCCGTGGGAGTACCCCCCCTCGCGCCCGGTCAGTTCGGCCATCACCCCGCGCGGGTCCATGCCGGCGGCCAGCATCTGCCCATGATCACGGTAGGAGGTGATGATCTTGTCCCCCTGCTTCAGTTCCATCTGTATCCCGACCACGACCGCTTCCTGCCCGATATACAGGTGGCAGAAACCGCCGATCAGCCCCATGCCATACAACTGGCCCGCGCGTTCCTCGAACCGGCGGATCAGCACCATCTGGTAATAGGCTTCCTTCAGGTCGGCCTCGGTCATGGCCCGGCTGTTATGCCCACCGGACAGGCCGCGATCTGTCTCGTTACTCATCAAACGTCCTCAGGTTCATGCTTGCTGCGCTACTGTTCTGGCGCACCGCAATTGGAGGGGGTGCCAACACAACCGTCATGGCGTTACGGCGTCATGGCACGATCATAATCGCCAGACGCGCCGCCAGATTTATGGATCACGTGTATCTGACCGATTTCCATGCCGCGTTCCACGGCCTTGCACATGTCATACAGCGTCAGCGCCGCGACGGAGACGGCGGTCAGGGCCTCCATCTCCACCCCTGTCGGCCCGGTGGTACGCACGCGCGCCGTAATCCCGATCCCGTCCCCTGCCGCATCCGGCACAAGATCGACCTTCACCGATGAAATGGCCAGCGGGTGGCACAGCGGGATCAGGTCCGACGTCTTCTTGGCCGCCATGATGCCCGCGATGCGCGCCGTGGCCAGCACGTCGCCCTTGGGCATCTCACCCGACAGGATCATGGCCAGTGTCGCAGGCCGCATGCTGATATGCCCGTGCGCCACGGCTTCGCGTCGCGTATCCGGCTTGGCCGAGACATCGACCATGACCGCATTCCCCGCCGCATCAAGATGTGACAGCCGCGGCCCTGTCATGGCGTGGCGTCACCCGGTGCGGCGGCAGGCGCGTCCGGCGTGGTGCCCAGCAGGGCATGGACGGCGGGGCCGACATCTTCGTACCGCAGCAGGCTTTCCCCCACCAGGAAGCCAGATGCGCCCACGGCGTTCAGCTTCATGACATCCGCATGGGTGCGGATGCCGCTTTCGGACACAATGATCCGGTCGGGCGGCACCAGGGGGGCCAGGCGGCAGGTGGTCTCGATATCGGTCTGCAGCGTCTTCAGGTTACGGTTGTTGATGCCGATCAGCGAGGTATCAAGTGCCAGTGCGCGGTTCAGTTCGCCCTCGTCATGCACTTCCACCAGCACGTCCATGTCCAGCCCGCGCGCGATGTCCAGCAGTTCGGCCGCTTCCGCATCGGTCAGGATGGCCATGATCAGCAGGATGCAGTCCGCCCCGATCAGGCGGCTTTCATGCACCTGCCACGGGTCGATGATGAAGTCCTTGCGCAGCAGCGGCAGCTTGCACGCCTCCCGCACGCGCGTCAGGTCTTCCGCGCTGCCGTGGAAGCACGACCCTTCCGTCAGGACCGAAATGCAGGCCGCGCCCGCCTTTTCGTATTCCTGCGCGATTACGGTGGGTTCGTAATCGGGGCGCAGGATACCGGCGGACGGCGACGCCTTCTTGATTTCCGCGATCAGCCCGATCTGGTGGTCAGCGGTTTTCTGCTTCAGCGCCTGCCCGAAGCCACGCGGCGGCGTGGTCACTTCCCGTGCGCGGGCCGTGATTTCCTTCAGCGGCATGACCTTCGCGCGCTGCGCCACGTCCACCCGGGTCCGTGCACAGATACGTTCCAGAACATCGGGAATGCTGTCCACATCCGCGGGCTGGACACTACCTGTCTGGGGGGGGGTCATTGGCGTGTCGTTCATTTTCTACCCTGTTACTCTGTTTGGCATGTCCGCCCGGAAATTCCGGACAGCCTCCAGCACGGCCGCGACCGCACCATTATCAAGGGCACCGGCCGCGCGGTCGATGTTCCCCTGCAGGGCGGCATAGTCGATCGCGTCGCCACCCCGGATAATATTGTTCCCCTCGCCCGCCACATGCAACGCCACCGCCGCGTTCAGCAGCACGGTGTCACGGTACGCGCCGCGCGCGCCATGTGCCAGATCCCGCAGGGCGCATGCGTTATGCGCGGGCGTACCACCGGCAATGGCCGAAATCGGCGCGGGCGCAAGCCCGGCGCGCGCCGCATCCACAACCAGCGGACGGATCTGCCCGTCCTCAAGGATGACGGCATGGTTGGGGCCGGCCAGGGTCAGTTCGTCAATGAACCTCCCCTCGTCGCAATCCCCGCTTATGGCCCACACGCGCGTGGACCCGGTCGCCTGCAACGTGCGCACCATGGGGTCCAGCCAGTCGGGGGAGAACACGCCCACCATCTGGCGCGTGACACCCGCGGGGTTACACAGCGGGCCCAGCAGGTTGAAAATGGTGCGAAAGCCCAGCGCCCGACGCACCGCGCCCACATGCCGCATGGCGGGATGGTGATTTGTGGCGGCAAGGAAGGTCAGCTTATGCTCCGCCACCATGGCACCGATATGCCCGTGGTCCACCGGCAGCGGCACGCCCAGTTCCAGCAGCACATCCGTCGCCCCCGAGCGCGAGGACAGTGCCCGGTTGCCATGCTTGACCACCTGCACGCCAAGGGCGGCCAGCACGAACGCCACGGCGGTGGAGACATTCAGGGTGCCCAGCCCGTCGCCGCCGGTGCCGCATACGTCAATCGCCCCCGCCGGCATGTCGGGCACCGCCACCATGCGCGCGCGCATGGCGCGGACGGCGGCCGCCAGTTCGGTCACGGTCTCGCCGCGCATGTGCAGCGCGGTCAGGAAGGCGGCAAGCCCCCCTGCGCTGACCCGGCCATCCATGATCTGGTCAAAGGCGACCTGCGCCATGTCCGCGTTCAGGGCGTGACCATCCAGCGTCTGGTCCAGTATGTCGCGGAATTCCGGCGTCATGCCTGCATCTGCAGGCGCGCGGTTGCGTAGTTCGGCCTCCAGTTCCACCGGATCGGCCAGTATCCGGCCCTGCATGTACAGTCCGGTCAGGAAGGCAATAGCGGGGACATCTTCCACCGCGCCACTTTTTATGGCCTCCAGCGCGTCCCTGGCCTGTTCTGGCGCCACGGCTTCGCCGCCCGCGACACGTCCCAGACTATCGCGGAACGTGGTGCTGGCGACCGAGGCGCTGTCCCTGCTGCTGGCCATCGCCGGTCAGGCGGCCTTGCGCGGTGTGCTGGTGCCGCGTGCGATGGACAGGAAATTGGCCATGATCCTGTGGCCATATTCCGATGCAATGCTTTCGGGGTGGAACTGTACGCCAAAGACCGGCAGCGTCGCATGGCGCAAGCCCATGATCACGCCGTCATCCGTATGCGCCGTCGCCACAAGGGTGGCGGGCAGGCTGTCGGGGTCAACCGTCAGGCTGTGGTAGCGGGTGGCGTTGAACGGGTCCGGCAGGCCGGTGAAGATATCGGTCCCGTCATGATACACGGGCGAGACCTTGCCATGCATCGGCACGGGCGCGCGCACGACTTTCCCGCCAAAGACCTGACCGATCGCCTGATGGCCAAGGCAGACGCCAAAGACCGGCACCTTCCCCGCCGCCGCCGCAATCAGGTCGCAGCAGATCCCGGCCTCGTTGGGGGAACAGGGGCCGGGTGAAATGACGATCGCCTCCGGCTTCAGCGCCAGCGCGTCCTCCACGCTGATCGCGTCATTGCGATAGACCGCGCACGTCTCCCCCAGGTCCCCAAGATAGTGGACGAGGTTGAACGTGAAGCTGTCATAATTATCGATCAGGAGGATCATGGGCGTATCATGGCTTTTCCGCTGGGCCGGGTCAAACCCTCAGGTCCGGCCCGGCGTGTCTTCCTCTTCTGTATCATGTGCGCACACGTCAACAAAATGCCTTATGCGCCGTCGCCACTGGCGAAGCGGACCGCCTCCTCCGCCGCGCGGAACAGGGCGCGGGCCTTCTGGCGGGTTTCCTCGTATTCCGCGTCGGGCACGCTGTCGGCCACCACGCCACAGCCCGCCTGCACGTACATCCGCCCGTCCTTGACCACTGCCATGCGCAGGCCGATGCAGGTATCCATGTCGCCATCGGGGCCGAAATAGCCAATGCACCCGGCATAGGTGGCGCGGCGGGTCGGCTCCACCTCGTCAATGATCTGCATGGCGCGGATTTTCGGGGCCCCCGTCAGCGTGCCTGCGGGGAAGCCCGACATCAGCGCGTCCAGCGCCTCCAGATCAGGGCGCAGTGTCCCCTCCACGTTGGAAGAGATATGCATGACATGGCTGAAGCGTTCGATCACGAACTGCTCCGTCACCTTCACCGAACCCAGTTCGCACACCCGGCCCACGTCGTTGCGGCCAAGGTCGATCAGCATCAGGTGCTCGGCGCGTTCCTTGGGATCGGCCAGCAGTTCTGCCTCCAGCGCCATGTCCTCGGCTGTCGTGCGGCCACGCGGGCGGGTTCCCGCCAGCGGGCGCACGGTCATGGTGCCTTCACGCAGACGCACCAGGATTTCTGGTGAGGAGCCAACAAGACTGAACCCGTCCAGATCGAGATAGAACAGGAAGGGTGCCGGATTGATCCGCCGCAGCGCGCGGTACAGCGCGAATGGCGGCAGGCTGAACGGCGCGCTGAACCGCTGGCTGGGCACGATCTGGAAGGCGTCGCCCGCCGCGATGTAGTCCTGCAGCCTGCGCACGACGGCGCAGAATTCCTCGCGCGTCATGGTGGACTGCGGCACGGGGGCCGGCATGTCGCCCACCGGCCCGTCAGGCAGTTCGACAGGGGTGGACAGGGCGGCGCGGGCCTGCTGCAGCCGGTCCTGTGCCGCATCCCATATGGCTTCGGGCGCCTGTCCCGCCGTGGGACGCAGGGGGGCGGCCAGCAGCAGTTCGTCGCGCACCGTGTCGAATATCGCGAACAGGCCCGGACGGATCATGATGCCTTCGGGCAGGCCAAGATCATCGGCCGGCATGTCGGGCAGGTGCTCGACCTGGCGGATCATGTCATAGCCAAGGTAGCCGAACACGCCGCCGGTCATGGGCGGCAGCCCTTCGGGCAGGTCCATGCGGCTTTCGTGCAGGATGCGGCGCAGGGACACCAGCGGGGCATCGGTTTCGGGCACGAATTCGTGGGTGGCGGCGGCGGGATCATGACACACGCTGGCCCGGCCGTCATGGCAGCGCCAGATCAGGTCGGGCAGCAGGCCGATGACGGAATACCGCCCGCGTGAGGTCCCGCCCTCGACACTTTCCAGCAGGAAGGCGTTATGCCCGCCATTGCCGCCCCCATGGCTGCGCGCAAGGCGCGACAGCCGCAGGAAGGCGGCCACCGGGGTCAGCAGGTCCGCAGGCTCCACCCGCCATGCCACGGTGCTCCTGCCTGCACGCAGGTCGGCCAGCGCCGCTTCACGCTGGGCGGCGTCAGCCTGCCGGAAGGAGGGGCGGATGCGCGGGGCGTCTGCTGTCACTGTGCTGTTCCCGTATTCTGGCTACCTGTTACGTCCGACATCACCGCCTTGATGGCGGAATCATTCGGCTTGGGCTTGACCACGCCTTCCAGCGCGCTGCCATAGGTCATTTCGATATCATCGCCCATCGACTGCGTCAGGCCCGCGCGCACGCGGTCATACAGGTTTTTCTGCGCGGCCGGGTCGGGGTGGTTGATGGCCGTCAGCGTCGCGACCACGTAGGCGTCATCCGCCTGCGTCATCACGCTCTGCCCCGGCTGGGACAGGCGGAAGATCAGGGCCGCAACCTCACGCGGGATTTCCGGCGCGGGCTGCATGGGGGAAATCGGCTGGCTGTGTTCCAGTCCGGCGATGGCGGGGCTGACATGGCCCAGGCCGCCCTGCCCCTCTGCCTGCGTATAATATGCGGTGGCCTGCTGGTCGGCCATGTGGCGGCGGATATCGGCCAGCCACGCGGCGGTTACGCGCGGGCCGGCTTCCTGCAGGCTCAGGGCATGGCCGGGGGTCACGCCGTCAACCGATACCGCGTACCACACCCCGTCGGGCCCCTGCAGCAGTTCGGGGTTCGCCCCCTTCGCCTGCGCGAAGATACGCGCCACGATCGCCTGCCGCGCCGCGTCGCTGCCCGGGATCGGGGCGGGGTTGCCATCATGCGTCAGGCCAGATGCATCCACATCGCCCGAGACGGCAGCGGCCCCGATATCGGCAGGAATGGACTCCAGCCCGCCACCGGCAATGGTGTCCTGCAGCTTCTGTACCCGGTCGGCCAGCAGCGCCTGCGCGCGGGAATGGGCGACCTGGTCATGCAGCGCCTGACGCACATCGGCAAAAGGCGTTGCATGCGCGGGGGTGACGGCGGTCACGCGGAAGACGACCCAGCCGCCCTCGCTCTTGATCGGTCCCTGCGTTGCATCGGCGGGGGCGGCGAAGATCTGCTTGCCAAGATCGGCGGAAGGCACGTCCGTAACCTTGATGCCCGGCAGTTCCACCGCCGCTGCATCCTTGCCTGCATCCTTCTGCACCTGCGTCCATGCACCTGCATCCGCCCACTGTGCGCGCAGGGCGGTGGCGCGCGCTTCGGTCGGTACGGTCACGATCTGCACGGTGCGGCGTTCGGGCGAATTGAAGGTCTGGGCCTGCGCCTCGTACGCCTTGTGCAGTTCGTCATCCGATATGTCGAGCTGGCGGCCGATCGTGTCCGCAGACAGCACGACAATGCGGGCATGGCGGAATTCCGGCGCGGTGAATTCCCACGGGTGGTTGGCATGGTAGCGCGCAAGCTGGGCCGGCGTGGGGCTGGCCGTAACCTGCTGGCTGTCGAACGGCACGCGCACAAGGTCAATGGTGCGGGTCTGGGCCTCAAAATCAAACAGGCGGCGGGTCATGACGTCGGGCACGGTGGCGCCATCGCGAATCGGCTGCAGCAGCACGCGCGACGCCTGCTCCTGACGCACCAGGTCCACCAGCCGCCCTTCGGACATGCCGGTACGGCGCAGGCGGTCGTTGAACAGCGCGCGATCGAACTGCCCGTCGCGCCCCCTGAAGGCGGGGATGGAGAAAATTTCATCCCGCACCACGGAATCGGGCACGATCAGGCCGTGGCGGTCGGCGGCCTCGGCTATTTCGGCCTGCAGCACCAGGCGGGTCAGGACCTGCCGGGCGATCTGTTCACGCGTGGCCGCCGGAATCTGGGACGGATCGGACAGGTGCATGGACTGCGCCACCTGCGGCATCTCGGACTGCAGCGCGTTCTGGTACGACTGCACCAGAATGGGGCGATCGCCCACGCGCGCCACGACATCGGCGCGTTCGGTGCCGATGTTCATCAGCACGTCGCCCACCCCGAACCCGATGAAGGCAAGGAAAAACAGCCCGGCGACGATGCGTCCCACCCATGAATCGACAAACACGCGATACAGAAAAGATAGCATGAAAAACCCTGCGCCAGGACCAAGACAAAGCCGGATGGAACAGGGCGTGCACACCATGCGCCCCCATGCGGGCGCCCTGTTTTCCGGTCGGGCACCATACGGTCACGCCAGCGGTTTGACCAGCACAAGGATGCACGCACGCCCGTGATGCGGCGCAGGCGGGTTGCAACCGAGGTCGCGCCATGGTGTAGGCTGCACCCCCATGACAACCATGCCACGCGCCGCGCAGGCGGTATGCTGCGGCATGGGCGCAGGAGTGGAAACATGAAGCAGATAATTGTCGGCAACTGGAAAATGAACGGCCTGAGCGCGGATGCCGACGCGCTGGTGGACGGACTGGTCGCGGAACTGGCCACACTGACCCCACGGGCCGACGTGGTGGTCTGCCCGCCCTTCACGCAGCTGGCCCGCCTTGCGCCGAAGCTGAAGCAGGCCGGGATCGGTCTGGGCGCGCAGGACTGCCACAAGGACAGGTCGGGTGCCCATACCGGCGACATTTCCGCCCCCATGCTGGTGGACCTTGGCGTGGAATACGTCATCCTTGGCCATTCCGAACGCCGCGCCGAACACCATGAACTGGATGAAACCGTACGTGAAAAGACGGTCGCCGCCATGGAGGCGGGCCTGACCCCCATCGTATGCGTGGGCGAAAACGACGACCAGCGCTCCGCCGGGGATTCGCAGGCCACAGTGGGCTGGCAGCTTGAGGGCTCGCTACCGCAGGGGTTCAAGGGGATTGTCGCCTACGAACCCATCTGGGCCATTGGCACGGGACAGGCCGCGTCCCAGCAGGATATTGCCGACATGGCCGCCTTTATCCGCGCCGAACTGGCGCGGCAGTTCGGTGATGCTGGCAAAACGATCCAAATCCTTTATGGTGGGTCCGTTAACGCACGCAATGTCACCGATATCCTGCCTGTCGAACACGTGGACGGGGCGCTGGTGGGCAATGCCAGCCTGAAGGCCGACGCCTTCGTGCCGCTTGTCCGCGCCGCCCGCGCTTCGTGATTGCCGCGCGGCGGGCGGGGCCCTGACTGGAAAGACGCATGATCACTGTTCTTCTTCTACTGCACCTGTTCGTCACCATCGCGCTGATCGGGACCATCCTGATCCAGCGCAGCGAGGGCGGCGGCCTTGGAATCGGCGGGTCGCAGGGCATGGGCTCCTTCATGTCCGGGCGCGGGACGGCAACGCTGCTTACGCGTTCGACCGCCGTGCTGGGCACGGTGTTCATGGTGCTGTCTCTGACGCTTGCGGTCATGAATCGCGGGGCATCGACCGGTGCCGGGCATGACATCCTGGCCCAGCCGCCCGCAGCCGGCGCGCCCGCGGACACGCACTGATTTTTTCGCGGTTTATGGCGACTTTCAGAACTGCCCCGGCATTCCGTGCCGGGGCAGTTTTCATTTTTTCGGCCCGTGTCGCATCGTAGCCTTTGCAGCGCGGGCGCAAGCTGTGTAGAAAGGCCATCCATGACGCGGTTTGTATTCATCACCGGCGGCGTGGTGTCCTCCCTCGGCAAAGGCATTGCTTCGGCTGCCCTTGCTGCCCTGCTCCAGGCCCGTGGCTATCGGGTCCGGTTGCGCAAGCTTGACCCCTATCTGAATGTCGATCCGGGGACGATGAGTCCCTACCAGCACGGCGAGGTCTTCGTGACCGACGACGGTGCGGAAACGGATCTGGACCTTGGCCATTATGAACGCTTTACCGGTGTGCATGCCACCCGGGCGGACAATGCCACGACGGGGCAGATCTATTCCGGCGTGATCGCGCGCGAACGGCGTGGCGATTACCTGGGTGCGACCGTGCAGGTCATTCCCCACATTACCGACTCGATCAAGGAAACGATCGTGGCGGACACCGAGGACCTCGATTTCGTGCTGGTCGAGATCGGTGGCACGGTGGGCGATATCGAAAGCCTGCCCTTCCTTGAATCCATACGCCAGCTGCGCAACGACCTTGGCCCCGACCAGACGATGTTCATCCACCTCACACTGCTGCCGTGGATCGCGGCGGCGGGTGAGCTGAAGACAAAGCCCACGCAGCATTCCGTCAAGGAACTGCAGAATGTTGGCATCCAGCCGCAGATGCTGGTCTGCCGTTCGGACCGGGAAATTCCCGAAAACGAACGCCGCAAGATCGCCAGCTTCTGCAATGTCCGCCCGCAGGCCGTGATTGCGGCGCGCGATGTGGACACCATTTATGCCTGCCCCATCTCGTACCACGCCGAAGGCATGGATACCGAGGTGCTGCACCATTTCGGCCTGCCCACCACCCCCGACCCCGACCTGTCGCGGTGGGAAAAGATTGTCGATGCCGTCCGCCACCCCGACCGCGAGGTGCTGGTGACGGTGGTCGGCAAGTACACCGCCCTGCTGGACAGCTACAAATCCCTGATCGAGGCGCTGCAGCATGGCGGCATCGCCAACCGTGCGCGCGTGCGCCTGAACTGGGTCGAGGCCGAGGATTTCGAGAAATCGGACGACGCGGTGAACACGCTGGCCCGCAGCGACGCCATTCTGGTGCCCGGCGGGTTTGGCGAACGCGGGTCGGAAGGCAAGATCCGCGCCGTGAAATATGCGCGTGAAAACAACATCCCGTTCATGGGCATCTGCTTTGGCATGCAGATGGCGGTGATCGAATGCGCGCGTAACCTTGCGGGCATTACGGATGCGTCGTCCACCGAATTCGGGCCGACCGACCAGCCGCTGGTGGGGCTGATGACCGAATGGGCGCGGGGCAACGAACTGCTGCGCCGGCGTGAAGGCGGCGAAATGGGCGGCACCATGCGCCTTGGCGCCTATCCCGCCAAGCTGGCCGAAGGCTCGCGCGCTGCCGAAACCTATGGCACCACCGACATCCGCGAACGCCACCGCCACCGGTACGAGGTCAACAACCACTACCGCGAGCAGCTGGAAAAGACCGGCCTGCGCTTTTCGGGCATGTCGCCCGACGGCATCCTGCCCGAAGTGGTGGAATATCCCGACCATCCGTGGTTCATCGCGGTGCAGTACCACCCTGAACTGCTGTCCAAGCCGTTTGACCCGCATCCGCTGTTCTCCGGCTTCATCAAGGCTGCGGTCGCAAAGGCGGCGGAACGGACGGGCGGCAAACGATGACCGACCATCGCGCCGTTACCATTGGCGGGCTGAATGTCAGCAACGAAGCCCCTTTCGTGCTGATCGCAGGGCCGTGCCAGATCGAATCCCTGCAGCAGGCCAGTGAAGTGGCCGACGCGCTGCATGGGATTGCAACGAAGCTGGGTATCGGGCTGATCTACAAAAGCTCGTTCGACAAGGCCAACCGCACCTCCATCAACGGCGCGCGTGGCGTGGGCATGGCGCAGGGGCTGGATATCCTGTCGCAGGTCCGCGCGCGTTTCGGCATGCCGGTACTGACCGACGTGCACCAGCCCGACCAGTGCGCCCCGGTGGCGGAAGTGGCCGACGTGCTGCAGATCCCGGCCTTCCTGTGCCGCCAGACCGACCTTCTGCTGGCTGCGGGACAGACGGGGGCGGCGGTCAATATCAAGAAGGGGCAGTTCCTTGCCCCGTGGGACATGGCCAATGTCGCGGCCAAGGTTGCCTCCACCGGTAATGAACGCATCATGCTGTGTGAACGCGGCACGTCATTTGGCTACAACACGCTGGTCAATGATATGCGCGCCCTGCCGATCATGGCGGGAACCGGCTATCCCGTGATCTATGACGCCACCCATTCGGTGCAGCAGCCCGGCGGCCTTGGTTCGGCTTCGGGCGGGCAGCGGGTGTTCGCGCCCATCCTTGCGCGCGCGGCACTGGCCATTGGCGTTGCAGGCGTGTTCATCGAAACCCATCCCGATCCCGATACCGCGCCGAGTGATGGCGCAACCATGCTGCCACTGGCCTGCATGGAGGACCTGCTGTCATCCCTGCAGCAGTATGACCGGCTGACCAAGCAGTCCCCGCCGGACGTGATCATCTGACCTGTGTTCCCATCCCCGATCGGGGATGGGGCACGCGCCGCCCGCCCGGCCGTGTGGCGCCGCCAGTGGCGGTTTTCCCCGCCTGCCCGGTTATTGGGCGGGACATGACGTGCCCCTGTTCCCACCGTACCCCATGGTATAATAAACTATATGTATGGGTAATATATAATGGTAAGGGTTTGGCACGGGATGGGGCACGGTGGGAACACCGGCCATAAAACCGTGGTTTCCCGCTATTTTTTCGTACCCCTCCGCCCCGGCCCGTATCCCTATGTGTCCATGCGGCGCAGGATCGCGGCCCCGGCGGCGTCAAAGGCGCGTGCGCTGAATGTCCGCATCACCCACTCCCGCGCGACATGTCCCATATCGGCCAGTTGCGCAGGGTTGCGCAGGGCGGCCTCCAGCCTGTCAGCCAGTTGCCGTGGCCGACCCGGGGCGACTTTCCAGCCGGTGACCCCGTCCACGATGGACTGGTTCATTTCCCCCACCGCGCTGCCCACGACCGGCAGGCCCATGTTCATGGCTTCATGCGCCGCAATGCAGAAACCTTCGTAGCGCGAGGGCTGCACATACATGTGGCATTGCCGCAGGAAGGACTGAACATCCTCGACATAACCGGCAAACCGCACATTGCTCAGACCATGGCGGTGGCAGAATGCCTGCAGGCGGTCATGCTCCGCCCCTTCGCCGCCAATGACCACGCGGTAGGGTGACAGGCCCGGCACGTCACGCAGGTGCACAAGCGCGCGGCACAGCACATCGTACCCCTTTGATCCATGCAGCCGCCCGAGCGAGCCGATCTGCACCACCTGTCCCGCACGCCATTCGGGCGCGGGAGCCGTGTCGGGCCAGGCGCGAAAGATGGGCCAGCACATGACGCGGCTGGCGGGCAGGTCCAGCTTCTGGCGGGTCAGCGCGGTGACATAGGCGGAATCCCCCACCCATACCTGACTAAGGTTTTTCATGGCGCGCAGCAGCATCAGGTTGGCGGGGCGCAGGAACGCATTATGCTGCCAGCTGACCACGGGAATGCGCTGCCTTGCCCCCACCAGTTCCCCCAGCAGGGTCGCGCGTGTCAGCGATGTCCACAGATGGGTGGGCCGGATGCTGCGTACCCAGGCATCCAGCCTGTGAAGCTGCTGGGGAATGGGGGCGTCATCCGCGCCCAGAGCACGGTGGCGGGCACCCCGGCGGCGTGCAGCACGGGCAGGGCGCGCCCGTTGCGCCGGCATATGGCGGCGACATGCACCTCATTCCCATGCCGGCGGAAAACGTCCGCAATGGCGGGAATGGGAAGGGCAGCGCCACCACCTTCAAACGTATTGATAATGTAGGCGATGCGCATGCCCTGCACACTCCGTGTCATGAACCGGTCGGGCAGGATAGCACCACGTATTCCGGCGGGTCATTGGACAGATGGCTTATCCTTACATAAAAATGTAACAATTTCCTTCGCGGCGCGATGGGCGGCGGTTTCACCGGGGACGGTATGGAATGTCGCGTCGAATGCGGCCTGCTGGCGGGCGGCAAACAGGCGCTGCCGGTCACATGCCACGGCAAGGGCGTGGGGCAGTTCGTCCACGCCCTCGATCACCTGTCCCATGTTCCAGTGCGCATAGTTGGGGTTGTCGCGCCAGCGTGCATGGTGGGAATTGATAAAGATGCACGGGCGCGGCCGGGCGATCCATTCATAGACCTGGCTGCTGGCATCCCCCAGGTAGATGTCAGCGGCAAGGACATAGGACATGTCCACCGAATTCTGGCTGCCGGTATCAATGCGTATGTGCGACAGGTTGCGCAGCCGTTCGGGTATCCTGCGGCGCAGGCGGATGCGGCGGTGTTCGACCGATGTGTGCAGCCTGCGGCGGAACAGCATGACATGGGGCGCAAAGATCAGGTTGTAGTCATCCTGCCGCGCGAACCATTCCAGCACCTCGATCCCCATGTCCCACCATGATGACAGGACCGGGTCAAAATGCGGGTTGTACAGGACGGTAGGCCGGTCATTGTCAAAAAAGCGCGGGCGCGCCGTCATGTCCACGGTGTCGAATTTGGGATAGCCGACAACGGCATGATGCCCGGGGCGGATCAGGTTCTTGTGCAGCATGCGGTCACGCGTCTTGGCGCCGGGCAGCAGCACAAGGTCGAAAAACCGGGTCACGTCGCGAAACCCGATGGAGCGGTCGCCCGCCCCGTGCGGCAGGTAGATCAGCCGTACATCCAGATTGAAATGGCTTTTCAGCAGCGCCGATGTCGTCTCGGGCACCACCAGCGCGTCAAACCCCGCGAACAGGTCGATGTTTTCGCGCAGATTGGCAATGCGGCGGAACGGTACGACCGCCCGCGCCACCGTGTTTATGGCCCGGGACAGCGGCCCGATATCAATCCGGGCATATGTCACGCGCTGCGCGCAGGCGGCGATGGTTTTGCGGACATGGGCTTCCTGCGCCGCGGTGGAGGTAATGACCGTCACATCCTGCCCCATGGCCGCAAGTTCACAGATGATCGGCGCCGTATGCGGGACCTGATGGGTGCAGTCGTGATTGAACAGGAAACCGATCTTCATGTGCCGCCATGCCATGAGGGGGAAGTGTCGGGTCATACAACGGGAATGCACGTAGGGGAACTGCCCCGTTCCCGGCGGAGCGCCGCGCGCGCCCTGCCCCGGTGGGCTGCCAGTGCTGCCGGGTGGCGGGACCCGCGCGTCGTATCGAGCACGGACCGGAGGTCGTGTGCGCGGCCTCCGCAGAAAGTGAAGGATGCGTGCCACCGGCACCGCGCCCTGTTTCCACATGATATTGGCCCGGTAGCGGGACGGATGGGCGCACGGCGCGGCTTCGTGGTTATTGCGAGCGTATCTTAATTCCGGCACGCTGTTCCGGACAGGCCCCGCCGTGTCAGCGCGCGGGCGTTTCCCGGCAGGATACCGGCCTGTCATCCCGCTGCCGTTACGGCTGCCGTGCGATCCGGAATAAGGAATATCCCATGCTTACATCCCGCCTGAAACTGCTCACCGTTCTTGCCGGACTGGCCTGCGTGCCTGCCCTGGCCCATGCCGCCGATACGGCATCCGGCAGCCTGATCGGCAATGACGGCACCGACCACGGCAGCCTCCATGTCACGGACGCGCCAAAGGGCGTGCTGCTGCATATCGAGGCGAAGGGACTGATCCCCGGCTGGCATGGCATCCACTTCCATGAAAAAGGCGACTGCGGCCCGCCGAAGTTCAGCAGCGCGGGCGCACATGTCCATGCGGCCAGCCCCGTCGTGCATGGCCTGCTGAACCCGAACGCCAATGATGCGGGCGACCTGCCCAATGTGTTTGTCAATCAGGACGGGACGGCAACGGTGGAACTGTATTCCACCCTGGTGTCCCTGAATGGCAAGGATGGCCGCCCTGCCCTGCTGGATGCCGACGGGTCGGCGCTGGTCATCCATGCCAATCCCGATGATTACCGCACCCAGCCCATTGGCGGCGCGGGAGACCGCGTGGCCTGTGGCGTGATCCATTAACGCGGCCATCATCGTTCCCGGTCGCGGGACAACCGCGACCGGAACCATCGGGCAGGCGCATGAACGTGTCTGGTGAAACGTCGCCTTCATGAAGAAAGGCGACATCCATGAACCTTTATTTCCATCACGGGCCTGCGGGAAAAATCACGTAGCAGGCGGCAGCACCGGCACACGTCTCACGCCCTGTCACGCCACGCCAGAAGGCACAGGGCCTGCATGCACACCGCCCACAGCGGCAGCCAGACAAATCCCGTCGTAATCCACCATGATACTTCTGGTGGCTGTGCCGCCCGATCCGCAGCGTAATGCCCCCATGACAGGAACTGCGCCAGGATGAAACCGGTCAGGCCCATCGCCAGTTTCGTGACTCATGTATTGATCGAATATGCCAACCCTGCCGATCCGGTCGAGGAACGCGGGTCCCCGTCATCCACGGCCTGGGCCAGCAGGGTGTAATACAGCGGCGACATGACACCCTGCGCCAACGCAAGAAGACCTGCGGACAGGAAAAAGCCCGTCATGGACGCCCCCGCGACAGCCATGGCCAGATAGGCTGCCCCCTGCACGATCAGGCATACGATCCCGCTGCGGACAGTGCCCAGACGCCGCGCAAGTGGCCCGCATGCGGGCACGCCAGCAAACAGCAGGACGGTAATGAATGTAATGATATTGGCGCCCAGCTGCTCCGTGCCGCCAAGGACAATGCGGGCGTAATACAGGGCAAACCCGAACAGGGCCGCCTGCCCCACGAAATAAAAGAATGCGAGCATATTGCTCAGCACCCACCGCCGGTTGCCGAAAAGATGGCGCAGCGTGATCACCAGCCCCTGCCGGACGGGTGCTGGCGGATGCCGCACGATGCAGCCACGCGCCACGCACAGCCACAGGACACTGCCCACAACCGACAGGGCCAGCACATAGACCGCCATGCCATACCGGTGCTGCGCCGCACTGTCGCCCCCGCCCAGCCAAGTGATGGCGGGAATGGTCATAAGCGCCACAAACAGCGACCCGGCCTGACAGCCCATCATGCGGAATGCATTCAGGCCCACGCGCGCCGTCGCACTCCGGCTGATCATGACCGACAGCGCGCCATAGGGCGTGTTGATGCAGGAATAGACCGCACCAAATACGATATAGGTCAGCCCTGCCCACAGGATTTTCCCTGCGGGCGAAAGTGGCAGGGCCAGAAAGCACGCGAAACCCGTCACGCCAAAGGGAATGGCAAGCGCCCGGATCAGACGCGGCACGATCAGCCCCCCCGTACGGTCAACGATATAGCCGATGGCCGGATCGCAGAAGGCATCCACAACTCGGGCCACAAGCAATATCCACGATACCGCCACCAGCGGCAGGCCATATATGTCCGTGTAATAATACATGAGGTAGGATGAGGTCATGCCCCACATCATGTTGGAGGCGGCATCACCACAGCCGTAGGCCACCTTTTCCTTCAGGGGAAGTGCCTGCCTGTTTTCCATTCTCCGGTTTTCCCCGACGTCTGCGGCAAGAACGGCATGCTACCACGCGCAGGGACGACGACAAGCCACACCATGGACCATCATACAGGGCAGCCTGAAGCAGCCTGTCTGCAAAACATTCACTCATCATCAGGACGTTTTTTCTGAAGCTTTTTTCAGAAAGTTCCTGGAGACGTTTAATGTTCTTTATAAATGATACCAAAGGACGTAGCCACTGACTCGTGTGTGAAGTGACAAACGGCGCTGGCTCTGATTCTCTTGATGCGGGAGGATCTGGCTGATGACGAGGGCGGT
>NZ_NKTX01000159.1 GCF_003207815.1 Komagataeibacter oboediens | reverse complement strand
CTCACCCAGTCCAGACCGCCAATCATCACCCCCTAAAGAGCAACAATCGCGCCGCCAGCATATCCCTTCCAGATACTCTCTCTATTCTCTTGTCAAAGAACCCGCCGAAGCGGCATCGCCGTCCGGTGAAGGGGCTTTTACGGATATTCCCCCACCCTGTCAACGCCGACCTGAAAATACAGAAAATGAACGGAAAACAGCCACTAAACCCATAAACCGTTCACAAACCGCACCAAAAAAAGTGCATGAAAATGAAAAATATATGAAAAAAGGAGGGGCAAGCCCCTCCTTTCCTCAAAGCACATGCCGATCGCCAGAGTCAGTCGGCATATATATGGTCAATCAGACGCGATTTTCATCTCAGTTCGATGCTCGGCCATTTCCATGACAGCCGAGCAGGACAGATCACAGATGCCACGGCATAAGGATTAGCTCGTCCACTCAGGAGTGTCGTTTCCTCCATCCTTGTTGGTAGCCAGATAAAAGGCCATGAATGGAACAGGCATGGCCACATCCAGAATGATCATTCCTTCTGAAAACGTGCCAGAGACACGTATATGACTTCATTCCAATCCATATGCATCCAGGAGATTACGTCAGTGCGCCTGCGTTCAATCAGAAACCCGCGCCTGAGAAGTATGCGCTCGGTTTATGCAGACACTTCGCCGTGCCCGATTGCGCACCCAGACTGCGGAAATCGCTGGGGATAGGCAGCCCCCCTCAGCGATTTTTCTTTCTGCGCAGACAGGCACGATGGAAGGTACAGCTATTCCCCCTCGCAAGCTGCCGATACGCTGGAAATTTCAATCCACCAAAAGGAACAGGCCTCACAGCATGCGAGCGATAGCCCCTCCTTCGTTCCCCATGTATTTCAAAAGAACACGAGACAACCCCAAGATGGGCTCATAAATATACGATATTCATATACAATATATCACAGTATTATCTTCTTAAATTTATTGTAAATTCTGATGAGATATTTTTCCATGGCATCATCTGCCAAGGATCCTCAGGCCAACCGTAAATGCTTCACATCCTGTTTCCCTATATTGCCCAGCCGCATCAGGAATTCCATTCTCTTCCAATCGCATTGGAAATGGCACGGCTTTATCCGGGAATTAAGGTTCATATTGCCAGCCTGACCCCGGAACGCGATTCCCGTATCCGCTCTCTTTGCAGATTGTACCCCGAATCTTCGGTCACCTTTGATATTTTACAGATGCCCGGATGGCTTCGGCACCACATCAGGCAGCACGGGCAGACCCCGCTGGGTAAAATGGCAGTCCTTTTGCTGAACAGAAATTATTTCAACAAATTTCAGGCAATTGTCGTGCCCGAACGTACATCGCTGTATTTACGCAAGATGGGGGTCTCTTCCCCCCGCCTGATCTGGACCCGTCATGGTGCGGGTGACCGGGCCATTGGATTCACTCATGATACGCGCCAGTTCGATTTCATACTTATGGCGGGACACAAAATAGAGGAACGACTGACCCGGGCCGGTGTTTTGCGCCCCGGCCATTATGCCACTGGCATATATGCAAAATTCGACATGGTGCGCCGGCTGCACGCCCATGGTCTGCCATTATTCCCCAATACCCGTCCGACCATTCTCTACAATCCCCATTTCAGCCCGCGCCTGTCATCATGGCACCGGTCTGGCATGGCAATTCTTGATTATTTTGCCCATCAGGAAAAATACAATCTGATCTTCGCACCGCATTACCGTTTGTTTGATACCCATCGCCTGAAAAGTAATGGTATACTGGCGCGATATGGGATGCACCCGCATATGATCATTGATCCAGGCAGCGACCGCAGCGTGGACATGAGCTATACGCTGGCAGCAGACCTGTATCTTGGAGATGTCAGAGCCCGATCCGAAAGTTTTTGAACAATACCAGTCTGTTGTGATTCATCCGTCTTTACGAAGAGATGGAGTGAATGATGACATGGACTGGTATTGCCCGACGTGAACATAGCCGGGAAGGACTGCGATATCCATCGGATATGATGGACGGGGAATGGGCTTTGATCGTGCCATTTGTGCCCCCTGCGAAACGGGGCGGTCGCCCTCGCACGACGGATATGCGCGAGGTGGTCA
>NZ_NKTX01000158.1 GCF_003207815.1 Komagataeibacter oboediens | reverse complement strand
TCGCAGGTAGTACCGCGTCCCTATCTCTTAAATCGCTCATGCTTCATAGCTGAACAAGACCAGAAGTATTCAGCAAGGCGTCAGTCGCCGGGAGCTTACCGCTTCTGAGCCCGTGGTAAATGATATTGAGCGTACCATAGTCGGTATCCGGACGCGACGCACAATACTCCAGCAACCGACGTTGTACGTCCAACTCTCGCAATGCAGTCTTCTCAATTAAGAAGTCAGCAAACGATGCGTGATAGATGGTCGTCTCGTCGTGACGTAGCAGCAGGTGTTGGATCCGAGCGAGCGTGCTCACGAGCGCCAACCTCTCTGCCTCTTGCAGGATTTCAACAAGCTGCTGTGTTGGAATTCCCCATCGCAGACGGGCAATAATTGCTAGCAAATTAACGGCCTCTGGATCCACCAAGAGCTGGGGCCACAGTGTCTCGTAGTACGTGCGAATGCTGCCGTTAATCAACGGCAACACAGCAAGATGTTCGCCATCTGTGCCGCCATTCGCCAGATCAACGAGATACCGAAGATAAAGAGGGTGGCCTTGCCCTCTCTCGCAAATGATGCGGACCGTCGCAGCGGATACTCGTTCTGGGACAAGGTTATCCAAGCAAAAGGCACGCGCAGATCTTGGCTCCAACGGGGGCATCGCAATGCATGACCCACTTTCGATCCTTGAACCCAACGCGGTAGAAAGATGAATGTAGCTGGGAGCCGAAAACACAATGGACACGCCAGCAGGCATCCGAGATGGCAACAGCCCTATAAACTGGTCAAGTGTTCCTTGGCCCAGCTTTGCGACTTCGTCGATGGCATCTACGAAAATAACCGCCATCTTTTCTTGAGATACATACGACTGCCCAAGAATTTCCAGAAGTTCCGATACTCTAACAATGAGTTCTGGGTAGCTCTTTGCGGAGACACGTCCAGCTCGACCGGTCAGGTGAGACGAGACTACAGTGTTGAGCCAGTCGAAGAACACTTCAGGTTGGGCCAGGTGCATCGGACTGACCGGCCCCCTACGGGGGGTAAAACTGTAGGTTTCGAAATGCTCAAGGCTCGAGTTGAGTGGACGATACCGGTCGCAAAATGTTGATTTGCCAATCCCGTGGGCACCTTCGATGAAGACATATCCATGACTCGAAGTGCTGACAAGCAACTCAAATTTCTCGGTGAACACTTGACGCGCTGCGAGCATTTCGCCGTCAGCCTCTTGCTCTGGGAGCTCCTTAATAGGTATGGCGTGCGTTTGAAGAAAGGCCGACATTCTGGCGACAGATATGGCACCCAATGATTTGTCAATTGCAACGCGCAACATGCCTCGAGCATGACCGCCGCAGATGAGCGGAGCGCCAGAGATACCAGCATAGTTGGTCAGTGCGGACGACATATCTACGTGAAGATCGAGATCTAGATTTAATCTCGGCGTGTCGAGAACTTGCGATATTGAACCTTCCAGCCTGTGCCCGACGGAGAGCTTCGCTACTGGAAAACCAAAGGCTGTGAATTGGCTCCCTTGTATTGGGAGCTTCTCATCAAGAATAATCGGAGCAATGTCGACCTCTCGTGCGAGCGCAAGGATGCATACATCAAGGGGTAATCCCCCCATTTTTAGTGGGGCATTGAATGAGAATTCAGGCAGCTGTTTTTAGTTTCTGGGCGGGGGTTAGCCCGCTGTTCCCCATGTTGGGTCTGTCATGGTTATATGTCCAGAGCCATTGTGTTGCGACCTCCTGCACGTCCTGAATGCTTTCAAACAAATACTGCTCCAGCCATTCCTGCCGGACAGTTCTGTTGTAGCGTTCAATATAGGCGTTCTGCTGCGGATTACCCGGTTGCGTATAGATCAGGGTAATCCCCTGTTTTTCGGCCCATGAAACCAACGTATGACTGACATATTCAGGGCCATTATCCATTCGGATGGCTTCTGGCCTGCCACGCCACTCCATAACCTGTTCCAGACAGCGGACAACCCGACAGGCTGGCAGGGAAAAATCAACCTCGATCGCCAGTCCTTCACGATTGAAGATGGGGTGGACGGCCTCCATGCGGCATCAATGTGCCATGCTGGGGTCGGAATGACCATTCAGAGGAGACCGCCCGGATGAAAATTACCATGATCGG
>NZ_NKTX01000157.1 GCF_003207815.1 Komagataeibacter oboediens | reverse complement strand
AAGGATTTGAGGCATGCAGCTAAGCCGGGCCGATCATCGCGGCTACCGGATGCACGATCATCATAAATATTACCTGGCTCGATACCGGCGGCACGCAGGCCGCCGCGTCCGCCAGCATTTTGCCGACACGGGTGGCTTTACCGATCATGTGTTCGCCGCCAGCTCCTTGCTCGGCTACAGGTTCGCACCGCGTATCCGAGATCTCTCTCAGAAAAGACTCTATGCCTTCACGCCCAACGCGACGCCCGCCAATGTGCGAGCGCTGGTTGGCGGCAAAATCAATGAACCGCTCATCGAGCGCAACTGGCCCGACATCCTGCGCGTCACGGCAACGATCGCAGCGGGCATCGTCGCCCCCAGCCAGATTCTTCGCAAGCTCGCTTCCTACCCGCGCCAGAATGAGCTGGCCCTCGCATTGCGGGAGATCGGTCGCATCGAGCGCACCCTGTTCATGATCGACTGGATTCTCGACGCCGGTCTCCAGCGCCAGGCTCAGATCGGTCTCAACAAGGGCGAGGCCCATCATGCCCTCAAGCGCGCCATCAGCTTCCATCGTCGAGGTGAGATACGCGACCGCTCAGGCGAAGGGCAGCACTATCGTATTGCCGGCATGAACCTGCTCGCCGCCATCATCATCTTCTGGAACACCATGAAACTCGGGGAGGTCGTGGACAGACGCGCCGTGGACGGCATCATCATCCCGCCTGATCTCCTCGCCCATGTCTCACCGCTGGGATGGGAACACATCAACCTCACCGGCGAATATCGCTGGCCTAAATCCTTAGCGTAGGATTTCGCCCCCTCCCGCAAACGACCCCATTCAGGCAGCTTAAGCCGGGTCAGCCTCGGCGTTATCAGCCGCAAAATGCCAAACCCGACAGGCTGCTAAGCCTATTCAGAACGGTGACTGTCCACCCGCATCAGGATCCGGTTGTCGGCTATCAACCCAGAGCAATGCTTCCTGCTCGCTCGTGAATGGGCCACCATCAAGAATCCTGGACCCACTAAGAACATACCAACCCGCTTCCTGAGGCGCTGGCGGGTTCGTCGTTTTATCGAGGAATAAAGGGATCATAATATTTTCTCCGTTTATGCACAGTCATACCAGCCTGATATCGTCGCACTACCGTTCGGTACCCGTCTGACGGCTGTGTCCCGAGGCGTGGTGTAAGAACACCGATCCTCGATGGGCTCGAGGGGGTCATGCTGCCACGACTGGCAGGCTGATTGTGGGACTATGGCTTATGGCGGCCAATCCTTCCAGTGTCATGTAGGGGTCGGTACATAAAACGGACACAGATATACGCTAAGGATTATCGGTGATTGTGATGGCTTGCCGAAGCGGGCGGAGTTTCCCTTCCGGGATGCCGGCGTCGGTCCAGAGGTAATCCCCGGTCAGGTTGATATGCTGCCACCCCAGCGGAGAGAGATGCTGGAGCAGATCAGGCGCAACGGATCGTCCTTGACGTTCGAGATGCCGCATTGCGGCTCCGAGATAGGTGGTGTTCCACAATACGATGGCGCTGGCGACGAGATTGAGCGCGCTCGCCCGATGTCCCTGGGCTTGCAGTCCGTGATCGCGGATCCGGCCGGTGCGATGGAAAAAGATGGCGCGCTTGAGGGCGTTCTGGGCCTCTCCCTTGTTCAACTCGCGGGTGGCGCGGCGGCGTTCTTCGGGGAGCTCGATCCAGTCATATAACCGACCAGCATGTACGACAAACCTCATCAGAAGAGTTTCCGCACAGTAATGCAAAGCGACATGGTTTGTCGTGCAGTTTTTGCTACCTTGGCGGCTATCTTTTCCCGGCAAGAAAAAAAATGACGGAAAACACCTGTTTCCCGTCATATACTCTCAGCGTAAGCTTCCGGCGACTGACGCCTTGCTGAATACTTCTGGTCTGGTTCAGCTATGAAGCATGAGCGATTTAAGAGATAGGGACACGGTACTACCTGCGAGTGTCGCAGGTAGTACCGCAGAGAGGCTCCAAAGGAGCGGTAGAGAGACAGGCGAGCGGGACAGGCTGGCGGGCGCCTCGCGGATCGAGATCGTTTCGGATCGCCGCCGCTGGCACGCCCCTGAATTTCGCGCGCGAGTGGTCATCGCGTCCTACGAGAGCCGACGCCCCAT
>NZ_NKTX01000156.1 GCF_003207815.1 Komagataeibacter oboediens | reverse complement strand
TGCGTCCTCAACCGCATGGACATTGATCGCCTCGATCCGCATGCTCACACGACGGACAGCAAGGCATTGTCAAGCTTGAAAAACTTTCGGATCGGGCTCTAAAGGATTCTGCAATTCTGTATCGGGACGCGGAGTTTCTGGTATCTCTTTAGTGAATTTATTAGGAGCATTCCTCTCAGAATTAGAGGCTCGATATAGGAAACGCGATACCTCATATACTATTTTAGGGATTAGTTTTGGTGGTAGTACTCCCATGATTTGGTATCCTCCTTATGGACAACAAGTGGCTATACTTTTGTCTGACGAATGTAAACAGGATGTATCAAGGGCAATATTTCAACTGGCTCATGAATGTATGCATTTATTAAGTCCATCTGGGAGTCGGGATGCTACATTACTAGAAGAAGGGCTGGCGACTTCATTTCAGATGGAAATAGCAGAAACTTATTGTTTGTACCCAGACGATTGTAGTGTTGATACATTAATTCAAAAAGAAAATTATAAATTAGCACTGCGTCTGTCTGAGGAACTAATTAATATTGATAATCATTGTATTAAGCGGATATTAACAAAATGTGGGAAATTTAATAAGATTAACCCGAAAGATATTACAAAAGAAGTGCCGTCCTTTAGTCTGGAAAATGCGAAATTATTGTGTGAAAAATTTGATTATAGCTGAACGGATTGAAATATCATGATTGTCTTCATTTGATTTCTTTGAGTTTTCAAACCCCGGCACGTTCGTTGTAGTCCGGGGTTCTTCTGTATCTTCTACCCTCTCCGTACACTCCATACCGGGATGTGTCTGAGCCTTTACAAGAACCTCCAACAGTGTCGGCATTTCCTATCCTCCCAATTGGTTCACATTAGGGTTGGGGAGGCTACCCCAGTCCCGTTTATAATTGGGTTGTTTCCTGCCGTATTTTGTGGTTTTTGTTAAACCAGAATCAATATATGGTAGAGAGCTTTAAGCTTTGGCCGATCTCGCTAATTTAGCAATTACCTGCACTTCATCCCCATCCTCTGCGCCAGCACCAGATGTTTATTCGATCTTCGGTCATTTGGTGACAGTTAAGCCATCCGATATCGGAACGGTGGTTGTGGCTCTCGCTATCGGTGGCATGACCGTCTGGATCGCTAACTGTCAGCGACGAATAGCCACGGAAAAGGTCATTTCCGACTTATTCGAAAAGCGATATGCAATATATGATGTCCACCTACGCGCAATCGTCAGCGTGTGCATGAGAAATTTCGATCCTGATGCCAATCATGATGTTTTGGATGAAACAATTTATTTAGGAGAGCAAGCGAGGTTTCTATTAGACATTGAAACGCATTTGTATTTATGCACGATACGGCAACGCCTGTTTCAGATAACTGAAAATAGGAAGCGGATGAAAGAAATAAAATCCGAACAGAACATATCCAAAGAAGACAAGTCTTTTAGACATGATTTATTTATGGAAAACCATAATTTTCAAACAGAACTTCTAAAGGAAATAGAAGGAAAACTTCCAGATATGTTTATGAAATTCCTCCGAGTTGCCGACTTTCGGACAAATTCATAGGAATTTCAAGCATGCAGACTTTTGAAACAGTCTCTAAGGCTAGCGTTGAAGACCTGGCGAAATGCTGTGTTCGTGATTACGTTTTACGCGGCGGTACAATCGAGTTTGATAGCAGCGGCACCCTCCATGTTTTGTGGATCTCAGTTGAAATTGAAGCCGAAGGCGGTGAGTTGATCTTTGATGCCCGCGGGCATGACCCCGGCTTGCTGCTGGTTGATGTCACGCTGCGGCAGAAGGCTCCTCTCTTGGTCCTCTTCAAGCAGGTCTCCCGCCTGACCGTGACGTATGATCCCAAGGCTGACATAACCCTGATTGGAATGCTGGGGGCACCAGCAGCAGGTCTGGACAGCAATGTCAGAAGTGGTCCCCATTTTTCGGACAGGGCGATAAGCTATCATCTGGCCTGAACGAGGACGTGTTTTATGGGCAAGGTTACGCGGAAACGGTATGCGGCGGAGTTCAAATCACGGGTTGCCCTGGAGGCGATCCGTGGGGAACTGACGCTGGCGGAGTTGGCGTCGAAACATGGCGTGCATCAGACGATGATCGCCCAATGGAAGCGCCAGGCGATCGAAGGCATGGCAAGCCTTTTT
>NZ_NKTX01000155.1 GCF_003207815.1 Komagataeibacter oboediens | reverse complement strand
CAGATAGCCAACAGCAACGCCGTCAGAAGGGCGGCATAACAACAACCGGGTATAGCTTATCAAGCCCACAAAGCTGTCCGAACGGACGGGACCACCTCAGTCTGGTCTGTTGTCAGGATTGGCGGGAACGTATGTGGTCTTTCGTCCGAGGCCAACATACGGGTCTCCACCAATGAGAATAGCGATGAATTGCTCATTCGTTATTATGAGTCCAATAAATCCGGCGACGTTTGTATCAATATAAATAATATAATTTTATAATAAAACTAGTTGTTTTCCGGAACTATAATAAATAAAAGGTGCTATCGTGGGTGACGAAGTTCTTCCCGTGACTGACGAGAATGTCAGTGCTGAAATTTGCATGGATATGCTCACGCAGGCGCGCGATGGCGTTGTCATTATTGATGACAGGAACTGCATCGTGTTCTTTAATCCCGCCGCGGAAAAGCTGTGGGGATATACTGGCGCAGAGGTCATGGGCCGAAATGTCAAATGCCTTGTCCCCATGGATATCCGGCAGGATCATGACGCTTTCATCGCCCATAATCGGACCACTGGTGTCAACCGGATTGTCGGTACATCCCGAGAGATCACGTTCGAAAGCAAGGGCGGCGACTATGTCTCGGCCGAAATGTCCATATCGACTGCTCTGATCGGGCCGGAAAACAAACGTTATTATATGGCGTTCATGAAGGGCGTGACCGAAGAAAGTCATCGCAAGAAGTTACTGGACCTCCAGAATACGGTTTTCCGCTCTCTATCCGGCGATATGATGATCCAAGATGTAGCGGATCTGGTCTGTCAGGGCATTGAGGATTTCGTTCCCAATTCCGTGGCGGTGCTCATGCTGGTGACAGAGGACCATCGCCTGCAGATACTCTCAGGCTCCGGCCTGCCGCGCCGTTTCGGGGCGGCGCTCGAGCACATGACCCTGAGCGACGCTGATGTCGCTGCCCTGGCCAATGATCTGGACGAAGCCAGTTCTATCGTATGGGAAAGCTATCGCTCGATGGGTATTTCCCTTGGGTTGCACGATTGCTGGGCTTCGGCCATCAAGGCCCCGAACGGGAAGATCGCCGGCATCCTGGCATTATATTCCCGCAACCAGCACAAAGGGGCGGACTGGCCCAAAAAGATCGTGTCAGGGGCCGTGCCCTTCTGCGGGGTGGTCATCGAGCAGTACGAGGCGCGGCAGCACATCTCGCAGCTTGCCAATTATGATCCCCTGACAGGCTTCCTGAACCGCTCTTCGCTGCATAAAATCCTGAAATCCATGATCAGCCGTAAGCTCCCGGCGACTGACGCCTTGCTGAATACTTCTGGTCTTGTTCAGCTATGAAGCATGAGCGATTTAAGAGATAGGGACGCGGTACTACCTGCGAGTGTCGCAGGTAGTACCGCAGAGAGGCTCCAAAGGAGCGGTAGAGAGACAGGCGAGCGGGACAGGCTGGCGGACGCCTCGCGGATCGAGATCGTTTCGGATCGCCGCCGCTGGCACGCCCCTGAATTTCGCGCGCGAGTGGTCATCGCGTCCTACGAGAGCCGACGCCCAATAAGGGAGGTGGCTGCACAGTATGGGATCCATCCAAGTCTGGTGTTTCGCTGGCGGCGAGAGGCTCGGGCCAAAGCGCAGGCCAAAGGCGGGACATCGTTCATACCTGTCATGGTGGCCCCGGCCCCCGAGCCGCAGCCATTGGTGTCAATCGGCACTCAAAAATAACCCCTGATCGGCATGCAATATTAACCCCCTGTTGAAGGCCCGGCCTGTCTCCTGAAGCCGTAGGCGTAAGGAGACAGGCCGGGGCAGGTATGGATCTGGAGAGAGGTTCAGTTACGGTTCCTGAACCGCCAGCTTTCGTTCCCTGTCTCGATGATGTCGCAGTGATGGGTCAGACGGTCGAGCAGTGCCGTGGTCATCTTGGCGTCGGCGAATACACTGGCCCATTCACCGAAGGACAGGTTCGTGGTGACAATGACCGAGGTCTGTTCATAAAGGCGGCTGATCATATGGAACAGCAACTGTCCGCCAGACTGGGCAAAGGGCAGGTATCCCAGTTCGTCGAGGATGACAAAGTCCAGTCGGCCGAGTTGTTCGGCCAGCCGACCCGCCCTTGCCGCCCGACTGTCAGCCTCAAGCCGGTTGACCAGGTCCACCACGTTGAAGAACCGGCCACGCCGACCTGTGCGGATGCAGCTCCGGCCAATGGC
>NZ_NKTX01000154.1 GCF_003207815.1 Komagataeibacter oboediens | reverse complement strand
ATCCTGATCGATAACGATCTTCTGCCATTCCTTGCGAAACGGCATCGGTGCGTCGCCAGGTAAATCGCGTTTGCCTGCTCTGTTGAGGTTCCGCAACAAGGGGGTTGAGTAGCAACGGAACAGAAAACCTACATAAGGCCCGACCTCACGCGTCATCGATACCCGTGGCGCCGGGATCGCGGAGCGGTCGAAGCTCGCCGCGCGCGACCATTTCGGGAATGGTGAAGGCATAGCGCCCCAGCATGTTGATGTGCCGGAAGCCGAGCGGCGAAAGGCGCGCTACGTCTTCGTCCAGTATCATGTGGCCTTCAGCGCGAAGCTGGTTGAGCGCGGCGTCGATGTAGATCGTATTCCAGAGCACGATCAGATTGACGACTAGCCCGAGCGCGCCAAGCTGGTCCTCTTGGCCGACGCGATAACGCTGGCGCAATTCGCCGCGCTTCCCGTGGAATATCGTGCGGGCAAGCTGATGGCGGCTCTCGCCGCGGTTGAGCTGGACGAGGATGCGACGCCGGTAGGTTTCGTCGTCAATGAACCGTAGCATATAGAGCGATTTGATGAGACGGCCGAGTTCCTGAAGCGCACGTGCCAGCCTGGTCGGACGATCGTTGGTCTGAAGAACACGGGTGAGTCCGGCTGCCCTCACTACTCCGAGCTTCAATGATCCGGCGAGGCGAAGGAGATCGTCCCAGTGCTCGACGATCAGCTTGATGTTGATCCTGTTCGTCGCAAGATCGTCCAGCACGCCGTAATCCGCATTGCCATCGACACGCCAGAATCTTGCCCCGGCAATGTCAGCGATACGCGGCGAGAACTGGAGTCCGAGCAGATGAAATATCCCGAATATCGTGTCGGTATAGCCGGCCGTATCGGTCATGATCTCGGTCGGCCGCAATTCGGTTTCCTGATCGAGCACAACGGCCAACAGATGAAGACTGTCGCGCAGTGTGCCGGGGACCGTCACGGCATTCAGCCCGGAAAAGCGGTCGGAAACCAGATTATACCAAGTGACGCCGCGTTCGCGCCCGAAGTACCGCGGGTTCGGACCGGCGTGGATCGTGCGAACCGGCACGGTAAACCGCAGTCCATCGGCTGACGCTACCTCACCACCACCCCAGGCGCGGGTCAGGGGTATTCTGTTATGTGCGGCGACCAGCAGCGCATTGGCGGTGCTCAGCGTCTCGGCGCGGATGAAGTTCTGCTTCACCCAGCTCAACCGGGACCGGCGCAGCGCGGGCACCTCGGGGCGTAGAAGCGGCTCGAAACCGGTGTTGGTCGCCTCTGCGACGAGCACAGCGCAGATCGTCGTCGCGATGTCACCGGCGCGGGCGTTGCCTTCGCTGGCATGCGTAAATGCTGCCCCGAATCCGGTTCGCGCGTGCATTTCCAGGATCAGTTCGGGGAGGTCCAGCTGCGGCAGCCGTGCATTGATCGCCGTGTGAAGATCGGTGAGGCTCAGGGGCTCGTCGATCTTGTCGAGCGCCTCGATCGACAGGTCTGCACCGCTCGCCGTACTGGTGATGGTCACGGCATCATTATCCGGCACACGCGCGGCTGTCTGGCGGTAGGCGAGATCGAGGCGCGCGGACAGCTTGGCGACTTCCTCGTCGCCAGCGACCGCCACGCCGACCGTGCGGCACACGGTCGGTCGCGCCGCCTCCCAGGCGGCGCCGGTCAGCAGGCCCTTGCGGGGGTCGGCATAGCGAAGCGAGCGAACGGGAAAGACATCGCGGCGACGGATGGCGCGGCGTAGCCGGTCGAGCGTGCAAAGCCGGTATCCGGTCAGATCGAACGTGCCGTCCTCGGTTTTCAACTGACGGCCCCAGGCTTTGGGGACAAACGCGGTTGGCACTGGTCCCCGGCGCTTTTCGCCACGGTGAACTCTTCGCAGGTGATCCTCATCGCTAAGGGTATAGTGCCGCAGCAGATCACCTTGATCGACCGGTAAGTGAAACAGCGCCTCGCGCTGTCGATCGGTCAGGGTCACGCGACGCGGCATACATGCTCCTTATTCTTTCCAAGGTAAGGTTTGAGATAGTTTGATTGCGATGCTGGTTAAGATACACAATAGTGCAAGCTTATGTGCTCATGTTCGTCACCGCTTCAAACCAACGTTTAAGAAACATGCTGATCGGATATGCCCGCGTCTCCAAAGCCGATGGTTCCCAATCCCTCGACCTCCAGCACGACGCCCTGCGTGCCGCCGGTATCGAGCCAGGTAATATTTATGATGATCGTGCATCCGGTAGCCGCGATGATCGGCCCGGCTTAGCTGCATGCCTCAAATCCTT
>NZ_NKTX01000153.1 GCF_003207815.1 Komagataeibacter oboediens | reverse complement strand
CTGGACCGGCATTCTGCAGTCAGACGCCTATGCGGGTTATAATACTCTGGCGAAACCGGGACGCCAACCCGCGCCGGTTGTCTCCGCCGGATGCTGGGCCCACGGACGCAGAGGGCTGTTCAAAATCGCCGAGAGGGACAAGGCGCCCCTCGCCATAGAGGCAGTAGGCAGGATCGACGCCATATTCCAGGCCGAGCGCACCATCAACGGTACGCCCCCAGAACATCGGCTGGCAGTCCGTCAAACAGACATAGCCCCTCTGGTCGACGATCTGTTCGACTGGATGCGGGAGTGTTGCCGGCGCATGTCGACAAAAAATCCCGTTGCCCACGCCATGAACTATTTTCTCAGACGTGCCGATACATTCACACGATTCCTCACTGACGGCCGGATCTGCCTCTCAAACAATGCAGCAGAACGCGCCCTGCGCGGCATCGCCCTGGGCAGGAAAGCCTGGTTGTTCGCCGGGTCCGATCGTGGCGGAGAGCGCGCCGCCGCCATGTATTCCCTGATCGTCACCGCGCGCCTGAACGATGTCGATCCCCATGCATGGCTCGCTGATGTCCTGGCACGGATCAATGACATTCCCAATCCACGCCTCCATGAACTCCTGCCCTGGCACTGGAAAGCCCACCAGCAGGTCCACAATACCATCGCCGCCTGAATACGCCCGCGTCTCTCGCCGGATGATTACACTACCTTCGGCTCGGTAGATGTTTCGTTTACCACTAGAAATCGTATGAGACCAGAGATATGATCTGCGTCAATGTGACTTGCGATAACCAGATCCAGACGCTCGCCCTTAAGTGCGATCTCCAAAAGATCCGACTTAATATACTCATCAAATGTTTGGGCATAGCCACCATCGACAAGTACATTCGATCCTGCGACACTGAGAAGAAACGCGTCCCCATTTCCAGCCGGGTAGATTTTTATTCGCAACATATTAGGGCCTGTTAGGGCTTGATCCAGTCTGCTGCGGCAGCGATGTGGATGACCGCGAGGAACGACGTTGCTGTTTTTTCGTATCTGGTTGCGACAGCACCCCACTCCTTGAGGCGAGCCCAGAGGTTCTCGACAAAATGTCGACACCGATAGGCCCATTCTGGGCAGGCGACCGACCCATCGCGTCGTTTCGCAGGAATGGCGGGCCGGGCTCCCATGTCCCATATCCGTTCACGAAAGGCGTTAGACGCGTAGCCCTTGTCCGCCACTACCCACAGGGGAATGGAGGGGAGGTTGTCGAGCATGGCTGGTGCCTGGGGCAGTTCATGAGCCTGTCCGGGGGCCAGCGCAAAACCGAAGGCTTTTCCATGTCCGTCAGCGATCACGCAGACTTTCGTGCCATAGCCGCCGCGAGAGCGGCCAAGTGCTTCACGATGGTCCCGTTCTTCGAAAGAGGCCCCTTTTTTGGGCTCCCGCCGCCTTGTGGTGAGCCCTGTTGTTCGTACCATCCAGAAAAGTCATTCCGAACGCCACTCCCTGTTGTTCCTGAACCAGTTCGAGCAAGCGTTCCCATACGCCGAGTTTCGACCAGCGGATGAAAAGCTGCGCCGCCCGCCACCATGGACCCAGTTCAGCGGGGATGCTCCGCCATTTCGCGCCATTCTCATGGCGCCAGAAAATTGCTGCTATCGTACGCCGCAGATCATGGGGTGGCGTCTTGCCCCTTGGGCGAACCGCCTCAACCAGAGGTTCCCAGATCGCCCATGTCTCGTCCGTAAAGGCGCCTGTTCTGTCTCCTTCTTCCATCCCTACAATATGGGAAGAAATTCAAGATCTAACAGGCCCTAGTTCTCTTTTGGGCGAGGCTATCATGCGCGACCGTAGGAAATTGTCAGGCCCCCCTTCATAACGAGATCGATAGGAGTCGCCATGCTTCAATTTTTGCGGATGCAGCCAAGGAATAGTAAACTGTATGCGGTGCACCAGCCCACTTTTGTCTCGAGATCGACCGTCTGCGCCTGATAATTCGGCTTGCGCACGGGTGTTTTTAGTCCAGATCATTATAATCTCAGCAGATTGTGGCAAATAATAATACATTAGAATCAATGCGCTATTCTTTAGTCAGAGCCTGATCCGAAAGTTTTTGAACAATACCAGCCTGTTGTGATTCATCCGTCTTTACGAAGAGATGGAGTGAATGGTGACATGGACTGGTATTGCCCGACGTGAACATAGCCGGGAAGGACTGCGATATCCATCGGATATGATGGACGGGGAATGGGCTTTGATCGTGCCATTTGTGCCCCCTGCGAAACGGGGCGGTCGCCCTCGCACGACGGATATGCGCGAGGTGGTCA
>NZ_NKTX01000152.1 GCF_003207815.1 Komagataeibacter oboediens | reverse complement strand
GTTCGCTGCGCCGCCCCCGTGGGCTTCGGGGACGGTCCAAAGATCATAGAGAGAGACCACGAAAAAAATTGTTATTTATCAATGATGTGAGGGGGGGGGGTAGCCCACCAGCTATGGGCTACCCCTAGCCCACCAGCTATGGGCTAGGTTTGGATGGAATTTGTCCAAATTTGGATTGAATTTATCTACATTTTTCGCTATAAAATGGATGAATTTCATCCAAATTTGGATGAAAAATCGTCTGATTTGATCTAGGGGTAGGCCATGAAGCCAAAGCACGTTGGATTAACCACCGCACCCAACGGAACTTGGGTTCAGGTCGAACGAGCGGCTATGGAACGATGGTCAAAATTAGCTGTATCAAATCCTAGAGCAGCGGCCGTTATGATGCTTATGACCTCCCAAATGGGCCGCAATAATGCTCTCGTCGCATCCCAAGCTACATTGGCCAAAATGGCTGGTTGCGGCTTGAATACTCTCAAAAGGGCTTTGTCCGTTTTACGAGAGGGCAACTGGATCGAAGTTCGACAGATCGGCCCCACAGGCACGGCTTGTGCTTACATCGTTAATGACCGAGTGGCTTGGTCCGGAAACCGCGATGGTATCCGCTACAGCCTGTTTTCTGCCGCTGTGTTGCTCTCAGACGACGAACAACCCGATAAGACCGAAATTGGCGCACAGCCGCCTCTACAGGCCATTCCAGACCTGTATCCGGGAGAGAAGCAGCTACCTACCGGCCCCGGCTTACCACCACCATCTCAGCCTTCTTTCGACGGCATGGAACCAGACTTGCCGGCCACCGAAAAATAGATCGCCCGACACCAAGCGCACGTTGCCCTTTGGGCAACGTATAAGCGCGCACTCTCTGATGCACCGGGACTAAGACGCCTGTCTTTCCCTTAAAGGCTAGAGGTCGAGTTCCGAATGGGAGCCCAGTCGCACCAAGACCAGGCGATCGGCCTCAATGAGGCGATAGATCAGCACCAGATCAGGCTTCACATGGCAGTCCCGATAGTCCTTCCAGTTGCCTGTCAGGGCATGGTCGCGATGCCGTATTTCCAATGCCGCATCGACCACCAGAAGCTCGATAATTCGCCGCAGATCGGTGTCTAGGGCAGCCCGATGCGGTCCCTTCGCCACCCGTTTGAAATCACGCTTGAAAGCCGTCGTGCGCTCAATCGTCCGCATGGAGATCTTCGAACAGCGCATCGACAGACCTGAAGCGCGTCAGATCCCCACGCTCGACCTCAGTAAACGCTGCCAGCGTCTCCGCATTGGGCTGAAACAGCGCGGCCGGAATCACCTTGTCCTGGGCAATCCGCGTCATCAGCACACGCACCACATCACTCACCGTCAGCCCGGCCGCGTGAATGACCTGGTTCGCGGCTTCCTGAATCTCACCCGGCACTCGGGCCTGGACCATGCGACTGACAGCCATGACATACCCTCCCAATACTGTATTTCAGTGTAATACAAAACACCAATTTCGTCTACGTTCCGGGGTGGGAGAAGGCGAAAAAAGTGAGGGCAAGATTAAAGAAACCAGCACTCTGTGACCTTGGTTTTCCGGATTCCTCTGTCTGCACATGGGGTTAGGGCGCGGCATGGTGGCACTGCGAAAATTGCCGCCAGAGTGCCGCCCTTTCCGGCCGGGCCGCGAGAAGCCCCAACATGGAACGGCACCATGCCCCACCTGATCGCGTCAGGAGAACAGGCGATCGCCTCTTGCGATCATCCGCTATAAGTCCGTCAGATGGCCGTATGATGGCTTCCGGCTCTTGTCCGGTAGTTGGTATCGGAAACTCGTCTGAGTGCCCTGTACGGCCATCCTTCGGTCTATAACCGGGAGTTCCCGGCTACAGACGCAGGAAGGGCCGGGCTTACCACAACCCGGCCCTTCCCCTCGCCACAGGTGACTACGCCCATAGCCAGCTTGCCGCTGGCCTCGCACCAGGTGCAACCGGAATCGCCCCGTTCGTCGCTTCTTGAGCCATTTTGCCCTTCCCCGGTTTCGCTGGCCTTGCAGGCTCCGGGCGAGCGCGGAGCGGGAGCGGCGTAGCCCGCCGAAGGCGCCGGAGCGGTGTGACGGTTAATCGACACACCCGGTCGCTGAAGCGTCGCACAACGATACGAAAACGGAATTAATCGCCCTTTTATGAGCCTCTGATCCGCCCCCGAGGGTCCACCGGCGCGGCTCCGCTGCCGCTCACGCAAGGCGTTCGCTGCGCCGCCCCCGTGGGCTTCGGGGACGGTCCAAAGATCATAGAGAGAGACCACGAAAAAAATTGTTATTTATCAATGATGTGAGGGGGGGGG
>NZ_NKTX01000151.1 GCF_003207815.1 Komagataeibacter oboediens | reverse complement strand
GCTTCGCTTACGGTCGGCTTCACCACCGTTCTTGCCAGCCTGTGTACCGGCCATGCGGCCCTTGCCGACACGGCACCCGCCGCGGGTGTCACGGCAACCGGTATCCGCCCGACCTCGTCCCGTCCACCTGAGAAGGCGGCCATCCACCACGTGACACTGCCACACAGCCCCGACTGGGGGGCATTCAATGCCGGAAAAGGGGCCGCGGCCGGTTTCGGGACCGTTGGTGGTTTCGGACAGGCGCGCTGGGCCGAGGACTGGAGCGACATTGTCAATACGCCACCTGAACAGCGCCGGAACGACTGGTTCAACCGCCTGAAATATATTCCCCTGACGGACAAGGGCGATATCTGGCTGTCCATTAGTGGGGAGGAACGGCTACGCTACGCCTTTGAAAACCAGCCGCAGATGGGAACCGCGGGCAAGACCAACGCCAGCCGCGTACTACTGCGCAGCCAGTATGGTGCCGACCTGCACCTGGGTGAACATGTCCGCGCCTATGCCGAGTTCCTGTGGGGCGACGCCGGGGGATCGAATTATTATGGCTACCAGACCGGGGTGCAGCGCGAACGGCTGGATCTCCAGCAGGGCATTCTGGAGGTAAAAGGCAGGATGCTGGGCGCACGGATGGGCGTGATCGGCGGTCGCCAGATCTTTCTCGATGCCCCTGTCACCATGCAGTCCGCACGCGACCTGACCAACGCACAGCAGTCATGGGATGGATTCCGTGGCTATGCGGTGTGGAAATCCTTCCGGCTGGACCTGTTTGACTTCATGCAGACCAACAAGCTGCCGCGCAATGTCTTTGCCGACGGCACGAACTACAACGCCCGGATGTATGGGATCTATACGTCCACGGCACTGCCGAAGTTTTCGGTCATGGGACAGAAAAGCCAGGTTTTTGCTGATGTGTTCTTCATTGGCTACCTGTTCAACGGTGCATCGGCGGCGCTGGCCACCACAACGGGCACGCAGGCCGGATCGACCCGCCGCGACAATATCGGTGCACGCATGTGGGGGAATGTCGGCCCCTTCGATATCAGCCTGACGGGCGTGTTCCAGGGCGGCGAATTCCGTCCCGCCAGCGGGGGCGCAACACGCGCAGTGCGCGCCTATGCCGTTAACGGGACATTGGGATGGACGGCAAAAAGCCTGAAGGCAAAACCGTCCATCGCATTGCAGGGCGACCTGTTTTCAGGCGGGTCCTACCATAGTCAGGATGGCGCGGTCGGCACATTTGCTACGCCCTATTTCCCGCTGCCGTATTATAATGACGTGACACTGGCCCTGACATCGCAGAACCTCGTCGGCATCGGGCCGGTCATTACGGCAGCGCCACTGGCGAACCTGCGTCTCAAGCTGCATGTTCCCGTTTTCTGGCGCGAAAGCACGCAGGATGCAGTGTATGGCACCGGCAAGATCTATAGCTGGCGCAACGGGCTTTTGGGCGGGTTCATTGGCACCACGCCCCAGACACAGCTTGCGTGGAATTTCGCGCCCCACTGGACATGGACGCACGATATCGCAGGCTTCGTCGCATCGCAGGGGATGCACCGTGCGGGGGCGAAGGACGGGGCATTCTACATGCAGACCATGGAATTCAAATTCTGACAGCCGATTGTACGATAGGGGAAACGAACATGACCGGAACGCGAAACATCGTCATCATCGGCAACGGTATGGTTGGCCATTACTGTGCCGAACAACTTGTGGCGCATGGTCTGCATGAGGACTGCGCGATTCACATTTTTGGTGACGAACTTCACGATGCCTATGACCGTGTGCACCTGACCGAATATATGAGCGGACGCGACGCGCTGGCGCTGCGCCTGCATGTGGATGATTTCCATACCCACCACGGCCTGACCCTGCACCGTGGCGTCAGGGTGACCCGCATCGACCGCGCGGCCCGGATGGTGGAAAGCGCCGAAGGCCCGCTACCTTACGACACGTTGATCCTTGCCACTGGTTCCACGCCGTTCGTGCCGCCGGTTCCGGGCAATACAGGCACAGCGGGGCTGGTCTATCGCACGCTTGATGACCTTGACATGATCCGGGCTGCAGCAGAGGGCGCATCGCACGGCGTGGTCATTGGCGGCGGCCTGCTGGGGCTGGAGGCAGCCAATGCGCTGTCGGGGCTGGGCCTGTCCACGGCCGTTGTGGAATTCGCGCCGCGCCTCATGCCCGTGCAGCTTGATGATGATGGTGGTCAGGCCCTGAAGCAGCGGATCGAGGCACTGGGGATCGAAGTGCTTACATCCCATGCCACGCAGCAGATCACCGCGGGCGAGACACATCGTCACCGCCTTGTCTTTGCCGATGGTACATTCCTTGAAA
>NZ_NKTX01000150.1 GCF_003207815.1 Komagataeibacter oboediens | reverse complement strand
CTGGACCGGCATTCTGCAGTCAGACGCCTATGCGGGTTATAATACTCTGGCGAAACCGGGACGCCAACCCGCGCCGGTTGTCTCCGCCGGATGCTGGGCCCACGGACGCAGAGGGCTGTTCAAAATCGCCGAGAGGGACAAGGCGCCCCTCGCCATAGAGGCAGTAGGCAGGATCGACGCCATATTCCAGGCCGAGCGCACCATCAACGGTACGCCCCCAGAACATCGGCTGGCAGTCCGTCAAACAGACATAGCCCCTCTGGTCGACGATCTGTTCGACTGGATGCGGGAGTGTTGCCGGCGCATGTCGACAAAAAATCCCGTTGCCCACGCCATGAACTATTTTCTCAGACGTGCCGATACATTCACACGATTCCTCACTGACGGCCGGATCTGTCTGACGAACAATGCAGCAGAACGCGCCCTGCGCGGCATCGCCCTGGGCAGGAAAGCCTGGTTGTTCGCCGGGTCCGATCGTGGCGGAGAGCGCGCCGCCGCCATGTATTCCCTGATCGTCACCGCGCGCCTGAACGATGTCGATCCCCATGCATGGCTCGCTGATGTCCTGGCACGGATCAATGACATCCCCAATCCACGCCTCCATGAACTCCTGCCCTGGCACTGGAAAGCCCACCAGCAGGTCCACAATACCATCGCCGCCTGAATACGCCCGCGTCTCTCGCCGGATGGTTACGAATGTACGGCCGAGCAGGCCTATACCTGGACAAAAGGCAAAGCATTATACGCCGCTGGAGTCCAATTTCCGGACTTCGAATATCAGGGAAAGAGCTACCACCCGGGACAGGCCAACAATTTCTATATCTTTCCGGCAATCGGCCTCGCCGTTTACGCGACCCGTCCCGCGCGGATCACGGACGATATGTTCATCACCGCCGCCGCCGCGACAGCGGATCAGGTGGGGCCGAGCGCACGCGAGCATGGCATGCTGTTCCCGCTCCAAGCCAACATCCTGGAGACCGAAGTGACGACCGCCACGCGGGTTGCGGAGCATATCTTCGATAGTGGACAGGCCACCGTCGAGCGTCCGGAAAATATCCGCGCCTGGATCGAGGGGCTGCTCTACAAGCCGGTCTACAAGGAACTCTGACACACCTAAGTCATCCCCGGTGATCGGCTCGAGCCGATCACCGGGGATGATGACGCCTTCTCTCACCAACCCGGAGCAGATCCGTGAATCTCGTGATACTCGTCGCCGCCATCGCTCCGGTTGTCCTCATATTCGGGCTGGGCTATCTGGCCGGGAAGTACAAGGATTTCGATCACGATCAGGCCATCGGTTTCAGTCATTTCGCGCTGAAATATGCCCTGCCGGTTGCGCTCTTCCTCAGCATGGCGACCTTCAAACGCGACTTGCTCCTTCAGCAGGGGCCACTCGTTGTGGTCATGATCATCGGATATTCGCTCTTCTTTGGCGTGAGCTATCTCGTCCTGTGCATGATGACGCGCGACCGGCTCACCGCAGTCCTCCTCGGCTATGCGGTGTCCTCCACAGCCGCACCGATCTATGGCCTGACGGTCCTCGATCCAATCTATGGCGATACGGTCGGCGGCGGCGTAGTCGGTCTGGCTGCGGTTGTCACAAACCTCTTACAGGTTTCAGTCGTCATCTACCTGCTCGAGAGCGCGTCCAGGTCAGAAACGTCGAGACCCTCGTTGGCCCGAACGCTTGGAAAAACGATCAAGAACCCCCTTGTGTGGGCACCGGTGCTGGGCACCATCGTGTCTCTGTCCGGTCTGACGATGCCGCCGGTTTCCGTGTCCGTGCTCAAGCCTCTAGCAGTCTGCGCACCAGGAGCGGCGATCTTCGCCTGCGGGCTCGCGCTTGCGTCTTATTCCCTTAATCTCAGATCTAGGACCGTTATACTGGGATCGCTCGTCTGTGTCGTCTTGCAACCAGCAGTCTTCTTCGTCGCCCTCAAGGCATGGGGACTAAAATCCGCTATGGCGAAAGCAGCTTTTGTCGCAAGTGCGATGCCTACCTCCACACCGTCTGCCCTGTTTGCCCAGCAGTATGGGAAGTGCGAGGTAGAAACAGCCAGCATCATGCTGCTCACGACGCTCGGCATGGTCGTCGTCATTCCCGCCACTGTCGCTATATGCGAGTGGATATAACGCAAAAAAATAGATGATTGGAAAAGTTCTCTGGTTTTAAGACCTGCCCTATGATTACAATTCCATGCACTGATTGGAGAAAATGAGTCCTGAAAAGGTCTGTTTTCCGTTTTGAGAAGCGTTTTGCTCATTTGAGTGCTCTAGCAGCCTGTCGGGTTGGGTTACCCAGTGAAGGGGTAAGGTTGTAAGGTGGTGAGATGAGCAGCTTCATCCCGTTTGACCGGTCTCAGCCGTATCTTC
>NZ_NKTX01000014.1 GCF_003207815.1 Komagataeibacter oboediens | reverse complement strand
GAAAGCCTGGTTGTTCGCCGGGTCCGATCGTGGCGGAGAGCGCGCCGCCGCCATGTATTCCCTGATCGTCACCGCGCGTCTGAACGATGTCGATCCCCACGCATGGCTCGCCGATGTCCTGGCACGGATCAATGACATCCCCAATCCACGCCTCCATGAACTCCTGCCCTGGCACTGGAAAGCCCACCAGCAGGTCCACAATACCATCGCCGCCTGAATACGCCCGCGTCTCTCGCCGGATGATTACGGCCCGGGTGCTATCGGCCATTGCTGCAGCCTGCAGCCATTTCTCTCCCAGCTTGCCAAAGCTTCTGGCCTCCTTGAGGCGCCGCTTGTTGCGCTGCTTCTCGATCGCCGGAGAAATTCCTTCCGCAAGAGCGCGTCTCGCATCAATACACTTCTCCCGTGCACGCGCGAGCGATAGTCCCCCTGGACCGTATTTCCCCAAACACACGGTCTCGCGCCGTCCATTCAGACGGTAGTCCATTCGAAAGGACACCACGCCTTTTTCCGTGACGAGGACATACATCCCGTCACGGTCCGCGACCTTGTATTTTTTTCCTTTTGGTTTCAACGATCTAATTGCAGCATCCGTAAGCATTGCACCGCCTCCGACCCAAAAATACCGTCAAGGGATTTTGGTGGGCTGTTTCGGCGAAAAAGCATCTGTTTACAAATACTTATCGTAAAAAAAATACCGTCACAGGCCCATCTGCCCATGACGGTATTCACACAATTCCCGACTGGCAAGCCTGACGAGGTCCGTCACGCATACCGTCAAAACCAATCTGTGCACATCGCTAGTCTGCAATAGCAGACGACGACATTAACTTTTTATTTCAGTATGTTAGGTAGGGTTCGGGGGGGGAATGGGATACTTCAGGACCCCTTGTGAATCATTCCCACTCAATCGTACCCGGCGGCTTGGATGTAATATCATAAGTGACGCGGTTGACCCCACGGACCTCATTTACGATACGCCCGGCCACGCGGTTGAGGAAGGACATGTCGAAAGGATAGATATCCGCCGTCATGCCATCAGTGCTGGTAACGGCGCGCAGGGCGCAGGCGTAATCATATGTGCGGCCATCGCCCATCACACCCACGGTCCGCACGGGCAGCAGAACGGCAAAGGCCTGCCAGATGGCATCATACAGTCCGGCCGAACGGATTTCCTCCAGGAAAATCGAATCAACACGCCGCAGCAGGTCCAGCTTTTCACGCGTGATCGCACCGGGAATGCGAATGGCCAGCCCCGGACCGGGGAACGGGTGGCGACCGACGATTGCTTCGGGAATATCCATTTCCCGGCCCAGTTCGCGCACTTCGTCCTTGAACAGTTCACGCAGCGGTTCAACCAGCTGCATTTTCATCCGTTCCGGCAGGCCGCCCACATTGTGGTGCGACTTGATGGTCACGGACGGCCCGCCGGTAAAGCTGACGCTTTCGATCACATCGGGGTACAGCGTGCCCTGCGCCAGGAATTCGGCGCCACCCAGTTTGGCGGCCTCTTCCTCGAACACTTCGATAAACAGGCGCCCAATGGTCTTGCGCTTGATTTCGGGGTCGCTCACCCCTTCCAGCGCATTCAGGAACAGGTCGGATGCATCGCGGTGGATCAGGTGAATGTTGAAGCGATCGCGGAAGGTGCGAATGACTTCATCCGCCTCCCCCGCGCGCAGGATGCCGGGATCGACGAAAATGCAGGTCAGCTGGTCGCCAATGGCCTGGTGGATCAGCACGGCGGCAACCGACGAATCAACACCACCCGACAGGCCGCAGATCACCCGCCCCTTGCCCACCTGCTGGCGGATGCGGGCGATTTCCATTTCGCGGAAACCCGCCATGGTCCACGTGCCCCGGCACCCCGCCACGTCATGCGTGAAATTGCGCAGCAGCGCCGCGCCATGCGGGGTGTGCACCACCTCGGGGTGGAACTGCACGCCATACAGGCGGCGGCCTTCATCGGCGATGATGGCGAACGGCGCGCCCTCGCTCACGGCCACGGCCTGGAATCCGGGCGGCAGCTTGGTCACGCGGTCGCCATGGCTCATCCACACCTGTTCACGACCGCCCCGCGCCCATGTACCACGGAACAGGGCGCAGTCCTTTATGATATCGATATGCGCACGCCCGAATTCACGGTGTTCGGATGTTTCCACCGTCCCCCCAAGCTGGCGGCACATCGCCTGCTGACCATAGCAGATCCCCAGCACCGGCACGTTCAGGCTGAACACCACATCCGGAATTGTGGGCGCGTCCTTGTCCAGCACGCTGGCCGGGCTACCGGACAGGATGATACCCTTGGGCGCAAAGGCACGAATCCGCTCGGCGCTACTGGAATACGGCCAGATTTCGCAGTACACCCCGCTTTCACGCACGCGCCGGGCAATCAGCTGTGTCACCTGGCTGCCAAAATCCAGGATCAGGATACGATCATCATGCAGGGTTTCATCAAGTCCTGCCTCTGGGGCGGCGGTCTTCGCGGTCTCGTTCATCTTGTGTCTTTCGGTCGCGGCATTATCGATAAACTAGGCTTCCAGCATGAGCTGGCAACATATTGCAAGGGTGGGATAGTCTTTCCCGCGCAGATAGCACAATATATACGTGTTCAGGCAGGCCTGTCTTTGCCTGTCGGCTGGACAAACCGGATCATAATGGCTGTTTCATGACTGCACGTTCAATCCTGCTGCTGGCGGGCGCCTGCCTTGCCTGCCTCTCCCCCGCCCCTGCACGCGCCGATGCACAGCATGACCCGCAGGGCCTGTGGACGGGCCAGCTTGTCACCGACAGGGGCAACTGCAGCACGGAAACCGCCAATACCTCCACCCTGCAGATCGGGGCGAAACAGCTGACATTCACCCCTGCCGACGGGTCGCTCGCGCTGGTTGGCATACCGACGAAGGCTGCAACGCATTACCATGCCGAAGCCCTGGTCAAGCAGCCATCGGGCGCCCCCTTTCCCATGGTGTTTGAAGCCCGCCCCGAAGGGGACACCATGGTCGGCACATACGGCACCCCGCGCTGCCGGGCGCATATCGTGCTGAAACGATAGGCTTTTTCGTATCAACCCGCCCCAGTTCACGCAATCGGGAACGGAGTGGTCCGATACAGGCATGGATGCCGGGCCGCGATCCGATATATTCCCCATATGTCTGATAACATGACAATTGCTGGCGCTGTCCTGTCCATCGTGGTGCGCGATGGGCGCATGCTGCTGGTCTGTCGGCGCAACCCGCCCGATCAGGGGCTATGGGGTTTCCCCGGTGGTCGCATTGAATATGGCGAAAGCTATCTGGACGCGGCCGCGCGCGAACTGCGCGAAGAAACCGGCTTCGTGACCCATGCCGAAGGCACGCTGACCGCCTTCGACCTGATCGACCGCGACAGCACGGGCCATATCCGTTTCCACTATCTGATCGTGGCGGTAAAATGCCACGACAATGGCTGGACAGACATCGCGGCGGGCGATGACGCATGTGATACGGGATGGTTTGACCTGGCGCAGGTACGCGCCAGCCCCGCGGCCTTCAGCCCCGGCCTGCTGGAACTGGGCGCGCTGGCCCTGTCCCCGCGTGGCATCGCCCCATGGCCGGTGGCAGCACAGGTACGCACCCCCGCCCCCCATTCCTCCCGGACCGAAAGCATCCCGTCATGACCCAGATTTCTGCCCTGATTGTCGAAGATGAGGCGACGATAGCGGAACTGGTCGCCACCATGCTGGATACGCAGGGGATCCGCGCCACCATAAGCCACGACGTGGCGGGGGCGATGCAGCGGATCGAGGATGGCGACTTCTCCCTCGTGCTGGTTGACCTGACGCTGCCCGATGGCAACCCGGACGGCTTCATCGCAACCGCCCAGAAGCGGGGATGCCATGTGATCGTGATGAGTGGCGATCCCGACCGGCTGGCTGGCTACGCGCCGCTGCCGCTGCTGGAAAAACCCTTCCGCATGAAAACATTGCTGGAACAGGTCCGTCAGGTTGCCCCGGCAGCCTGATATCCTGCGCCGACAGAAGGCAGCAGGAACAGCGTGCGAGGTTTCTATCCCGGCCAGCCTGAAACGCGCGCGACGCTGACGGGATGTTTCCCGGTTGCGCTGTTTCAAAAAGCGTCACCTTTAAAAAAAGGCCACACCCAAAAAACTTTTATTATTTATCAATAGTTTACTTTGAAACAGCCGGTTATGGCGTGGAAAGACGCACAATACTGTCGCGCTGCGCGGGCGACAGGTCGGCACGCAGGGTGACGCGGTACAGGTCAACGCGTTCGGCCACCCGTCCGCGCCGTCCGCGCACCAGCGTACCGACCGGCTGGACGGATGTGAACACATCGCGATCAAAACCACGGCGTGGGTTACAGACCATGATGCCCGCCCCCGAGACATCATGCGGCAGGTTGAACAGCGCCCAGCGCGGCTCCATCCCCACCACGACCCGACCGGGCACGACGCGCGCCAGTTCCGCTGCCGTGCCGTAATCACATGCGGCAATGAAATCACCCTGCCCCGCATGGTCTTCAACTCGGACGGCCAGATCCCGCCAGCCTGCCATCTGCCGCAATGCGACATCCGTATGGGCGGACAGCGGCAGCAGGCCGAACAAGGCCTGCATGTAAACCAGCGCGCCAATCACGATGCCACCTCCAGCCGCCCACCGCCCCCAGCGCCACGCCACCGTGGCCGCGCCCACCGCCAGCATGGGGTAGATCACCACCGGCCAGTTCGCCTGCACACGGTCGCCTATGGCATGCTGCACAAACACGCAGGCAGGCAGCAGCGTCATGCACGACAGCAGCGCAGCACCCGCATCCCGCCGCGCACGGCGCAGCAGGACAACCTGTCCCCATATGAAAAAGGCAGCGATGCCCGGCGTCATCAGCCCGAGCTGCCCCATCACCAGTTCGGTCAGGAACTGCAGCGCCCGCCCCGGATGCCAGTCTGCCGTGCGCCCGCCCTGCCGGGCAAAGCTGGCCCAGCCATGCCGCGCGTTCCACCATATTACAGGGGCAACGCACAAGGCCGACAGGACCGTCGCCCCCATAAGCCCCGGCACCTGCCGCAACAGCCATGCACGCCGGTTGACCGCCTGCATCACGAGCCACAGGGCAATACCGGCAATGGGCAGGACGGCGGTATATTTGCTGTCGCACGCCAGCCCGGCGGAAAGTCCCGCAACCAGCCACCAGCGCGCCCCGCCCCCCGCCACGACACGCCCCATGGCCCAGAGCAGCACGGACAGGAAGAACATCACCGGCGTGTCTGGTGTTATCACAACAGACTGAATTGCCAGTGCCAGAGTCGCCTGCAACATGACACAGGCACGTATGCCCCCTGCCCGCCCCGCATCGGGCAGCAGGTCACGCACGGCACGGAACACGAAGGCGGACACCCCCGCCCCTGCAAGGACACCCACCAGCCGGACACCAAGCGCGTCATCCCCGCCCAGTTTCATGCCCAGCCATATCCACGCCGCCACCATGGGCGGATGGTCCAGATACCCCGCGGCGGGCGCGAACGCCCACAGCCGGTAATACGCTTCGTCAGGGGAAAGTGGCAGGATACCGGCCACAGCCAGCCGCATACCGGCCAGCAGCACAAGCAGATACAGCCACCACCACGGGCTGTATCGCGCCGTCACACAGGCACGCCCGGGCGGTTCAGGCTGGTGCGGATGGTCTGCAGCGTCTGCACCCGCACCACGTGCGGGGCCTCGGTCAACTGGCGGGTCAGCAGGTTTTCATGTGTCGCGTCCCGCGCTACCAGCCGCACAAGGAAATCCCCCCCGCCACGGATCATGTGGCATTCGCGCACTTCCGGCCAGCCCGAGACCTGGCTTTCAAATGCCGAAAGCACCGCTTCCTTCTGGCTGTCCAGACCGATCAGCGCAAACAGCGTGATCGACCACCCCAGCCGGGTGCCATCCGTATCGGCATGGTAGCCGCGAATGACATGATCTTCCTCCAGCCGCCGCATGCGGCGCAGGCACGGCGGGGCGGATATGCCCACGCGCCGCGCCAGTTCCACATTCGTCATGCGTCCGTCCAGCTGAAGCTCGGCCACAATCCGACGGTCAATCGCATCCAGATCAGCCATCCGTTCCGCCATGCCTGTTCCATCTTTCGCAAAGGGGCGGCTGTCACGCCCATACGCCGCAATAATGACGCCCTTCCTACTCCAACCCTTGCACGGACGCCAGTGGACGACCATACCAAAGGAAATTGTGACGATAGGGTTTTTCTGATCTCATGCCCCAGACGTGTTCTACCGACCTGCTTGTCATTGGCGCGGGTCCCGCCGGCTACACTGCCGCCATCTATGCCGCGCGCGCGAATCTCTCCCCCGTACTGGTCGCGGGCCTGCAGCCCGGCGGCCAGCTCATGATCACCACGGATGTCGAGAACTATCCCGGTTTCGCCAAGGGCGTGCAGGGACCGGACCTCATGATGCAGATGGCCGAGCAGGCCGGCAATGTCGGCACCCGTCTTATGGATGACATCATCGTCTCGTGCGATTTCAGCCGGACCGACGGGACAGGCCGCTTCTATGCCACCGGCGATTCCGGCACGGTGTACGAAGCCCGCAGCGTGATCATTGCAACCGGCGCGCAGGCCAAATGGCTGGGCGTGCCGGGGGAGAAGGAATTCCAGGGCTCCGGCGTGTCGGCCTGTGCCACATGCGACGGCTTTTTCTATCGTGGCAAGCGCGTGGCCGTCATCGGTGGTGGCAATACGGCGGTGGAAGAGGCCCTGTACCTGACCCATCACGCCAGCCACGTCACCCTGATCCACCGCCGCGACAGCCTGCGCGCGGAAAAGATCCTGCAGGACCGGCTGCATGCCAATCCCAAGATATCCGTCATATGGAACAGCGCGGTCGAACGCATAACCGGCAGCGGCACGCCACCCGTGGTCACGGGGGCGGACCTGCGCAACACCGTGACCGGCGCGATTCAGCATATCGATGTTGATGGGGTATTCGTTGCCATTGGCCATGCCCCCAACACCACAATTTTCCGTGATGTGGTGGAGATCGACACAGACGGTTACATCGTCACCACGCCGGGCAGCACGCGCACCTCGGTTTCCGGCGTTTTTGCCGCAGGTGACGTGCAGGACAAGATCTTTCGCCAGGCGGTGACCGCGGCTGGCACCGGGTGCATGGCGGCACTCGAGGCCGAACGCTTCCTTGCGTCAGCGCAGTAAGGAATCAGGAAGAGTCCTTGACCTGCCCTCGCATTTCCTTCACCACAACGACTTAGTGTCATAACACTTGGCGCGCCTTTTATAGATAGCAAAGCGGAGTCAACGCGTGGACTGGGATAAACTCCGGATATTTCATGCTGTAGCCGAGGCAGGGTCCTTCACCCATGCCGGCGACGTGCTTAACCTGAGCCAGTCTGCGGTGTCGCGGCAGATTTCAGCCCTGGAAGAGGCGCTGCAGGTCCCCCTTTTCCACCGGCATGCCCGGGGGCTGATCCTGACCGAACAGGGTGAGACACTGAACCAGACGGTTCGGGAAGTCTTTTCCAAGCTGGCCATGACGCAGTCCCTGCTGACGGAAAGCAAGGAAAAGGCGGCAGGTCGGCTGCGGGTCACGACCACGACCGGGTTTGGCACCTGCTGGCTGACGCCACGCCTGCACCGGTTCATGGAAACAAATCCGGACATTTCGATCACCCTGATCCTGGAAGATAACGACCTGGATCTGGGCATGCGCGAAGCGGATGTGGCGGTGCGCATGCACCCGCCCCGCCAGCCGGACCTGATCCAGCGGCACCTGGCGGACTTTCCGCTGCCGATCTATGCCTCGCAGTCCTATCTCAATGATTACGGCACACCCCGTACGCTTGAGGAACTGAACGCCCACAAGCTGATCCTGTTCGGGGGGTACCACCCGCCCGTGCCGCACATCAACTGGCTGGCTGAAACCGGTGTCCCGTCGGATGAACGCCGTCAGGCCCGGCTGGAGGTCAACAGCCTGGCGGCCATGGCGGGCGCGATTGCCGCAGGCATCGGAATCGGGTCGATCCCGCTTTATGCGGCGTCACAGTACCCCAACCTGGTCAAGATCCTGCCGGAAGTGCCGCTGCCCACGGTGGACGCCTATTTCGTGTATCCCGAGGAATTGCGCACATCCAAGCGCGTGGCGGTATTCCGCGATTTCCTGCTGGCGGAAATCAACGCCCGACACTGATACGCCAGCCACTGCGATGCCTGCATGAAAACACCGCGCCGGGTCAGCCCCGGCGCGGTGTTTTTTATGAGCCGATCATGAAAGCTGACCGGTATCAGTCGACCGTCTGGTGGGAGCGGTTGACGCGTTCGCGCAATTCCTTTCCCGCCTTGAAAAATGGCACGACCTTTTCCTCCACCGACACGGTTTCGCCCGTGCGGGGATTCCGTCCCGTGCGGGCGTCACGTTTCTTGACCGTAAACGCGCCAAAGCCACGCAGTTCCACCCGGTCCCCCCGCATCAGCGCATTGCTGACTTCCGCAAAGATGACCTGAACAATACGTTCCACTTCCCGTATCGGCAGATGTGGACGGGCAGCGGCAAGTTCGGCAATCAATTCCGATCTGGTCATCCTGTTCCCCTAGCTTAAACAAGAAATTAAAGTTTCCAGATCGCAACGGCCCCGTCAAGCGCGGTACTTTCGTTCAACAGAATTTCCGCACCCGGCACACCGGACAGAAGCCCCGAAATCCACCGCCGCCAGTTGATGCGCGTGGCGGCAGGACCAATATCCGTCACCCGCACGGTATCTGGCAGGTGCGTGGCCCCGACCAGCCATTTGCGCGCGTCATCCATGGATCCGATCTGGTCCACCAGCCCCAGCGAAACCGCCTGCTGCCCGGTATAGGGACGACCATCGGCCAGCTGCCGGACACGGTCAACCGGCATATGGCGGTCCTGCGCCACGACATTCACGAAAAAACCATACAGGTCGGAAATCACGCCCTGCAGCATCTCCCGCCCCTCGGGCGACAGCGGCTGCACGACAGAAGGCTGCCCCTTCATCGGCCCAGAGACAAGCTGGTCCACATGCACCCCCACCCGGTCCAGCAGGCCAGAGACATCCGGGGATTCCAGAATGACGCCGATAGATCCGGTCAGGGTGGAACGGTTGGCGAAAATACGGGCCGCAGGGACAGACACCATATACCCCGCTGATGCCGCGACCCCGCCCATGGACACCACCACAGGCTTGCGCCGGGCAAAGGCGGCGACGGCATCATGCAGTTCCTCGCCCCCGGTTACGGCGCCGCCGGGGCTGTTGACCTCCAGCACCAGCCCCCGGACCGAGGCATCATCGGCCGCCTTTTTCAGGGCCTCGACATTCTCATGCGGATCGGAGGGGATAACCCCCTCCAGCTTCAGGTGGACCAAATGCGGCGCGTGACCGCCCAGGCCGCCGGCACGGGCCATGGCCACGATGCAGGCAAGGACAAAAAAAGCCACGGCCCCGCCGCGCCAGAACATCAGGCGCCGACGCAGTGCGGTGGCATGCAGCAACATATCGGGATCAGTATCCATGATCGTGCAATATCATGGATACCGCCCATACCGAAGCAGGACTAGGAAACGCGCGTCATCCTTACGCCTTGCGGCGGCGGCGCGTGGGGCGGGCGGGTTCATCGCCAGTGGTGGAAGCTGCGGCGGCGGCCGATGCGGCGGTGATCTTGCGGCCAAGGCCGATTTCACGCGCAAGGCTGGAGCGGCGTTCGGCATAATTGGGCGCGACCATGGGGTATTCGGCGGGCAGGCCCCAGCGTTCGCGGTACTGCTCGGGCGTCATGCCATAGGCGCTCTGCAGGTGGCGCTTGAGCATCTTGAGCTTTTTGCCGTCTTCCAGGCAGACGATGTAGTCGGGAAAGACCGAACGCTTGATCGGCACGGCAGGCTGGAGTTTTTCAGGCTCTTCCGCCGGACGGCCGGCCATGGCCAGCGCCTGGTACACGTTGCGTATCAGGTCGGGAAGCACGTCTGCCGCAACGCTATTGTTTGAAACATGCGCCGACACGATCTGTGTCGTCAGTTCCAGACATGAAAAATCCTGCTCAGTATCAGACATAATTTATTCCGTGCCTCTATATTCAACCACACAGTCGCGACATCTTCACGAACCTTGATTTCAAGAACATATACTGCCTTTTCAATAAATACAATACGACTCACCAGTCAGGACCCCTATTGCCTGGCGGATATATTATATAGAATACTTCGTCATAAATAACGTCTTCAGAACATAATGTTCATTTTTGTACAAATTCGTTGCAACATGTATCAATCCCGCTCAGACATCGGTGCCGATACGTGCGAAACAGGCCGCCGTGCCGTCCTGTGTCATAACAGGGGGGGGCTTTCTTCCTGCGCAATACTCCGCTCAACTGTTCGGTATCAAACTCCGGACCGCAGGCCGCGCAGATCAGGCGAATACGCATTTCCTCCATACTATCCTTAATACTGTAAATGACCTGCCGGGCCTCCTTGCGCGTTATAACGATCTCCGCACGCCGAAGTTCCGCAAGCTGCTGGCTCAGGGTCGGCTGGCCGATGCCGGTTTCGGCTTCAATCTGACCGACGCTCTTTTCTCCCTCCAGCAGGCAGGCCAGCACCATCAGCCGCTGCGGTTGGGCCAGCAGGCGCAGCCGCTGCACCAGGTTTTCTGCAATTTCACGTGTTCTGGGCAGGTTATTCATGCCACGGACCCCCTTCGACAGTTCCAGATCCCATCGTACCATATCCCCCACAGGACGAACACAGGACAGGGCTTGATAAAATAGATACATAATATATTAAATAGATAAATCATTAGCGCACCCACCCCGTCCGGGAGCAACTGCATGACTGACCGCGCCGCGCACGCATATATGGCCACACTGCCCGCCGGGGGCACGCATGCCTGACGCCATCCATACCCTGCTGGGGCTGTGCAGCGGCGGCGTCATCGGGTTTACTCTGGGGCTGGTGGGCGGCGGCGGTTCGATCCTGGCCGTGCCGCTGCTACTGTATGTGGTCGGCATTCCCGACCCGCATCGGGCCATCGGCACCAGCGCGCTGGCCGTCACCATCAACGCATTGTGCAGCCTGGCCAGCCACGCACGTTCGGGCAACGTGCGGTGGACATGCGCGGCCCTGTTCGCATGCGCGGGCATATTCGGCGCGCTGGCCGGGGCTGCGTGCGGCAAGGTGATCAACGGGCAGCACCTGCTGTTCCTGTTTGCGATCGTCATGATGGTGGTGGGCGCGCTCATGGCGCGCGGCGGGCGCAAGCCGGGCCCGCAGGCGGGACAGGATACCCCACGCCCGGCAGTGCTGCCTGTCGTATCATACGGAATCCTGACCGGGTTCTGTTCGGGTTTCTTCGGTATTGGCGGCGGCTTCCTGATCGTGCCCGCCCTGCTTGCCGCGACCGGCATGCCCATGCTCAACGCCATCGCCACGTCACTGGTGGCGGTCTGCGCCTTCGGACTGACAACGTCGGTCAGTTACGCGGTCGCGGGCCTGGTTGACCTGCCCATGGTGGGCATCCTTGTCGCAGGCGGCGTAGTGGGCAGCGCCGGGGGCGCCACGCTGGCGCGCCATCTGGGCCAGCACCCGCAGCGCCTGCGCATGATTTTTGCCTGGCTGATTTTTATTGTGGCACTCTACATGATGTGGCGCAGCGCGCGGGCCATGGGCCTTGCCTGACACCCCGTGGCCGCCACGCGCCGCCATGACCCGGAAGCCACGCCCATGCCACAGACCACCATAGTCCTTGCCCACCCCATCGACTTCGCACGGTGGCGCGCGGCAACCCGCGACTTGGTGACCCGGCGCGTGCCGCCGGACGACATCGCCTGGCACATCACGCCGGGCGATGCACCTGCCGCGACGGCGCCATCCCCCACCGGCCAGCCCTTCCGCATCCCGCGCGAAACCATGCAGCTGGCGGCGGACGTGGTGCAGTCCATGCTGCCCGACCGCTTTACCCTGGCCTACGGCCTGATCTATGCCCATGTGACGGGCACCGACATTGCACCATCCGACCTTGCACGGATGGAGGACGCGGCCCAAACCGTGCGCGCGGAGACCGTGCACCTGCGTCACGACCTGTTCACCCTCATGCAGCGCAGCGGGGCGAACGACACCTGGCACGGCACGCTGGATGCCACGACCTACGCCCCCGAAAGCAATGCGCGGTTCATGACCTTCCAGCTTTCGCTTGCGCCGTGGCGGCTGTCACTGCCGGGACGGCGGATGGAGTGGACCGGCAGGGAACTGCTGCACGGGCAGGACGATGCCGTGGCCGCCCCCCTTGCCTTCAACAGCCTGCCGCCGCCCGCCATGCCGCTGGTCACCGACCTCGACATTCCCCGCATCACCGCCCTGCCCGCCGTGGCGCTGGCGGCAAAAACGTGCCGGATCTGCCCCATGGCCCGCCGCGCCACCCAGACGGTGTTTGGCGAAGGCCGAAGCGACGCGCGCATGATGTTCGTGGGTGAACAGCCGGGCGACAGGGAAGACATCGCCGGCCGCCCCTTTGTCGGCCCGGCGGGGCAACTGTTCGATCGCGCCCTGCTGGAGGCGGGGATCGAACGTGATGACACGTATGTGACCAATACCGTCAAGCACTTCAAATTTCGCCCACGGGGCACGCGCCGCATCCATGAAAAGGCGGGGCCGGAGGAAATCGCCGCCTGCGCCCCGTGGCTTGCGGCGGAACGGCGGATCATCCGCCCGCATGTGCTGGTCATGCTGGGGGCCACGGCGGCATCCGCCCTGCTGGGCCGCCATGTCACGATCGGACGCGAACGCTCGCGCGCGATCACGCTGGAGGATGGAACGACAGGGGTCGTAACGGTTCACCCCTCCTTCCTGCTGCGCGTGCCTGATGAGGATGCGCGCACGCGTGAATATGCCCGCTTTGTCGCGGACCTGCGCCTGGCTGCCGATCTGCGGAGCGCACCCCCGCCATAATCCCGCCACGAGGAAAGCCGATGCCAGATATGCACTAGCGACACCATTACGTGATGCAAAGATGCGTTATGGATAACGCGCCCCTTGTCGCCGGAAGCCGCATATCGTGCCTGCAGACCTCAATCTTCTGCCCTCTTTCATAACCCGTATTTTCAGCGGAAAACATTTCCCCACCCTGCGCGCGCCCGGCTACGCGCGGATGAGTGGCCTGAAATGGCTGTATGCCCCCACGCCAGAAGCCCTGGCCTTTGCGGTACGCACCACGTTCGCGGCACTTATGGCGCTGACCATCGCCATGTGGATGGAACTGGACGATCCGCCATGGGCGGCCATGACGGTATGGATCGTCGCACAGGGGTCGCGCGGGGAAAGCCTGTCAAAGGCACGGTGGCGACTGGTGGGCACCGCCATCGGGGCGACCAGCGCGGTCATCCTTGTCTGTTCGTTTCCACAGGCGCCATGGCTGTTCTTCCCCGCCATCAGCATATGGATCGGGCTGTGCTGCATGTGCGCGACGCTGGTGCGCAACTTCCGGTCCTACGCGCTGGTGCTGTCGGGCTATACCTGCGCCATCATCGCGCTGGCCGCGACGCGTGACCCCGACAACATCTTCATGATCACCATGTCGCGCACGTCCTACATCGTATTGGGAATCGCGTGCGAAACACTGGTGGCGGTCCTGTTCGCACACAACCTCGCCTCCTCCGCGCGGCGCAACATGCGCCAGAAGATCCAGATGGCGCTGGGCAGTTCGACAGACGCGGTGGCCAACCTCCTGGCGGGGGACGAGGCGGCCTTCATCCGCTCACGCGCGCTGTTCGGCACGATCCTGAGCATCAATGACCAGATCGAGTTCAGTGAAGTCGAGATGGGCCCCCACGGGCATGAAGGCGACCATGCACGCGCGGCCCTTGCCGCGGTATCGGTCCTTCTGTCGCGCGGACTGGGCATGATGGCGCGCATCAAGGCGCTGGGCACCACCAATGAACAGTTTACCGAAACGTCGCTGCTGACGCGCACCTTCCTGCTGGGCGTGCCCGCGCGGCTGGAGAACGATGCCGAGATCCCGCACATACAGCAGGACCTTCAGGACCTGCGTGGCGTGTGCCGCCAGCGCATCATCGACGCACTGACCCATGAAATCAGCATGGCCCCAACGTCCGAAACGCTGGAGGTGGACGACCTGCTGAACTGCCGCATCCTGCACAACGCGCTGGATGAACTGCTGGGGGAACTGGAACAGGCCATTACGGAATTTGATGCCAGCCAGCATGAAATCCGTGGCGACCATTTCCATTTCCGCATCGAGGCGCACCGCGATTACAAGGAAGCCGCCTATAACGGCATCCGTGCCGCCGTGGCCATCGGCGCGTCCGCCCTGATATGGGAAGTGACGGCATGGGCCAATGGCATCGGCTTCATCACCATGGTCGCCGTGACGTGCGGGCTGTTCGCCACGCGCGAAAACCCGGTGGTGGGCACCATGAACTTCCTGCGTGGGGCGTGCTGGGCGGTGTTTGTCTCGGGCTTCCTCGTGCTGCTGTTCCTGCCGCGGCCCGCGGAATTCGAAATGCTGGCCGCCGTCCTCGCCCTGCCCATGATCGCGGGCGGCCTTGCCGCGCGCAACCCGGCAACGGCGGGGGCCGCAGCATCGTACTGCCTGTTCCTGCCCAACCTTGTCGGCCCGGGCAACCAGACGCGACTGAACGAAATCGCATATTTCAATGCGTCCTTCGCGCTGCTGTGCAGCATCGGCTTCGCGGTGCTGATCTTCCGCGCGGTGCTGCCCTTCGACAATGATGAAGAACGCTGGCGCATGCGCAACCGCACGCTGCATGACCTGCGCCACCTGGCATCCGCCCAGCCCATGCCACGCACGCAGTCGTGGATCGGGCGCAATACGGACCGGTTCTCGCGCCTGATCCGCCATGCCGGCCCCACGCCTACCCCCACGATCGAGGCCTACCTGCAGGGCACGCTGTCGGCCATGACCATCGGGCTGAACATTATCCGCCTGCGCACGGTCATGGAACGTGGACAGCTCCCGCCCGCGGCAAACCGTGCCATTGAACTGTTCCTCAGCCGCATGTCGCAGTTCAGCGGCCGGTACGGGCGCTTTGGCCGCACGGCACGCGTGGCGCGCGGGGCGACCCGCAGCCTGCGCCGGCTGGAGGCGACGGAAACCAACATCACCTCGCGCATCGAGATCACGCGCGCCATTGCCTACCTGCTGGTCATTTCCTATGAATTGGGGGCAAACGCAGCTTTCCTTGATGCCTCCCAGCCCTATCGCATGACCGACGGATCATCATGACGCGCCCCTGACATGCGCCGGGCCAGTGGAGAACGGAGCCAACCATGACCACTGCCCCAGCGCCCTCCGCCCCCGCAGCCCTGCGCGGGCATATCGTGACCTTTCGCGGCAACCCGTTCCTCATGCCGCCGCAGGACGCGCTGGTGGACGAACCCGACGGGCTGGTGATCATTGCCGGCGGTCGCATTACCCATGCCGGGGCGTATGACGCCACCATCGCCCACCTGCCCCCCGGCACGACGGTCACGGATTACCGGGGCTGCCTGATTTCGGCAGGGTTTGTGGACACCCACGTCCATTACCCGCAGTTGCCCATGATCGCGGCGTACGGCGAACAGCTTCTGGAATGGCTGGAACGCTATACCTTCCCCACCGAAAGCCGCTTTGGCGATGAAGCCTACGCCACCACCATCGCACGGAAATTCCTTGGTGAACTGCTGCGCTGCGGCACCACCACGGCGGCGGTGTACTGCACGGTGCACCCGCAGTCGGTCGACGCGTTCTTTGGCGAATCCACCCGCCTTGGCACGCTGATGGTGGCAGGCAAGGTGCTGATGGACCGCAACGCGCCCGATTACCTGCGTGATACGGCCCAGAGCGGGTATGATGACTCCCGCCGCCTGATCGAACGCTGGCATGGCCGCAACCGCCAGCATTATGCCGTCACCCCCCGCTTCGCCCCCACCAGCACGCCCGAGCAGCTTGAACTGGCGGCCGCGCTGCTGAAAGGCGACGATACGCTGTTCATGCAGACCCACCTTGCGGAAAACCGGGCGGAGGTCGCATGGGTGGCCGAACTGTTCCCCGACAGCCGGTCCTACCTGGATGTATATGATCGCGCGGGACTGGTTCGCCCGCGCAGCGTGATGGGACATGGCATCCATATTGATGAACATGACATGTGCCGCTGCCACGAAAGCGGCTGCGCGCTGGCGCACTGCCCCACGTCCAACCTGTTCCTGGGCAGTGGTGCATTCAGGCTGTTCGACGCCATGGACGCCCGGCGCCCGGTGCGCACGGGACTGGGCACCGATGTGGGCGGCGGCACCAGCCTGTCGCACCTGCAGACCATGAACGAAGCCTACAAGATCGCGCAGATGACCGGAAAGCGGCTGCACCCGGTGCAGGCCTTCTGGCTGGCGACACAGGGCGGCGCGCAGGCGCTGCACCTTGATGACCGCATCGGCACGGTGGCTGCGGGCATGGATGCGGACCTGTGCATACTGGACCCCAATGCCACGCCGCTGCAGGCCCTGCGCGCGCAGATGTGCGACAGCACGGCCGACGTGCTGTTCACGCTCATGATGCTGGGCGATGACCGCAGCATCCGCGCGACCTGGGTGGGCGGGCGGCTGGCGCATGACCGCGACAGCGGCGGCACGACAGGAATGTAGGGAAAACACACGCGATGCAGTGGCGGAGAGGGTGGGATTCGAACCCACGGTACGCTTGCACGCACAACGGTTTTCGAGACCGCCCCGTTCGACCGCTCCGGCACCTCTCCAACTGCACGCGGTGATGCAGCGGCTTATAGGGGCGTGCGCGGGGCTGCGCAAGGGGTCTTTTTTCACCCCCTGCGGCGAAGATAAAAAATATTGACCTGTGGCGGCACACCCAGTAAAAGCCCGCATTCACCCCGCGCGGACGGGGAGCCGCTGCAATCGCGGCCAATATAAAAAAGCGACTGGGCCGTGCCGCCTGCATCCGGACGATGCCGCGCACGCCAAGAGATCGGAAAGATAGATAAAGACATGTTTGCAGTTATCCGTACCGGCGGTAAGCAGTACCGCGTTGCCAAGGACGCCGTCCTGAAGATCGAAAAGCTGGAAGCCGAAGCCGGTTCCACCATCACGTTCGATCAGGTTCTGGCCGTTGGCGGCGAAGGTGGCACGACCATCGGCGCGCCGACCGTCAAGGGTGCGACCGTCACGGGCACCGTGATCGCACAGGACCGTCTGGCCAAGATCATCATCTTCAAGAAGCGCCGTCGGCAGAACAGCCGCCGCAAGAACGGCCACCGCCAGCCGGTGACCGTTGTGCGCATCTCCGCGATCAACGCCGCCTGATCCCTCGCCCGGTCGCGACCGGGCAGGTCAGATCAGAGATTTCAGTTTTAAGGAGTTCAGGCAATGGCACAAAAAAAGGCAGGCGGTTCATCCCGTAACGGGCGCGATAGCGCCGGACGTCGTCTTGGCGTCAAGAAGTTTGGTGGCGAAAGCGTCATCGCAGGCAACATCATCGTCCGTCAGCGCGGCACGAAGATGAAGGCAGGCGTGAACGTTGGCGTCGGCCGCGACCACACCCTGTTTTCGCTGGTGGACGGACATGTGAAGTTCGAACGCCGCGCAGAAGGCCGGGTGCATGTTTCCGTGCAGTCGCTGCCGCTGGCAGCGGAATAAGGTTTACGCCTTAATCACTGCGGGAATACCCGAATTGAAGGGGGCGGTCATTCTGGCCGCCCCTTTTTCGTATGATGCCGGATTGCATTTTCTGGTATCATGCTCGCACACAGGGCGCGCGCATGACAGGCCGCCCCGACCGGATCGCAGGCAATGAAGTTTCTTGACCAGGCCAAAATCTATGTAAAATCCGGCGACGGCGGGGACGGTGTCGTCGCCTTCCGCCGGGAAAAATATATTGAATTTGGCGGTCCGGACGGGGGCAATGGCGGGCGCGGCGGCGATATCATATTCGAAGCGGTCGATAACCTGAACACCCTGATCGATTTCCGCTACACCCAGCATTTCCGCGCGCGCAAGGGCGGCAATGGCGCGGGGTCCGACCGTACGGGTGCGGCAGCGGAAACGGTTGTGATCAAGGTGCCGATCGGCACACAGATATTCGATGAAGACCGCGAAACCATGCTGGGCGATCTGGATGTCGCGGGCAAACGCCTGCTGCTGTGCCGTGGTGGCGATGGCGGGCGCGGCAACGCGCATTACAAGACCAGCACCAACCGCGCGCCCCGCCGCGCGGACAAGGGGTGGCCAGGCGAGGAACGCTGGGTCTGGCTACGCCTGAAGCTGATTGCCGATGTCGGGCTGGTGGGCCTGCCCAATGCGGGCAAGTCCACGTTCCTGTCCACCGTCTCGGCGGCGCGGCCCAAGATCGCGGATTACCCGTTCACCACGCTGCATCCGCAACTTGGCGTCGTGCGCCTGTCGGTGACGGAAGAATTCGTGATTGCCGACATTCCCGGCCTGATCGAGGGCGCGCATGAAGGCAGCGGGCTGGGCGACCGTTTCCTTGGCCATGTCGAACGCTGCGCGGTGCTGCTGCACCTGATTGATGGCACGGCGGAAGACGTGGTTGAGTCGTGGCGCACCATCCGCCATGAACTGTCGGAATATGGCGGTGGTCTGGCCGACAAGCCCGAAATCATCGTGCTGAACAAGATCGATGCCCTGATGCCCGAAGAAATCGAAGAACGCCGGACCGCGCTGGAACGGGCCTGCGGGCAGGATGTCATGTGCATGTCATCGGTCGCGCATCTCAATGTCGATACCGTGCTGCGCCGTCTGCAGGATTTCGTGACCCGCGACCGCGCGGAAAGGGCCGAACAGGAAAAGGGGGAGATCCCGGCCACATGACGGATACTGCCCTGCCCCAGCTGCGTACGGCGCGGCGCGTTGTCGTCAAGATCGGCAGCGCCCTGATTGTCGATCCGGCCCAGGCCGCCCCCCGCCAGCCATGGCTGGACAGCGTGGCCCAGGATATTGCGGCCCTGCGCGCGCAGGGCACGGAAGTGGTCGTCGTCTCCTCCGGGGCCATCGCGCTGGCCCGCCACCAGTTGGGGCTGACACGCCCCGTGCTGCGGCTGGAGGAAAAGCAGGCTGCGGCCTCGGTCGGGCAGATCCGGCTGGCGCAGGCATGGACCGATGCCCTGTCACGCTTCGACATTACGGCGGCCCAGCTTCTGCTGACGCCAGATGATACCGAAAACCGCAACCGTTACCTTAACGCACGTGCCTCGCTGAATACGTTGCTGGGGCTGGGCTGCGTGCCCATCATCAACGAAAACGACGCCATCGCCACGACCGAAATCCGCTTTGGCGACAATGACCGCCTTGCCGCGCGCGTGGCGGAAATGATCAATGCCGACCAGCTTGTCCTGCTGTCGGATATTGACGGGCTGTACACCGCCGACCCGCGCAACAACCCCGATGCACGGCACCTGCCGGTCGTGACCGAACTGACTGACAGTATCGAGGCCATGGGCGGCGCGCCACCGCCGGGCTACTCATCGGGCGGGATGCGGACCAAGCTCATGGCCGCGCGGATCGCGGCGCAGTCCGGCTGTGCCATGGCCATTACACAGGGCCAGCCCCTGCACCCGCTTGCCCGCCTGCGCGACGGTGGACGCTGCACATGGTTCCTGCCCGCGTCCGACGCCCGTTCGGCCCGCAAGAGCTGGATCGCGGGCAGCCTGACGCCCGCAGGACAGGCCGTGATTGATGATGGCGCAATCCGGGCGCTGACCATGGGATCATCCCTGCTGCCCGCGGGCGTGACCGACGTGACGGGGGATTTCGACCGGGGCGACCTGATCTCGGTCATTGACCGGCAGGGCAACCGGATTGCCTGCGGCCTTGCCGCCTATGCCGCCGATGACGCCCGGCGGATCGCGGGACACCAGTCGGACGAGATCGAAGGCCTGCTGGGCTGGCAGGGCGCGGATGAACTGATCCACCGCGACGACCTCGTGCTACTGGCGCGGGCGGAACCCGTGACACCCTGATCGCCCGCCCAGAAACCTTCGGGCGATCATGAGACAGTTTCCGGAAAAGCTTTTTTTTATAAAAAGGCGATACCCGGAAATGCCTTCCCATCAAATGGTTATCCCAGGCGGCCCCTTATTCAGGACGCGGCGGCCAGCGCAGGGTCGGCTCCGCGCGTGCGCCGCGTTCAGGCGGCCAGACCGATGCCCGCACCGGACGCGCGCCACGGCTGGCGGCATCATCGCGTGGCGGGTTCGTGCGGCTCCATTCAGACAGGGACGGCGTATCGCGGCTGTCGCGGCGGTCATCCTCCCCTGCCCCTTCGGGCGCACGGGGGACGTAGGGCCGCTGCGCCTTGCGCGCGGATGACAGTACATCCCACTCATCGGCAATGTCGTGCTGCCGTGGGGAAGCGCGCAGTGGTTCCGGCGCCCGAATGGGTTCTGCAGGCCGGATCGGTTCGGGACGTGGCGGCGGGCGCACCGGGGTCGCGGGACGGATGGGCTGCGCGGGCTGGGCGCGGGCCGCGCGGCGTTCATAGGCGGGAATATCGGTTTCATCCCCCATGCCGTCATAATCCGTGGCGGCGGGCCGCGTGGGCCCGGGTTCCCATACGGGGGCGGATGATGGCGCGGACGGGGGCACGATGTCAGGCAGCACGTCACCCGCGACGGATGCCGGGGTGGCAGACGCGTGCTGCCCCATCGCCAGGACCCGCAGTTCGGCCTGAAGGTCATCAAGCTGTATGGCCAGGTTATCCAGCCGTCCCTTCACGCCAAATACCGCGAAAGGCACCAGCAGCCACACCAGCGTGAACAGGATACCACCCACCAGCAGCACGGCCTGCGCCCACGCGGGCATCCATTCGGGAAAAAGGGACGACAGCATGTATCGCACCACCTGAACTGAAGTTACCCGGCAACGCGGGCGGAACCCGCCCGCGCCACCAGACCATTACATGCCCAGCGCACGGCGATAGATGTCGAGCAGGGTCTCCTGTTCTTCCACCTCCGCCGGTTCCTGCTTGCGCAGGCGGATGATCTGGCGAATGACCTTAACATCAAAACCGGCGGACTTCGCTTCGGTAAAAATATCCTTGATATCGCCGGCAAGGGCCTTGCGTTCTTCTTCAAGGCGCTCAACGCGTTCGATAATGCTGCGCAGGCGGTCGGCTGCGATACCGCCGACGGCGGCAGACTTGTCGTCCGCCTCGAAATTGTCAGCATTCATGGCAGGTGTCTCCAGATATCGTGATTGTGCCGTTCCGCGCCCGCCGGCACACATGAAGGGAATGTCACTAGGCGACGGGGTGGAACGGCGGGATTATCGCGCTGCCGCCCGATGGTCAATGCCAACTTGACAGCCCCGAGAGCCGGGCCGTAATCGAAGCGGCACGCCAGTATGCCGCATTTGCGTCATGCCCCATATACCGCGCATGCCCGGCGGGCATGCCTGGCACCATATACAGGCAGGAGGCCGACTTCCATGGCACATCTTTCCCCCGTTGACACCTTTGACTACATCGTTTTCGGCGGGACGGGTGACCTGACCATGCGCAAGCTGCTGCCTGCGCTGTATCACCGGTACCGTGACGGGCAGATCCCCGATGATTCGCGCATTATCGGTACCGCACGGTCCCCCCTGTCCCGCGCGGATTACCAGCAGCGCGCGCATGCGGCCCTGAACGAACATGTCCAGCCCGACGCGCTGGATGACGCAACGGTGCAGCGTTTCCTGAACATGGTGCATTATGTCAGCCTGAACGGCGCGGAAGCCGAAAGCGACTGGCCCGCGCTGAAGAACCTGCTGAACGCGGCGCCGCCCACCCGCATCCGGGTCTATTACCTGGCCACGTCGCCCGCGCTGTATGGGCAGATCTGTGAAAACCTGGATACGCAGGGGCTGATCACGGAACAGTCGCGCGTGGTGCTGGAAAAACCCATCGGCACCGACCTTGCCAGCGCGGAAGCGATCAATGACAGCGTGGGGCGGCACTTCCACGAAAACCAGATTTTCCGCATCGACCACTACCTTGGCAAGGAAACGGTCCAGAACCTGATCGCACTGCGCTTCGCCAACCCGGTGTTCGAACGCCTGTGGTCATGCGATGCGATCGAATACGTGCAGATCACCGCGGCCGAAACCGTAGGCGTGGAAGGGCGTGGTGCGTATTACGACCGTTCCGGCGCGCTGCGCGACATGATCCAGAACCATTTGCTGCAGGTGCTGTGCCTTGTGGCGATGGACCCGCCGGTTTCGCTGGAGGCCGACAGCGTGCGCAATGAGAAGCTGAAGGTGCTGCATGCGCTCCGGCCCATCCCGGCCGATGACGTGGCGATCTACACCTCGCGCGGGCAGTACATGCGCGGCACCATTGGCGACAGGACGGTCAGCAGCTACCTGGAGGATCTGGGCGAAGGGGTGACGAGCGAGACGGAAACCTTTGTCGCGCTGAAGGCCGAAATCCTGACATGGCGGTGGGGCAACGTTCCGTTCTACCTGCGTTCGGGCAAGCGCATGGCGGAAAAGTCCAGCGAAATCGTGATCCAGTTCAAGTCCGCGCCGTGGTCGATCTTCGCCAACCGGCCCGAACCCAACCGGCTGATCATCCGCATCCAGCCCGATGAGGGGGTGATGCTGTCGGTTTCCACCAAGGATCCCACGCCTACCGACAGCCTTGCGCTGCGCCAGGCCGACATCAACATCGAATTCGAAAAAGCCTTCAACATCCGCTATCCCGACGCCTATGAACGCCTGCTGCTGGATGTGGTGCGCGGGGATCCGATCCTGTTCATCCGCCGTGACGAAGTGGCCGCGGCGTGGCGCTGGATCGACCCGATCCTGCAGGGATGGAAGGAAAACAAGGCCCCGCTTGAACCCTACGCCGCAGGAACATGGGGCCCGGAAGGTGCGCGCAACCTGCTGTCGCAGTCAGGGCACCTGTGGCACGAGGACATGAAGAAATAATCCCCGCATGACCAGAGCCCCCACACCAACACCGCCGCGCCTGACCCGCAGGCGCGGCCCCGTCACCCTGAAACAGCGGATCGTGCGCCGGGTGCTCATGATCGTGCCCATGGCGGCCCTTGTCTTTCTGGTCGGTCGCATGGGCTGGCTGGATCAGGCGGCGGACAAGCTGACCTTTTCGCGCACAAGCTGGTTTGACAACACCGCGCTGGTCGAACATTTCCGCACCATCGTCACCCATAACGGCATGACGTCGGATTCCAAGGACTGCCTGCTGTTCGTGGTCAACGGCAATGACCCGCCGGACGCCACGCGCATCGACGTCATGGAAAAACATTCCGGCAAATGCCCCGGCGACCGTAACACCCTGCCACGCCTGTTTACGCTGCAGATCGATCGGATTGACCAGAAGGTCCAGACGGACTGGCAGTCACCGGGGGTCTTCCACCCGCTGCCGCGCTGACCACGCGCCCGCCACGCAGGGCCCGCTTCAGGGCGTGGGCGCCATAGCGTATGGCCTCGCGCCCGGCGGGCAGGAAGGAATAGAAGTTCAGGAACCCGTGAACCGTCCCCCGCCATGTGCGGGTCTGCGCCACGCATCCGGCCTGCTGCATGGCGGCGGCATAGCCGGTACCCTCGTCATGCAGGGGATCGCATTGCGCCAGCCCGATCACCGCAGGCGCCAGTCCCGCCAGCGACCGGGCGTATATGGGTGCAAGACGCGGATCGCGCAGGTCGGCGGGCGTGCGGATATACTGTTCGGCATACCATTCCATAAGCTTGGTCGACAGCATGTAGCCGCTGGCATAGGTCTGGCGCGATGGCACATCGCGTTCGCCATACAGTGACGGATAATACAGCAGTTGCATGGCCAGTTCCGGGCCGCCACGGTCACGCGCCATCTGCGCCAGCACCGCGGCCAGCGTACCGCCCGCGCTGTCGCCCGCCACCGCGATCGGCCCGCCCCAGCGATGCGCCTCCCCCGCCAGCCACTGCAACGCGGCCCAGCAGTCATCCACCGCAACGGGGAAACGGTTTTCAGGCGCAAGGCTGTAGGCAATGGACAGCACCGCCGCCCCCGACTGCCGCGCCAGCCTGCAACAGATGCCATGGTGCGAATTCAGCCCGCAATGCACATACCCGCCCCCATGCATGAACAGCACCACGCCATGCACCCGGCCATAGGGCACATACAGCCGCGCCGACAGCAGGCCATGGCTGCCGGGCACGCGGCATTCAATCATGCGCCGCACCTGCAGCGATGACAGCGCCATGGGAAAACATGGGCGGTCCAGCTTGCGGCGTATGTCCTCCAGCGTGTGGGGAACTTCGGTACGGCGGCCAGCGCGCAGCTTCATGCTCCCCAGCAGCAGGCGGGTCAGCAGACCGGGACGGGACACGGCGGTGGAATCTGGCATGGGCGCATCTCCGGCAGGGAAACGGAATTCAAAAGGGCATGGCCACCCCTTCCGTATCATTTATCGCTTGACGCAGGGGGCATGCACCGCCAGTTTCCGCATGCCAGACGGTCGGACGGTCGCTGTCGCGTGGTCATGCCGCGTGATGGAGGAAAGTCCGGGCTCCACGGAAAAACGGTGCCGGCTAACGGCCGGCGGGGGCGACCCCAGGGACAGTGCCACAGAAAACAGACCGCCCCCACGGCGGTGCCCGCAGCAATGCGGGCAGTGTTGGGGGCAAGGGTGAAACGGTGCGGCAAGAGCGCACCGCATCCATGGTAACATGGATGGCAGGGCAAACCCCACCGGGAGCAAGACCGAATAGGAACGACGGATGGGCCGCAAGGCGCCATCAGGGGTTTCCGCCCCGTCGTTCGGGTTGGTCGCGCAAGGTGTGCCGCAAGGTTCATCGCAGAGGAATGACCGTCCCGCCCCATGGGCGGACAGAACCCGGCTTACAGACCGTCTGGCATTTTTTCCTGTTTCTGCTGTGAATCGGCGCGCGCGGGGCGCTTTACCCAGAGTTGTTTACAAGTATTAATACTAAAGAACAAAACATAAACATATCACATTGCTGCCACATTGCGCGCCCTTTGCCCGCTTTACCTGCATCCCGACCCGCCAGTGCTGGAATAACTGCAGTTTTCAGCCATCTTTCCTACATCTTTAATTGACCACCCATAAAATCCCATGTTATCCCATGATCACACCGGACAGAGGGCGATCAGCCAGATCCTGGCGGCGTCGCCCGCGGGCGTTCCATCCGGTTCCTGAAATTCATGCCAAGGGAGGGCATCGCGCAGCGTGAGTGTATTCCTGGGCACACACCAGAACCGGCTGGATGCAAAAGGACGGGTTTCCATTCCCTCCGCATTCCGCACGGCGCTGCGTGCCAGGGCCAAATCGGGCGAGCCACTGGCCATACTGCGCCCGTCCCATCTGCACCCCTGCCTTGAGGCATGGCCCGCCGATGCATTTGCCGCACTGACCCGCCCGCTGGATGAAATGGATATTTTTTCCGAAGACCATGACGACCTCGCCACCGCGCTGTATGCCGATGCCTATCCATTCGAAGCGGACAAGGAAGGCCGCATCCTGCTGCCCGAAACGCTGCGCACATACGCGGGCCTGACGGATCAGGTCACCTTCATGGGGCTGGGCCGCACTTTCCAGATCTGGGATCCGCAGGCGGCCCTTGCACGCCGCACCACCGCGCGCGAACGCGCCCGCCGCCTGACTTCGGGCCGGGGCGTGGCCAGCGGTACGGGCACGCCGTCATGAACGGCCCCTTTCCCCCGCACGACCCCGGGCATGTGCCCGTCATGCTGGCCGAGGTCATGGAATACCTCGCCCCGCATGATGGCGGACGTTACGTGGACGGTACATTCGGCGGTGGCGGTTATGCCCGCGCCATCCTTGCCGCGTGTGACTGCCAGCTGTGGGGCATAGACCGCGACCCCGCTGCCATCGCACGTGGCGCGGCCCTTGCCCCCGCCTTCCCCGATGCGCGGGGCGGCGGTTCGCGGCTGCACCTGCTTCATGGCGGGTTTGCCGACATGGCGGACCTGCTGGCGGGCGACGGCGTCACGACGGTGGACGGCATCGTGCTGGACCTTGGCGTATCGTCCTACCAGATCGATGAGGCCGAGCGCGGTTTCTCATTCCGCATGGATGGTCCGCTGGACATGCGCATGAATGACACGGGGCCGACGGCCGCCGACGTGGTCAACACCCTGCCTGAAAGCGAACTGGCCGACATCATCTATCATTATGGCGAGGAACGGCTGTCGCGCCGCGTGGCCCGCGCCATCGTGGCCGCCCGGGCCGAGGCCCCGCTGCTGCGCACGTCGCAACTGGCCGATGTGGTGCGTTCGGTCGTGCGTCCAGACCGCTCGGGCATCGACCCCGCCACCCGTACGTTCCAGGGCCTGCGCATTCACGTCAATGACGAACTGGGCCAGATCACCCGCGTGCTGGAACAGGCCCCGCGCCTGCTTGCCCCCGGCGGCCGGCTGGTGGTCGTGTCGTTCCATTCGCTGGAGGACAGGCTGGTCAAGCAGGCCATGTCGCGGGCTGCGGGGCGCATGCCCGCCCCCTCGCGCCATGACCCGCGCGCCATGACCGCGCGCGCCGCGCCTGCAGATTTCAGGCTGCTGACCGGACGCCCCATCCGGCCGGGAGACGAAGAAACCCGCCGTAATCCACGTGCACGCAGCGCAAGACTGCGCGCGATGGAATGCATTGCCCCCTCATCCATTCCAGCATCGGAACCTGCCGAATGAGTCGGTTTGTCACGTTTTTCTGCGCCGTGGTGGCGGCGATATCGGGCCTGTTCCTGTATAACAAGAAACAGCAGACCACCGCGCTTGATCACCAGATCGCCCAGATCGTGGAACAGACCGAACACGTGCGTTCACAGACGGCCATGCTGCGTGCCGAATGGGCCATGCTGAACCAGCCCGACCGGCTGGGCACGCTGGCCAGCCGGTATGACAGGGGGCTGCAACCCGTCACCCCCACGCAGTTCGTGCAGATGTCGGCGCTGGCGTCCCACATGCCCGCCCCCGGCAGCCCGATGCATCGCCCCGCCCCGGCCCCACGCGCCACCATGGTCGCAACACTTGCAGCAGATCATGTCGCGGTCCCGACGCCGCATGACATGACGCAGCACGTCGCCCCGCCGCTACCCGCCCCCCCGGCTGCGCCGCATGTCGATCACGTGGCGGCAGCCCCCCGTCACAGCGAACCCGCAGCACAGCATGACGCACTGGCCCGCGCCCTGGCGCAGAACGAGGTCAGGACGCCCGTGACCCATCCCCCGGTGGTGGAACACGTCCATGCCCCCGAACGCCCGGTGGCCGTGGCGGCAGCAGAACCCACGCATGCGGCGGCCGTGCATGACAGCATCGTCTCCCCCACCCGCATGGGGGTCGGCAGCTATCATGCACACAGCCAGAACATAGCCGAGGCAGCCTGGCACCCCGTGGCAGCCCCCGTGCATATGGGTGGCAGTTCCCTTGGCACCCCGCATGTCAGCGCCCTGCCGCCACCGGTGCCTGTCAGCAACTGACTGACCCCTGTCCCACCACCCCGCCGGCCCACCGGCCCGGAACGCGCATGACCGACCCGAACCATGACCAGCCAGCCAGACGCGCGCAGGACACCATCCCTGTTGGTGGCAGCCTGCGTACGCTTATGGCGCAGGACCGGATGCATGCGCGCCTTGTGGTCGTGGCGGGGGTGTTCTGCATCCTGTTTTCGGCCATTGGACTGAAGCTTACGCTGGCGACGATCATCCGCCCCATGCCGCCCCAGCAGCAGCAGATTGCGCCACAGGTTCCCCCCATCCCCAAAAGCGACCCCAAGGGCATGATCGCGGGGGATATCGCGCTGCCGCAGGTGCACCGCGCATCGATCATCGACCGTAGCGGGCAGGTGCTTGCCATGTCGCTGCCGGTGGCGCAGGTCTATGCCAACCCGCAGGAAATGATCGACGCCACCGATGCGGCCCACAAGCTGAAAAGCGCCCTGCCCACCCTGAACGAAGAAGAAACGAAACGCCGCCTGTCGCTGAACAAGCAGTTCGTCTATCTGGCGCGTGACATTTCCCCGGCACAGGAACTGGCGATCAACAACCTGGGTATTCCGGGCATCTATTTCGAACCGGGCGAGCGCCGCCGCTACCCCATGGGCCGCGTGGCCGCCCAGATCCTCGGTGGCGTGGACATTGACGATCATGGCGTGGCGGGCGTCGAACGGTTTTTCGACAAACGGCTGGACAGCGACCGCGCACCGCTGCGCCTGTCTGTTGATGTGCGCGTGCAGAACGTGGTGCATGACGAACTTCAGTCCGCCATGGACACGTTCCAGGCCATCGGGGCGTGTGCCATCGTCATGGACGTGCACACCGGCGAGATCATAACCATGGTCAGCCTGCCCGATTACGATGCCAATGACTTTGGCCGCGCATCGCCTGATTCCCGCTTCAACCGCGCCGTGACCGGCATGTACGAACCCGGATCGACCTTCAAGCTGCAGACCGTGGCCATGGCCCTGCAGGAAGGGGTCGCGCACATATGGGACAGCTTTTCCAGCACGCCCATCAAGATCGGGCGCTTCACCATATCGGACATGAAGGCCGACCATTTCGCCCCGTGGCTGTCCCTGCCGGAGGTCATGGCCTATTCCTCCAACCCGGCGGCGGCGCACATCGCGCTGGATGCAGGGGCTGCGCGCCAGCAGGACTGGCTGCGCAACATGGGCTTCTTTTCCCGCGTGCCGGTCGAACTGCCCGAAGCGGGGCGGCCCATCATTCCCTCCGTCCATAACTGGGGCGTATCAACCACCATGACGGTCGCGTTCGGCCATGGCGTGGCCGAGCCCCCGCTTTCCATCGTCCGGGGCACGGCGGCGACCGCCAATGGGGGCTTCCTGCTCAGGCCCACGCTGGTCGCGGCGGAGGCCAGCCACGACGGGACGACACCCGACGCGCCGGATGCGGCACCCGGCATGCCCGCTGATGCCGAACGCCTGATTTCGGCCGCCAATTCCGACATCCTGCGCAAGATCCTGCGTCTGGACGTGGCGAAGGGCACGGGCCAGAAGGCGGAATCCCCCGGTTATTATGTAGGCGGCAAGACGGGGACCGCGGAAAAGATCGGCCCGCATGGCGGCTACCTCAAGCACGTCAACGTCTCCGCCTTTACCGGCATTTTCCCCATGAACGCGCCGCGTTACGCGATCTATGTCATGCTGGACAGCCCCAAGCCCACGGCCCAGACCCATGGCTGGACCACGGCAGGCTGGAACGCGGCCCCCACGGCGTCGCACATGATTACGCGCATTGCCCCCATGCTGGGCCTGTTCCCCGACACGCAGCATACCGCGGCGATCGAGGCCTCGCTGGCCATTCCCATGAAGCCCGCCGTGCCGCGTGGCTATCGCGCGCTGGGCCCGGGCTATGACCCGGGCACGGCCCACCTGCATGAGCATGAACGCGAGGCGACGGGCCGCCATGCGCATACGTCCCGCGGCACTGCCGATACGGCACAGGTTCCCGCCCGTAACCTGCATGCCCGCAACGATGTGGACAGCCTGCCCGCCCCACACCCGCGCAACAGGGGATGAGAGCAATGCGCCTGCCTGAAGTCCTGCGCCGTTCCGGCGTGGAGACACCCGTGCCCGCCGGGGCGGACCACCTGTCCATTACCGGCATCACCGCCGACAGCCGCGCCATCCGTCCCGGCATGATCTTCGCCGCGCTGCATGGCACGCACATGGATGGCCGGTCCTATATCCCGCAGGCCGTGGCCAGCGGGGCCGTGGCCGTGCTGCTGGACATGTCGCCCTGTCACGTGCCTGCAGGCATTGTGGCGATACGGGTGCCGGACGCACGGCGCATGCTGGCGCTGGTCGCACGCGTGCTGACGCCGCATGTCCCCGAATGCATCGCAGCGGTCACCGGTACGAACGGCAAGACCAGTACCGTGGAGTTCCTGCGCCAGATCTGGGCGCTGCGGGGATATGCTGCGGGCACCATTGGCACGTTGGGGGCCGTCGCCCCCTGCGCGCTGCCCGATTGCGGGCCGGTGCTGACCACGCCGGACAGCGTTGGACTGATGCGCCTGCTGGGCGCCATGGCGGAAAATGGCGTGGGCCATGTGGCGATCGAGGCATCATCCCACGGGCTGGAACAACGCAGGCTGGACGGACTGGCGCCCTATGCCGCAGGCTTCAGCAACCTGACCCGCGACCATCTGGATTACCACGGCACGACCGAACATTACCGCGCGGCGAAACTGCGGCTGTTTGACACCGTCCTGCCCGAAGGCGGCATTGCCGCCATCAACGCGGACATGGACGTGGCCACCTGTACTGCGATTACCGACATCGCCCGACGCCGCGACCTTGTCCTGCGCAGTACTGGCGAACAGGGCGCTACCCTGCGCCTGCTGGGTGCATGCCCCACCCCCACGGGTCAGATCCTGCGCATCGCCACCGCCGCCATGGTGCACGAGGTCACGGTGCCGCTGGTGGGCCGTTTCCAGGTGGATAACATGCTGCTGGCCGCAGCCATGGCGGACAGGGACGTGGACGGGCCGGACAGGGCCGTGCCCCTGCTGGCCCAACTGCGTGGGGTACGGGGGCGGATGGAACAGGTTGCGGTCCTGTCCAGCGGGGCTGCGGCATATGTCGATTACGCCCATACGCCCGATGCGCTGGAACGCCTGCTGCTGTCCCTGCGCCCGCATACCCACGGCCGCCTGGTGGTGGTCATGGGGGCGGGCGGCGACCGCGACCGGGGCAAGCGGCCCGTCATGGGGGAAACCGCCACCCGCCTGGCCGACCGGGTGATCGTGACCGACGACAACCCCCGCACGGAACAGCCTGCCGCCATTCGCGCCGCGATCATGGCGGCCGCACCCGGCGCGACCGAAATCGGGGACCGGCGTCAGGCGATCGCCGCCGGGCTGGACATGCTGGATGCAGGCGACGTGCTGGTGGTCGCGGGCAAGGGACATGAACAGGGACAGGTCGTGGGCCACGATGTCCTGCCATTTGATGATGCCACGGTCATCCGTGGCCTGACGGGGAATGAATGACACTGCTATGGAACCGCGCGGACCTGCTGGCCGCGACATCGGGGCATTTCCCCTCAGCATCGCACGCGGACATTGCCGGAACCGGCGTCTCGATCGATACGCGCACACTGCAGCCCGGTGACGTGTTCATTGCGCTGAAGGGCGAAAACAGCAACGGGCATGCCCATGTCGCGGCAGCACTGGATGCGGGGGCGGCGGCGGTCGTGGCGCATGAACCGTGTGGCGATGATCCGCGCATCCTGCATGTGGACGACACGCTGGTGGCCATGCAGGACATGGCGCGTTTCGCCCGCATGCGCTTTGCAGGACGCATGGTGGCGGTGACCGGCAGCGTGGGCAAGACATCGGTCAAGGACATGCTGCGCCATGCCCTGCAGGCCTGCGGCCCCACGCATTATGCCGTGGCGTCGTACAACAACCACTGGGGCGTGCCGCTGACGCTGGCGCGCCTGCCCGCCACGGCTGCGTACTGTGTATGTGAAATCGGGATGAACCACCCCGGCGAGATCGCGCCACTGGCCGCCATGGTGCGGCCTGATGTCGCGGTCGTGACGACGGTTGCCTCCTCACACCTGGGGCTTATGGGCAGTATCGACGCCATTGCGCGTGAAAAGGCGGAAATCCTGCTGGCCCTGCCCCGTGGCGGGACCGGCATCGTGCCCCATGACGTGACCGGCGCCGCATATTTCCGCGACAATGCCGCCACCGCGGGCGCCACGCTGTGGTGGGCGGGGACGACGGCGGACTGCACCGTGCAGGCAACGGACGTGAAATCCGATGCACATGGCAGCGGGTTCGACCTGCGCCTGCCCGGCTGGCAGGGACATGCACGGGTGAACGCGCCGGGGCGGCACATGGCCGGGAACGCGATGCTGGCGCTGGCTGCGGCACATGCGCTGGGCGCGGACATGGGCCATGCGGTCGCGGGACTGGCCACCTTCCACCCCGGCGCGGGGCGCGGGGCGATGGCAAGGGTGATGCATGACAAGGTTACCCTGCTGGATGAAAGCTACAATGCATCACCCGCATCCGTGCAGGCGGCCCTGGACCTGCTGGGGCTGGTTGCCACGGGGCGGCGTATCGCTGTCCTGGGTGACATGCTTGAACTGGGCGCGTTTGCACGGCATGAGCATGTCTCCCTTCTCCCTGCCGTCCGCGCGAACGCGGATATTGTCTTCTGTTGCGGCCCGAATATGAAAACACTCTTTGACACCCTGCCTTCTTCCCTACAGGGGGGGTGGACGCCTGATTCCCGCCAGCTTGCGCCGCTGGTTCATGCCGCCCTGCGCGCGGGCGATACCGTTATGGTCAAAGGCAGCCTTGGCAGCCGGATGCGCCATGTCGTTGCCGCCATCGCGGCAGATGATGCGTGGGTGGGACAGGCCTGATGCTGTATGATCTGTTCCAGCAGCATGCGGGGGCGCATACCTCCATGCTCAACCTGTTCCGCTACATTACCTTCCGTTCCGGGGCCGCGTGCCTGACCGCGCTGGTGATCAGCCTGTGCCTTGGCAACCCGCTGATCGCGCAGCTGCGCCGCATCCAGCGCGGGGGCCAGCCCATCCGTAAGCTTGGCCCCGAACGCCACCTGATTGAAAAGGTGGGCACCCCCACCATGGGCGGGGTGCTGATCCTGATCTCGCTGTTCGGGTCCACACTGCTGTGGGCGGACCTGACCAACGGCTTTGTCTGGGCCGTCATGCTGATCACGCTGGCATTCGGCGCGGTAGGCTTTGCCGATGATTACCTGAAGCTGTCGCGCCGCAATACCGACGGCGTGTCCAAGCGCATGCGGCTGGGGTGTGAGTTCGGTGCCTCCCTGATTGGCGGGATCTGGCTGGAACACATGATGCCGCCGGACCTTGCCAACCACCTTGCCTTCCCGTTCGTCAAGGACCTGCTGCTGCCGCTGGGCTATGCCTTCCCGATCTTCGCCATGATCACCATCACGGGCTTTGGCAACGCCGTGAACTTTACCGACGGGCTGGACGGGCTGGCCATCGTGCCGGTCATTATCGCGGCCCTTGTGTTCGCGCTGATTTCCTACCTTGTGGGCAACCACGTCTTTGCCGACTACCTGCAGCTGCATGCCGTGCCGGGAACGGGGGAACTGGGGGTCTTCTGTTCTGCGCTTGTTGGCGCGGGGCTTGGGTTCCTGTGGTTCAACGCGCCGCCTGCGGCCGTATTCATGGGGGACACAGGGTCGCTGGCGCTGGGTGGCGCGCTGGGGGCGGTGGCCGTCGCGGTCAAGCATGAGCTGGTGCTGTGCATCGTGGGTGGCCTGTTTGTGGTGGAGACGTTTTCCGTCATCATCCAGGTGTTCTGGTACAAGCGCACCGGGCGGCGCGTGTTCCTGATGGCGCCGCTGCACCATCATTTTGAAAAGAAGGGCTGGGCGGAATCCAAGATCGTCATCCGCTTCTGGATCGTGTCCATCGTGCTGGGGCTGTGTGGTCTGGCCACGCTGAAACTGCGGTGAGCATGGCGTTCCCCCCCACCCTGCTGGCGGCCCATCATTATGGCGTGGCCGGTCTGGGCCGCAATGGCGCCGCTGCCGTCACCGCCCTGCTGGCAATGGGGGCCAGCGTGCAGGCATGGGACGACCGGGCGGATGCGCGCGCCGCCCTTGCGCCGCACGACCGGCTGACGGTCGCACCGTTCGGGAACATGCTGGGGCTGGCGGGGCTGGTCCTGTCGCCGGGCATTCCGCACAACCTGCCCAGCCCCCACCCGCTGGCGCGCATGGCGGTGGAAGCGGGGGTGCCGATCCTGTCGGATGCGGAACTGCTGTTCCGCGCCGTCCGCGCCGCGGGCAGCCGCGCGCGGTTTGCGGGCATTACCGGCACCAATGGCAAATCGACCACCACGGTGCTGCTGGCCCACATGCTGGCCGGGTGCGGCATGCCGGTTGCGGCCGGCGGCAACCTTGGGCCTGCGGCACTTTCCCTGCCGCTGCTGCCCGATGACGGGGTGTACGTGCTGGAAATGTCGTCCTACATGCTGGAACGGCTGGACCAGATGCACTTCAATGTCGCCTGCCTGCTCAACCTGACACCGGACCATCTGGACCGTCATGGCGACATGGCGGGGTATATCGCCGCCAAGCTGCATGTATTCGACCACCAGCACGCGGGCGACCTGGCGGTGCTGGGCGATACGCTGCCCGATTACGATACGATCCGCCGGCGGCTTGCGGCGACGCGCACCACCATCGCCCGCGTCAGTGGCGCGGACATGCCGCAATGCGACCTGTACTGCACGCCGGGCGCGCTGTGTGACCATGCGGGCGTCATTGCCGACCTGCGTGCGGTCCATGACCTGCCCGGCGCCCATAACCGCGAGAACGCGGCCGCCGCGACCGCCATGGCGCTGCATCTGGGCATGCCGCGCGCGGCGGTGGAACCGGCCCTTGTATCCTTCAGCGCGCTGGACCACCGGCAGAAGACCGTGGGCAGCGTTGATGGCATCCGCTTCATCAATGACAGCAAGGCCACCAATGCGGACGCGACCGCGCGCGCGCTGGCGTGCCATGACCGGATGGTGTGGATCGCAGGCGGCATGGCCAAGGCGGGCGGGATCGAGGAACTGGCCCCCCTGTTCAGCCGCGTGGCCCTGGCACTGCTGATCGGGCGCGATGCGCCGGTGCTGGCGGCGACACTGGCCCGCCACGACGTTCCCCACCGCATTGTCGATACCCTTGACCGTGCCGTGCCCCAGGCACTGGACAGCGCGCGTGAACTGGGCGCCGATACCGTGATGCTGTCGCCCGCCTGCGCCAGTTTCGACCAGTTCAGCGGGTTCGAGGCGCGTGGCGAGCATTTCGCGCAACTGGTGCGCGGGCTGGCCACCGGCAGGGATGGAACCACACCTGCATGAGCGGCATGTCGCGCATAAACACGTCGCAGCCGGCACGGTGGTGGCGCAGCATCGACCGGGTCACGCTGATCTGCGTGGGGATCCTGATCGGGTTCGGCTACATCCTGATGCTGGCCGCCAGCCCCGCCGTGGCCGTGCGTATCGGTGCATCGCGCGACATGTTCATTTTCAAGCAGGTGTGCTTCCTGCTGCTGGCGGCGATCATTGTCATCGCCACGTCCATGATGTCGCTGCGCGCGGTCAGGCTGACGGGATGGATCGGGTTCGCGCTGGCGCTGGCGGCGACATTCATGACGCTGGTGCACGGGATCGAGATCAAGGGCGCGCGGCGGTGGATCGCGCTGCCCATGATGTCGGTGCAGCCGTCGGAATTCCTCAAGCCATTCTTTGCCGTGGTCACGGCATGGCTGCTGACCGAACGCCGGACGCGACGGTATTTTCCCGGCATGCTGGTGGCGATCGGGCTGTTCGCGCTGGTGCTGCTTTTGCTGAAATCACAGCCCGATATCGGGATGCTCAGCGTCATCACCACGGTTTTCCTGACCCAGCTGTTCATTGACGGGCTGAGCCTGTTCCTGGTCGGGGCGGGGGTGGCGGCCATGGTCGCGGCGTTTGTGGGCGCGTACATGGTGTTCCCGCACGTGCGCTCGCGCGTGGAGCGGTTCCTGCACCCCGCCGTGGGGGACCATTACCAGATCGATACCGCGCTGCGGGCCTTTGGCAATGGCGGGCTGCTGGGCCGTGGCCCCGGCGAGGGCCGGGTTAAGGACCTGCTGCCCGATGCGCATGCCGACTTCGTCTTCGCCGTGGCGGGGGAGGAATTCGGCATGCTGGTGTGCCTGTTCATCATCGGGGTATTCGCCACCATCGTCATCCGCACGCTGCTCAAGCTGCTGCATGAAAACGACCCGTTCATCACAGTGGCGACGGCGGGGCTTGTGACCGGCTTTGGCCTGCAGGCCTTTGTCAACATGGGGTCCACGCTGCACCTGATCCCGACCAAGGGCATGACGCTGCCCTTCATTTCCTATGGTGGTTCCTCCGCCATGTCGGTTGCGCTTACAATCGGCCTGGTGCTGGCGCTGACCCGCAACCGGGTGGGCGAAGGCCGGTTCGGGCAGTTTGGTCCGCCCCCCTCTCCATCGCAGAAAGCATCGTCATGACCCGTCACTGCATTGCTGTCGCGGCCGGAGGCACCGGCGGCCATTTTTTCCCAGCCGAGGCACTGGCCTGTGAACTGGTGCGCCGGGGGCATGACATCATCCTCATGACCGACCGGCGCGCCGGCATGCGTGAGACCGGGGTCTTTGCCGGGCGGCAGCAGTTTGTCCTGTCCGGCGCGGGGATCGCGGGGCGCGGCATCATCCGCGCGGCACGCGCGGCCGTGGCGCTGGGGCGCGGGGTGATGCAGGCGCGCGGCATCCTGTCGCGCATCCGGCCTTCGGCCATCATCGGGTTCGGGGGGTATCCGTCCGTGCCGCCGCTGCTGGGCGGCAGCCTGCTGCCCAAGGGACGGCGGCCGCTGCTGTTCATTCACGAAGGCAATGCCGTGCTGGGCAAGGCCAATGCCTTCCTTGCCCCGCGCATGAATGGCATCGCGACATCGTTTCCCGTCGTGGCGGGCGTGCCTGAGGGGATTCCCGCCACCCTGACGGGCATGCCGGTACGGCCCGATATCGCGGCCCTGGCGGGGGAAGGCTATGCCCCCTCCAACGGGGTGATCAACCTGCTGGTGTGGGGAGGGTCGCTGGGCGCGCGCGTGTTCAGCGACGTCGTGCCCCCTGCCCTTGCCGCCCTTTCCCCGGCCCTGCGCGCGCGCGTGCAGGTAACACAGCAGGCGCGCGCGGAAGATGTGGAGCGCGTGCGCGACGCCTATCGCGCGGCGGGCATTCCAGCGATGATCGCCCCGTTCCTTGACAACGTGCCCGACCGCCTGCGCGCGGCCCATCTGGTCATTGGCCGGGCAGGCGGGTCATCGGTTGCGGAACTGGCTGTTGCGGGCCGCCCGTCGCTGCTGGTGCCGCTGCCCATTGCCGCGCGTGATGAACAGGGGGCAAATGCGCAGGCACTGTGCGACGCGCATGCGGCATGGATGATCCGCCAGCCCGATTTCACCGCCCCTGCCCTGACGCAGCGCCTGACGGAACTGCTGGCCGACCGTGACCTGCTGGCCCGCACGGCGCAGGCGGCGGCTGCCCTTGGCCGCCCCGACGCCGCCGCCCGTCTGGCGGACATGATAGAAGCCCGCTTGCCTGACCTGCCCCGCACCGCTTAATTCCGCCTGCGCGAACACGGAGACCTGATTACATGAGAGCCCTGCCCCTTTCCATTGGCACCATCCACTTCGTCGGCATTGGCGGAATTGGCATGTCCGGCATTGCCGAAGTGCTGCACATGCTTGGCTATGCGGTGCAGGGTTCCGACATTGCCGAAAGTGCGAATGTCGCGCGCCTGCGCGCCGCCGGCATTCCCGTGACCATCGGCCATGACGCCGCCAACCTGGGCAATGCGCAGGTCGTGGTGACCTCCACCGCCGTCAAGCGCGACAACCCTGAAGTGGTGGCCGCGCGCGCGCGGCTGATCCCGGTGGTGCGGCGGGCGGAAATGCTGGCGGAACTCATGCGCCTGCGGTGGTCGGTGGCGGTGGGTGGCACGCATGGCAAGACCACCACCACCAGCCTTGTCGCCGCCGTGCTGGAAGCGGCGAAGCTGGACCCCACGGTCATCAATGGCGGCATTATCGAAGCCTACGGCACCAACACCCGCATGGGGTCGGGCGACTGGATGGTGGTCGAGGCCGATGAGAGCGACGGCTCCTTCCTGCGCCTGCCCTCCGTCATTACGGTCGTGACCAACATGGACCCCGAACACCTGGACCACTGGGGCACTGAAGAAGCCATGCAGGCGGCGTATGACCAGTTCGTCTCCAACATCCCGTTCTACGGCTTTGCCGTCCTGTGCATCGACCATCCCGCCGTGCAGCAGATGATCCCGCGCCTGTCGGACCACCGGATCATCACCTACGGCTTTTCCCCTCAGGCGGACGTACGCGCGGAAAAGGTGATTACCGACAAGCTGGGGGCGACGTTCGAGGTCGTGATCACCAACCGCAACCGCAACCGTTCGCGCCGGGCCGGGCCGTTCCGCCTGCCCATGCTGGGCCACCACAACGTGCAGAACGCGCTGGCGGCCATTGCGGTGGGCACCGAGATGGAAATAGACGACGCCACGATCCGCTCCGCCTTTGCCGCGTTCCGTGGGGTGAAGCGCCGCTTCACCCGCACGGGGGAAACCGGCGGCATCACCATCATCGACGATTACGGCCACCACCCCGTGGAAATCGCCGCCGTGCTGAAGGCCGCACGGCAGGCGGGAGCCGGCAACGTGATCGCGGTCATGCAGCCACACCGGTATTCGCGGCTGAAAACCCTGTTCAACGAATTCTGCGCCTGCATGAACGACGCGGGCACCGTCATCATCGCTGATGTCTATGCCGCGGGCGAACAGCCGATCGAGGGCATTGACCGTGATGCGCTGGTCGAGGGCCTGCGCGAACGCGGGCACCGCTCCGTCGTACCGCTACCGGGGCCGGAACACCTTGCGGAAATGATCAATGCCATCGCCCGGCCGGGTGATTTCGTGGTCTGCCTGGGTGCGGGCAGCATCACCAACTGGGCGCAGGCGCTGCCCGCGCAGCTGGCGGAACTGCAGGGCATCGCCCACGCCCCGGCCCAGAAGGCGGACGCCCATTCATGACCACCGCCCCCGCCATACTGCCGCAATGGGCACAGGTTCTGGACACGGATGATTTCCGCCCGCGTGGCCGCCTGACGCCACAGGCCCCCCTTGGCCCGCGCACGTGGTTCCGTGTGGGAGGGGCTGCGGAACTGCTGTTCCAGCCCGCCAGCGCCGAGGACCTGGCGCAGGTCATGAAGCGCCTGCCGCTGGAGGTTCCCGTCCTGCCGCTGGGCGCGTGCTCCAACGTGATCGTGCGCGATGGCGGGATCGACGGAATGGTCATCCGCCTTGCGCGCGGGTTTTCCACCATCACGCGTGATGGTGACGGGCTGGTCGTCGGCGCAGCCTGTCTGGATATGACGGTTGCCGAACACGCAGCGGAAGCGGGCCTGTCGGGTCTGGAATTCCTTGCGGGCATTCCGGGTTCGATCGGCGGGGCCGTGGCCATGAACGCGGGTGCATACGGGTCGGACATGTCGGCGGTACTGGACTGGGTGGAAGTGGTGACGCGTGATGGCAGGCTTCTGCGCCTGCCTGCAGCCTCGCTGGATTTCGGCTACCGCCACGCCACCCTGCCCCCGCAGTCGGTCGTGGTGCGGGTGCGGCTGAACGCGATGGTGGCGCCGCCTGCCATCATCCGCCAGCGAATCGATGAAATCCGCACGGCGCGGGAGGCGGCGCAGCCTGTGCGCGCCCGGACCGGCGGCTCCACCTTCCGCAATCCCGCCCCTGACGAATCGCAACGCAAGGCATGGGAACTGATTGATGCGGCCGGCTGTCGCGGCCTGACGGTGGGCGGTGCGCAGATCAGTGAAAAACACTGCAATTTCATGCTGAATACCGGCAACGCAACCGCAGCCGATCTTGAGCAGCTGGGCGATACCGTGCGCCAGCGCGTGCATGACCACACGGCGGTCACATTGCGCTGGGAAATCAAACGCATCGGTCGCCCCGCCACGCACAGCATGGGAGAAAGCGCATGACGGCCCGCCGGGTTTCCGTACTGATGGGCGGGATGTCCGCCGAACGCGAGGTCAGCCTTGCCAGCGGGCGCAACGTGGCCGATGCCCTGCGCGGGCTTGGACATGACGTCCGCTGCATTGACGCGGGCCCGGACCTGCTGGCCATTGTAAGCGACCTGCAGGCCCACCGCCCGGACGTGGTGTTCAACGCCATGCATGGCAGGTTTGGCGAGGACGGGTCGATCCAGGGCGTGCTGGACTGGATGGGCATCGCCTACACCCATTCCGGCGTGCGGGCGTCGGCCACCGCCATGGACAAGGACGCGGCCCGCACCGTGTTCATGGCCGCGGGGCTGCCTGTCGCCGCCGGACTGGTCCTGACACCCTCGCAGCTTGAACCGGCGGACCCGATCCCCGCCCCGTACGTGGTCAAGCCGCTGAACGAAGGATCATCGGTCGGCGTTGACATCATCCACCCCGGCAGCAACCGCCGCGCAACGCTGGCACGGGGATGGACGTTCGGCACGCACATGCTGGTGGAAGAATACATTCCGGGACGGGAACTGACCGTGGGCGTGCTGGAAGACCGTGCCCTGACGGTGACCGACATCACCCCGACCGGCAGCGGCCCCAGCTTTTATGACTATCAGGCCAAATACGCCGCTGGCGGGTCATGCCATGAACTGCCTGCGCGCATCCATCCCGAAGCCTTTGAACAGGCGCGCGAACTGGCGCTGGCCGCCCACCGCGCGCTGGGTTGCCGGGGGGCCAGCCGCACGGATTTCCGTTATGACGACACGGCGGGGGCCGACCGGCCCGGCCGGCTTGTCATTCTGGAAACCAATACCCAGCCGGGCATGACGCCAACCTCCCTGCTGCCGGAACAGGCGGCGGCCTGCGGCATGGACTATGCCGCGCTGTGCCAGTGGATGATCGACCACGCGACCTGCCGTACATGAGGCGACCGACCGACAGCAGCGACCGCCCTTCCCGGCTTTCGATCTTCCTGCGCCGCCAGAAACGCCTGCTGCGTCCGTTACTGCTGCTGCTGGTGCTGCTCGGGCTTGGGGTGGGCTGCGTTACGGCGTTCCGGCATTTCGGGTCTGACCCGCGTTTCGCGCCGCTGCGCGGGCGGATCATCAACATGCTGCCGCTGCGCATTACCGAAATTGACGTGACGGGCTGCGTGCTGACCAGCGAACCCTCGCTGCAGCAGGCTCTGGGCGTGCGCACGGGGGACTTCATCCTCGGCTTTTCCGTGGCTGCCGCGCGCGAGCGCATCGACGCGCTGCCGTTTGTCGATCATTCGGTGGTGGAACGTCACCTGCCCGGCACCATCATCATCCACCTGTTTGAACGCCGCCCATTTGCCGTATGGCAGAACCACGGGCATTTCATGCTGATCGACCGCGAGGGCAATCAGGTGCGCGACCAGGGCATGACCGGCAAGGACGCCGAAGCCTTCATGCAGCTGCCGCTGGTTGTCGGCCCCGATGCCAACACCGCCGCCGCCGCCCTGATTGATGAACTGTCGGCCCAGCCGGAGGTACGCAGCCATGTCGTGGCCGCATCCCGCGTGGGCCAGCGACGGTGGAACCTGACGCTGCGCAACGGCACGACCGTGCTGCTGCCCGAAGGGCAGGAGGTTGCGGCACTGAAGCGTCTTGCACAATTGCAGGAAAACATAAAAATACTGGACCGGCCGGTGATCGCCATCGACATGCGCCTGCCTGACCGCCTGATCGTGCGTGAAGCGCCCCCTGCCCCGAACGACAATACCGACCGGGACAAGGGCGACACGCCGCCGCAGGCCGACCCCACCGGGGATCAGGATACTTCCGCGCCATGGCTTTCTTCCCCCCAGACCGGTCCAAGACGGAGGCGGGCATGACTTATCCAGTGCCGGGACCGGTCAGGACGACCCTTCCCGCGACAAAGACCACCACGGCAGCCGCCCCGGTTCCCGCCATCCGGGAGGCCGGAACGCCCGCGCGCGCCCCCCGGCCGCGGCCTGCGCTGTCCCTTGTCCCCGAGGGCGAACGCCTGCCGACACGCAAGCTACGCACGGGACCGTTCAGCGTGCTGGATATCGGATCCACCAAGATCGTCTGCCTGATCGGGCGGGGGGAGCCTGACAACACCATCCGCATCCTCGGCCATGGGTGGCGGCGGTCGCATGGCGTGCGTTCGGGCGGAATCGTTGACCTGCGCGAGGCGGAAAGCGCCATCCGCGCCGCCGTGGCGCAGGCGGAGGACATGGCGACGGAACGCCGGGACTCGATTTTCGTCAATCTGTCCTGCGGCCACCCCGAAAGCCGGCACATCAATGCGCGCTGGTCCGTGGGGGGACGCGAGATCACGGGCAACGATGTCAGCCGGATCATAACCGAGGGCCGCATGCGCGCGGTGTCGGAAGGGCGTTCGGCCATCCATACCCTGCCGCTGGATTACGCGGTGGACGATACGCAGGAAGTGCTGGACCCGCGCGGGCACCTGTGTGACCTGCTGTCGGCGCGGCTGCATGTGATCGACGCCAACACCACCGCACTGCGCAACCTGGAGGCCGTACTGTCGCGTGTGGAGCTGAAGATCGAGGGCATGGTGTCGTCTCCCCTCGCATCCGGGCTTGCGGTGATGAACGAGGACGAACGCAACCTTGGCGCAACCGTGGTGGACATGGGCGGTGGCACCACCTCCATCGGGGTGTTCGGTGAAGGCCGACTGCTGCATACCGCCACGATTCCCGTGGGGGGGCTGCACATCACGCGCGACATCGCGCACGGGCTGTCCACTTCCATCGACAATGCCGAGCGGCTGAAAACCATGCACGGATCCGCCGAACTTCTGGCGGGCGACGATCACAATCCCATTCTTGTGCAGTTGATTGGTGACAACGACCATCATTATGTCAGAATTCCCCGCGCAAAGATTGTCTCGATCATACATCCGCGCGTGGAGGAAACCCTGGAGATGGTACGTGACAGGCTGGAAATGGCCGCCGTCGGCCCCGCGTCGGACGGGCGGGTGATCCTGACGGGCGGCGGGTCGCTGCTGGAGGGAATCGGGCCGATGGCGGCGCGTATCCTGAACCGGCAGGTGCGCCTTGGCCGTCCGCGGCGCATTGTCGGCCTGCCCGAAAATGCGGCGACGTGGCCGATGTTCTCCACATCCGCGGGACTTCTGGCCTGGGCCGCGGGGGCAGCGGATGAAATGGGCGAACCCGACGTCCGTGATACCCGCCCCGGCAGCCTTGTCAGACGTTTCGTGGATTTCATACGCGACAGGGTATGATCTTGCGTAAAAACCCTTTATTGTACTTTTGCCGTTAGTATGCCAGCACGCCTACCCCAATCCATCGGGAGCCAAGCATGACCCTCAACCTGACCATCCCGCAACAGAATCATTCCGATTTCACGCCCCGCATCACAGTGATCGGGGTTGGCGGCGGTGGTACGAATGCGGTGGACAACATGATCCATTCGCAGTTGCAGGGCGTGGAATTCGTTGTCGCCAACACCGATGCCCAGCAGCTGTCCCACAGCAGCGCCGACCGCCGCATCCAGCTTGGCCCGCACCTGACGCAGGGCCTTGGCGCGGGGGCAAAGCCCGAAATCGGCCGCGCCGCAGCGGAAGAAGCCTGTGATGAACTGTCCCGCCACCTTGATGGCGCGCACATGGTCTTCATCACCGCAGGCATGGGCGGCGGCACCGGCACGGGGGCTGCCCCCGTCATTGCGCGCATGGCGCGCGAACGCGGCATCCTGACCGTAGGCGTGGTGACCAAGCCGTTCACGTTCGAAGGCCACCGCCGCGCGAAATCGGCGGAAGCGGGCATTGCCGAACTGCAGCAGTTCGTTGACACGCTGATCATCATCCCCAACCAGAACCTGTTCCGCCTGGCCAATGAGCGCACAAGCTGGAAAGACGCGTTCAAGATGGCGGACAACGTCCTGTACATGGGCGTGCGCGGCGTGACCGACCTGATGATGGCGCCGGGGCTGGTCAACCTCGACTTTGCCGATATCCGCACCATCATGGCGGAAATGGGCAAGGCGATGATGGGCACGGGTGAAGCCGAGGGCGAAAACCGCGCCGTCGCCGCTGCCGAGGACGCCATTTCCAACCCGCTGCTGGAAGACACCTCCCTGTCTGGCGCGCAGGGCCTGCTGATCAACATCACCGGCGGCGAGGATCTGACCCTGTTCGAAGTGGACCAGGCGGCAAACCGTATCCGCGAGGAAGTGGCGGAAGACGCGAACATCATTTTCGGTTCGGCCATAGATACCTCGCTGAACGGCCGCATCCGCGTTTCCGTCGTGGCGACGGGCATCGACAACCCGCCCGGCGGCCACCCCAAGACGCACCAGGTTCCGCCACAGGCCGAGGCCCCTGCCCCGCAGGCCGCTGCACCGGATGCACAGGCTGCCCCGGCAGCCGCTGGCGTTGCAGCACAGGCGGCAACCCAGCCGCCGCAGCCCGCCGCACCGGTGGGCCAGCCCGCGACGGCGGCACCGCAGCCGCGTCCCGCCGCACCGCAGGCGCCGTCCCCCAACGCCGTGCCACCGCATGTCGCACAGGCAAAGCGCGCAGGCTCCCCGCGTTCGCCGCTATTTACCGAAAGCGCCAAGCCCGCCGCACCGGAACCCCAGCCCGCGCCGCGCAGCCTGTTCGGGATCGTGACCGGCGCGCTACGCCGCCATTCCACCCCGGCGGCACCCGAACCCACGCCCCGCACGGAACCCGCCGTACAGCCCCAGCCGTCGCAGCCGTCCCAGCCATCGGCGCAGAACACGGGCGGCAACCCGGCACCTGACGATGGCGGACTGGACATTCCCGCCTTCCTGCGCCGCCGTTCACCCTGATCCGACCGGTGCATGGCCTGCCCTGTACCGGCAGGCCATGCTTTCCTTCCAGATAGGTAACAATAGGCAAGAATCCTTGACTGTCCTGCGGGGGGACAAGGCAGTAACATGATAACATGCCAGTTACTGTGAGTTCTCCCACTCTTCCGTCAAGGATACAGGCAATGGACGGCATGCTGCCGCAGACACACGCCCCCTTCATCTCGGAACCCCGGCATGAAGGGCGGATGCAGCACACCATACGCCAGCCGATCAACAGCGTCGGCACCGGGCTGCATACGGGCGCGCGCATAAGCCTGCGGCTGTCCCCCGCCCCGGAAAATACCGGCATCGTCTTCCGGCGCACCGACATTGACATGCCGCCGGTCGTTGCACGGTATGACATGGTGGTTGATACATGCCTGAGCACCGTGCTTGGCTGCGGTACCGCCAGTGGCCATGCAGAGCGCATCGCCACGATCGAACACCTCATGGCCGGGCTGGCGGGGTGTGGCGTCGACAACATCTTCATTGACGTGGATGGTCCCGAAATTCCGGTATTCGATGGTTCGGCGGCGGAATTCGTGTTCCTGCTGGAATGTGCAGGCATCGTGCCGCAGGGCGCCCCGCGCCAGTACGTCCACATAAACAGGACCGTGCGGGTGGAAGACGGTGATGCCTATGCCGAACTGTCCCCCACGGCGCAGCCCGGCCTGACGATCGATATTTCCATCGACTTCCCGGCTGCCGCCATTGGCCAGCAGCGGTACATGACGTGCGTGGAACCGGGGCAGTTCCGCGAGCATCTCAGCCGGGCGCGGACATTCGTCCTGCAGCCGGAAATAGATTACCTGCATTCCGTCGGGCTGGCCCGTGGCGGATCGCTGGATAACGCCGTGGTCGTCAATGGCGACAGCGTGGTGAACCCGTCGGGACTGCGCCACCCCGATGAATTCGTGCGCCACAAGGTGCTTGATGCGATAGGCGACCTGTATCTGGCCGGGGGCATGGTCAACGGCCATTTCCGGGGGCATAAGTCCGGACATACGCTGAACAACCGCCTGTTGCGCAAGGTATTTGCCGAACAGGCGAACTGGCGGCGCGCCCCGCTTGACGCATCCCTTACCACCCCGCGCGACCGGGCTGCCTGATGGGACGGGTCGAAAACCGCACGCGGAGACTTCACCCGCCCCCGGCACATGATATAAAGCTTCCGTAACTGGAAGAGCCGGGTATGTTCGCACGCACATCACACTACGTTTCGCAACCATCGCGCGCCCCGCGCCAGACAGCGCCCTGGCTGGCCCTTCTGCCGCTTGCCGGCCTTCTGGCCGCGTGCGGACAGAGCGCCAGCACCATCAACGAACGCGCACCGCGCGTCGGCTCGGCCGAAACGTTGTACAACAACGGCGTGGACGCCCTGCGTTCGGACCGGTACCTGCTGTCGGTCAACCAGTTCGATACCCTGCAGCGCAACTACCCCTATTCCCAGTACACCGCCAACGCACAGTTGATGGAAGGGTATGCGAACTACCTTCTGAACAAATACCCCGGAGCGGTGCAGCAGCTTGACCGCTTCCTGGAACTGCACCCCACCAGCGCGGACGCGGCCTATGCCTTCTACCTGCGCGCGCTGTGTTATTATGAGCAGGTGGCCGACGTGCAGCGTGACCAGCAGGGCACGATCGAGGCCATGGATGCGCTGGAAGAAGTCATCACCCGCTTTCCCCAGAGCCCTTACGCCCGTGACGCGCAGCTGAAGATCGATCTGTGCCGCGATCATCTGGCGGGCAAGGAAATGCTGGTGGGCCGGTGGTACCAGCAGCAGAACGACTACCTCGCCGCCGCTGGCCGCTACCAGCGCGTGGTGCAGGATTTCCAGACCACCAACCACGTGCCCGAGGCACTGGAACGGCTGGTGGAAGTGTATCTGGACATGGGGCTGCTGGAACAGGCGCGCAAGACCGGCGCGGTGCTGGCCTACAACTATCCCAGCAGCAAATGGTATGAAGACGCCTACGACCACCTGCGCGCGCATAACCTGATCAAGGGCGCGACCGGCAAGGACCACAAGCAGGGACGGAACGTATTTTCCCGGGCGTGGCATTCGGTTTTCTGATTTCCGCCAACGATTATCTGTGCTGAACGGGAAGCCTGCATGCTGACACAGCTCTCGATACGGGATGTGGTCCTGATCGAAAAACTGGATCTGGCCTTTCCCCCCGGCCTGACCGTGCTGACGGGGGAAACCGGGGCTGGCAAGTCCATCCTGCTGGACAGCCTGGGGCTGGCGCTGGGGGAACGGGCCAGTGCCTCCCTTGTCCGTGCCGGGTGTGAGCAGGCCAGCGTCAGCGCCAGTTTTGAAATCGCACCGGATCACCCCCTGCACCAGCTGTTCAGTGAACAGGGCATCGTACTGGATGACGTGCGTGAACCCGTGCTGCTGCGCCGGGTCGTGACCACGGATGGACGATCGCGCGCCTATATCAATGACCAGCCCGTGGCCGTCAGCCTGCTGCGCAGGGCGGCGACCCTGCTGGTGGAAATACAGGGCCAGCATGAGCAGATGGGACTGGCCGACCAGTCCACGCATCTGGACCTGCTGGATGCCTTTGGCGTGCCGGGCCCCCTGCGTACCCGCACCGCCGGGGCCTATCGCAAATGGATCGAAGCCACGGCTGCACTGGCCGCCGCGCGGGCGGAAATGGAAAATGCCGCGCGTGAGGAAGACTGGCTGCGGCAGGCGGTAGACGACCTGTCCACCCTCGCCCCGCAGGAAGATGAGGAAACCCAGCTTGCCGGCCTGCGCCAGGCATTGCAGCAGGGGGAACGCCGGGCGGAAGCGATCGCGGCGGCCCTGGCCGATCTCGCCCCGCGGGACCGTCGTTCCCCTGGTCCCGCATCGGCGCTGCGCAACGCCAGCCGTGCCCTGCAACGCCTGCTGCCCGCCCCCACCGACCTGAACCCCGAAGCCGTCGGGGCGGCCGAACAGGAAGCCGCGCAGGAAGCGCTGAACGCGCTGGAACGCGCGGAAGAAGCGCTGGCGGAAGCGGAAAGCATGCTCTCGCGCCTTGCATCGGACGCGCAGGCCGACCCGCGCCTGCTGGAACAGACGGAAGAACGCCTGTTCGCCCTACGTGCCGAAGCGCGCAAGCATGGCGTGTCGGTGCCGGAACTGCCGGGGCTGCTCGCGGCCTTCAACGACCGTCTGGCCGCCCTTGATTCGGGCAATGCCCGCATCGAGGTGCTGGAAAAAACCGTGACCGAAACCCGCGCCCGGTTTGAAGAGGTCGCCCTGGAACTGACCGCCGCGCGTGAAAAGGCGGCACGCAGGCTGGAACAGGCGGTGATGGGGGAACTGAAACCGCTGAAGCTGGAACGCGCGCGCTTTATCGTCTCGCTCCTGCCGCTGGAGGCGGAAGCATGGAACGCGCGGGGCAAGGAACAGGCGTCGTTCCTGATCGCGGCGAACCCCGGACAGCCGCCGGGACCACTGGCCAAGGTTGCGTCGGGGGGCGAACTTTCCCGCCTCATGCTGGCGCTGAAGGTGGTGCTGGCCGGTCGGTCGGCCATTCCCACGCTGGTGTTTGACGAAGTGGATTCCGGCGTGGGCGGGGCCACGGCGTCGGCCATCGGGGAACGGCTTTATACCGTGGGCCGCAGTGTGCAGGTGCTGGTCGTTACCCACAGCCCGCAGGTCGCGGCCCGGGGCGATGCCCATTTGCGCATAAGCAAAAGCGTGAACAGGGGCCGCACCGAAACCCACGCCGCACCGCTGGATGCGCAGGCACGGCGCGAGGAAATCGCCCGCATGCTGTCTGGCGACACCATTACCCCCGCCGCCCGCGCCGCGGCCGACAGCCTGCTGAAAGGGGTCTGACATGCCCCATGACCCGTCATCCGGTTCCCTGTCCGAACAGGCGCGCCGCCTGCTGGCCGATGCGACCGCAATGGAACAGGACGAACCCCATGCGAAAGCGGTGCTGGCGCGGCTTGCCACCGTGCTGCCCGCGCTGGATGCGGCCTATCACCAGAATGACGCGCCGCTGGTTGATGATGCGACATATGACAGGCTGCGCCGGCTGAATACCGAACTGGAGACGCGCTTTCCCGGCCTGCGCCGCACTGACAGCCCGGCGGAAAAAGTCGGCGCGCCCGTCAGCGGTCCCTTCCACCGCCACCGGCACATGGTGCCCATGCTGTCGCTGGACAATGTGTTCTCGCGGGAGGAATTCGAAGGTTTCATCAGCCGCATCGCCCGTTTCCTCGGGCTGGGGGAGGATCAGGCCCGCGCCCTGTCCTTTGTCGCGGAACCCAAGATTGACGGCCTGTCCATAAGCCTGACCTATGAACATGGCCGTTTCGTGCGTGGCACCACGCGCGGCGACGGCACCGAAGGCGAGGACGTGACCGCCAACCTGCGTACGCTAAAGGACATTCCCGAACAGTTGCCCGCCCCCTTCCCCGACCTGATCGAAATCCGGGGCGAGGTGTTCCTGTCCAAGCAGGCATTCCTGGAACTGAACGCGGCACAGGAACGCGCGGGGGAAAAACCCTTCGCCAATCCCCGCAACGCCGCGGCCGGGTCGCTGCGCCAGCTTGATCCGGCGGTGACGGCCCGGCGTCCGCTCTCCCTGTTCGCCTATGCCGCGGGCTTCTGTGACGCGCCACTGGCCGCGACCCATCACGGCTACCTTGAACAGCTTGCGGCATGGGGATTTGTGGTCAATCCACTCAGCACGCAGGTGAAGGATGCAGCAGGGGCCGAAGCCTTCATGGACCGGCTGACGCTGGAACGCTCGGCGCTGGATTATGATATCGATGGCGTTGTGTACAAGCTCGATGACCGCGCGCTGCAGGACCGGCTTGGTTTCGCGGGGCGTGCGCCACGCTGGGCGGTGGCGTGGAAATTCGCAGCAGAGCAGGCCGTCACCCGCCTTGAAAAAATCGACATACAGGTTGGCCGCACCGGGGCGCTGACGCCGGTAGCATTTCTGGAGGCCGTCAATGTGGGTGGCGTGATCGTCACCCGCGCCAGCCTGCACAATGAAGACGAGATCGCGCGCAAGGACATCCGCGAGGGCGATCTTGTGCATGTGCAGCGCGCGGGCGACGTGATCCCGCAGGTGACCGGTGTGGTGCTGCCGCGCGACCATGACCGCCCGCCCTTCCACTTCCCCCATACCTGTCCGATCTGTGGCGCACATGCCGAACGGCCGGAAGGCGAGGTCGTGTGGCGGTGTTCGGGCGGCCTGACCTGCCCCGCGCAGGTGGTGGAGCGGCTGATCCATTTCGTATCGCGCGATGCATTCGACATTGACGGGCTGGGCGACCGCACGATCGTGGAATTCCACGAACTGGGATGGCTGCGCACGCCCGCCGATATTTTCCGCCTGCCCGCGCGCGAGACGGACATCGCGGCGCGTGACGGATGGGGCAAGGTATCGGCCCGCAATCTGGTGCGTGCGATCGAGGCGCGGCGCACAATCGAACTGTCGCGCCTGATCTACGCGCTGGGCATCCGCCGCATCGGCATCAACAATGCCCGCCTGCTGGCGCGGCATTACGGGTCCATGGCCAACTGGCGGCAGCAGATGGAAAAGGCCGCCGTCATCGGATCGGACGAGCGGCTGGAACTGGGCTCGATCACCGGCATCGGGTCGGCGATTGCGGATGAACTGGTGTCGTTCTTTGCCGAATCCCATAACCGCGCGACGCTGGATGACCTGACATCGGTGCTGGCGCAGGTCACGGATGAGGAAATGGTGGCCGCAGGCGCGCTGTCGGGCAAGACCATCGTCTTTACCGGCACGCTGACCACCATGACCCGCCCCGAGGCCCGTGCCGTGGCCGAACGGCTGGGTGCGCGCGTATCAGACAGCGTTTCCAGAAAAACCGACCTTGTGGTGCTGGGGGAAAAGGCCGGGTCCAAGGCGCGCAAGGCGACCGAACTGGGTGTTGCCACCATGGATGAGGCCAGCTGGCGCACGCTGGCGGGCATGCCGCCAGCCGGGACCGATCCCGCCTGATGCGCCGGGCCGGACCACAGGCTGCGCGATGGTCTTGCATGTACCTGCCTCGTAACGTTTACTAGGTACGGCACACTGGACAACGCAGCGACAGGAGCATCCGAACAGGTCAGCACGCCATCTTGCCGCAGGGGGATACGGCATGGATTATCAAGGGGATAACATCTTATGACAGCTTCAGGACCGCGGGGGCGGTTACTGACAACGCGCCGGGCACTGCTGGGCATGGCGGGGGCGGCCGGTTCCGGCCTGCTGCGACCGGCCCGCGCGGCGGCCATGCCCGCATGGCGCAGGCCACTGGCGGAAGCCGACGCCATTATCGGCTTCGGCCATACCGGGCCGATTACCGATGGCGGCTGGTCCATGGTGCATGACCGTGGGGTGCAGGCCGTGCGCCGCGCATTCCCGAAAATCCGCACCATATATGTCGAAAGCGTCCCCTATTCCGCCGACGCCACACGCATTTTCCGGCAGTTCGTAGCCGAAGGCGCGCAGATGGTGTTCGCGACCTCCGAATACGGTGATTTCATCAAGGACGTGTCGGACCGCGCGCCCGATGTGGCCTTCATGGAATGCGACGGCACGAATGTGACCGGCAACCTGGGCTGGTATTACGTGGCGCACTGGTATGCCAGCTACGTGATCGGGATTGCCGCGGGCCTTATGACGCGCACGGGCAAGATCGGTTTTCTGGGCGCGTTTCCCATCCCCTCGGTTTATGCCTCGGCCAATGCCACCCTGCTGGGCGCGCAGTCGGTCAATCCGTCGGTGACATTGCAGAGCATCACCATCAACGCGTGGTTCGACCCGCAGGCCGCAACCCAGGCAGCCACGGCGCTGGCGGATAACGGGTGCGACTTCCTGTGCGGAATCATGGATGAACCGGCCTATCTGCGCGTGGCCCTGCAGCGCGGCCTGAAAGCGGCGATGTGGAACACCGGCATGCTGGATTACGGGCCGGAAGCCTATGTCAGTTCCGTGGCCCTTGATTTCAATGATTTCTATATCTCACAGGTAAGCAACCTGCTGGCGGGCACATGGCAGCCACAGGGGCGCTTCCTGACGCTGGGCCATGGCGTGGACCGTGATGCGTGGGGCCCGACCGTTCCGGTCGAGGTCGCGCGCCAGGCCGACGCCATGCGCACGCGCATGCTGGCGGGCTACAACCCGTTCCGCGGGCCGATCCATGACAACCATGGCCGCCTGCGCGTGCCCGATGGCATGACGCTGAGCGACCTTGAAATCTACCATAGCGACTGGGCTGTCGCGGGAGTATCCGGCCTTGAGTAAGCAGCCTGCCCCCGCCGGGGTCGCCCCCGGCACGCCGCCGGTCCTGCAGTTGCGCGGCATTGGCAAATTCTTCCCTGGCGTGATCGCCAACAAGGACGTGGACCTGGATGTCTGGCCGGGTGAGATCCATGCCCTGCTGGGGGAAAACGGGGCTGGCAAGTCCACGCTGATGAACGTCGTCACCGGCATTTACCAGCCGGAGGAAGGCGAGATCATCCTTGATGGTTACGGCCAGACCTTTACCTCCCCGCAGGAAGCGATCCGCGCGGGGATCGGCATGGTGCACCAGCACTTCAAGCTGGTGCAGGCCTTTACTGTGGCGGAAAACATCCACCTGGGGTGGGATGAAGCGCCACGCATCGCTTCCCCCGCCGTGATGGAAGCCCGCACGCGCGAGATCTCGGAACGCTTCGGCTTTCCCGTCCGGCCCGATGCCCGCGTATGCGACCTGTCGGCTGGCGAACAGCAGCGTGTCGAAATCCTGCGCGTGCTGGCGCGCAAGGCCCGCCTGCTGATCATGGATGAACCCACCGCCGTGCTGACACCGGAGGAGACGGGCGAGCTGTTCCGCGCGCTGAGGGCCTTCCGCGCGCAGGGCAACGCCGTCATCATCATCAGTCACAAGCTGGACGAGGTGATGGAGATTTCGGACCGCGTCAGCATCCTGCGCGGGGGGCGCAAGGTCGGCACGTTCAATACGGCGGACTGCAACCCGTCCATGCTGGCTGCGACCATGGTGGGACGTGACATTGTCCGGCGCAACATGCGCGCGCGCCCCGAAGGCGCCGCCCCCATCGCGACCGACCCGGTCATGCAACTGCGCAATGTCAGCGTGCGCGATGACCGCGGGGTGGATACGCTGCGTGATGTCAGCCTTGACCTGTATGGTGGGGAGATCCTGGGCATTGCCGGGGTCGCGGGCAACGGGCAGCGGGAACTGACGCATGTGCTGACGGGGCTAATGGCCCGCACGTCGGGCGAAATCCTGCTGGACGGCAACCTTGTGGATCGCGCGGACCCCGCCCTGTTCGTACAGGCGGGTGTAGGCCATATCCCCGAGGACCGGCTGCGCAGCGCGCTGGCGCCATCGCTGTCGGTGACCGCCAACATGGCGCTGCGTGAATATCCGTACCCGCCCATCGGGACACACGGGCTGTACGATGCGCAGGCGGCGGGCGGGCTGGCGCGCGACATCGCGGAACTGGCGCAGGTCACCATTCCCGATTTCGCCATGCCCGTACGCAACCTGTCGGGCGGCAATCAGCAGCGTCTGGTGGCGCGACGTGAAATCCGTATCGCCAGCCGGGTGCTGGTGGCCGCCTACCCCGCGCGCGGGCTGGATATCGGGGCGATCGCCACCATGCTGGGATACCTGACCGACCTGCGTGACCAGGGGGTTGCGGTCGTGTTCATATCCGAAGACCTGGAAGACCTGCTGAATGTATCGGACCGGATCGGGGTCATGTTCCATGGGCGGCTCATGTCCGTAATTGATGCCGAGGCAGCCGACATGGCCACCATCGGCCTGCTGATGGGTGGCCGGGACGCCACCAACACCCAATCGGGAGCGGCACAGTAATGGCGACACGTGCTTTCCAGCGCCTGCCCAGTGCACCGGCAGGACGCATTCTTGTGCTGCGGCTGGCGGCCATCGTGCTGTCGCTGTGCATCATCGCGGGCGTGCTGGCGCTGTCGGGACACAGCCCGGTGGTGCTGGCGGAACTGATCCTGCGCTCCACCCTTGGTTCACGCTTCGGGCTGGAGGATCTGGCCCTGTTCATGTGTCCGCTGCTGCTGACGGGGGCGGCGGTAACCGTATGCGGCACGATCGGGTTATGGAACATCGGCGCGGAAGGCCAGTTCTATGCTGGCGCCATTGCCGCGACCGGCGTTGCCCTGGGGCTGCATGGCCCGGCCATCATGGTACTGCCGGTCATGACCATTGCGGGCATCCTTGGCGGCATGGCATGGATTGCCGTGCCCACGCTGGCGCGGGCCTATGCGGGGGTGAATGAAATCATCACCACGCTGCTGCTCAACTTCATTGCCTCGCTGCTGACCTATTACCTGACCACCGGGCCATGGCGGGACCGGATCAGCGGGGCGCAGGTATCGACGCAGCGCCTGTCGGTTTCCATTCCCGAAATGTGGGGCATCGTGCACTGGGGCTTTCCGGTGGCCATCGTGATCGTGATCGGACTGGCGCTGGTGCTGTCGCGCACGCGGTGGGGATATGAAATCCGCATTGGTGGCGCCAACCCCGAAGCCGCGCGCTATGCCGGGATTCCGGTGCGGCTGCGCATCATTTCGGTCATGCTGCTGTCGGGCGGGCTGGCCGGTCTTGCGGGCATGTTTGAGGTCGCGGGCACGGTCCACCGGCTGCAGGGCGGCATGGCCAACAATTTTGGCTATCTGGGGATCGTGGTGGCGGTTCTGGCGCGCGGGTCGTGCCTGAACGTCATTCCCGCAGCACTGCTTATGGCGCTGATCCTTGATTCGGGCATTGTCATGCAGACACAGCAGCTTTCGGCGTCGGTTGTCCTCGCCATTACGGGGCTGATCCTGTTCATGATCGCCATTGGCGACGAACTGGCCCATTACCGTCCGGTGGCGGGCGCCACGCCAAAGGGAAAAGCATCATGATCACGCTACTGACGGGTATGCTGGCCACCGCCGTGCTGGCGGGTGGCGTGCTGGCGCTGGCCGCCCTTGGCGAAGTGCTGGCCGAACGGGTTGGCGTGACCAACCTGGGCGTGGAAGGGCTTATGGCGCTGGGGGCAGTCACGGCTGTCATGACCGTGGCGTCCATTCCCTCGCCATGGGTCGGGCTGCTGGTCGCCGGTCTGGTCGGCGCGGCGGGCGGCATGGTGTTTGCGTTCGGGGCCGTGGTGATGCGGGCGAACCAGGTGCTGTGTGGCCTGGCGACGACCTTCATGGGGCTGGGGCTGTCCACAGCACTTGGCCACAACTATGCCGGGCAGCCGGTTGCGACAACGTTTGGCCATGTCACCGTGCCGCTGCTGTCGTCCATTCCGGTCATTGGTCCGGCATTGTTCGGGCAGAATATCCTGATCGTGCCGATTTACGTCATCCTGCCCGCGCTGGTGCATTTTGTCATGTTCCGCACCCGCCACGGGCTGAACATGCGCGCGGTGGGGGAAAACCCGGCGGCGGCGGATGCGGCGGGTATTCCGGTCATGGCCATGCGGTTCTGGTACGTCACGCTTGGCGGCGCGATGGCGGGCATGGCGGGGGGATACCTGACGCTGACCTATGTGCCCGTGTGGTCGGAAGGCATGGTGGCTGGGCGCGGGTGGATCGCGCTGGCGCTGGTGATCTTTGCGGGGTACCGCCCGGTTATCGTGACCCTGTCCGCGCTGCTGTTCGGGCTGGTGACGGCTCTGTCCTTTGTCGGGCAGGCCCATAACTGGCCGATTGATCCGGCATTCCTGAACATGCTGCCGTATGTGGGCACCATGGCCTTCATTATCGTGCCGGTTGTGGTGTGGCACCGCATGCGGCGGGTCATGGCCGCCCCTGCGGCGCTGGCCCAGCCCTATTACCGCGACGTGCGCTAGGGCCGGCTGTTTTTGGCGAACGGGCACTCAGGGCGGAACGTCCTGATGCCCATGGGTGAGACATATCCCGTTTCGCTTCAGTTCCGGGATATGTCAGTTGAAGGGGAGCACCCGCTGAGGCGCGGGACAGATGCCGACAGAGGACACGCCGGTCATTGCACCAGTGCGGTCATTGCACCAGTGCATCTGCCCGGTTCCAAAAAACCGGGCATCGGCAAAGCCTGCCCGCAGCGACGTCATCGCGTGCTGTCATATCCGTCTGGCCCTGCGTGACAGGTGCACCTGTCACGCGGGGTGCGTAACCGGAACCCGATCATTCTGAAAGACGAATATGGGCTGGACCGCAGAACCCTTGTTGTCCATGATCTGACCTACGCCCTTCTCCAATCCCGGCACGACGACTGGACGAAAAGAAGGCGCACCGGACGACCTCGGCCCGGCCTGTCAGCAATATGACAGGTCATTCCTGATCGCATCCCCACACATTCTGCCAGAGTAATACCTGGCAGCCGTTCAGTGCCCGGATGCCCTGTATGAAATTCCGTCCGTTGCGCATGGTTGTCGTGATTATTGCCGCGCCATTACAGACACATGATTTTGTTGCATAGTGACAATGGACAAGGAACGTGCCGGCGTTTTCCTGTGCAATATCCACCTGGTGGATGGGGTCTGCCAGCCGCCCATAAAACCCGGTCAGGCCTGCGGGAGAAAATGCCGGTCTGGAGCGTTTATCCGGGATGACCATGGCTGAGGCATCGTCCCCCTGCCCGTCGCCCAGCGCTGTATAAAACGCGCGTACCGTCGTTGCGGTGGTTCCATATTCATCCGTACGCTCCATGGGCTGTGCCTGTGCGCGCGCGACGGACATGACTGTGGCAACCAATGGTTCATGGTCAGTTTCCGCGGTCATGCCCCCGTCAACCATACGGTTACGTTCCGGCGCAGGACATCATGAAGCTGCCTGTTCATGCCATCATCCGCATTCGGCTGAACATCCCCAAACGGTTTGTTCTGATTGGCATACGCATTGCTGAATACGGTCGTGCATGCTGCGCGCCATGCCCCTACGCCCCTCCCCAAGGGGAAGTCAGGAAGATGCATTATCCAAAACCGGAACACCTGTCCGCCCGTCGCAATGACCATAATCGTCTGGTCTGGACACATCCCGTCATCCTGCCGGACGGTCTGCACGGCGCATTCACTCCCTGCGTGCCTGTTGACCGGTCGGTGCGGCTGACTGTGGCCCTGCTGCCAAACTGAGAGAAAACGCTCCACCGGATCTTGCCATTCGTGCTGACACGTTTTGATATATGTTGCAAATGATTCTCATTAACCTTAAGAACCCACCTCCTAACGGCAGAAAACGCCAAGAACGAGGTCAGGCATGCAGCGCAGCAGGGTTTTTTATGTGTTTCCGCTTTCCCTTCTGGTGACAGGAAATGCCCTTGCGGCGAATCCGGTCGATACGTCCGATTCTACCCATCCGGCCCGGACCCAGACCACGAAACAGGCGACCGACCAGCCGGGCACGACCACCGCACGGGCTGAAAAGCTGGAAGTGCATGCACGCAGGCCGTCAACGGTCGCGTCCTCGGCAACGAAATCCGATACCCCGCTGATTGAAACCGCCCAGTCGGTGACGGTCGTGACCCGCAACGAAATGGACGTGCGCGGGGTACTGAACCTGAACCAGGCCGTGCGGTACACGGCAGGTATTACCCCGGACCTGCGTGGCGGGGGCGAAGGCACACGCTATGACCAGTTTGCCCTGCGCGGCTTTACGGTCCCGACCTTCCTTGACGGCCTCAAGCTGCAGGACAGCCCCACGGGCTATGCCACGGCGCAGACCGATACATCCCGGCTGGAACGGGTCGAGATCCTGAAGGGACCGGCATCTGCACTGTATGGCCAGTCCAGCCCCGGTGGCCTTGTCGCACTGTCCAGCAAGCTGCCAACCGACCAGAAGTTCTATGGTGGCGTCACCACGACGGGCGGCATGTTCGACCTCTATCGCGTGGATGCCGATGTTGGTGGGTATGCGACGGATAATGGCCTTGTGCGCTATCGCCTGTACGGCACGGTCAATGGCCAGCACAGCCAGATGAGCCGGACGGGAAGCCGGCGCTTTTCCATCAGCCCCTCCTTTACCTTCGGCGGGGATGGACCGACGACGCTGACCATTCTGGGCAATTACCAGTATGATCCGGAAAATGGCACCTATGGCGGTGAGCCGCTGGTCGGATCGCTCAAACCCGCGTCATATGGCTACCTGCCCCGGGATTTTTATGACGGCGATGTATCGTTCGAGAAATTCAACCGCCGGCAGGGCAGCATTACCTATATCTTCAACCACCGTTTCAATGACAACTGGAGCTTCACCAGCCGCGGTCGGTATGACGACATCAAGACCATCTATCGCAGCGTGTATAACAACGGGTATTACACAAGCGAGGATATGCTCAGCCGCTCCGCCTTCGGGACGAATGAACATACGCATAACCTGACATTCGACAGCCAGTTCAAGGGCCATGTCCGCACCGGCCCCGTACGGCATACGATGATGTTCGGCTTCGACTACATGCAGCAGAGTGCCTCCGAACAGGGATTTTATGGCAGCGCGCCCGACCTGAACGTCCTGCACCCGGACTATCACATGGTCATTCCCGCCATGAGCCCATATGTGAATTACCAGACCAATTCGCACCAGATCGGCATGTACGCGCAGGATGAAATGCACTGGCGTGGACTGGTCCTGACCGGTAGCCTGCGTAATGACTGGTACCGGTCACAGCAGAACGAATACATCTCTCACTCATCCTCGGCGGAAAGTCCGCGGCAGATTACATGGCGCGCCTCGGGCCTGTATCATTTCCGCTTTGGGCTGGCCCCATATGTCAGCTACTCGACATCATTCCAGCCGCAGTCGGGCACTGTTTCCAATGATGGCGGCAAGACGTTCCGCCAGGCCGATCCCTCCCTTGGCAAGCAGCTTGAGGGTGGACTGAAATACCAGCTTCCGGGTACGTCGCTGCTGCTGACGGCCGCGGGTTTCCATATTGAACAGAGCAACGTTCTGGTTGCCGTGGGCAACCTGGGCTACAGCACGCAAAGCGGGAAGGTACATTCGGACGGCTTCGAATTCGAAGCCCATGCCGAACCGTTCAGGAACCTCATGATCACCGCAGCGGTCAGCGTGCAGAAGGTCCATGATGATTCGACCGGCAAGCCGCTGATCCAGTCCGGCAAGGGCAATGCCTCGCTGTTCGCGTTCTACACCATGCCGTCCGGTCCGGTAAAAGGCCTCGGCTTTGGTGGGGGCATGCGTTATTCCAACAAATCCTATGGTGGCGAGGCCAGTTACGGCAGCGTCTGGGTGCCACAATATGCCGTGTTTGATGCATCGGCCCGCTATGACCTGTCCAACCTTTCGCCATCGCTGCATGGCTGGACCGTCGCGGCCAGTGTCCGCAACCTGTTTGACAAGAATTATGTCGCGAACTGCCTGAGCTATGCCTCCTATAATCAGGAATGGTGCTATTACGGCGAACGTCGCAACGCGCAGGCGAGCATTGGCTATACGTGGTAAAACCGTCCCATCCCGGCAGCCCATGCATGGGGCTGCCGGACGGATGTAACGGGCGGCGCGCCGTATCCGCGGTTCAGCCCGCCTGCACCGCACCGCCTTTTCCACCATGCCCGTGATGCAGGATATCGGCTGAAATCCGACGGGCGTAACCTGCGGAATCAAGGCTGTCGGGGAATTGGCCCAGCAGCTTGAGTTCATCGACATAACGCGCGATCTGGATCTTCAGGTCGTTGCCCACCGGGCTTATGCCCAGCACTTCATGGCGCATCATCTGCAGGACCGTGTCCTGATCCATGCCATCCACCCGGCCATCAAGCAGGGTGGCCGCTTCCGCCATGTGCTCGGGCAGCCAGCGCGCGGCATGTGACAGCGCCAGCACAAGCGCCACCGCAGCACCGGGCGTCCGGTCCAGCAGGTCCGTCGAGACGCCCAGCGCCAGATTCGTGCGTTCCGCGTACAGGCCCTTCACGCTGTTGACCAGTTCAACCATATCCAGCGCCCGGTTGTTCAGCAGTTGCCACGCCAGCGGGTCATGCAGCGCCACCGCATCCACCGTGCCTGCCGCAAGGGCATCGTCAATCTGGTCGGGGGGCAGGATCACCCAGTCGGGCGCCGTATCCGGGTTCAGACCCTTGCGGCGCAGGATAACGGAAAAGAACAGCCGGTCTGCCATGTCCGCATTCAGCACGGCGATCCTGCGGCCCACCAGGTCCTCGATCTTGGCAATCCTGAGCCGCCTGCGCACCAGCAGGCGGAATGTCCCCGCCTGCAGCCCCATGACCAGCCGGGCGGGCAGGTCCGCATTCGCCTGATAGGCCTGAAGCCATGACAGCACCGGGGCCACCGCGGCCATGCTGCGGCCCGCCTGCAGGTCGGCAATGGCGTCCCGCCCCGTCAGCGCGCCGGGCTGCAGGTGCACATCCAGATGATACTGGGAAAAGAAGTCCTGCCTGAGGGCGACATTGTACAGGGTCGAAGCCTGTGCGGAAGGCCAGGACAGCGTCAGGTCATGGGGTTCGCCATCCAGCAGTTCATCATCATGACGCACGATGCGGGCCTGCTGCCGGCTTTGCAGCCACTGCCCGCCCACGACGGCGCACCCTGCCCCGACCAGAAGCGGCACAACGGCCCGACGCAGCAGGCGCATTGGCTGCCCTGCCCTGTTATCTTCTTCCATTGCCTACAGTTTCTCCTGCTCCGCGAAGGCTCTACCGTGCTTTTAGCCGGTCCGGGTTCCCTTTTTTCCCCTTTTTGAAAAAAAGTTCAAAAGGGGGGTTTACGCCCCCCCGCCTGTGTGGCTATAAGCTGCTCAACGCTGATCCCGAATAGCTCAGTTGGTAGAGCAAGCGACTGTTAATCGCTGGGTCGTAGGTTCGAGTCCTACTTCGGGAGCCATCTTTCCTTAAAATTTAATATTAAATCAGTAGGTTACGGATTTCTTCAAATCTGAACCCACGATTAAACCCATGATGAGCGATGCGCTTTCCGGGGACATTCTGACACGTCCAGACCGGTTTGAACGCGGTTTGGCCCTGTTCCAAACCCTCATAATCACTCCCCTCATTTCACGTCCCAAGCGGTCCTGCCTGCGGTCACCAGCCTACAGGCGGCAACTCCTTTGCTCCGGTTGAAAATTGTAAGGAAGCCTTGCTGTGGATGACTGCACCCTGGTGCATGGGGCCTAATCAGGCAGCCACTTTCCCCAGGCACCGATAGACAGCCGTGCGACCAATTCCCAGCCGCCGGGCAATCTTGGTCGGGCTGATCCCCTCCGCATTCATGGCATGGATCTGGTCGCGGTCGAAGGACGGCCTTCGCGCCTTATAGACGCTACACTCCCTGGCGCCGTGATGCCTTCCATATGGCGTTCTTTGCGGAGATTGGTCTCGAACTCGACGAATACTCCGCATGATCCAGAAAAGACTTATACCAAAGGACGTAGCCACTGACTCGTGTGTGAAGTGACAAACGGCGCTGGCTCTGATTCTCTTGATGCGGGAGGATCTGGCTGATGACGAGGGCGGTGAAGCTACGGGATGACTATT
>NZ_NKTX01000149.1 GCF_003207815.1 Komagataeibacter oboediens | reverse complement strand
TCCTGCGAGCAGCGATGCATTCCACCGAGAAAACAAGATTTAGAGAAACGCAGAGAGATAACAAATGTGATCCATTGCATCGAACCGGCCGTCCACATAAGTCATCCAGAATGTTCAGGAGCCGAAAAGCACGTCCATCCATCAGCCTGTCCGCCATAAAATCCATGGACCAGACCCTGTTGGGAAGGGCCGGAACCGACAGCTTTTCAGGCTTTTCGCGAACCAGACGCCTGCGGGGTTTAATCCGCAGGTTGAGTTCCAGTTCCCGATAGATCCGATAAACCCGCTTATGATTCCAGAGCTGTCCCTGCACATTGCGCAGATACAGGAAACACAGACCAAATCCCCATCTCCTGTGAGCCTGGGTCAGTCCCACCAGAAGAGCGGCAATCCTGTCGTTCTCCGCTGCCAGTCGCGGACGATAGCGAAAGCAGGTCTCGGATATCCCAAAAATCCGACAGGCCAGCGCAATGCTGACCCCATGATGCGCCACAGCTTGTGCGGCCAGTTCCCGGCGCTGGGCTGGCCGCTTCATTTTTTTCCAAGGGCTTCCTTCAGGATATCCGTCTGCATGCTCAAATCCGCATACATGCGCTTCAGCCGACGGTTCTCCTCTTCCAGAGCCTTCATCTGACTGATCATCGAAGCATCCATGCCGCCATATTTCGCGCGCCACCGGTAAAACGTGGCGTTGCTAATCCCATGCTCCCGGCACAGGTCAGGAACCGGGACACCGCCCTCAGCCTGGCGGATCACACCCATGATCTGGGCGTCAGTAAAGCGATCACTCTTCATCAGAATCTCCTCAATTCTTACGCTGAGAAAATTCTCATTCAAAAGTCACTCTTTTTATGGGGGGATTACCTTCGGCCCCGCCGCCTATGACTTTGCAGGTATGACGCCGGAGAAACGTATTCAGCGCGCGCTGGATCAGGGCACGGCCATTCATCCGCAGTATCGCAAAGAGTTTTCAAACGGCGTCAGTTTTGCATGGAGCCGCGTGCCCTGGACTTTGGGCTGCTGCTCCATGTGGACGGAGGAAGCCCGGAAAACCCATTACAAAACACTGTGCGCCGTGGATAACCGCCTCGTTCTGGCTGGTGAGCACGCCTCTTACGTCGGGTGCTGGCAGGAGGAGGCCATTCTCTCCGCACTGGATGCCGTGACCCGTCTGCACAAACGCGCGCTGGGAGCCGCCTGATGCGTAAATTTCTGCTTGTAACGTCTCTCTGCCTCACCGCAGGCCTTGCCTCCGCTGCTCTCGCCCCGGTTGCCGCCCATGCGGATAGTGCGAGTGCCGTGGACGGTAAAATGCAGGTCCTGCCGGATGGAGAGGCTATTTATCATCACGTCTGCCAGAGCTGCCATATGCCAGACGGCAAAGGCGCTGTGGGAGCCGGCGCACAGTTCCCGGCTCTGGCCGGCAACCCCAAACTGAAAAGTGCCGAGTATCCTGCTTATGTGGTGCTGAACGGCTTTGGCGGCATGCCCTGGTTTGCCGGACTGCTGAATGACCAGCAGGTAGCCGATGTCGTCAATTACGTTCGCACACATTTCGGGAACCATTATACTGATGCCCTGAAACCAGAAGACGTGTCTGAAATGCGTCCCCATCTGTCAGTAGAGGAAGAATAACGTGCGCCTTTTTAAAAGCCTGATCCCCGCCGCAGCCCTGACGGCTCTGGCTGCCTTCCCTGCTCTGGCGCATGCTGAAGGCGGCGTGATCCGTCATGGTGAGGGGAAATTCCCCATCTCCACCGCGGTGGAAGTCCCCGCCGGGGCCACCACCATTTATCTGAGCGGCATGGGCGCTCCGGTGCAGGACAAAACCGCGCCGCCCAAAAGCCTTGAGGCCTATGGCGACACCCGCGCCCAGACACTCGCCTCTCTCCAGCGCATTGAAGGCGAGCTGAAAAAGCTGAACCTGACCATGGGTGATGTTGTGCAGATGCACATCTATATGGTGGCGGACCCGCGCACAAAGCAGCTGGATTTTGATGGCATGATGAAGGCCTACACCCAGTATTTCGGCACAGAAAAGCAGCCTAATCTGCCAGTGCGCTCCGCCTTTGCCGTGGCTCAGCTCGCCAACCCCGGGTGGCTGATTGAAATTGAAGTAACGGCCGTTCGGACGCCTAAAAAATAAGGCCTGTTGCCTGACAACGAATTCCCCAGCCTATCGCTTTTTAAACCAAAAGACAGGCGGGGGATCTGGGGAAACAGCATCCCGCCTCACACATTTGCAAGTCTCGTCATACACGGCCATCTAAAGGCGCAGGGTATCTTGTTATACCAAGATACCCACAACATGCTCTTTTACGAGGCCTGACGATATGACTGAGCATTTAACAAAACGCTGGCAGACCCTGCCTGCCACCCCGGCCCCTCTGGCCTCCTTTAAAGGACAGCACGCCCCCATTAACGG
>NZ_NKTX01000148.1 GCF_003207815.1 Komagataeibacter oboediens | reverse complement strand
GGTGACCCAGCATTACGCCATGCTGGCGCGGAACCTGCTCTACACCGGCGTCACACGGGGGCGGAAGCTCGTCGTGCTCGTGGGCCAGAAGAAGGCGCTTGCTATCGCCGTGCGCAATCAGGGTGGCAGGCGACGGTGGTCGAAGCTCAGGGAGTGGCTGGCCGGTAGCGTCGCATGATGGAGTGACGGGGGTGAAGGGGGTGTCTCCATGTCGGCTTCCGCCTCTTGTCCGACATCTGGAAGCATGGAATGCCTTCTCAAAAGCGGACGCTAGGGCCCGGACTCATAACCAGTAGCTGACGGTCGCGACGAGACAGATGGCGGCGTGGAAGTTAGTGGCATTGCGATCGTAACGTGTCGCGATGCGACGGAAGTCCTTGAGGCGGTTGAACATGCGCTCAATGGCATTTCGCGTCCGATAAAGGACCGGCGAAAAGCAGTTCTTCCAGATCCGGTTGACCTTGGGTGGGATGTTCGGCGCGGCGCCCTTGTCCTCGATCTGTCGACGCACCGCGTTGGTGTCGTAGCCCTTGTCGCCGTGGATCAGCCGGACGTTCGAAACCTGTTCCAGCAGCGGGACCGCTGCCGTGCAATCCGCGACGTTGCCGCCGGTCAGCACGAAGGCGACCGGACGGCAGGCGGCATCCGTCAGCGCGTGGATCTTGGTCGTGCGCCCGCCACGCGATCGGCCGATGGCCTGGTGTCGCTCCCCTTTTTTCCGCCGGAGGCGCAGCGATGGGCCTTCACGACAGAACTGTCGATCAGAAGTTCGGCAGGCGGTCCACCGCTCTGCGCCAGCGCCTCGAACATGCGCGCCCAGACGCCTTTCGCAGCCCAGCGCTGAAACCGATTGTAGAGCGTCTTACGCGGGCCATACGCGGACGGCGCATCCTTCCACCGCGCGCCGGACAGCATGATCTGAATGATGCCGCTGATCACGCGTCGATCATCCACACGCGGCTTGCCACGCGTATCGGTGGGCAGATGCGGCGCAACCCGCGCAAACTGTCGCTCCGAAAGCCAGAAAAGGTCAGCGTCCATCGCTCATCTCCTTTCAGAGACAGCGAATCACAGGCCACTCACAATGGGAATCCCTTTATGGGTCCGGGCCCTAGTGTTGGATTGTGAGAGCTTATCTCTGTTGTCGTGATAGCGGTTGGGATGTTTGTTTCTTTTAAAACTGAAGATTATAATCACTCTGGACGGGCGATTGGGCCTGATTCCTTAATGACCTTAAAAATCCATAGGAGTTGCTCTGACGACAGATTGAGTGAAGTTGGAGGCCGCTCGGATAGGCGATTTAACGGAATAAGAGACGACAATTCAGATGGACATTGGTTTTGCAACTTTGTCCATGAGTCAATGCTTGCGTGTTTGAGGACATTCGCAAGCCAATTTATACTTTTGAGCGCTGGATGAACTTCCTCCGGCATGCTGGGTTGAATAGAATGCAATTGAGGAAAAATTTTCGAAAGAGCAGCGTATCCTTGCTTTTTTTTGGCGCTTTCGGAAGAAACGTAGGTCAAAAACCATTTTTGTGCTGATTTTTCCCAGTAATGATAGGCAGTAATCATGAAAGCGCTTCGCAGATCAAAAAGAGCGTCACCAAGCTGATTATACACTACCTCGAGATATTGGTCCTGTTCCCAGAGGATATGCTCATCTTCGCGCTCCCCAATAAATTCTCCGCGTTGGTAATATAATTTAAGTTCTTCCCGATTTTCGGATAATGCCTTTCTAATACCAGACTCGCCTTCTTTTGCCGCCAATTCAATAGCGTCAAGACCTGACTGGTATAATATTCCATCGTAGTTAATCTTTAAATGCGAAAACATTTTATCTTTCCATCTGAAAAGTTCGAAAACCCGACCTTCCTCTCCCGCCGTCATGTTGGACATGCAGCCTCCAATATGCCACGCCCCGAAGCGGACAGTCTGGAGTCACCATGAACTGATGCCATTTCCTCCCGCCGGAGCGCATTCTACACCAGGCTGCATCCAAGCAGCCTTCCTGGAGAACGTGTCATGGAACAAGGCATACGCTTCCCATCGCCCACACTGAAAACCCAAACCCCGTGGAACGCCGGCAAAATGGTCGGCGCCAAACGGGCTCTGAAAGAGAAACACGTTTGGGCCATCCGCTTTTGGTTGGCCCATGAAGGCCGGATCCGTGATCGAGCACTGTTCGACCTTGCCCTCGACAGCAAGCTCCGAGGTTGCGATCTCGTGACGCTGCGCATTGGCGATATCGTTACCAGCGGTCAGATCCGGAGCCGCGCAATGATCGTGCAGCAGAAAACCAAACGTCCGGTGCAATTCGAAATTACGGAAACGACACGTGAAAGCGTCCGTGCCTGGCTGGAGCATCGCGGTGGCTCACTGCAGGATTTTATTTTTCCCAGCCGCCTGATACCAAAGGACGTAGCCACTGACTCGTGTGTGAAGTGACAAACGGCGCTGGCTCTGATTCTCTTGATGCGGGAGGATCTGGCTGATGACGAGGGCGGT
>NZ_NKTX01000147.1 GCF_003207815.1 Komagataeibacter oboediens | reverse complement strand
AAGACGCTCAATCTGTCGAAACAGGCTCGTGCCGCCTGATCGTTCCTTTATTGTTCATGCCAAACGTTGTTTAGCGTACCATCCACACGATGGCCTCTATTTCAGGCGCTCGGAAGTCTGGGACAGGCGATGACCGAAACACCAGATCTGGTGCCGGCCGTGCCTGTGAAGAAATCCGTGTTTCCAGACTACATTGTCTGTCTGGAGGACGGAAAAAAAATGAAGATGCTCAAGCGCCATCTTCGTACTGTCTATGGTATGACACCCGAGCAGTATCGGGAAAAATGGGACCTGCCGGAAAGCTACCCGATGACCGCCCCATCCTACGCAGCCCGACGCTCTGCCCTGGCACAGGAGATTGGACTAGGGCGGGTCATCAAGGCGACACCGGCCCCTTCGGAAACATCAGGAACTGGGGTGCCGGTCACACGCCTGCCAGAGAAGAAACGCGGACGCAGGCCGAAACTGGCCTGAAGGTCCAGACCGGGAGAAACGGGACATGAAGGCATGGGCCGCCAGCCTCGGCACGGATAACCCGCTCCCCCTGCCACAACCCGGGCAATAAGGGGGACGCTCTCGCACACCGCAGGAAGGTAACGAGGCGTACATTGGTCACGGCTATCCGTCAGGTCATACCGGATCAGATCGGTGGTTACGACGAAATCCTCGGCCGCTTCGTCACTGTGCAGCGAGGGCATGGACCTGTTTTTGCTGCTCATGGTGGTCGATCTCCTTCTCGTGCAGGAAAGTGGGCAAAGAAAGGTCAGAGCCACTCTTATGCGTGTACCGTCTTCCCGCGCCGTGAAGATCGTGCAGATCCCGCGTCTGTTTTCGTGGGCGCCTTACGTAAGGCGCGATTCATAATTTCACGCAGCGCATCATTCATACGTGTCTGATAGCCAGGCCCGTCCTTCTCGAAGAAAGCCACGACATCAGCGTCAAACCGCACGGTTTTCTGCACTTTACGGGGTCGATAGAAGCGCCCCCGTTCCGCATGTGACCAGTCACGAATTTCTGGGGCTTCATCATCCGTCACAATCTGATTGTCAGGCATGGCCTCCACAGCCCGTAACGCCTGAAGCAGTTCAGAGTCCATTTTCGTATGCTTTGCGCTCATGGGCAGTTGCCTTTCTTACGCTGATAATACGACCGTATTCTTCGCCATCCTCCTCGTCTTCCACGGGTTCTGTATGAACGACGAAGAGAGTTGTGATGCCCCGTATCTTCCCTATGGTTCGCCACCTGTCCCCATCTGGATGGGGATCAGGGACAGACAATGCGAGCGGATCGCCGTCGAGAACAAACCTGCCGGTTTCCAGAGGCAGCTTATGCTTCTCCCTGTTTTTTGAATCCTTTTCAGGATCCCATACCCATATGGTCACAATCCGCTCCAGTAGTTACGGAATTGTAGTTACAACAGTATGATTTTTCAAGCCCGCATTCCTGCAACGGATTAACTCAATTCCCGATGACAGGATTCTACCACAGGCTCCCAATGTTCTCTGCCGAAGCAAGAAAAACTCAGTCTTCCTGTTGAGATATCAGCCGGATCTGGGCGATCATTTCATCGGCTGTGATCTCTCCGCACTGGCGGGCATCCATGATTGCGGTGAGCGAGCGTATATCTGTGCCCACCTTATGTAACGATAAGGTAATAATTATCTGCGGGTTTCCTGTGGCCGGAAAACTCATATCCCTCCCTTCCCCTGCTTCAGCGAAACGTCCTGATCCCATCGAACATGGACATTGTCGATGACGCACAGGGTTCTCGGGCGCTGCGGTCACCAGAAACACGTGGACACAGACCGGAACGGGCCTGATGATCTGGTCCGGGAGGAACACCATCATGGAAACAGGTCATTCCGATCGGGAAGCCGAAAAGAACGAAGCGACACGCCGGGCACTGGCCGAGGCTGATGCCGGATTGTTCATCAGTGGTGAAGCGGTGAAGGCATGGGCGGCCAGCCTCGGTACCGATCATCCCCTTCCCCTGCCTGAACCAGGGCAATAAGGTGTCAATCGGCACTCAAAAATAACCCCTGATCGGCATGCAATATTAACCCCCTGTTGAAGGGCCGGCCTGTCTCCTGAAGCCGTAGGCGTAAGGAGACAGGCCGGGGCAGGTATGGATCTGGAGAGAGGTTCAGTTACGGTTCCTGAAGCGCCAGCTTTCGTTCCCTGTCTCGATGATGTCGCAGTGATGGGTCAGACGGTCGAGCAGTGCCGTGGTCATCTTGGCGTCGGCGAATACACTGGCCCATTCACCGAAGGACAGGTTCGTGGTGACAATGACCGAGGTCTGTTCATAAAGGCGGCTGATCATATGGAACAGCAACTGTCCGCCAGACTGGGCAAAGGGCAGGTATCCCAGTTCGTCGAGGATGACAAAGTCCAGTCGGCCGAGTTGTTCGGCCAGCCGACCCGCCCTTGCCGCCCGACTGTCAGCCTCAAGCCGGTTGACCAGGTCCACCACGTTGAAGAACCGGCCACGCCGACCTGTGCGGATGCAGCTCCGGCCAATGGC
>NZ_NKTX01000146.1 GCF_003207815.1 Komagataeibacter oboediens | reverse complement strand
TTCACTGGCCAGAAATATAAAGGCGACCAGCACGGCGGTCAGTGGCAGCGTTGCCAGCCCCAGCACATTGACCCAGCCATAAAGCACGGCCAGGCCAGGCGCAAACAGCGAGGCAAGCGCCGTGCCGGAATTGCCGGCCCCGGCAATACCCAGCGCCGTGCCCTGATATTGTGGCGGATACCATGCCGAGGCCAGCGGCAGCGCAATCGCGAACGACGCCCCGGCGACGCCCAGCACAAGTGCAACCCCGAACAGTGCGCCATAGCTGTGTGGCGCGATCACCCATGTCAGGAACAGCCCGGCGATAACAAGAATCTGGGCGCCAATCGCAACCCGACGTGGCCCGAAGTGATCGACCAGCGCGCCCGCGAGTACACGCAGCAGCGCACCCGCCAGAACGGGCGTGGCCACCAGCAGTCCCTTCTGGCCTGCGTTCAGATGCAGGTCATGGGCAATGGAAATGCCCAGAGGGCCAAGCAGGACCCACACCATGAAGGAGACATCGAAATAAAGGAATGCCGCGAGCAGGGTGCGCGGGTTTCCGGCCTTTAGAAATCCTTTGTCCACGTCATCGCATCCTGTCCCCATCATGCGATATGGATGGAGACGCCTTTTTCAGGCACGGAGACCATCGTTGGCCGTCCGGGTATCGTCGTGACCGATTCTGCAGTTTTCCTGCCGCTCACCGCCATTGATGAACGAACCGATGGGAAAGCTGTCCTGTCGTCTTTATTGGCACGCGGAACAATGCGATGTCAAAACATTTTGCCATGTCGTTCATCTGGCAGGGTATGTAACGGTCATATGCCGTTCAGGCCCCATGCCGCCCGCCCTGCCGGTCGGGAGTGGAGGCCGGGCAGGTTCGCAACCGAATGCCGGAGTGGTCCCGGCTGGCGCAGGAAAGGGCATGCGCAGGCCGCAGCGTGCAGGCTGTGAAGGCAGCGGGTCCATATGTTCTGGTCGGTGCCAGGGCACGGGTAGCGGTCAATGCGCAGGACCTGCTGTGGCACTCGAACCATGATCCAACAGGCACGCGGCTCAATTTCAATACCGGTGCACTGCTGTTCGCGGAAAGACAATGCCACAGGAAGATTGCTGGACGGGGGGCACATACAGACCTGGCGGCTATTGCGATATCGGACAAGTCCCCGATCAGTCCGTTTCCAGCACAAGCCATAAAACCAACCGGACCGTCTTTGCACAACTCCCGCCGTGACGCAGTACCATGGTTCGAGTGTTCCCGACGGGGCTGGGCATTGCCCGGGTACCCCGCTACCATGTAACGTGCAGTATCAGGACGGGAACGCAGGCGGGACGCCCGGTATGATTTTTGCTCCCCCCTCCGTTTCCCCCGCGAACCTGCGGATGTCGTCATGGGTGCGTCGAGCGCGACTGGCGTGCCGGACTGTTCCACGACGACCGTCATTCCCCTGCCCCGAACTGCTGAGAGCCCCGATGCGGACATGCCTGCGCACCATGGTTGCGATCCTGTTCTGCCTTGCAGCCCAGCCCACAGTGGCTTTCGCGCAGGACCATGATGGGCGGGGCACGCCAGCCATTGCCACGGACCATGGCCGGGACGAGCGGGTTTTCAACCTGTCCCTGAATGATGGTGAACGGCTGAGTGTGCTTTTTGCCACCCCGGCCAGCCCTAGGGGGACCATCGTCATGTTACCCGGTGGGGCGGGTGACATCGGACTTGGGCACGATGGACGCATCCGCCACGGTGACAATTTTGTCGTACGGACGCGGGAACTGTGGAACAGGCGGGGTTATGCCGTTCTCATTCCCGATACGTCCGATCATGCCAACCTCAGGGGACATCGCGCGTCACCGGCCTATGCGCGCGTCGTGGGGGGACTTGTCGCCCTTGCGCGCCAGCAGGGATCAGGACCTGTTTTCCTGCTGGGCACAAGTCAGGGAACAATCGCTGCCGTAAATGGTGCGGCGCATGCGCCAGCTGGCAGCATTGCCGGTGTCGTGCTGACGGAATCCGTGTCTGTCATGGGCGGTAGCCGGGAGACGGTCTTCAGTGCCTGTCAATCGGCACTCAAAAATAACCCCTGATCGGCATGCAATATTAACCCCCTGTTGAAGGCCCGGCCTGTCTCCTGAAGCCGTAGGCGTAAGGAGACAGGCCGGGGCAGGTATGGATCTGGAGAGAGGTTCAGTTACGGTTCCTGAACCGCCAGCTTTCGTTCCCTGTCTCGATGATGTCGCAGTGATGGGTCAGACGGTCGAGCAGTGCCGTGGTCATCTTGGCGTCGGCGAATACACTGGCCCATTCACCGAAGGACAGGTTCGTGGTGACAATGACCGAGGTCTGTTCATAAAGGCGGCTGATCATATGGAACAGCAACTGTCCGCCAGACTGGGCAAAGGGCAGGTATCCCAGTTCGTCGAGGATGACAAAGTCCAGTCGGCCGAGTTGTTCGGCCAGCCGACCCGCCCTTGCCGCCCGACTGTCAGCCTCAAGCCGGTTGACCAGGTCCACCACGTTGAAGAACCGGCCACGCCGACCTGTGCGGATGCAGCTCCGGCCAATGGC
>NZ_NKTX01000145.1 GCF_003207815.1 Komagataeibacter oboediens | reverse complement strand
AAAAAGGCTTGCCATGCCTTCGATCGCCTGGCGCTTCCATTGGGCGATCATCGTCTGATGCACGCCATGTTTCGACGCCAACTCCGCCAGCGTCAGTTCCCCACGGATCGCCTCCAGGGCAACCCGTGATTTGAACTCCGCCGCATACCGTTTCCGCGTAACCTTGCCCATAAAACACGTCCTCGTTCAGGCCAGATGATAGCTTATCGCCCTGTCCGAAAAATGGGGACCACTTCTGTTGGAACGCGTTGACGGCTTCCGGCATTGCGGAACGGCCGTCGTCGAGTGCTTTGCCAAGACGCTGATGTTCTTCTGTTGTGAGGTAGCGCTCGCGCTTCTGCTCCTTATAGCGTTTCACGCCCCTGCATGGATTGATGTTGTCTGTCCGCACACCCCAGAGAATTGCCAAGGAGAACATTTTCGACAGCACACCCAGCGTCCGGTTCGCCTGATACGGGATATGGCGATAGGCGTGGTGGAATGCGACCACATCCGAGTGGGTCAGGGCGGCCATCTTCCGGCTGCCAATTTTTTTCGCGATGAACAGGTCAATCGCGCGTTGGTATTCGGCTTGCGTCGTGGGTTTCAGATGCGTCTTCACATGCCGTTCAATGAAAATCTTGCAGAACTGGCTGACGGTGGGGGAGGTCCGCTCTTCGCCGCGTTCGGTGTTTGGATCGTTGCCGTCTTTTACACGGGCGAGAATTTTGATCGCTTCATCGCGTGCTTTGTCTGCCGTCCAGGGACCGTGATGGCCGATCGTATAACGTCGGAACCGCCCATTGGCTCGGTAATGAACCACGTAGCTCATCCGGCCAGAAGGCCAGACCCGCAAGGCGAAGCCGGCGACCTGATCGTCCCAGACGATGTAGTCCTTTTCGGCAGGCTGGAGGGTGGCGATTATGCGCTTTGATATCCGGGGCATGGCTTCCTCCACAGGATGCATATAGGATGCAAATGGGATTGAAACGTCAGCGTGAGTAAGCGTAGGCAGAAGAGCCAAAATGAACGACTTATTCAATTAAAATAATAGGATAGTAGTAGTTCTTCGGGATGCGTCGGGGATTTTCGTGGTAGGGCGTAGCTCTTACCTACAAACTCATAACCTGAAGGCCGCAGGTTCAAATCCTGCCCCCGCAACCAGACTTAATACACTGAATATGATACAAAAACGCCGCCCCCAGAGGCGGCTTTTTTGCGTTCAGGACAGGGTTGCCGCCATAGCCAAATGCAGCCCTGCCTAACGATTTTGCGATCTCCTGCTGTGCTTTTCCTTACAGTATTCTAACGGCAGGTATGTGTGGGAAAGGGGAAGCCACATGACGCAGACATGGGGGGACTTTCAGGCGGTTGTCCAGCTATCGGCAGGACTGAATGTTGCTATTCTCAGTTTCGTGGACATCAGTCTGCCCGCCATAAAAGAGCGTCGGCGCGTATTCGCCAAGGCCCAGCAGGAACTGGACATGCATCGGTCCGCGCCGGGCAAGGTGACCAGTGCTGCGCAGCTTGAACATGACTGTCAGGTCGATGAAATGAACCAGAAGCTGTATATGCTGTGGAAGGAATCCTCAGCTTTCAGCAACGAAGAAGATTCCCTGATTCATTCAACAGGAATCCTTGGTTTTCTCGGGGCTGTGCTCAGTATGTTCCTGTTGTGGTATTCCGCAGAATATTACGATGCGATCATTGGCGTGACGGGAAAGGTTGTCATTTCCCTGTCGTTCTGCTCACTGGTCGGGGCCTTCATCATCAATTTCATGACAGCATCGCAGGCCAGCGTATTTACCAAGAAATGCAATGCGATCCGGCAGGAAATGCGTCAGAAACTCTGAAATTCTCAGCTTGTACCGGGGCTGGCAGTGTCGGCATGCTCCTGCTGGAAACCTGCCAGGAAGATCCGTGCGGCCTTGTGAAAGCGCGGGCGCATGTTCTGTTCAATCCATGCAGTGCCGGATGCGCAGGCCAGACTCTGCAACATCATGTCGCCGATTGTCATGCCAAACAGCATGTTACTGTATATGTAGATATCGCTGACTTCATAATGGTGCTGACGGACATAACGGTCCAGCCAGCCGGTCAGTACGTTTTCCTTCCCCCCCGCACGCAGGCTGGTCAGGATCTGACGGATATCGGCGGATTCCTGTGATTCGGTAATCAGTGCGCGGATCAGGCTGATACGGTCCGGCCTGAGGATGATGCGGCCAAGGTTCATCAGCAGTTCCGTCAGTTCCTCGGCCGGGTTATCGCGGTAATGACATTCATCCGGCGTGACGTTGAACAGGCGGGTGTTGATCAGGGTATGGAACAGGTCCTGCTTGGAATTGAACATCTGGTAAAGCGTACGTTTGGACATGGCGGAATGCTGCGCCACCTTGTCCATCGACGCAGCATGGTAGCCGCATTGCTGCAGCACTTCGCTGGCGGCATCCAGAATGCGCTCCCGGCGTTCGCATTCCTCCATTTCTGGTGGTCTGCCGGGCCCGCGTCGCCGACTGTCGCAATCGTGCGGCGCGGGCGTGGGGTCGCCATGTCCATTCTTGCTCATTCGTAATATGCTCCGCCCGCTTTTGTGTGGCCGTGCTGCTTGACCGGCTTATACCAAGGGCTACTGTCTCTGACTCATCTGTGAAGTGACGCGAAGGGCCTGTTCTGATTCTGTCGTGAGAGGGAGGATCGGGAATGGCTGGTGCGATT
>NZ_NKTX01000144.1 GCF_003207815.1 Komagataeibacter oboediens | reverse complement strand
GGGTTCTCTGTCGGGAACTGCCAGTGGCACGCTGGACGGCACGCTGGACCTGACCAAAGCCAGCAGCACCTATTCCGGCGGCATGTCCGGTTCTGGCGGTCTGACGGTTTCTGGCGGGACGGAGACATTATCCGGTAAACAAACGTATACTGGGGAAACGTTAGTCCAATCCGGCGGAACTCTTCAGTTTTATGGTAATGATTCTGGTACATCATCCGTTATCGTTGGCAATAAAGGAAGCGTGAGTGGTAATGGTAGTGTTGGGGATGGAAATTCTGATGTAGAAATTCAAAGTGGTGGTACAATTTATCCCGGACAAAAGAATCGCACTAATTTAACAATTTCGGGTAACTTGATAACTGACTCCGGATCGACACAGAATTTTACGGGAGAATCTGGGAATGGTTCAGGTAAAAACTCAGAAGGAACTATTTCTGTTGATAAAAATCTTTCTCTTGATGGAACAATAGTCGCCAACAATCTGTCGTCGTCATATGGATCTGGCGTTGAAAGACTGTACGATTATGGTGGAACACTGGAGAAAGATACGGCATCCTTAGTTCTCAATGGGACACCAGTAACGGCTTCGGACTATATTCAGGATTCAAACCATCAGGTTAATATTGTTCTTCAGAACGGTCCAGATACGCTTTCATTTTGGGATGGTGCAAATACGAGCGTCAACTCTCAGGTTGATGGTGGCACGGGCACCTGGCAGCAAACTGGTGGCGCTTCAAATTGGACAAATGCGACAGGAAACAGCAATGCTGGCTGGACAGCCAATGATTTTGCTATCTTTGAACAGCAGGGTAGTAAGGTCTCTGTCGATGGGAACGTGGATGTTTCCGGCATGCAATTTGATGAAAATGGAGGGAAAGATAGTTCAGGAAATTCCTATTATTCTTTAGTTCCGAATGGGAATACTAGTTCTATAACACTTAATGGAACTAATTATAGCAATAACACGTCGTCATTTGATGTGGTTTCATCGGAAAATAATGATCCACAAGTAAGCGGAAAGTTGACGAATCAGAGCGGTCTAGCGTCTGTTATTCGTGTGGGCAATGGTACGGGGTCTGGGGATTCAGACCTGGCTGTTATTCAGACAAATATAAATGATAGTTCTGAAAAACCAACAACTCTTGTGAAAACAGATTCAGGCACACTAGTGCTTTCTGGTGAAAATTCTTATAATGGCGGAACTGTTGTTACAGACGGTGTTCTTGAAATCACTACAGATAAAAGTCTGGGAACGGGCGGGACGGCTGTAGAGATAGACGGTGGCACTTTGAAAATTGGTGAAGATGTGCAGAATTCTGCACGTCAAATTATTTTTGGTAGTAATAATGCTACCATTGATCTAGATGGTCATGAGTACACGCCTGGTGCTGCGATGGTTGGGCCAGGATCGGTCCTAATTGATTCCAGCCAAAATACTGCGGTTACGACGACGGAAGCTGCAGCGGGCGTTCCAAGTAATGGGGATGCCTCTGTTCTTAATCTTAATTATGACAACACATATACCGGAAATACGACTATTATTGGTCTGAATGGTGATCCATCCAAATCGGACCCTACTGTTACTGTAGAAGCAAATACAGAAAATCCTTTCGGAGATTCAACAATCTCCGCCGTTGGGGGTAATGTTACTCTTGCGAATGGGGCCGTAGTTAATATGAATGGACCATCTACAGATGGTTCCGCTGCTGTTTCTTCTATGGGTTACCATTCGGTAGATGTTCAGGGAAGTGAAATAAACTTCAATAATAAAAGTACTGCGGATCACTCGAATATAACAACGCAAACTGGTTATTGGAACGGATGGGGTAGTGCAAACACGCCGTCTACTATCAACTTTAATGATTCCAGTACGGCGGGGAACTCAACAATTAACAATGGTTCTGGATCGAATGTAAATTTTACAGATTATAGCGATGCAGGTTCTTCAACCGTTAATAACTCCGGGAATGTTTCTTTTTCAGGGATGTCAAATGCGAGTAGCGCGACGGTAAAAAACCTGAGTAATGCTCAAGTCGATATTTCTGGTATGACGCAGGACGGTGTTTCTATCGGTTCCCTGTCGGGTGCAGGTACGGTTGTTCTCGGAAGTAAAGACCTGTCTGTTGGCGCTTTAGACAAAAATGATACAATTTCTGGTGTTATCGAAGATGGTCATGCTGGTAGTGGCGGGTCTGTAACGAAAGTCGGCACGGGCACGACGACGCTGACGGGCACGGATACCTATACGGGTGCGACGACCATTGATAATGGCACGCTGGCCCTGAGCGGGACGGGATCGATTGCCCAGTCCACCGGCGTGCAGGACAACGCGGCGTTTGACATTTCTGGCGTGACGACAGGTTCTTCCTCGATCCAGTCCCTGAACGGGGCAGGCACGGTTGCCCTTGGAGGCAACACGCTGGACATCACGAATGGCAATGCCACGTTTGGAAACACATTCTCTGGTGTGGCGTCCGGTTCTGGCGGTCTGACGGTTTCTGGCGGGACGGAGACGCTGTCGGGTGCGAATACCTACACGGGTGTGACGACGGTGGCGTCTGGTGCAGGCCTCAGCCTGCCGGGTTCTGTTGCAGGTGCGCTGACGACTGCCGGGACGACGGATGTCAATGGCGGCACGGTTGCTGGCACGACGACGAACACGGGGACACTGACGGCTGAAGGTGGCACGCTTGCG
>NZ_NKTX01000143.1 GCF_003207815.1 Komagataeibacter oboediens | reverse complement strand
CAAGACGCTCAATCTGTCGAAACAGGCTCGTGCCGCCTGATCGTTCCTTTATTGTTCATGCCAAACGTTGTTTAGCGTACCATCCACACGATGGCCTCTTTTACAGGATCACAGTTGCTCAAGAAGACGGTGAACTCCTTTCCAAAAGGGTTCACCCGGAAGCAACTGTTTTTCAATGAAAGCCGCATCTTCCAGAGTAACGTTAATCGTCCTCCGTTTCGGATTTGCTACCGGCATTCGTATAGTAGACAACGCTTTTTCAACCGCAGACTGGTCTTTCCCCATCACATCCGCAATGTCAGAAAATGACATTTTCCGATCTACACGCAGCATTCGCGCACGAGCGCGCTCCTCTTCTGTAAGTTCCAGAGGAGGACGATGAATAACCGTGTCACGATTGATTTCCCCGGCCCTAAAACCAGGCGGAGTTACTTTAAATTTAGCCATTTTGGCCCTCTTAAGCAGCTTACCACGTACCGGTAGATGTACGCGAATAAGCGAAAAAAACTTGTTATGAGGCCAAAAAGGGCATACACCCTTAAAAACTTAAGCACTCACAACACTACCTGGCGGCATTCTTTGCTTTGGAGCGGGCACTCCTCTGGTCAGAATGACGTTACCTTTTAGAATAGCACACTTTTTTCGCTGAATCGTGTCTTTCCGACATAAAAACTTTCATTTTTACGTCAATATTGTTTCGATATAGAAACAATATTGACGTAAGTAGACGTAAGTAATTGTTTCCAAATAATTTTTTCTAACTCTCGTTGAGAGAAAAAATTATTTGGAAACAACCATTTAAGCAAAAACATTATTTTTGTACGAGAATTCGGACTTCCGAATCCAAAAAATTAATTTTTTGCCTAAGACTAGATTTACGCTCAAGCCGGTCAGATTCCCTTCCAGCCGGTAAAATCTCACATATCGAGGGAAGGGCCACCCCCTCCACCGCCACCAAAAACGCCGTTGGGGCCGTCTCCCGGCCCATCCCATGCCAAATCTTCATCCCGATCCAGCGCGTCTATCCACTCGGACTTGAACTCGGCCTGCGCTGGCTTCGACATATACCGCACAACCATGTTCATGGTGTCCTCAAACCGGCGGGCCATCCATCCAACCAGCCCACCAACGGTTTTGATGCAGTCTTGCAGTCGGTTCCGCCGGTCAACTGTCAGCCCATCATCCAACCACCAACGCCAATTCCCCGCAGTGCTGACGCTATAGGTCGCCTCATTGCGTGCCCAAGCCATTTTGAGGGTGTCGAAATCATCCCGCAAACCGCGCAAAACCTCATCTTTTGCCGCCTGAAATACAGCTTCCTGATCTCGCAGGGCCGCTTCTCGCTGCTGCATAGCCAACCGTTCCGCCGACATTTCCGCCAAGAGTTTCCGTGTGGTTTCAGACGTTAAACGCCATATGGCTCGCAGCTCTTCACGTCGCTCATCAGATAGATTCCGGGCAAGTCTGCCCGCCAATTTTTCCGGGTTCTTTGGTGACGGCTCAACGGTAGTAATCTCACCAGATCGGAAAGCGGCCACAGCTTTTTTTGATCCCTCACGAACGGCCATAAATTGGCGCTCCCGTTCGGCTTGAGCCGCCTTACGCTGCGCCAATTCTTGGTACTCCCATTCTAGCTCCACATGACCCCTTGTCTCCCGATCCCAAAGCTCGGCTTCCCAGTTTTCCAGAGCATATTCTTCCGTCAGAAGGCGGGCTCTTTCCCGTAATAAATCCGCCTCTTTCTGTGTCGCTATGCGGGCATACAGATCAGCATTTTCATGCTCTGCACCCGTCTCTATTTTCGGTTTTCCGCGCTCTAGACGGTGGTCTAGCCTTTTCTGCGTCCATCGTGCCCAACTAGACTGCATAGCGGCTCCAGAAGTCCTTAAATCGGGTTCTAGGGCACGTTCAGCCTCTAATAGCTCCTGCTTTGCCTTGCGACAGGATATGACCTTCTTGGATTTCCCGCTTTTGTGGCGCTGTTCCCGCACTGGCGACATGAACACATCCACCACACCAGAGCCGCGTTCATCCGTATCGTAGCGCAGCCCCCAGACCGCACCCTCTCCGCCCCAACTCTCGGCCCATGCCTTCGCCTCGGCCACGAGCTGCTGCACTCGTGGATTGCTGGCGTCATGAGGATCTCCGCTTTCAGCCAGCCATTCCGGGCTGACGATCACCTTGAACTCCAGGCCGAGATCCGCCCCCTTGCGTTCGCCTGCCCCCGTTTCCCGTTTATGCGCCCGGAACGCCTCGACGTAATCCAACGCTCCACTTTCGGCCTTGCTCCAAGCTATCGGATCACTGTCCCGAACGTGCCGCTTCTGGGAGACCGGATCGAGCCTCTTCGCGTGCCGTTCCGCTGCCTGAATCCCACCCTTGCCATTGCCCGCTAGCGTCTTGAGTCCGGCGGCTCGAATTGCTGCATAGATTGACACCCAACATTCCTCCCTGCTTCACAGGAAGTAACACACTACCGATTGACCCTAAAGGGCCGCTCCGCTTCAATCCGTGTGCAAGGGCGTTCCCCCCTTGACCTCCTCCTCTTGAGCAATTTTTCTCTTGCCCAATTCTTCCATGCTTTCAGTCTGGAGCGAGCGCAGAGCGGGAGCTTTCGACTGCCTCAAACACCACTCAAGCATCTCCGAGTGGGTCATTTGTGGAGGCTGATAGGGGTCGTTTGCGGGAGGGGGCGAAATCCTAC
>NZ_NKTX01000142.1 GCF_003207815.1 Komagataeibacter oboediens | reverse complement strand
CGCCCTCGATTGCAGTCTGGTAATTGCCGAACAGGAAGCGTTGGCGTTCCTTTTCCGGCAGGCTTTCAAGCTGCTTCAGGTATTCAGGCGACAGGTTGGCCCGGTTACTGTCCGGGTTGATCTGCATGGTCGCGTAATCGGCAGGGTCCGGCAGCGGTTCGCCGGATTTTGGCTCCACATGCCTCTCGAACAGGCTGTAGAGCCAGTGCGAAGTCGTGGGCGGGTTGGCGTCGATATACTCCTTGACGCGCAGGTCCGACTTTTGCGCCAGTCGCGTCAGCAGCATGTTCCGTGCGCCGTAGCCAATCTGGCTAGCCTCGTTCAGATAGACCGTGGCGAACTCAAGTCCGAGAATCTTTTCTGTGCGGTCGGAACTGTCTAGACCATGGAACAGGATTTCGGACCCGTTCGGCAGCGTGACATACCAGTCCGTGCGGTTCAGGTTGTAGGGCACATCCGGAAAACAGAGGCGCATCACCTTAGGGAACGTATCCCCGATGATCGAATGTTTCAGGGCGTTGAACCGGTGCCGGAAAATGCCGTGTCGCGTGCCTGGTGCTTTGGCCGCGCGGATGACCAGCGCGCGGATCAGCAGGAACGTCTTGCCAGATCTGGAACCACCCCGCAGCAGGATGTGCGTGGCCGGACTGCCCAGCAGCCGGTTTGCCTCCTGCTGGGCCGGGTTCAGCTTGGCGACCATTAAAGCGCGTCGTCGTCCGATGTGATGTTCATGGTGATGTTGCCGCTCTGTTGCACGTCATAGCGTTCTCGGAATTTCTCAGGCCGGTGCGCCTTGAGTAGCAGCGTCATCAGGCCGTCAGAGCGCTTGCGGGTGGTCAGGTATTCCCCTGTTTTGGGATCGCGGACTAACTGCCCCATCGAGACCACGTATTCCTCGTCACCCTCAATGGCGCGGCGGCGGGCCTCGGCCTCGAGTAGGTCGGTGGCTTCATCGATCGCATCGTCCCATGCGGCGGCGAAGGCCGGGTCGGCATCGCGCCATTCATAAACAGACCTGCGCGCTACAACCGCAATCCGTGCGGCCTCTGTAATGTTTGCGGTTTTGCGCAGGTGATCAAGAAACACCTCGCGCGCATCGCGCGTAGACCTTGTGCGTTTTGTGCGATCCGGGGATTTAGCCGGACCCTTTCGCCCAGCCATACAATCCTCCAGGCAATGATGTTTGATACACTTCCCACCTTATCCCGGTCTACTTACGGGCTGACAGGATTTTCCCATGCCGACCAGCGAGGCTTTTGGGCACCGGTCGGTTAGGGAGGTCAGGATTTTCGGTTCCGTGCCAGAAACGCTCAAATGTCAGCCGCCCAAACTGGGCATGGAGCAGGGATGCCCGCATACGAAAAACCGCCCTTTTTAGAGCGGCTGATGTGTGCCGTTGCGGCGCATTTATTCCATGATGTCTCGAATAATGCACGTTACTGGAAAAAGTACAAGTCTTATTTTTTGAACCACAGATCAGCCAGCTTTTCGAGGCCGTAGCAGATCGTTTTTCCGCGCATGCCCACGCGCTCATCCTCGCCACAGACCGCCACGATTGCGCGGCGTTGAGCCGCTGACAGGACTTCCAGCGCCTCGGAAACCAGTTCGCGTGCATAGCAAGTGTTTTCCTGCCCGCTCAGGTCGCCACCGCGTTCGATTTCCTGCGTGTCGTAAGTCTGGGTTACGCGAGCCCGGCGGGCAGAGCGCAGCCACGCATAACGGAACCGCAGGCCAGCGGCATATTGAGTGGGGGTCAGCGTGCCGTTAGGGCGATGGTAAAACCGGTCCAACGCACATTCGTCGGCCACCCGGCGAACGGGTTGTGTTTTGCCGCCTCCCCCTGCAATCGCAATCGCATCCTGAACGATCCGGCGCGACAGGGAGGCTGGGCCATCCGCACCGGGGTCAGGAGCGGTTCCAGCGGCAATCTCGCGGGACAACCGATTGTATCGCCGGTCGGATTTCAGGATCTGGGCTACGCGGTCAATTTCGATGGTCGCCATTATTTCTCCAACCTCCTCATAGCAGCCCGAGCATTCCGGTGCGCCCGATAGTCACCCGGTGTCCCGGCTGAAAAATAGATTGCGCCGCTGGTATGGACCCATCGAAGGTGGCCACCCCGCGACACGGAAACGGACCACCCACGCGCCTGCATTTCCTGCTGGAAGCGGCGTTGTGCGCGGGGGATCATGCTCCGTGCCACCAGACCACCACCCAGCAAACAGCACTAACCGGCGGGATCACGAGCAGGAACAGGGCCCAGATGGCGGCGGTTTTCAGGATATCGGCCATTACTGCCTGCCCTCCATATTCGCCCGCACAGCGCCCTTACCATCGTCCACGGTCTTACTGCCCATTAAACCCTCTCTTCTGGGAGAGACGTAGCACCAGGAACAAACAAAGAATTCATTCTCCGTTCGAATGTCCTCCGCTTCCAATCTTTACGCCGCGGATTTATTTCGAATTTATAAGGGGTTTCTTCGAACTCAATATTTTCTTTTTTCTCCCAGAGATTTAGAGCCTGATCCGAAAGTTTTTGAACAATACCAGCCTGTTGTGATTCATCCGTCTTTACGAAGAGATGGAGTGAATGGTGACATGGACTGGTATTGCCCGACGTGAACATAGCCGGGAAGGACTGCGATATCCATCGGATATGATGGACGGGGAATGGGCTTTGATCATGCCATTTGTGCCCCCTGCGAAACGGGGCGGTCGCCCTCGCACGACGGATATGCGCGAGGTGGTCAATGCGATGCTCTACATAGCCTCGGCCGGGTGCG
>NZ_NKTX01000141.1 GCF_003207815.1 Komagataeibacter oboediens | reverse complement strand
CGTTCCCCTGACAGCGCGGACAATGACGGTTGCGACAGCTGTTATAGGCGATCCGCCAGTGTCCACAGTCCCCGCAGGCCGCGACATGACCACCAAGGGCCGCCGTGCGACAGTGTTCGATCGCCGACATGACCTTGAGCTGCTGCAGGGGGAGACGGCCGGCATGGGCTGACCGCCAGGCAGGGCCGGCAGCCCGGAAGATGTCCCCCAGTTCGAGGGAGGCGGACATGACCGCCCCCGCCCGGGGATCAGCCGTCGGGCCTCGCCTGCGTTGTCGCCAGTATGCCCAGTCTGTCGAGCGGACTGATGACGGCCCGCACGGTCCGTGTCGCAACTTTTGTATAAAGGGCCGTGGTCTCCAGGCGGGAATGACCCAGCAGAACCTGGATCACTCGGACATCGACACCATCCTCAAGCAGGTGCGTGGCAAAGCTGTGCCGCAGGGTATGAGGCCCCACACGTCTGGTGATCGAAGCAGCCCGCGCGGCATCGACAACCACACGATGGAGCTGCCGTGTGCTGATGGGCCTCATGGTGTCCTGGCCGGGAAAAAGCCAGCCACCGGAATGCATCACGCCCTGCTGGCGTCCGGCCTTCCACCACTCCCGCAGCAGGGGCAGAAGGTCTGCCGGAAGCATGGCGTTGCGATATCGTCCCCCTTTGCCCCGTTCGACCCTGAGCAGCATGCGCTCGCTGTCGATATCGCTGATCTTGAGAGCGGCGACCTCGGCCACCCGCAGGCCTGCCCCATAGGCGACCGACAGGGCGGCCTGATGCTTGAGGCATACGGTCGCGTTGAGCAACCGGGCAACTTCATCGCGGCTCAGCACGACGGGCAGGTTGCGGGGCTGCGCTACCCGGACCAGCCTGCGTGCAAGGTCGGGGCGGTCGAGCGTCTGGGTGAAGAAAAACCGCAGCGCCGACACGATGGCATTCATGGTCGGTGTCGGCATGCCAGCCGCGTTCTGCGCAATCTGGAACTGGCGCACATCCTCGACTGTTGCCGTGTGGGGTGAGCGGCCCAGAAACGTGGCGAAACGGCCGACATCGCGAAGGTAATTGCGCTGCGTCTCCCGGGAGAACCGCCGCACCGCCATGTCATCAAGCAGGCGCTGGCGAAGGGGACTGATTGCAGCAATGCACAGGGACTCTGTCATCATCCGGCTCCTTCTGGTGGGAAGAAGCCAGAGTGCTTGGCCCGATCAGGACAGTTCCAAATAAAACAGATCGCTCACGCCGTGGTGACAGACCTCCACATCGCACCAATCCCGCGCAGCGGGTTCGTTCTTCCCCCCTTAGCTGCCCGGGCGGCCAGATGCCGTGATCAGAGACCGGCCATTTGGCTTGAACATTTACACCCTGTCGGGAATCATCTGTTTTCCGATAGGGGGCATGATTAATCTATCGTTCACGACGAGCCCACGAAGGCTAACGGGAGCGGGAGGACGCTCAGTCAGTAAGAGCCGCTTCTACGGGCGCCTGCGCATGAAGCATTGTGGTATCGCAAGTCGGGTGTCCTGGCGGCCAGATACTGCGATCAGAAACCGGCTACTCATGAACATTATCTTTGAATTATAAATGCCCGAAGTAGGCTCTTCCAGAGAGGCTCGCCTGCCGCCCTCCAGGCCCGATGAAGCTGCTTGTCGGCGGCGAGAGTGTTCCGAAGTAGAGGCGATACCGAGAGCCTTTCCTTTGTGCTGGATCCTTCTCGCCGTTGGCGTTGGCGCTCTCGGCGGATCAGAATGGCGCGGGCGATATTCATTGCTACGATCTTCCGGTCGTCTGCTTGTCAGTCATTGGCGTCATCCTCTCTCATGTTTCTGGCGCGCCGGTAGATGGCTTGCCGTGTCACTCTGTAAGCTGCCGCAACCTCGGCTGATTTCTCCCCGGCCTGTATCCGCGCCATAGCTTCGGCCACCTGCTCATCGGACAGCACGGCCTTGCGGCCTCCGGTCTTGCCTCTCGCCCGTGCCGCTGCGAGACCGTTAACCGTCCGTTCCACAATCGACTCGCGCTCCCATTGCGCCATCGTGGCAATGATCGCAAAAACTAGCCGCCCCGTGCGGGTCCTATGGCAGCGCCGACGCTATTCAGACCTGGCGCGGCGTCGCATCGATGTCCTCTTAACCCCGGAGAAAAATCACATGACGTATGAAGAGCAAATGAAAATTGTGAACTCACTGTCAGATAAAGAGGTCGAAGAGTATGCGCGTCTGATCGTGGCTCGTGGTGCAACGGATTACCCACCAGACACCTTCACTGAAACTTTCGGATTGAAAGCTGCCGCTCTTGCCGGAGCCGGATATTCCAACCGCCTTGCTCCAGTTCTCAAAAGCATTGGGTTTGCTATTTCACTGAAGCTGTTTCCCGGCAACCGAGAAGGATGCGCAGTACATTCGATTTGACAATAAAACCCCGGATTGCGGCCCGCATCCCTTTTCCTCCGGGTACCCTTTTCAGTCGCACGATTGAAGCAGAACGTATTCGCGTGAATAAAAGGATCACTAATCATGACTGAAACCATCGCAAACCCGGGGGTAACGCCCATCATTATCGGCTCAGAAATTGAAGCTACACCGTTTCGGTTCGGTTTCGATCTGGGCGCGGCAACGGTCCACACTATAATTATCGGCCCGACCGGGCAGGGAATGTCCTGTCTTGCCGAGATGATGTCCGTAGCAATGGACGCTAAGAGTATCCGTTGTGGTCAAGCGGCTTTTGGCGTCCAAAGCCGATCTTTGTGAAGCAGGGCGTTTGCGAGGACAACGAGCTTTCGCATGATTGCGG
>NZ_NKTX01000140.1 GCF_003207815.1 Komagataeibacter oboediens | reverse complement strand
GCCATTGGCCGGAGCTGCATCCGCACAGGTCGGCGTGGCCGGTTCTTCAACGTGGTGGACCTGGTCAACCGGCTTGAGGCTGACAGTCGGGCGGCAAGGGCGGGTCGGCTGGCCGAACAACTCGGCCGACTGGACTTTGTCATCCTCGACGAACTGGGATACCTGCCCTTTGCCCAGTCTGGCGGACAGTTGCTGTTCCATATGATCAGCCGCCTTTATGAACAGACCTCGGTCATTGTCACCACGAACCTGTCCTTCGGTGAATGGGCCAGTGTATTCGCCGACGCCAAGATGACCACGGCACTGCTCGACCGTCTGACCCATCACTGCGACATCATCGAGACAGGGAACGAAAGCTGGCGGTTCAGGAACCGTAACTGAACCTCTCTCCAGATCCATACCTGCCCCGGCCTGTCTCCTTACGCCTACGGCTTCAGGAGACAGGCCGGGCCTTCAACAGGGGGTTAATATTGCATGCCGATCAGGGGTTATTTTTGAGTGCCGATTGACAGTATGGGGTGAGCGGCCCAGAAACGTGGCGAAACGGCCGACATCGCGAAGGTCATTGCGCTGCGTCTCCCGGGAGAACCGCCGCACCGCCATGTCATCAAGCAGGCGCTGGCGAAGGGGACTGATTGCAGCAATGCACAGGGACTCTGTCATCATCCGGCTCCTTCTGGTGGGAAGAAGATCTGTCCTTTCTGTTTTTTGACGCGGCAGTGCTGGCTCGGAATCTGTAGCTGTTATTTCCTGTCTCGATGATATGACAGTGATGGGTTAGCCGATCGAGGAGCGCCGTCGTCATCTTTGGGTCATCAAAGACGTCTCCCCATTCACTGAAGCTCAGATTGGTTGTGATGATGACACTGGTGCGCTCGTAGAGGCGGCTGAGCAGATCGAACAGCAGGGCGCCGCCAGACGCGCTGAAGGGGAGATAACCGAGTTCATCAGGGATCACGAGATCCAGGCGGAGCAGCCTGCCGGCAATCTGCCCGGCCCGGTTGGCGGTCTTTTCCTGTTCGAGCGCATTGACCAAGTCGAACGTTGACCAGAAGCGCGCCTTCTTGCGGTGATGGGTGATCGCCTGGATGGGCAGCGCGGTCGCCAGGTGGGTTTTCCCGGTTCCCGGACCGCCGATCAGCACGACATTTTCAGCACGCTCGATGAAGTCCCCGCTATGGAGCTGGCGGATCATGGGCTCGTTGACCTGCGTATCGGCAAAGGAGAACCCGGACAGATCTTTATAGGCGGGGAACCGGGCGGTCTTTGTCTGGTAGGCGATGGAGCGCACTTCGCGTTCGGCCAGTAACGCGATATTTTCTTCTTCTCGGCCATAGGGTTTATGCTCCGGTAAACCCAGGGTAGTTGGGAGTGTCCTGAAGTCTGTGTATCTGGCCTGGCCCATGGGTTTTCAGATACTCAAGCGGCGAAGCGCTCGCCGAACATTATGGCGAACTGGTTGCGGGCTGCAAACCATTCCCGAACATTCCGCCCGTCTTTCTCGAAGCTGCGGATCGCCAGGTAGATCAGCTTCGTTGCGGCATCGTCGGTCGGGAACGAACCGCGCGTCTTGATCGATTTGCGGATGACCCGGTTCAGGCTCTCGATGGTGTTCGTAGTGTATATGATCTTGCGGATCGCCGGATCGAAGGCAAAAAACGGGATCACTTCTGGCCATGCCCGGCGCCATGCCGGGGCGATCGACGCGTATTTCCCGGCCCATTTCTCCTCGAACGCATCGAGCTCTGCGGCCGCCATGTCAGCGGTCGCCGCCCCGTAGATCCGGCGCAGGTCGGCAGCCACGGCCTTGCGGTCCTTCCATGAGCAGAAGTTCAGGCTGTGGCGCACCAGGTGAACAATACAGGTCTGAACCATCGCCTCGGGAAAGGCGGCGGTGATGGCCTCGGGAAAGCCTTTCAGCCCGTCCACGACCGCGATCAGGATGTCCTGGATGCCCCGGTTCTTCAACTCGTTCATGACCGAAAGCCAGAATTTGGCGCCTTCATTCTCGGCGATCCAGAGCCCCAGAACCTCGCGCACTCCCTCGCGGGTGACACCGAGAGCAACGTAAACCGCCTTGTTTTTAACGGTCCGGCTGTCAGCATCGCGGATCTTTACCCGAAGAGCATCGAAGATCACGATGGGATACATCCGATCCAGCGCCCGGCCCTGCCACTCCCGGACCTCGTCCAGCACGGCATCGGTGACGCGGCTGATCAGGTCGGGAGAGACCTTCAGGCCATAAAGATCAAGCAGATGGGTCTGGATGTCCCGGACCGTCAGACCGGCGGCATAGAGACCGATGATCCTGTCGTCGATCCCGTCGATCCGGGTCTGGCCCTTCTTTATAAGCTCCGGCTCAAAGCTGCTGTCGCGGTCGCGCGGCACCGTCACCGGAAAGGCGCCGTCCTGGCCTTTCAGCACCTTGGTCGTGGAGCCATTCCGCCGGTTCGACTGGCCCGGCGGGGCAGCCTTGCCTTCCTCATAGCCCAGATGCGCGCTCAACTCTGCACCCAGCATACGCTCCATGAGCCGAATTTTCAGCTCCTTCAGCAACCCGCTGTCTCCGAGCAGGTCTTCAGGACGCTTCACGCCCGTCAGCAATTCGTCGAGGATTTCCATCGAGATGGTCATTCATACTTCCTTTCGGTGAAGTATGGACCAGATCAATTATACACAGAAGATCGGACACTCTCTCCTGTCACGCCGGGATGAAGCCACAAATCCCGCCCTGCCTGCCCTTCCCGAACCTCTGGTCCTGCATCATGCTCCTGTGGCTGACTGCAGCCGGTATGATATCCTGAGGACACGCCCATGATGGAACGTGGG
>NZ_NKTX01000013.1 GCF_003207815.1 Komagataeibacter oboediens | reverse complement strand
GGGCAATACCAGTCCATGCCACCATTCACTCCATCTCTTCGCAAAGACGGATGAATCACAACATGCTGGTATTGTTCAAAAACTTTCGGATCAGGCTCTCCGGCCTGCAGAATATTACGACAATCAACCAAGTGCGCCTGACCCTGGCATGTCGTTACGGTCCGGCACCAAAAATGTAGCATCGCATGCGGCTGTAAGAAACTATTTTTCCTTTCAGGAATTATCTTAGACGGCAGGTGTAGCACCAAACACACACAAAACTGCAACTTAGGGAAAGTATAAGTTGCGCTAATTCTATGATTTCAGGTCCAACTTCCCTTCATGTTCAAAACGTTGCTGATCCAACTTCTTGCCAGCAGCCAGTGCCCTACGGATCTGCATGTGAATGGCGGGGTTGTTGACGGTCTCGGCCGCGCACAGATTTTTTTCTGAATCGAAATGAAAGAATGCACCCTTTCCATTTTCGATATCCCCATACGTGATGGACGAGACGGTATTATCCAGAAAACCGACAGTCTGCAGCTTTGCCCCCATCTGGTCAGACCAGAACCATGGCACCGGCCTGTAGGGGGTCGGATTTCCTGCAATGGTGGCGGCGGCGACCCTTGCCTGATCATGCGCGTTCTGAACGCATTCCAGTCGCACCGTGTGATCAACCTGCGCAACGGAAAAGCGCGCGCAGTCTCCGATTGCATAGACGCAGGGGTCATCCGTCCGGCAGAATTCATCCACCATAATGCCATCAGCGCACCGGATGCCGGCCTGCGACGCCAGTTCCTCATTGGGGACAATCCCAAGGCCGAGTATGACCACACCGGCTTTCACATCCGGCTGGCCATCCAGCACGACCGCATCCACCACGCCATTAGATGTTTCAAACCCGACCATGGGCGTATTCAGCAAAAGACGTGATCCCGCCTGCACATGCTGGCGCGCCACCCAGTCCGACAGCAGCGGCGAAGCCGACCGGGACAGCAGGCGGCGGGATGCTTCTATGATAACGACATCACGACCAAACTGCGTTCTGACCGTCGCCGCCAGTTCCAGGCCAACATACCCGCCACCCACGATTGCGACGGTCCCGTCCGTCGCCTTCAGTGCGCCAATGATATGACGCGCATCAGCAAGGGTGCGCAGGACATGCACATTGCCGGGCATTTCACCCTTTCGCCACAAGCGGGGGCGGCTGCCCGTCGCCAGCACCAGATTGTCGTAATCCAGTGTCTCGCCATTGGACAGTGTTACGGTGCGTGTCTCACGACAGATGGAGTCCGCGCGCAGCCCGCGCTTCAGCTCGATCTGTTCATCCGTATAGAATGCATGGCTTTTCAGCTCGATATCTTCTTCCGACACCTTCGCGCAGATGAAGGATTTCGATAGCGGGGGACGATGGTACGGCAGGGCATCGTCCTCGCCCACAAGGATGATGCGTTCGGCGTAACCCGCGTCCCTCAGGGCCGATGCACACTGCACGCCAGCATGCGAGGCACCAATGATAAGCGTCCCCTTTCCCATTAAAACTGGCACTCCGGCACATCAACGCCAAAGGTTTCCACGTCATCCGGCACGGTAATCTGGCATGCTAGGCGGCTGTTGGGGCGTCGTTCCGCCGCAACACCGTCAAGCATTTCGGATTCTTCTTCGCTTGCAGGGGGGATCAGCCCCACGTATTCCGGTTCAACATAGACATGACATGTGGCGCACGCGCACGCGCCCCCGCACTCCGCATCAATTCCACGGACATTTCCCTGAACAGCGACCTGCATGACAGTCTGGCCAGACTTGGCGGCGACCGATCGGGCAGATCCGTCAGGTAGGTGGAAAATCACTTCGGTCATGCTTGACATCCCCAATACATGCAATTGAGCGGTACACATGTCGTAACAAGTTTATTGTCACGAGTGCGAAACAAGCTTGCTCTTCTTCCACAATTAGCGCAAGCATAATGTCCGTATATGGAAGTCTTGTTCGCTAATCGGACAAGATGCGGCAAATACATCTGACATTTCGCTGGAGTACCTCGCGATATGATGAGTTCGGAACAGAACGATTTCATAACAAGAATTTCTGCCGGTACGCCGGCCGGCACCCTGTTACGCCGTTACTGGCAGCCGGTGGCGCTGTCGGACGAACTTGAAGGAAAACGGCCCATCCGGCCGGCCCGGCTGCTGGGGCAGGATCTGGTTGTCTTCCGCGATGAAAGCGGCAGGCTGGGCGTTCTTGACCGTGACTGTCCGCACCGGGGTGCGGATCTGGCATTCGGTCGACTGGAAGATGGCGGCCTGCGCTGTCCGTTCCATGGCTGGCTTTTCGATGCGCAGGGCCAGTGCCTTGAAACCCCGGCCGAACCTGCGGGAAGCAGACTGTGCGGGAAGATCCGTCAGCGTTCGTATCCCGTCGTGGAAAAAAGCGGCATCATCTTCACCTATCTTGGTGAAGGCGCCCCCCCGGCCTTCCCGGCCCTTGACTGTTTTCAGGCCCCGGACAGCCATGTCTTCGCGTTCAAGGGACTGATGGAATGCAACTGGCTTCAGGCACTGGAAGTCGGAATTGACCCGGCGCATGCAAGCTTCCTGCATCGTTTTTTTGAAGATGATGAACCCGAATCCGCCTATGGCAGGCAGTTCCGCGCGACATCTTCAGACAGTGACATGCCGATGACACGCGTGCTGCGGGAATTCGATGCCCCCGCGATCGAGGTCGATAAAACCAATTACGGCCTGCAACTGATCGCCACCCGGCCGATGAGCGATGACAAAACACATGTCCGCGTCACCAATCTGCTGTTTCCGCAGGCATTTGTCATTCCGCTTTCAAGCGAAATGACCATCACGCAATGGCATGTACCGATCGATGATACGTCATGCTACTGGTACGCCATCTTCACCAGCTTCACGACGCCCGTAAACAAGACCCACATGCGCAACCAGCGCCTGGAACTGTACACCCTGCCGGATTACAGGCCGCGTGTCGGACGCCATAACAATTACGGCTTCAATGTCGAGGAACAGCTCCACAAGACATATACCGGCATGGGCGAGGACATTAACGTACATGACCAGTGGGCCGTTGAATCCCTCGGGCCGATCCAGGACAGGACGCGTGAACACCTGGGGCAGAGCGACAAGGGCATTATCGCCTACCGACGCATTCTGGTTGATGCGATCACCAAAGCGGTGAACGGCGAAACCCCGCTTATGGTCCTGACACCCGATGAAGCGGCTGCGATCCAGGGGCCCGCCACCATGGACGGGGTCGCCCCCAGCAACAGTATCGATACCTACTGGCGCCAGGTGGACGCCAACCGACGCAACGGAGCTTCCTGGAAAAAACGCGATTAAAAAGTAGCGAGAAGATGTCCTTCATAGAAAAATACGATCTGTGGTCACCGGAGCAGCAGCAGGCGGCCAAGGAAGTCCAGAACCGGATCAGGGCCGAAGACCTCTCGGTGGTCAGGTTTTCTTTTCCTGACCAGCATGGAATCCTGCGCGGCAAGACACTGGTCGCAGGCGGGGTGGAGGGCGCTTTTAAAAACGGCCTGACAATCGCATCATCGCTGCTGATGAAAGATACGGCGCACCGCACGGTCATTTCCGTCTTCACGCCCCAGAATGTTCCGGGGCTGAAGGAAATGCGCGGGTCGGCCGACATGGTCATGGTGCCTGACCCCACGACGTTCCGGGTGCTGCCCTGGGCACCGCATTCGGGCTGGGTACTCTGTGATCTGTATTTCAGGGATGGCCGCCCCGTCCCGATCGCCACACGCCACCTGTGCCACAATGCCATGAAATCCCTGGCTGATCAGGGATATGATTTCATGTCGGGACTGGAGGTTGAATTCCACCTTACGCGCATGGTCGATCCCCGGCTTGCGCTATCGGATGCAGGACAGCCGGGGGAACCCTCCACGGTGGAACTGACCCATCGCGGGTACAACTACCTGACGGAGCTGAATTACGATACGCTGGACCCGATTCTTGAAGTCCTGCGGAAAAATGTTCAGGGCCTCGGGCTTGACCTTGCCTCGCTGGAGGTGGAATTCGGACCCAGCCAGGTGGAAATGGTCTTCAATGTCGGACAGGGCAGCCAGCCTGCCGATGACATGGTCCTGTTCCGTGCCGCCGCAAAGCAGGTCTGCCAGCGTCATGGCTATCATGCCAGCTTCATGTGCCGGCCCCGCCTGCCCTCGGTCATGTCAAGCGGGTGGCACCTGCATCAGTCGCTATGCGATCGTGCGACCCACCGGAATGTTTTCGAACCATCAGGCCCGACGGAAGCCATGTCGGAAACGGGGCTGCACTGGATGGGCGGGCTGCTGAAGAATGCTGCAGCGGCGGCTGTCTTCTCCACCCCGACCATCAATGGGTACAAACGCTACCGCCCCTTCTCACTTGCGCCGGACCGGGCGGCATGGGGCATCGACAACAGGGGCGTCATGGTACGGGCGCTATGCGCACCGGGCGACAGGGCGTCGCGCGTGGAAAACCGTGTGGGCGAACCCGCGGCCAATCCCTATCTGTACCTCGCATCGCAGGTCGTGGCGGGCATGGACGGGCTGGCCCAGAAGATTGACCCGGGACCGCCGACCGAAACCCCCTATGACAACCAGAGCCCCCTTCTGCCCCAGACCCTGGCCGAAGCAGTGGATGCGCTGCAGACCAACGAGACATTCCGCGCAGCCTTTGGCGGACTGTTCATAGATTATATAACGCAGATAAAACGATCAGAAATCAGGCGGTATGAACTGGAGGTAAGCGAATGGGAACAGCGGGAATATTTCGACCTGTTCTGAACCCCACCACATCCCGGTCAGGCAGTTCCTGCCATGGCCGGGATATGGCAGTCCATGTGACGTGACATATCCATGGCCAACCTGACATAACATGGGAACCATCAGAACATGAGCCGGCTTCAGAGCAGCAGCGCCGATGCACGGAGTGCAAACCCGGCAGGCAGGGATTTTTCGGAAGCACTGGCGCGTGGCCTGGGCGTTCTCGGGACTTTCTCATCCGACAGCCGGGCCATGACGCTGAGTGAAATCGCACGGAAGCTGGACCTTCCCCGCGCGACCGTGCGCCGTGCGCTTCTGACCCTTGTACATATGGGCTATCTTGCCGAGGAGGGGCGGCTGTTCAGGATACAGCCCAAGATTCTGGAACTGGCCAGCAGTTATCTTGATACCAACCCCATATCGTCCATCCTCCAGCCATTATGCGAACGACTGGCCACCGAACTGGACGCCAACTGTTCCGTCGCGGTCATGGACCAGACCGAGGCCCTGATGATCGCGTATGCTTCCCCCGGGAAATCACCGACTTATCAGATCCGGGAAAACATCGGCATGCGGCTGCCCGCATATTGCAGCGCCGTCGGGCGTATCCTGATTTCCGCCCTGCCGCCCGAGGAACGTGACACGTTCCTCCAGAACCTGTCACCCGTGCGCCTGACGCCCTTTACGGTGACAGACAAACAGCGGTTAAGTGAAATCTTCTCCCATACTGCCGAGACTGGATTCTGTATTGTCGAACAGGAAGTCGAGATCGGGTACTGTTCGATTGCCGTTCCACTGATCCGGCGCGACGGGGTGCAGGTTGCCGCCCTGAACATGGGGACCCGTGTCGAGAAGATCAGTTCCCCCGAGAAAAAAGAGAGTATTATTCCGGTTCTGCATCAGGCATGTTCGGAAATAAGGAACCAGTTACTATGATACCAAAGTCTTTCCTGTTTTTATCAGTTGCCGCCAGCCTGACACTGGGCACGGCGCATGCGGCAGGTGTCCTGACCCCGCTCCCTCCCTTTTATGAATGGTCGGAACCTGTATCGGCGGCGCCGGGCACAATGCTTCGCACGGAAAAACTGACTGAATCCTGGCTGCCCCCGGCAACGGGGAAAGCGCTGCGCATTCTGTACAGTTCCACGAATGGCCTGAACAATACAGAAAAGACCGCCGTATCAGGCTACATACTGTTTCCCAGATCCGCCCCCCCAAAAGGCGGCTGGCCACTGGTTTCATGGGAACATGGCACAGTGGGCTTTGCCGATCAGTGCGCCCCCTCCCGGCGCGGGCCCAGCAAGCGCGATCAGGCCTATCTGAACGCATGGCTGGAAAAGGGGTTTGCCGTTGTCGCGACCGATTACCAGGGGCTGGGGACCGAAGGTGTGCATCCCTACCTGCTCTACCGGCCCGAAGCCTATAGCGCCCTTGATGCCGCGCGTGCAGTTATTGGCGACAGATCACTGGATATCCAGAACCGGATTGTCCTGATCGGACAGTCACAGGGGGCGGGTGCCGCGCTGGCCGCTGCATGGGAATATCCGCATTACGCACCGCAACTTCATATTGTCGGTGGGGTGCTGACCGGACTGGTGACCGCCATCGGCGATAAGGAACGTAACGGGCAGACAAGCGTCGACCAGCATTATACAACCATCCTGAAAATGGACCCTGCCTTTGCAATGCTGCGGCTTGCGGGCAGTGACCAGGCTATCGCGCCCCAGACCGACCTGCCGGCCTATCTGTCGGAAAAGGGAAAGGCGCTTTACAAGACGGCAAACGAGGGCTGCCTGCATGATCTGTTCAATCAGGCAAAGGCGCTTGATATTCATGAGGGCGGTGAACTGATCAAATCGGATCTTCCCCCGTCTGACGCCAAATTCAATACTTATTTCGATCTGCCGGACGGCCATGTGACCATACCGCTTTTTGTCGGGACGGGCCTTTCTGATAACATGGCAGGCACCAACGGACAGTATGAAGCGGTCAAGACGCTGTGCCAGGCCGGAACGTCGGTTGTCTGGTACAAATATCCCGGACTGACCCATAGCGGTACCGTCAATTACGCATTGCAGGATTCATGGCCTTTTGTTCAGGGCGTTATGGATGGCAGGCCGGCACCATCCTCCTGTCACGACCTTGCGGAACCCGGTCCCATACAGACCCCGCGGACGGACGTGAAATTCAATAATTAAGGTCCCGGTCCCAACCGGGATGACCGCAGTTTTCTATTGATGGATGACACCATGGATCTGGATGTAGACTATCTTCTGGCCAACCCGACAGATCCTGAACTGGTGGCCAACCAACGCCTGTGCCTGAACGGCAGGCATATCGAACGTATTGCCCCTTCCCCTGATCTGGCGGGGGCATCGCGCCGGGTGGCCATGCCGCCCTTTGCCAACGCGCATGACCATGGCCGCGGTTTTCCCACCCTGTCTGTTGGCATAGCCGATGGTCCACTGGAGATATGGATGGCGCGCCTCGGGCTGGAACCGCGCGCCCTTTCCTATCTCAGCACGGCCTGCGCCTTTACTCGCATGGCGGAAGCCGGGATCGGCGCCGTGGTACACTGCCATAACACGCAGGATGGCCGCAGACTGCTGGAAGAAGCGAAAGGCGTGGCGCAGGCAGCCCAGCAGGTCGGGATCCGTGTTGCGTTCGCACTGCCCTTTGCCGGGGAAAACCCGTTTGTCTATGGCGAAACGGCGGATCTGGCGCGCTTTGTCGATAACCCGCAGGCTCACCCGCAGCTATGGGCAGCGCGCCATAAACGCACACTGGAAGAAGGGCTGCGGATCTTTGAAGAACTGAAGGCGCTGGAAACAGATACCTTCACCATACAGTTCGGCCCCGTTGGCCCACAATGGACCAACCGGGAAACGCTGGAAAAGATTGCCGAGATTTCGGCGGCCGAAAATCGCCGTGTCCACATGCATTTCCTTGAGACAAAGCTCCAGCGGGACTGGGCCGATCATCACTTCCCGCAGGGTATCGTGACCTATTTTGACGAAATTGGCCTGCTCAGTCCCCGCCTTACCCTTGCGCACTGTGTCTGGCTTCAGCCGTGGGAACTGGACCTTCTGATACAACGCGGCGTCACGATTGCATGCAACCTGTCATCCAACATGCGCCTGTGCTCCGGTTTTCCGCCTCTGCCCCAGATCGTCCGTTCAGGCATTACGTTTGGTATCGGCCTGGATGGAATGGCGCTGGAAGATGATGACGATATCCTGCGTGAAGCACGCCTTGTGAAGGGCATAACGCAGGCCCTGGCCCCCGGCATTGATGGCCCGGGCGACATGAACCTGATGCTGCCTGCATGCCTGAAGGCACTGATGCAGGACGGACGCTATATTGTGACCGGATCGCGCGATGGGGGCCGTCTTGCCGCAGGAGAGGTGGCGGACGTGGTGGTGCTGGACACCGGACGCATTCATGCGACAGCTCCGGCCATGCCCCTGACCCCTGACATACTTATGTCGCGCCTGACACATCAGGACGTGGACCGCCTGATCATAAACGGGAAAACCATTGTCGAAAACGGTCGATGCCGCACGGTCTCAAGGTCCGACATTGAAGCAGAACTACGCAGTACCGCCCGGTTCATCGATGCAAGGACCAATACGGACAGACAGGTGCATGACCTTCAGATGCAGGACGGGATAAGACGCTTCTACCGGTCCGGTGCGCATCTGGCATGACTATGGTCCAATACAGATGACATACATTCAACAGACAACATACCATGGAGAAGTAGCATGACGGCCGTCGAGCGTCTTTATATTCTTCTATGTGGATATGAAGTCATACCCAAGTCCGTCTCAACCCTGGGCCGTGGGCAGAATTTCATGATCTGCGCCCCGATCTGTGTCTATCTGCTGAGAACTGCGACAGGGTGGACAATGCTTGATACTGGCCTGGACCCTTTTTATCTTTCAACCGAGGAAAACAAAGCCAGGTATTTTTCCGATTATGGCGTAACGCCGCCCATTATCCGCAAAGGGCATGATCTTGAAGGACTGCTTGCTGAAATCGGCATCGGGCTGGATGACATTTCCGACGTCATTATTTCCCATCTGCACTATGATCATTCCGGATACATAAAAAAGCTTCCCAATGCCGTTATCCATATGCAGGAAGCAGAATACTCTTACGCCATGGAGTGCAAGGAATACGGCTATTTCACCGAAGACTTCGCCAGTGATGATATTGCGTGGAACTTCCATAACGGTGACTGGAGCCTGTGCCCCGGCCTGGACCTGATTGCAACATACGGTCATACGCCGGGGCACCAGTCGGCAATTGTTACCCTGCCCTGTTCGGGTAAAAAGATCCTGACATTCGATGCCGGTGATTTACGCGAGAACTTTGCGCATGAAGTACTACCCGGGGTCACCTATGATGCCGAGGCAGCCCTTGGGTCCATCCAGCGGATCAATGCCCTCTCCCAGCGTTTCAATGCGGAACTCATCCTGTTTCATGACCCGCAGGAAATACAGAACCTGCCGCTCTCCCCCAATTTCTATGCCTGAATGACCGGAATACGGGCCGTGACAGGCAAAACGGTCCGCCCCATATGCACCATAAAAAAAGGCGGGGACCTGACAGTCACCCGCCCTGCACACATACGCGGTCATGGTTTTCAGCAGTCAAGCGTCGCCTGCCGTTCCCATGTGGACAGATGCCCACAATAGGCATTCCATTCCTCCATTTTCAGGTTGATATACGGACCGACCAGCCCATCACCCAGCAGTCGGCGCATTGCTGTGGACGCGTCCAGCGCACGTACGGCATCCAGCAGGTTCAGGGGCAGTTTCTTGGCATCCGGAACCGTATGGCCATCCGTGTACATGTTGATGTCCAGCGGCTTGCCCGGATCCAGTCTGCGTTCCAGCCCATCCAGCCCGGCCGCCAGCAGCGAAGCCTGCAGCAGGTAAGGATTGGCCGCACCATCGGGCAGCCGCATTTCAAAACGTCCCTTGCCCGGCACACGGATCATGTGGGTCCGGTTATCCCCGGCATACGTAACGGAATTGGGGGACCATGTAGCGCCCGAAACAGTCCGTGGCGCATTGATGCGCTTGTAGGAATTCACCACGGGATTGAGGAAGGCGCACAGCGCATCCGCATTTTCGATCAGGCCACCGACAAAATGATACCCCTGCGCGGACAGCCCGAGCGGATCGCCGTCCGCATGACAGACATTCCTGCCGTTGTTCCACAGCGAGATATGCGCATGACAGCCGCTGCCCGTCAGGTTGACGAAGGGTTTGGGCATGAATGTCGCCCGCAATCCATGCTTCTCGGCAATGGATCGTGTCATGAATTTGAAAAATACATGGCGGTCTGCGGTGACCATGGCCTCATCAAATATCCAGTTCATTTCGAACTGGCCATTTGCGTCCTCATGGTCGTTCTGGTAGGGCTGCCAGCCCAGTTCCAGCATCGCGTCGCATATTTCGGTAATCACATCATACTGCCGCATCAATGCCGATGCATCATAACATGATTTGGCAGCATTATCGTGCGCGTCACCAATGGTCTGCCCATCCGGTGTCAGCAGGAAGAATTCGCACTCCACCCCGGTCTTGACCGTCAGTCCGGCCTGCGCCGCCCGGTCGATCATCCGGCGTAATGTGTTGCGTGGCCCCTGCTCGATCCACTGCCCATGCATTTTCAGGTCGGATGCCAGCCAGCCGACTTCAGGCTTCCATGGAAGCTGGATCAGTGTCGTGGGGTCGGGCACAGCAACCAGATCGGGATCAGCAGGGGAAAGCTGGAACGCAGCCGCAAACCCCGCAAATCCGGCCCCGTTCTTCTGCATGTCCCTTATGGCAACAGCCGGCACCAGTTTCGCCCGCTGTGCACCCGACAGGTCGGTATAGGAAATGAGAAAGTATTTTATTCCCCGCTCTTCAGCTACGGCTGCAAGATCGACAGGCGGCCGCTGCGGGATAGTATCTTGAACCATAAGCAGGATATCCGTGTTCAGTATCGTCGAGAAACCCGAAAAGGAAGCACCTGTGCAAAGGTGCCCCGCCATGTTTTCAGAAGCCCTGCTTACCCGGGTACCATTCCGTCCCGGCCAGCGGGATGCGGGTCATGGCAGCCGCTTCCATCGTCAGGGCGACAAGGTCTTCAGGTTCAAGATTGTGCAGGTGGCTCTTTCCGCATGCACGGGCAATCGCCTGCGCTTCCATCGTCATGACAGACAGGTAATTGGCAATCCGCCGCCCCCCCATAATGGGATCAAGGCGTGCGGCCAGTTCCGGGTCCTGCGTGGTGATACCGGCGGGGTCGCGTCCGTCCTGCCAGTCGTCATACGCGCCGGGAACCGTACCCAGCCGGGCGTATTCTTCCGCCAGCTCCGGACTCTGGTCACCCAGTGCGATCAGGGCGGCAGTGCCAATAGCCACCGCATCCGCACCCAGCGCCAGGGCCTTGGCCATGTCCGCGCCGCTGCGGATGCCACCGGACACGATCAGCTGTACCTTGCGGTGCATGCCCAGATCCTGCAGCGCCTGCACTGCGGGGCGAATGGCCGAGAGAATGGGCAGGCCGACATGTTCAATAAAGACTTCCTGCGTTGCCGCCGTGCCGCCCTGCATCCCGTCGAGGACCACGACATCCGCCCCGGCCTTTACCGCCAGCGACACGTCGTAATAGGGACGGCTTGCCCCCACCTTGATATAGATGGGCTTTTCCCACGCCGTAATTTCCCGCAGTTCCTCGATCTTGATTTCAAGATCGTCCGGCCCCGTCCAGTCCGGGTGGCGGCAGGCGGAACGCTGGTCGATGCCTTCGGGCAGGTCGCGCATCCTGGCTACACGGCTGGAAATCTTCTGCCCCAGCAGCATGCCGCCACCGCCAGGCTTTGCGCCCTGTCCCACCACCACTTCAATCGCGTCCGCACGACGCAGGTCATCAGGGTTCATGCCATAGCGCGAAGGCAGGTACTGGTAGACAAGGGTCGAGGAATGTCCCCGCTCCTCCGGCGTCATGCCGCCGTCACCTGTGGTCGTGGAGGTCCCGACAGCGCTGGCCCCGCGTCCCAGCGCCTCCTTGGCTTGCGCGGACAGCGCACCGAAGGACATGCCCGCAATGGTCACCGGCGTCTTGAGGTGAATGGGTTTTTTCGCGAACCGCGTGCCCAGCACGACATCCGTGTCACAGCGTTCACGGTAACCTTCCAGCGGATAGCGGGAAATGGACGCCCCAAGGAACAGCAGGTCATCGAAATGGGGCAGCTTGCGCTTGGTGCCAGCACCGCGGATGTCATAAATCCCGGTGGCAGCGGCGCGCTGGATTTCGGAAATGGTGAAGGGATCGAATGTTGCGGAAAAACGCGGCTTCGTTCGCGGGATCTTCTTTGTATTGTCTGTCATGATGGCCTCAGTACGCCGCGGCGTTATCAACATGGAAATGGTACAGGCGGCGCGCGGATCCATAGAGACGGAAGCTGTCTGCCGGATATTCGGTCACACCTGCGCGGTCCAGCAGGGACTGCAGGCAGGCCAGGTCGTCAGCCGTCATGTCCTTTTCCTCGCAGTCCGCACCCAGGCTTCTGACTTCGCCACGCACGAAAATCTTCGCTTCGTACAGGCTGTCCCCCAGTGCTTCGCCCGCGTCCCCACAAACGACCAGCGTGCCGGACTGCGCCATGAAGGCACTCATATGCCCGACCGAACCGCGCACCACGATTTCGATGCCCTTCATCGATATGCCGCAGCGCGCCCCGGCATCCCCATCGATCACCAGCAGCCCGCCGTGTCCCGTGGCACCGGCTGCCATGCTGGCATTGCCGCGCACGCGGGTGCTGCCACTCATCATGTTTTCAGCAACGCCGGGGCCGGCATTGCCTTCAATGGTGATATTGGCATGCTTGTTCATACCGCCTGCATAATATCCGGCCTGCCCGTCAATCATGACGTCAATCGGCGCGTTCAGGCCAACGGCCAGGGCGTGCCGACCCTGCGGATTGCGAATGACCCATGCACCTGTCGCATCCTCGCCCTGTAGCTGGCTGTTGGCTTCACGGAGCGTGCATCGGGCCAGATCGATTTCCTGCATGTTACTCATGCCGCATGTTCCCAGTGATAGACGCGCTGTGGCTCAGGTTCAAAAACGGTTGCCTGCCCGATGCCCGGCAGCCGGGCAAATGCCCGGTATTCGGAAGCAAACGCAACATAGTCATCCGTTTCCGCAATGACGGCGGGCTTGCATGCCACCGGGTCGCGCAGGACCGCGAACCCGTCACGCGTGCCGACGACGAAGGTGTAGAAACCGTCAAGGTCCGCAAGGGAGGCTGTCAGCGCCTCATCCAGCCGTTCACCGCGTGACAGACGCCACGACAGATAGCCCGCGGCAACTTCCGAGTCATTCTCGGTGGCGAATTTCAGTCCTTCACGTACCAGCTGGCGGCGCAGGGTATTATGGTTCGACAGTGATCCGTTATGCACAAGACACTGGTCCGGGCCAGTCGAAAACGGGTGCGCGCCAGCCGTCGTTACGGCGGATTCCGTCGCCATGCGGGTATGCCCGATGGCGTGGGTGCCACGCATGCCCGCAAGGTCGAAGCGGGCTGCAACATCTTCCGGCAACCCGACGCCTTTATACAGTTCGATGCTGTCACCGCTGGAAACGAATGCAACCCCGTGGCCGAATGCGTCGATGAACCGGCGCACGGTCTGTTCATGTTCGGTCGGCAGAGTAATGACCGTATGGTCATTGCGGCAGGTCACGGACATTTCGGGACCGGCAATACCCGCCAGCCCTTTTTCAAAGAGTGCGGTCTGCGCGGGGGCGACGCCACGCACCGTAATCTTGGTCTGCCCGTGCCGTGCGCCGCCATAGACGGCAAAACCTGCGCTGTCGGGCCCGCGCTCCGTCATGACCTTCAGCATCTGGGATGTCAGAAGCCCCAGTTCAGGTTGAAGATCGGGATTTTTCAAAAACAACCCAACGATGCCACACATCGTCATTTCTCCGCCGAAAGAGGAAAAGATGTGACCATAAAGCCCCCATCTCCCCACCCTGTCAACGCAAAAGAACAAAACTTTCTTTAAGAGAAACTCCGGTTAATCGTCCTGTCGCATATATACAATAATCGACAGATAATTCATTGGTTTCTCTATCAATAGCTCCGGCCCGTGCGGGGCCTGGCAATCGAACATCAATGTGTCCCCCGCCCCCATCTCGTATGACTCGTTACCATGACGGTATAACACGCGACCACTAAGCATGTAGATGATTTCCACCCCCTGATGGCGAAAACTGGTATACGGCTTTGCATCTTCATGCAGGGTGATCAGGTAGGGTTCGACCACCAGGGTGCCATCCAGCAGATGTCCCAGCAACTGGTATTCATGTCCGGCTTTCGTACCCCGGCGTTCAATGACAACACCCTGTCCCGCCTTGACGAAGGAACAGTCACGCTGCTCCTCAAACGTAGCGAACAACTGGCTGAGCGGCACATTCAGCGCACGGCATACGGACTGCAGGGTGGATAATGAGGGCGAAATCTGCCCGTTTTCTATTTTCGACAGCATACCCAGCGATATGCCCGCGCCACTGGCCAGATCAGCGCCAGTCAGTTCGCCTTTTCGCCGCAGATGGCGGATCTGCGCGCCCAGCGACTCTTCAAGCGTCAGTTCACGGACCGGACCGGCGGATGAGCCGGTAATCAGTTCGGTGGTCTTTTTTTCAGAACGGGGCTTGCGCACGGTACTCATGTCTCTTCTCCCGGAAAGGCAAAAATCAGGACAGGACGTCCATCTGCTCGGCAAAGGCAGGAAAACGGGCGGTCAGTTCACCCAGCGTCCGGTCCGTGAGGACAGCCCGGAGCGATCTGGCAAACTCCAGCGGCAGGCGCCCGAATTCACGCCGCCGCGCCACCAGCGTCAGCCTGCGGCGCAGCATGCCGGCCGGCAGTGCGTGACATACCAGCCCGTCACTACCGTCGAAGCCAGCCTCGTACATGCATAGCGGCGTGGTAATGGCGACACCCCCCAGCCTGCACGCGGCCAGCACCCCCTCCGGACGGTCAAATTCCTGGCCATAGGGAATGTCCAGGTTCAGTCGCCGCAGGTATCGTTCCACCTCCATGCCCGTGCGTGAACGCAGGGAAAACCGCACGAAAGGATGGGCTGCGAAAAATCCCGGCAGGTCTGGCAGCCGTGAAGGTGGCTGCAGCCCGGCGGGGCACAGCAGCATGTATGGTTCCTCGAACAGCGGCCAGCGTTCCAGATCAGCGACATCTTCCAGATTATCGACACTGAGGACAAAATCGATCTGCCGGGTCAGCAGGGCAGTGACATGGGACTCGGTCAGGCCGGCATGCACCACCAGCCGGTCCACGCGGTCGCGCATGAAATGCGATACGTCGCCCATTACGGCACGCGACAGGGAATCGACTATGCCGATACGCAGCAGATCGACCCGGCCGGAGCGCATTTCATGCAGGCGTCCGACGATCTGCCGCATCTCGACCATCAGCCCGGCCGCATACTGGCGCAGCACCGTGCCCGCCGCCGTCAGCACCATGGGGCGCACTCCACGGTCAAACAGTTGCGTTCCCACGCGCTTTTCCAGCTCGGCTATCGTCTGTGACACGGCGGGCTGGGTTATGCCCAGCATACGTCCCGCCGCCGCCATGCTGCCGTTGTCGCATACGGCAAGGAAGACGTTCAGCGCGGACAGGTCAAACGGGGGAGCGTTCAATGACATCATCCCATACCATAAGAAAAATTTATAATGTCTCCATTATGAAAGCCGTTAGCATGGACTACGGTGGCAGAGCGAAGATTTCGTAATGAAAAGCAATCATTATTCCATTTTTACCCTTCTGAGGGAAGCTCTGCGCGGGCAGACGGGCTGGCGCCCCGTATGGCGGAACGCACAGCCACAGCCCGCTTATGACGTCGTGATCGTGGGTGGCGGCGGCCATGGTCTGGCCACTGCCTATTACCTTGCCCGGCGGTACGGCATCCACCGCGTGGCGGTTGTGGAGAAGGGCTGGATCGGCAACGGAAATATCGGCCGCAACACGACCATCATCCGTTCGAACTACCTGCTGTCGGGCAATATCCCCTTCTACGAATGTTCCATGAAATTATGGGAAGGGCTGGAGCAGGACATCAATTACAACGCCATGGTCAGCCAGCGCGGCGTGCTCAACCTGTTCCATAACGATGCCCAGCGCAACGCCTACACCCGCCGGGGCAACGCCATGCGGCTGCACGGGGTGGATGCGCAGTTGCTGGATACGGAAGCGGTACGCCAGAAGCTGCCGTTCCTGAATTACGACGCGGCCCGTTTCCCCATACTGGGCGGCCTGCTGCAAAAACGCGGCGGCACGGTGCGGCATGACGCCGTGGCGTGGGGGTTCGCCCGTGCAGCCGACCGGCTGGGCGTGGATATCATCCAGAACTGCGAGGTCACCGGCATCCGCATGCATGCGGGCCGGGCGGTCGGGGTGGAAACCACGCGCGGGTTCATTGGCGCGGGGCACGTGGGACTGTCATGTGCGGGCAATTCGTCGCGGGTCGCGGCCATGGCGGGTCTGCGCCTGCCGATTGAAAGCCATGTGCTGCAGGCCTTCGTCAGTGAAGGGCTGAAACCATTCATCGACTGCGTGGTGACGTTTGGCGCGGGTCATTTCTATATCAGCCAGTCCGACAAGGGCGGCCTGGTGTTTGGTGGCGATATCGACGGCTATAATTCATATGCCCAGCGTGGGAACATGCCGGTCATCGAGGATGTGTGCGAAGGCGGCATGGCGCTCATGCCCCGGATCGGCCGTGTCCGGCTGCTGCGTCACTGGGCCGGCCTTATGGACATGAGCATGGATGGCAGCCCCATCATCGACAGGACACCGGTGGACAACCTCTATCTCAACGCCGGATGGTGTTATGGCGGGTTCAAGGCGACACCTGCATCAGGCCTGTGTTTCGCGCACCTGATCGCACGTAACGAACCCCATCCGGTCGCGACCGCATACCGTCTGGACCGCTTTGGCCGTGGGGCCGTGATCGACGAAAAAGGCATGGGCGCACAGCCCAATCTGCACTGAGGTTCCAATGCGTCTGAACTGTCCCTGCTGCGGGCCACGCGGCATTGAAGAATTCACCTATCGGGGGGATGCCACGGTGCACCGTCCCGGTATGGATGCACCGGCGCATGCCTGGGTGGATTATGTCTACCTGCGTGACAATCCCGACGGATGGCACCGGGAACTGTGGTACCATGGCGCGGGCTGCCATGCATGGCTGGTCGTGACGCGCAACATGCGCACTCATGAAATTGCCGATGTCGTCCGCGCGGTGGATGTCGCACGCCAGGCCAGGGAAAACGCCGGATCATGAAACTGCCGTGGAAGAAAGATGCCTGCTCCCACCGCCTGTCGGGACAGGCCGGACGTCGTATCCCCGCCAACGGGATCGATCCGGATACGATCATCCGTTTTACCTTTGACGGGATAAGCTATGACGCACATCCGGGTGATACGCTGGCGTCGGCCCTGCTGGCCAATGGGCAGCATCTTGCAGGGCGTTCGTTCAAGTATCACCGCCCGCGCGGCATCCTGACGGCCGGCCCGGAAGAACCCAACGCCCTGTTGGAACTGCGCACGGGCGCATGGCGCGAACCCAACAGCCGCGCGACTGTCACCGAAGTGTTCGACGGGCTGGACGCATGCAGCCAGAACCGCTGGCCATCCCTCCGCATGGACGCACTTGGCGTTAACGGGCTGTTTTCCCCCCTGTTTACGGCCGGGTTCTACTACAAGACTTTCATGTGGCCTGCCGCGTTCTGGGAAAAGGTATATGAACCCCTCATCCGCCGTGCCGCGGGCCTCGGCCGGGCAGCGGACGAGGCGGATCCCGACCTGTATGAAAAAACCACCACGTTCTGTGATGTGCTGGTGGTGGGTAGTGGCCCGGCGGGGCTTGCCGCGGCCCTGGTGGCGGGACGTTCGGGCGCGCGGGTCATCCTGTGTGAACAGGACAGCGTGACAGGTGGACGCCTGCGGGCGGAGCGGACCGATATTGATGGCGTTCCCGGCTGGCAGTGGGCGGACCGGACCGTGGCCGCCCTGCGTCAGATGCCCGAGGTGCGCATAATGACGCGCACCTGCGTTTTCGGGACATATGATGGCGGCACCTATGGCGCGCTGGAACGTGTGGCGGATCATGTGTCCTGTCCTGCCTCTGACCAGCCCCGCCAGCGTCTGTGGCGCATTGTCGCCCGTCGCTGCATTGTTGCAGGCGGCGGGATCGAACGTCCCCTGGTCTTTCCCAACAACGACCGTCCGGGCATCATGCTTGCCGGGGCCGTGCGCACCTATATCAACCGTTTCGGCGTCGTGGCGGGACAGCGCGCCATCGTCTTCACCAATAATGACGATGGCCTGCGCACGGCCGTGGACCTGAAGCATGCCGGTGCGGCGGTCACCGCCATTGTGGATACGCGCACGCAGGCCAGCGATATGGCACAGCAGGTCGCCCATGACACTGGTGCGCGCCTTTTCACTGGCGGCGCGATTTCCAATACCTATGGCCGCCTCGGGGTTCATACTGCGGCCATACGGGACCGGTCGGGCAGGGTCAGGCATGTGGCCTGCGACCTGATCGCCATGTCGGGCGGCTGGAACCCGGAACTGAGCCTGACGACACATCTGGGCGCAAAACCGGTTTATGACCCGGAACTATGCGCTTTCACAGCCGGGTCTTTCCCGCCCGGCATGCTGGCGGCTGGCGTGGCCAATGGCACCTTCATGACTGCCGACTGCCTGCACGAAGGGGCTGCGCGCGGGCAGGAAGCCGCTGCCGCGTGTGGCTTTGACACCGAACTGCCCCCCCTGCCGGCCGCACCGCGGGAAAGCTACGGCATTCAGGCCATCCAGCCCGTGCTGCAGGATCAGGCAGGCAGAGATAGCAAGGCGTTCATCGATTTCCAGAATGACGTCACGGCAAAGGACGTGCGCCTGGCCGCGATGGAGGGCTTTCGCTGCGTTGAACATGTCAAGCGCTACACCACGCTGGGTATGGCAACAGATCAGGGCAAGACATCCAACATCAATGGTCTGGCTGCACTGGCGCAGCAGACCGGTCAGGACATTGCCCGGACGGGCACGACCATGTTCCGCCCGCCCGTGCAGCCCGTGGCCATCGGCGCGCTTGCGGGCGCGCATCGCGGCAGGTATTTCAAGCCGGACCGACTGACCCCCACCCATGAATGGGCGCGCCAGCAGGGCGCCGTATTTACGGCCAATGGAATCTGGCACCGGGCACAGTGGTTCCCGCAGGACGGAGAAACCCACTGGCGCGATACCGTCAACCGCGAGGTGAGAACCGTCCGTACGGCCGTCGGGTTCTGTGATGTCACCACACTGGGCAAGATCGATATTCAGGGTCCTGACGCCGCTACCTTCCTTGACCGCCTGTATATCAATGGATGGCAAAAACTGCCCGTGGGGCGGGTCCGCTACGGCCTGATGCTGCGGGAGGACGGCTTTGCCTTTGATGACGGCACCACGGCGCGACTGGGTGAACAGCATTATGTCATGACCACGACCACCGCACATGCTGGTGCGGTCATGCAGCATATGGAACTGTGCCACCAGTGGCTGTGGCCGGAACTGGATGTCCACTTCATATCCGTAACCGATGAATGGGCGCAGATGGCCATTGCCGGCCCGCGCTCACGCGATGTGCTGCGTCATGTCGTCGATCCGGATACGGACCTGTCCAATGACGCTTTCGGTTACATGCATGCTGCCGAAATCACCATATGCGGCGGACAGGCCGCGCGCCTGTTCCGCCTTTCCTTCTCCGGGGAGCTTGCGTACGAACTGGCGGTTCCCGCACGGTATGGCGATGCGCTGGCACGGCTGCTCATGAAGGTTGGCGCCCCGTACGGCATCGCGCCCTATGGCACTGAAGCGCTGGGGGTGATGCGCATTGAAAAGGGTCACCCCGCCGGACCGGAACTCAATGGCCAGACAACGGCGCATGACCTGAACATGGGGCGGATGCTGTCCACCCGAAAGGACTTCATTGGCCGCGCCATGGCTGCCCGCCCTGCCCTGACCGACCCCGTGCGCCCCACGCTGGTTGGCCTGCGTCCGGTTCATGCGCACGATGAACTGGTCGCGGGCAGCCACCTGCTGCCCCATGGCGCCGAGGCCACGGGCGCGCATGATCAGGGATGGATCTCGTCTGCCGCATGGTCCCCGACACTGGATGGATGGATCGCACTGGGCTTCCTGTCTGGCGGTCCTGCCCGTCATGGCGAGATGGTCATGGTCCATAACCCGCTGGCCGACAGCCAGGTTGCCGCAGTCGTCTGCCCTCCCACCTTCTTCGATCCTGCCGGAGACCGCCTGCATGCCTGAGACACTGGCCGCCACGTCACCCATTCCGTCAGCCCCCTTCATCCCGCCCGGGGGCGAACAGGCCGCACGCGTCACGATCGGCCCCGGGCCGGATCTGCAGCTTGCCAGCATGCAGTTTTCCCCTGCGTCCCATGCCGCCGTCCAGACCGCACTGATGGCGGCATATGGCGTGGAGGCACCCGTGACATCCCATGCCCGTGATGGCCGTGATGCCGTGCGTTTCATCTGGGCGGGACCGGACCAATGGCTGGTCTGTGCACCGCAGGGGCAGGCTGACCTCCTGGACGGGCTGCGACGGGTAACGCAGCCCCATGCGGCCATTACGGCACAGGGGGATGGACGCAGCGTCATACGGGTCCGCGGCCCGGATTCACGCGCGATCTTGTCAAAACTTGTCCCGATTGACCTGCATCCCCGTGCATTCGCCCCCGATAGCACGGCCCTGACGCTGGCGGGACATATACCTGTCCAGATCTTACAGCATGACATGACGCCGACATACGACCTGTTCGTTTTTCGCAGTCTTGCTCACAGTCTTTACCACGACCTTTGCCACGCGGCGCGTGGCGGCGTACCTGTATCGGAAGTTTGCCCATGACCGAGGGTGTCAAAACAATCTATATCGTTACGATAAAATGCCCCAACCGTCCCGGTATTGTGGCGGGCATAAGCCATGGTCTGGCTGAACTGGGCGCAAATATTACCGAAGCCCAGCAGTTTGACGAAACGGAAAGCAGACAGTTCTTCATGCGTGTCGTCTTTGAAATACAGGATGGCACAACGGACAGATCGGTGCTGGAAGAGGAATTCATGCGTCTGGCCCATGAATTCGACATGACATGGTCCCTGACCACCACGGCCCGGCGCCCGCGGGTTCTCATACTGGTGTCCCGTTTTGATCACTGCCTGGTGGACCTGCTCTATCGCTGGCGGATCGGGGAACTGGCGATTGATCCGGTCGGCATTATTTCAAACCACCCGCGTGACGTATATAAAAACCTCGATTTTGGTGGTATTCCCTTTCATTACCTGCCCATAACACCGGACACCAAACCGGCGCAGGAAGCACGGATCCTGCAGATCATGGACGACAGCCGGGCCGAGTTGGTCGTGCTGGCGCGATATATGCAGATCCTGTCCAATGACATGTCGCACCGGCTGTCGGGGCGCTGCATCAATATCCACCATTCATTTCTGCCCGGTTTCAAGGGCGCGCGCCCCTATCATCAGGCCTTTGCCCGGGGGGTCAAACTGATCGGCGCAACAGCGCATTATGTGACGAGCGATCTTGATGAAGGCCCGATCATTGAACAGGATGTCGAGCGTATTTCCCATGCCGATACGCCCGATGACCTTGTGCGCAAGGGACGTGACATAGAACGCCGCGTTCTGGCCCGTGCCGTCAGGTACCATATTGAACGCCGTACCATCATAACCGGCCACAAGACGATTGTATTTACATCCTAAGCGATGCGCGCAGGATACGATGGTGGTGCCCGCCGGGCGTTTCATTTTTCAGGTTGCACGGAATGTGCGCCATGAATGGCCGGGGATCGATGCTGCCAATCAACGTGGTTTTTGCGTGTGTAGCCTGCACCGTCACGGTGGCGTACCTGCGGGCAATGGCTAAACCGGGGGAGGTCATGATCGAAGCCAGCGGATCAGGATGCGGGTAAGGATGCCTGCCTACCTGACCGTCTGCTTTACTGGCAGCTACAGGCGATCCGTATCACACAAAAAAGGGGGCATGCGACCCACATGCCCCACCTTCATGAAACGTGGATCAGAACTCCATCGAAAGTGTGAAATGATAGACGCGCGGCAGCCCCGCATACAGGGTTGATGCGGCGCCGGATGTGCCACTGGGCGAACCTGTATAGACCGAGGCCCAGTACCGCTCGTTCGTGGCATTGCTGACACCAAAACGCGCAACCCATGGGAATTTGGAAACATGGAAGGCGTAACGTGTGCCAAGGTCCAGCGTGGTATAGGAACCGGTATGCAGCGTGTTGGTAATGTTGGCGGCACGGTTGCCCATGTAATGGACGCTGGCGTTGAAGGCCCAGCCCGAAGCGAAGGAACCCAGCGACGCCGGCAGGCGGTAATCCAGCAGCAGGTTGGCCTGCAGCGGGGCCGCACCCACGATTTCCTTGTTGTTATAGGCAGCGGTCTTGCTGTTGACCAGTTCCGCATCCAGCCACGTCATGCCGGCCAGAACCGACAGATTGGGCAGGACTTCACCTGAAATCTGGGCTTCCACACCGTAATTGCGCTGTGTGCCGCCATATTCATAAGTCTGGCAGGTCGTGCCACCCGAACAGGAGCCGTCCGCTGCGGGAATATACATTGCATAAGGTGACGTCATACGGAAACCGGCAACGTTGAACTGCATTTTCTGGTATCGCAGCTTGTAGCCGACTTCATATTCTTCCGAATGTGCAACAGGCAGGGCAATATTGGTATTGGTATAATATTTGCTGTTGGGCGTAACCGGCCCTGCTTCAGCAGAACGGCCATAGGTGAAATACAGGGTCTGGTTCTGGGTTGGCTTGTAAATCAGGCTGGCCGTCGGGCTGAAGGTCGCATTGGCCTCAAAGGTATTCTTGAGCGGACTTGTGGCATTGAGCGCACCCTTCTGGTCAATCCAGCTCCATGCAAGCGTACCCATGACCGACCAGTGCTTGTTGATCCGCATCGTATCGCCAATAATGAAGGACTGGCTCATGATGCTGCTGGATTTGTAACGCCCGCTATAATAGGGCTGCGTGCCATTGGTCGGGGCGGCACCATACATGTTGTATGTACCAAGACTCTGCGCCGATGTAAGCGCGGTTGTCGGGTTGTAATTCCCCATCATGTAGCCATTGGTGCCAATGACCAGGTCATGTGTAAGGGGGCCGGTATGAACACGGCCGTTGAAATACGCCATGTTACTGCCAACGCGGAAGTCATCTGCCGTTGTCGTGGCCGTGGCTTTTGAACTGTAAAAGCCCTCATACCCCTGAGTTGCACTTAACGTATCGCTTATGCCGAAGGACTGGCGCATGGCATCCTGGTACAGCCCGCCCAGCGTGAAGCTCCAGTCCTTGTTGATCTGGTGCTTGATCTTGGCCAGGAAGGTATTGGTTTCCATGTTGTACCCACTCCAGTCCGGGGCGAGACGTCTGCCCAGATCCGGCGCTTCGGGCAGTTGCCCGCCAATGCCCGTGGGATTGGCGGCTGTGCCGGCGGCAATGCCAAAGCCGGGCGCCATGCCGCGTTCATCATAGGTATAGTGGCTGGCATCAAGTTCGAGGACAGTCTTGGAATCGAAATGGATATCGAAATCGGCGCTGACCATCTCACGCCGGATCCAGCTGCCCGGCGCATAGGCCGAACCATTGGCATGCAGCATGTTCAGGCGGTAGCCAAACCAGCCGTTACGACCGACCCGGCCAGAAATATCGCCATTGACCGTAGGCGTGCCGATGGAATCCACGCCAACCGAAAGCCGCTCGGTGCGGCGGTTGGTCGGACGCTTGAGGGTATATTCAAACACGCCAGACGGGTTTTCCGGTCCGTACATCGCCCCGGCCAGACCATTGAGGACCTGCAGGTTATCAACCCATTCCGCCGGATAGGGCGTGGTGGAGACCACGTTCAGGCCATCAAGACGAGAGTTGGCCACCACATCGGCCTCGAACCCGCGCGACTGCGGGCGCGATGTGTTGGGATCACCACGGATTTCCAGCTGCACTGAAGGCAGGTACTGCGCCATGTCATTGATGTTACGCAGCTGCTGGTTGACCACGACGTCATGCGGCACACCCATGACAGAATAGGGCGTATCCAGCGTATCGCGGTTGCCCAGCGGCCCCAGATAGATGTTCTTGTTCATATATTTGGCGCTGGTGCCATCCGCCGCATGGTGGCCATGAACGGTAATTGTTTCCCCGTTTGAACCATCCAGTATCCCGGCGATGGGGGCAGCCGTGCCCGATGCCTGGCCCGCAGGCGTCCCGGTGGTCTGGTTTTTTGCGACGGACGTCGCGGGGGACGCCGCCTTTACGGCGACAGGCCTGCCAGTCTTATCCTGCGACGTGGATGTTACCGGTGCAGCCAGCGCGGTGCTGGCCAGCAGGAACATTCCCGACGTTCCGGTTATGAAAAAAGTACTATAGCAACGAAGCATAAGGCAGTTCGTCCGTGATATGAACAAATGACGTTGGGCCCTTCCTTCCATTCCCGACATGCCGCTGTCTATATATATTCGTATCCAGACCTGTATTTAGGTATATATAGCTGTTAGGTGTTGCCAGAATAAGACAGCCACTGGGTCATTCCGGTCACTTCAGCATCATATTACGTCGGCATGACCGGGAGACCGTGCATCTTCACCGGTGTCCCGGCGCGCCCTGTGGATGATGGCAGGGTCAGCATTCGGGCTTTTTTCGCTACCCAATGATGCCTGCCCCCGGTTTCATCAGACATGCAGGCGCGCGATACGGCTGCGGATTTCGCGCACCCTCCGCATTTCATGGACGTCCCGTGTCCTGCTGCAGAAAGCCGGACATGCCGTCCGTTCTACCTGGGCACGATCAGGTGCAGCAGGGATGCCGCCCCGAAAAACACGCAGGTGCTCAGCGACCAGATCGCAACGAACCATGCAATCCGCACACCGGTGCGGGGTGGCGCATCGTCGCCGTTGCCCCGGACAATCTCAGTGATAGCCATCGGTTTCCGTCACCTTTCCGCGAAAGACATGATAGGAATAGATCGTGTAGGTCAGGATGATTGGCAGCAGGATGGCCGTGCCGACCAGCTGGAAAAACTGACTGGATGGCGGGGAAGACACATCCCACAATGTCAGCCCCGGCGGCACGGCATAGGGCCACACCGTGATCCCGAGACCGGACAGGCACAGAAAGAACCAGCCCAGCGCACACAGGAACGGCCCCTTTGAGTGTCCCCTGCGCAGCCCCATGACAAACAGGCCCCCCAGCACGACCACCAGAACCGGCACCGGGGCGACAAATACGATGTTCGGCCAATCGGTCCAGCGCCGCAGGTAAGGCGCATGCAGCAGCGGCGTCCACAGGCTGACCGCCACGATGCCGAGGAACAGGCCCACGGCCAGCCGTGCGGCCCAGCGACGGCAGGATGCCTCCAGCACACCGGTGGTGCGCCAGATCAGCCACGTCGCCCCCAGCAGGGCATAGCCGCACATGACCGCCAGACCACACAGGACGCTGAACGGCGTCAGAAAATCGAGCGGCCCACCGGCAAAAGCCCCATCGACAACCCTGATCCCCTGCACAACTCCACCCAGGATCGCGCCCTGGCAGAAGGCGGCAATGCCGGAGCCTGCCATGAAACCTGCATTCCACATGCCTTCGCGCCCTGTCCCGCGTGTCATGACGCGGAATTCAAACGCCACGCCGCGAAAGATCAGCGCCAGCAGCATCAATACGATCGGCAGGTAGAAAGCGGGCAGCAAAGTTGAGTAAGCGCCGGGAAAAACACCGTACAGCACGGCCCCACCCAGTACCATCCATGTCTCGTTCCCATCCCATACGGGGGCGATGGTGTTGACCATCACGTCCCGACGGTCCGGATGGCGTTCGAATGCAAACAGCATCCCGATGCCAAGATCAAAGCCGTCAAGAACGACATAGATCGAAATGGCGGCCACCAGAATGACGGCCCACACGATGGGGAGCCAGTATGCGAAATCCATCATGCCTCAGGCTCCTTTGCCGGAAGAGGGATCAATCACGCCCGGATGCATGCGGGCGCCCAGTATATCGGAAGCGTGGACGGGACTTGTATCATGCTCGCCTTCATGCGGCGCGCGCGCCAGCAGCCGCACCAGAATGCCCAGCCCGGAGCCAAATACGAGCACATAGACCACCACGAACGCCGTCATCGAAAAGGCCATGGAGGAAAGCGCAACCGGCGATACGCTGTCGGACGTGCGCAGCAGGCCATAGACCGTCCAGGGCTGACGGCCGACCTCCGTCGTGACCCAGCCACACAACAGCGCCAGGAAGCCTGCAGGCGCCATGCACAGCGCGACGCGGTGGAAAACCGGGTTGGTAAACAGGGTATGGTTCCGCCGGAGCCACAGGGACCACAACCCCACCAGCATCATGAGCATGCCAAGCGCCACCATGATGCGGAAGGAGAAGAAGATGACCGGTGAAGGCGGCCGCTGGTCGCGGGGAAAGTCCTTCATGCCCGGCACCCTGCCATTCAGGCTGTGTGTCAGGATCAGCGATCCGGCCAGCGGCAGCCTTAGGGCATAATCCGTATGTTCGGTCTTCATGTTGGGAATGCCGAACAGCAGTTCAGGCGCATGATCTTCCGAAACCCAGTCCCCTTCCATCGCCGCGATTTTTACCGGCTGGTGTTTCAGGGTGTTCAGGCCATGGGCATCGCCAGCCAGTATCTGGAGGGGGGCGACGAGTGCCGCCATCCACATGGCCATGGAAAACATGACCCGCACCGGTTCGCTGGCCGCCTTTCCTTCTTTCCGTGCCCTGAGCATGTGCCATGCCCCCGTTGCGCCCACGATGAACGCAACGGAGAGGAAGGCCGCCAGCCCCATATGCACCAGACGGAACGGAAAGGACGGATTGAAAATGATCGCCAGCCAGTCGGCAGGCATGAACCGCCCGGTGGCCGGATCAATGGAATACCCGCGCGGTGTCTGCATCCATGAATTGGATGACAGTATCCATGTCATGGAAATCAGGGTGCCGAGCGATACGCAGCACGTGGCGGCGAAATGCAGTTTGCGTCCCACCTTGTTCATGCCGAACAGCATGACACCGAGAAAACCTGCCTCAAGGAAAAAGGCGGTCATGACTTCATAGGACAGGAGCACGCCCGTAATCGGTCCGGCCTTTTTGGAAAAGATCGACCAGTTGGTGCCGAATTCATACGACATGACCAGTCCCGAGACGACCCCCATGCCGAAGACGATGGAAAATACCCTGATCCAGTAGCGGTACAGGTCAAGGAATACCGGCCGTCCGGTCCTGAGCCACAGTCCCTCCAGAACTGCCAGATAGGCCGCCAGCCCGATTGAAAAGGCCGGAAAAATGATATGGACGCCTACGGTGAAGGCGAACTGAAAACGCGCCAGAAGAAGCGCCGGGTCATGTGCGTACTGCATCGATACTTTCCAAAACTCATGCCGGAAGACTTGGAATTCATAAATAGCTTCCCGGCATAGTGGTTCCGTCAACGATGTTCCGTCCTGAAAGACGGATGCATGCTGCGGTGTCCTGGAAGATGGAATAGATCAATCAGAAGCAGGACGTCCAAGACAGATCATACATAAGATTATAAACAGCGCTTATGAACGAGACATATTCAATGCATGTCTGTTTATACTAAAATACATACAACAGAAAAATACCACTCAATAACCATAGAATATTTGATATATATTTCTATACTCCCGGGAGGGCCGGTCTTTCATTTTGCACATAAAGACCGGACGGAAGGCTTCTATGGAATATCTGTCATATCCACAGCCCTGTTCATATGAAATTGAATACGCTGCCCCTTCCTTCTGTTCGTACCGGAGCTTGCCTTATCGTGTCCGTCCTGCAGGATGCGTCAGATAGGCTGCAAACATGTCGGCCATGCCGCAGGCATAAGCCGCGATGTCCGCATCAGTTCGCGGTGTTTCGGAAATACCTTGCCGACCGCGCTGCATGTCGTCGTAATCAGGCCACCGGCAGGATCGCGCGTCATGTCCGAGGCGTCAGGCAGAATTTCATGCATGAAACGCGCGATGAGGCTGTCCGCCGCCTGTCGTGCCTCAACAGCTTCCGGCGCATGACGATAAAACGGTGCTGCATCATTGATGCGCCACACAGACCGCCGCCTCTCCGCATTCCGAACAGATAAATCTGCACAGACGGTTCGGTGCGGGATCGCAGGTATCTTCATGGATGTCGCGCATCATGTCGCTTGTCTGTCTCCATTCATCCGTCTGGAGCCGGAACAGGATCACGGCCTTGTTGGGAAAATACTGATAAAGCGAGCCGATACTTACATCCGCCCGTTCCGCCACACGCGCCGTCGTAAAACACGCGGCACCTTGCGCTGCCAGAACATAAACTGCCGCTTCCAGAATTATGGCGACAAGCCCGGCGGGGTGTACCTGGCGGACCCTGCTCCATGAAACATTGTTCCAGGAAACCATGGGCATATTCTTGGCCATAATATTACGACCGGCGCGTCATCTTCCGGATGCCGTAAAGAAGCCTGTGCCTGAAGCCGCATGGCGACTGACCATGGGAAACAGGGCGCCGTTCCGTTTCCAAAACAGCAACGGCACCATGGGAAAGAAATAAACAAAGAAACATTCAATATAAATATTCTTCTGTATTGCGTTATTACATATGCAGAAATACCTTATAACAAACTGTTATAATTGGATTTTTTAAAAATATTTCATATTGTTGTCATATCGAATTGACTTGGCGATAAATGAATGTTGACATATCGTAATGTCAAATAAAGACAATCTTGATATCGCCCACCTGCGTTCCTTCCTTGCGGTTGCGGATACGCTGCATTTCACATCCGCGGCGTATATATGCTCCACCAGCCAGTCCACCATCAGCCAGCATATCCACCGGCTGGAGGCGCAACTTGACTGCGTATTGCTCAAACGCAGTACGAAACAGGTGGAACTGACAGATGACGGACAGGCCCTGATCGGCATGGCACAGAACATCCTGCGCCAGCAGGAGCGTGTGCTGGCGCATTTCCACAAGGAACAACTGCACGCAACCCTGCGTCTTGGCATTACGGAAGATCTGGTCCTGTCGCGCTTCCCCGAAGACCTGCGCATGTTCCGGCAGGATTATCCGCAGCTGCAGATTGACCTGACCGTGGGGCTGAGCCACCACCTGCACCAGCTTCTGGCCGATGACCGGCTGGATATTGTCTGCGGCATGCGACAGTCCAGCGATACACATGGACAGCTGCTGTGGGAAGATGAACTGGTCTGGTTTTCCCACGCATCCACCTGCTCCCTTGCGCCGGATGAATCTTTCCCACTCGTTACTTTCCCGGATCGGAGCATCACCCGGAAACTGGCGATCGAAACCCTCAATCGCATCGGACGCCCCTGGCATATCGCCTTCAGCAGTACAAACCTGAGTGCAATCCTGGCTGCCGTCAGAGCCGGGTATGGCATCACGCCCCAACCGGCCTTCCTGTCTGCCGAAGGGATCGTTCCTGTGGATGCCAGCACCCTGAGCCCGATGCCCCGGGTCGAATTCATTGCATCCGTCCAGTCATCGAATTCCGACGGCCCGGCGAATGCTTTCATAAAAAAAATGAAAACAAGACTGAACAAAAAACAGAAAATGTTTTCCCTGTAATTATCCACAATACAGTGCTTTCACCCTCCCCTCCTTACTGGGTTATACTTTCATGATTCCAGCAATACGACATGACATGAAGACCAGCCTCGCCGGGGCTGTTTCTTTTCTCGGTCCGCTCCTGGCTGCAATGGCGGTTCAGGCGCAGGCCGTGCCCACTACGGGACAACAGCCCGCAGCTACAGGCACAACGCAGCCTGTCAACGTGACGGTATGGCAGAGCCGCCAGCACACAGTGCTGCAGAAAGAACGCGCCGTAACCGATCCCTCCATGCCCGGTCTGGTCCCGTCACTCTTTACACCGGGAGGTATTCCGTCGAAGCCCACAGCCAATTCCGCCCATTCCATTGCGCCACAGCCCTACCTGTTCAGCCTGGATACGAAAGGCGGGGACAACGTGGGCAAGACCATGGCGCGCGCGGGTGTCTACCTGACCGGGTGGGATGCATCGGAATATTCCGGCGTACCGGCAGGCGGCATCAACCACGGATCGTTCTTCAACAACTTTGCCGGGATCGGACTGGATCTCGACATGCAGAAGCTGGCCCACATTCCGGGCGCCAAGATCCACTTTCTGGCGGATGACGTGGCGGGACAGGGCCATGCAGGGGAATTTACGGGTTCCAACTGGGGGTATGTGTCCTACTGGGGGAATCACGACGGTTTCCAGATCCGTGAATTCACATGGGACCAGGCGCTGTTCAAGAACAAGGTTTTCCTGCTGGCTGGCCGTTCCATGCCAAAGGGTGGTGAATTTGACGGGTCCGACCTGTACTGCAAATTCCCCACCTTCATGTGTTCCGTGCCAACCACAATGACCATCAACGGATCCATGCCGTCCTTTGTCACATCTTCCTGGGGTGTGCGGCTGCTGATCAAGCCCACCGAGAAATCGTATATCAAGGGAGGCATATGGGAAGCGGAACCATGGCTGAAAGCCACGAACCACAACAGCTGGCCCGGCCCTGACTGGGGTTTTGACAAGTCGGAAGGTGAGTTCATTCCGGTTGAAGGCGGGTATCGGACAAATTTTTCGAATGACCGGTTCCCCCGCGCCTATGATATCGGTTTCATCTACGATGATGCCAAATACAGCGACCCGCTGTACAATACGGCGGGTCAGCCCAAGGCCCTTTTTGGCGGCAATGCACAAAGCCGTCGGGGCCGGACGCAGTTCTATATCCAGGCCCAGCAGATGATCTGGAAGCCCGATGCCCGCGATACCCGTGGCCTGATCCTGTTCGGTGCGGCCAATATCATGACATCGGGCGATGCCCCGGTAAAGGACGGGTTCGTACTGGGCGTGTTTGACTGGGGCCCCTTCAGGGCCCGTCCACGTGATTCGGTTGGTCTGGTGGTCCAGACCCTGCGCTGGGACCGGCGTCTGGTTCAGGACATGAATGATACCATGCAGAAGCAGGGCCACCATAACCAGTGGAACGGCCAGGAAACCATGCTGGAAATCAATTACGGCGCCAATATTGCCCCCGGCATAACCCTGACCCCCTATTTCCAGTACATCTGGAACCCCGATGAACTGGCCATGTCCAGACCCCAGCCTGATGTGCATTACGCCGTACAGTCGGGGCTGCTGCTCAACATCCAGTTCAATCCAGCCTTTGGCCTGCCAATGCTGCACCGCGTGCGTAACTGACAGGACCGCCGTGAATAACCCTTCGTACCCGATGCATCATATATTTTAGGAAATCTGTCATGACCGCCAAAAAATGGGGCCAGATGGCTGCAGGCCTGATCTGCATGCTATCCATTTCTTCCCCGCAATATGTCTGGACGCTGTTTACGCCCCATCTGCGCACCGAACTTTCCGTCGGGGCGCCGGCGCTTCAGGTGACGTTCTCCATCCTGATCGTCGTGCAGACCCTGTTTTCTCCCGTTCAGGGGTGGATCGCGCGCCATGTCGTCCCCCGCGTGCTGATCGGTGCAGGAGTGATCGTGACGGGACTGAGCTGGGTCGCTGCCGCACAGGTGCATTCGCTGACCATGCTGTACATGACCTATGGATTGCTGGGGGGCATTGGCACCGGTATTGTCTATGTCGGTGTCGTCTCGCTCCTGATGGAATGGTTCCCCGAAAACCGGGGCATGGCGGCGGGCATGGGGGCTGCGGGGTACGGCATGGGGGCCATGCTGACCACCTTTCCCATCGCGCACATGATGGCGGCATCAGGCTGGCGCAGCACCATGGTTGTCTTTGGCCTGCTGATTGCGGTGACCGGAACGGTGGCAGCGTGTTTCCTCTACCGCCCGGATGCTCATGCCCTGTCCACCCGGCAGCAGGTGCTCTGGGGGGCAAATACCGCACAGGTGGTACGCAGCCCCATTTTCTGGCTGATGTTCTTCATGATGGCCACCATGGCGACATCCGGCCTGATGGTCACGTCGCAGCTTGCACAGATCGCAGCGGATAAGGGGGTCGCCCATCTTATGGTATGGGGCATGGCGGCCCTGCCGCTGGCCATGACGCTGGACCGTATTGCCAATGGCCTGACACGGCCCATGTTCGGCTGGATTTCGGACCGGATCGGCCGTGAACTGACCATGACCATTGCGTTCATGCTGGAAGCCGTGGCGCTGGCATGCTGGATTGGGCTATCCAGTCACCCGGTGCTGTTCGTGCTGCTGTCCGGGGTGGTCTTCCTGGGATGGGGAGAGATATTTTCCCTGTTTCCCGCCACATTGACTGACACGTTCGGCACGCGGGATGCATCACGCAATTACGGCATCCTCTATATGGCACAGGGGGTCGGGGCGATACTGGGGGGGCCACTGGCGGCGTGGCTGCACGAGGCGACAGGTGGAAACTGGGGGCCGGTTTTTGCCTGCGCCATCGGGGGCGATATCCTGACTGCAACGCTGGCCTTTGCTGTACTCCGTCCCATGCGGAAGCGTTATATGGCACGGCCGGACGTTCACTCCTGACCCCAGATATTATCCTGATACCTGCCCCTTTCCCCGGCTGAAGGCACCGTACCATCATAGTCCGGCCTTGCGATGTCACAAGCAAGGGTCACACCAGCCTGATCTGTTCCAGCAGGCTGGGTCATCCCTGTCTTTCCGGGCTTCGGTTGCCGTGCCATGATGCCACCAATCTCCGCAGCACTACGTACGGGCGTGCCCGCAACGAAGTGCTGCGAAGGCGTCTTTGGACGGCAAGTGCCAGACGGCTACGGCGACATGCTTTCACATGACATATCAAGCGTTTGTCGGCTTACCTATGCCAGCCCCAGCTTTTTGACATCCGCCTGCGCTGTTTGATCCAGGCGGCGGGTCAGCCCGTGCACTATGGTCAAAATGCTGAATGGGCAAAGCTATTGACGATCATGCGGCACAGCGCGCGACGCGATCTTCAAAGGCACATTTTCCGCCCGATGTGGCCCACAGGTTCCATAATCATGTGCGTTCGACAGAAGGGACAGTTCCCGTTCCCTCCTGTCAGAAATTCCGACGCGTGCCAGCCTGCCTGCCAATGTTTGTATAGAACGTTCCAGATCGAAGCGCGCTTTCAATCTCCTCCAGCGTGGTTCCCGCGGTCTCAGGCACATATTTCCACACGAATACAAAGGCCGCGAGATTTATGAACCCGAACAGCCAGAAAGTCCCCGTCGTGCCCAGCGCCTGCACCAGAGATAACGTGACAAGAGAAACAAGTGTATCGGACACCCACACCGTCGCACTGGCCATTCCCATGGCCTTGCTGCGGACAAACAGGGGAAAGACTTCGGCAGCGATCAGCCATACCGCAACGGATAGAGAACCGAAATTAAAGAAGATATAGCCCAGAAGTGATACGACCATAAGAACCATCCGCACCCCCGTAAGCGGCGCGGAGCTGAGGAATACAGCCCCTAGCACAAACAGGGACAGGGCGGCTACTGGCAACATGCACAGCATCATGCGCCGACGGCCGATGCGGTCTATAAACGCGATCCCCATTGCCGTCGTAATGGTGGATGTAACCCCGACGGACACAGACGTCAGCAATGCCGCCGAATGACCCAACCCGGCCTGCGACAGGATGATGGGCGCGTAATAGACAATGACATTGGGGCCGGATAGCTGGGAGAAAGCAGCAACCCCCAATGCCGCCAGAAGAGCAGGCCGTATCCAGCGCTGTTTCAGGCTGGCTCCATTGGCTTCGTCAGCCACCCCCGCGTCGACTGTCAGGACATCATCCAGTTCCTGCCGCACGATATCCTTATGCCCCCGCAGTTTATACAGGATCGAGACGGCACGGTGTTCATGTTCATGATGCAGCAGCCAACGCGGACTTTCCGGCAGGAAGATCATACCAAGAGCAAGAAGAATTGCCGGAAGGGCTCCAAGCATGAACATTGCGCGCCATGACTCGACACCGCCAGACAGTTCATACCCCACGAAAAACGCCAGAAGCAGACCAAGTGAAAAAACCAGCTGGAATAGCGATACCAGCCCCCCGCGCCGGGATGCCGGGGCCAGTTCGGCAACATAGACCGGAACGATCTGCGTGGTGGCACCTATCGCCGCCCCCAGCCACAGGCGCGCAAAAATCAGCGTGCTGACATCAGGAGCAAGCCCACACCCCAGCGATGCCACGATGAATATACCGGCTGCCACCATGATGGCAGGCCGACGTCCCCATTGATCCGATACGGGGCCACTCAGCAAGGCACCAAAAATCGCCCCGATATTCAGCGCCGCAGCCACCCATTCCTGCCCCGCCGTAGAAAGCGAGAACGTCTGGGTAACAAAAATCAGGGCGGAAGCAATGATCCCGGTATCATATCCGAACAGCAGGCCACCCACCGCAGCAACAGCAGCAGCAACGGACACATACCGCCGCGCGGAAAGGGTCTGGTCCCCCCGATGCACCATGGCCGCAAGGGCGGACAGGGCACGTTTATGGGTATGATAGCGGGATATGTCCTGGATGTTCGGGGTGGTGGGCATTCCGGGCTTTCCTTTTCCCTGTGGTCAAGACAAACCGGTGGTCAGCCTGCGTCTGATGCGCTGAAAATATCGCGCAGGGTCTGTTTCATCACACCTGCATCAAGTGTCTTTCCAAGCCACAGCTCCACGCCAATCACGCCTTGATTGACCAGCATTCCCAGACCATCGAGCGATGTGCAGCCACGTTCACGGGCTTCACGCAGGAAGCGGGTCATGGGCGGATTGGGAATGACATCCGCCACGATCTGCCCCTTTGCCAGCGTATCGAGATCGATTTCAGGCATGGCCTGCGCGTCACCAAGACCGACCGATGTGGCGTTGATGACAATATCGGTGCCGTCTGGAACGCAGGCCTTTCCGGACCATGGGCGGCCGACTGCATCACTCCCGGTATTGTCGCGCACCAGCGCCGCAATGGTTTCGGCTTTTGCCGCGTCGCGGTTGATTACCGTTATCTGTTCAGCTCCCGCCAGTCCCAGTTCCACCGCAATGGCGCGCGCCGCCCCACCCGCGCCAAGCATAAAGATTTTCTTGCCAGCCGGATCAACCACATCCCTGAGCGAGGCAAGAAAGCCCTTGCCATCGGTATTGTTGCCCACCAGCCTGCCATCGCGAATGGCGACACAGTTTACGGCACCAATAATCCGCGCGGCTTCAGCCAGCTCATCCAGATATTCGATCACGGCCACCTTATGGGGCAGGGAGCAGTTGAATCCTGCCCATTCCATGGCAACCGCACCCCTTACCGCCGCCTTCAGATGCACAGCCTTGACGTCACAATTGATATAGCGCGCATCGATCCCGGTATGGCGGTACGCCGCTTCGATCATCGCGACGGTCGGATTGTCGGCGCAGGGTGTGGAAAACGAGCCGGTAAGAATGCTGCGGAAATTCTGGTTGCTCATACGACGTTCCTGACGGGTGAAAGGTAAATTGCATAGCTATGCAAGACAAGACGCCTTTTACGCCCGGACGCAAGCCCTAATCCATCAGTCAGGCAGGGTTGTGCTGCCGCGTTCGATCAACTGAGCGTCAACAACATGGGTGCGCGAAAGGGGGCTGTCTTTCGCCAAAAGGGCCTCATCCAGCAGTTCCATGGCGCCTGTAACCATCCGGTCCGTATGCTGGTCGAAAGATGTCAGGTCGTAACTGCGCCAACCGGCCTGAGGAATATTATCATATCCCAGAATAATGACATCCCGTGGACAGATCAGGCCCATGCGTTCCCGCAGGGCATCAATCGCACCGCAGGCCATCATATCATTGCTGGAAAAAATACCGTTCGGCCGGATACCCCGTTTCCACAGGCGGGTGATGGCGTCGTAGCCACTGTCGTAGGTATCGTCACCCCGCAACCGGGTCAGTCCGGTCATGCACATTCCTGCCTCCCGCAACCCCTGGCAGAACCCTTCGCCACGTGCGCGGGATGCTGCATTCTTGCCGGGACCAGCCAGCCAGACCGGTCGCGCCACGCACCGTTCCACCATCAGGCGCGCAGCAGCGACCCCTGCCCCGTGATTGTTGGAATTGACCGTCGAGATCCAGGGGCCCACCAGTGAAGAATTGAAGCAGACAACCGGTATTTGAAGTTGGGACAATGCCCGCGCTACCGTTTTCGACCCGATTGCAAGCGAGGTGACGACGGCATCAATACGGTAGCTCAACAACTGATCAAGCGCGCTATCAAGCGTCAGGGCATCATCCACATACATAAGCAATACCTGAAGGCCGCGTTCACGCAATGCAGTCGCCAGACGCTCAAGCGCCGTGGCATAGAATGGGTTTTCCAGCCCACCGATCACCACGCCCACCATATATGACCGACCCGAAAGCATGATGGCCGGAATACGGTTGGGCCGGTAACCAAGGCTGGCGGCCGCGGCCAGTACCTTCTGCTTTGTGCGTGGCGAAATGCTGGCATCAGGAGAAAACGCGCGCGATACAGCCGATTGGGATACGCCAGCCAGCCGGGCGACATCAATGGACGTAACAGCACGAATGGCGGCTTGCTCCTGCAGATCACGGTTAATGACGGGTTTACCCCATGCGGGGCTGTAATACCATGCTGGCGGCAAGATCCATGACTTTAATTGCCCTATCGTGAAGAGCCTCCACGTTCGTGCATATTGCGAATTGCGAAGTAGCGGGATTAAATCGTCAGAAAGCCGCTCGGGCCAAGAAGCTTCGGGCCCTTGCGCCCAGGTGTCTACTGCGTGTGCCTGCCAGTTCAGGTCACGACAGGCAAGGTATTTGCGCAGGCAGTCTACAACGTCCCGACTGTCCTTTGCCTGGCGCATGGTCGTGCAAACAGTCGTTGTCCTGCCCCGGACTGCGATGACATCACATTTTACTATAGATAGAAAAGATGTTTTGCACCGGTTTCTTCGACCGCGTGACTGTTCCTGCTGTCAGGCCCTGTGAAATGGTCTGCCTTGTGACAGAACATGATCAGGACCGGATTGTCCGGATACCAGATGAACTGGTCAGTCGGGCATGATGCCTGCGCAAAGGACGTGTCCGGTTAGAAGATTTCCGTGCCGCCAGCATAGATAAAAACACACTGATCGGCTGAAAGTCCAAACTGCGTCCCGTCCGGGAAGATATATTTTTCATTACAAGCCGATTAATATTTCGGTTCAATTACGCAGGTCAAAATAGAAGTGTACATTGAAAATAAAATTATAAATACGATGTCACCAACGTAGGCCGAAAGGGTTTCCAGTCCAGCCTTTTCCAATCTGCCGACATGAACTGGGGACCCTCATTCAAAAACATTGCGTTACGGAACCGTCTTTCGGTCGATGGTCATGATATCAACATCTCGCAACACTATTTTTCAGGGGTATAAAGATGGTGTACCAGCCCCTGAAGCGACATATTCAGGCCAAAATGGAAACCTTCATCAGTATCGCTCTCCAGTATCTGCTGCCATGCCTGGGCCGCTACAGGATACCGTAACAGAAGCGACTTAATATCCGGGCCCTGGTTATGATCCGGGCGTTTTTCGGCAAATGCCTGCTCTTCGATTGTAAAACCGATGACAAAATAGAGGGTGGAGAAAGTGCCCCAGGCGGCTGTGCGATCGTCCGCGCCGACGTCTTTAAGGCTGGAGATCATTTGTGAACTGATCCGGGCCACATTATCGGAAAGAGGATAGGTCCGCGCCAGAAAGCGGGCGCCGTCGCGGTGGGACAGTAATGCCTGTCTCACCTCGCAGGAAATTCTGAAAAACATATCCTGCCACGTTTCGCCAGCGACTGTCGTCGTGGCGACATGTTCCAGCAGTGTATCGGCCACGGCTTCGAACAACGCATCCTTATTCGCAAAATGCCAGTAAAGCGAAGGTACCTGCACATTCAGCGCATCCGCCACCTTGCGCATTGTCAGCCCTTCCATACCCAGCCTGTCCAGCAATTGCAGTGCCGAACTGACGACCTGTTCCTTTACGATTTTTGCACTCACAGCTTTCCTGTTTCCTCCTTGCTCTCGAAATCTAATGCCGTTAGATTTTTAATCTAACAATGTTAGATTTTACGGAATCGTCCATGAAAACTTCGTACGACGTCCTGGTCTGTGGTGCAGGTCCTGTTGGCTTATGGCTCGCGTGTGAGCTGAAACTTGCCCGGATTGATGTCGCTGTGCTTGACCGGCGCCCTGTCCGGACAACTGAATCCCGTGCGCTGGCCATACATGGGCGGACATTGGAAATGTTCGGGCTGCGCGGTTGTGCTGGGGATTTTCTTGGTGCTGGCCGCAAAATTCCCATGATGGAATATGGGGCGCTGAATACGCGACTGGTATTTTCCTCATTTGAAAGTCGCTTTCCTTTCACCCTGTTCCTCCGCCAGACCAGAACGGAGGAATTTCTGGAAAAGCGCGCCCTGGCTCTCGGCGTTCCCCTGCTGCGTGAAACCGAGGTTACCCAGGTGGCAGAAAATGAGGCAGGAGTGCATGTCACCACATCTCGCGGGCCATTTTCTGCCCCGTGGCTGGTCGGAGCCGACGGGGCACGCAGTCTGGTGCGGCATCAGGCCGGGATCGGTTTTGACGGTTTTGATGGCCGTGTGACCGCCATGCTTGGAGATGTGGTTCTAGCAAAACCGCCCGAAGGCGGCGGTATCCTGTCGATGGTCAACGCCCGTGGTGCACTCATGATGTCTCCGCTGGGTGATGACGTGCATCATCGTGTGATCGCTATTGATGCGGCACGACCGTCAGTGGAAAAGGACACACCTCTAACCGTTACGGAGCTGGCCTCTGCCGCACTGAAAATTTCCGGTAAAAATTATGAAATGGGCGAAGCGTCCTGGCTGTCCCGCTTTACCGATGCGACGCGCCTTGCGTCCGCCTACCGAAAGGGGCGTATCCTGCTGGCGGGGGATGCGGCCCATATTCATGCCCCCATGGGTGGCCAGGGGCTGAATGTCGGTCTGCAGGACGCGATGAATCTTGGCTGGAAACTTGCCATGGTCGTCAGAAAGCAGGCGCCTGAAAGCCTGCTGGATACCTATCATTCCGAGCGCAGGCCCGTCGGCCAGATGTTGTTTGACAATACATTGGCGCAGGTTGCGCTGGCGACAGATTTTACACCGCCCAATCTGTCATTGCGCAATACAATGAATGATGTCCTGTCTTTTCCGGATGTTGATCTGATGATCGATACCCAGCCGGCGACGCTTTATGACTGCATGAAAAAAGGTGAATGGGTGCATATAGCGCTCGCACCGGAAAAACGGGATGATCCGGCGTTTCCCGAATGGCTCAAGCCAGATATCGTGAAATACATAAGGGCACGCTGCGTCGGTAACAGCCCGTCCTTTACTGGCATTGCATCCGTATTAATTCGCCCGGATGGCTACGTACATAGCGTAACCACGGCGTAAGCACAAAATATGTCCGCCTACAGCCCCCTGTAAAAACCAGATACCATTCATATAGAAAGCCCTGTAACCAATGACAGACATGCCCGATGGCCCTGCTCCCACCGAAATGGCTGATCACGGCCTTTCCCGGTTCTTCCGTAACCAGACCTTCCATTTTCAGACCCTTCGCGCCCTGAATGACATAGCGGCGAACGGTGCTGATCTTAACGAGGTGCTGACAGCGATCAGCGCCATCCCTGATGGCGACACGGATGCCTGGTTCGACGCCTTTTCCGGGTTGGCCATACGTACCGAAGACCGCATTGCCGCATGTGCCGACCCGCTCAGCAAAGGTTACGCGTGGCTCCGTGCCCATAATTACTGGCGCACCGCCGAATTTCTTCTTCGTCCCGACGATGCGCGCCGCAAGACCACCTGGACGCGGGAAATCGCCGCATTTGATAACGGGCTGAAACTGGCTGGAATCGCCCATGAACGTTTCACCATTCCGTATGGTGATGGCCGCCTCCGGGGCATTTTCTATCCCGGTCCGGATGGCTGGCAGAAAAAACCGCTTATCGTTCTCGTCGGCGGTTATGATTCCACACTTGAAGAACTGTATTTCGTCCTTGTCAAAGCCGCACATGACCGGGGTTACGGCGTCCTGACCTATGAAGGTCCCGGTCAGGGCGGTGTCCTGCGCGAATATGGCCTTCCCTTCACCCCGGAATGGGAAAAACCCACGTCTGCCATTCTGGATTACTTCGAGACCACGCAGTTCCGGCCGGAAAACACCATCCTCATCGGCATGAGCATGGGCGGTTACCTTGCCCCCCGCGCCGCCGCGTTCGATTCCCGCATTACTGGCGTTGTCGCCTATGATGTCCTGTTCGATATGGGCAGCATCGCCGATCGCTACGCCGCCCTTGCACAGAACCCCGCTGCTGCGAAAAATCCCGATCTTGTCTGGGCCGTCGATAACGCCTGCTGGACCCTTGGCGTCAGCACCATGCCCGAAGCGGTCGCGGCTATCCGCCCTTACACACTCAAGGACGTAGCTGGAAAAATCACTGCCGACGTACTGATCCTTGTCGGTGAACATGACCACTTCGTCCCGGCAGCCCAGGCCAAAGATTTCGAAAAAGCATGCACCGCAGCAAGATCCGTCGAAACCGTTACCTTCGATACCCTCTCCGGGGGCGCTGAACACTGCCAGCTTGGTGCCCAGACCCTCTGGCACGCCACTTTCTTCAGCTGGATGATCCGCAGGTTCGGCTGATTACCCGTTTTTTCATATAAACTGAGGTTGATGACTGCGCAGATACCAGTCCCCTTTGAACAGGGATAACGGAAGGTCAGGTTCAGGATTGCCAGATGGCAGCGGCTGCCATCGGGCATGGGATATTCCTTCCCGTCCCTCACCTTCGATGACAACAGTTTCCGTAACCGGCCCTGCGATCGCCGGACCGATTATGGACAACCCTGGTAATACACGTCTAATGGAAGCCATCTGCCAACCGGCGATACGTTCCGATAATGCGCCAGGAATAAAGAACGCGCCACCCGTCGGTGCCCGGGTGGCGCGCTTCGTATCATCGGCAGGGTGATGCCGTGATATGGCGGCAGGCATGAGATGAAGAAAGACCCACCGCCATCCGTATCATGGGAACCAGCGCCGCCCGCAGCGGTAGGCAATCAGGTAAAGCCCCATGTAAATCATCGGAATAAAGAAAATGATCCGTTCAAGATCTCCCATCATGGTCAGATCTCTCCATCGGATGAAAGACTGGACTGGGCATCAAGCATGATCGCGCCAGCCCCGGAAATCAGGATGATCATGACCGTGCCGATCACCCATGCGAAATACCACGGCCCCTGATCCCCCACGAATACGGCGAACAGCAGGGAAACAACCAGAATAACGGCCAGACCGGCCAGACGCAGAAGCTTTGTCATCACGACCTCGTAATCAGTAGCTATGGGTATCGTTCACGACATCGGCGGTATGAACCTTCCCGCGCATGACGTAATAACACCATGAAGTATAGGACAGGATGATCGGGACAAAGATCCCCGCCACCACCAGCATGCAGCCAAGACCATATTCACTGGCGGTACTGTTCCATACCGTCAGGCTCTGGTCGGGCGTGGTGGAAGACGGCATGAGGAACGGGAACATGGCACACCCTACCGTCATGATGGTACCTACCCATGCACCCAGCCCCAGCCACCAGGACACAACCGTGTGGCCCCTAGCCAGCATGCCAACCCCGAGCAGCATACAACCCAGCCCCACAAGCGGCAGCAGCCACAAAGCGGGATGCGCATGGAAATTATGCATCCAGCCCCCTGCAACCACTGCCACGGACTGCCCATGCAGCGGATTGGCCGGCATGGCGGGGTTGACGGGCGCGGTCATGACAAAACCGGGCAGGAACTGCACCCATATGCCACCGATGACAGACAGGATAGCCGCAACCAGACCGCCACCCATGGCATAACGCCGGGCGCGCGACCAGATCGGGTCATCCGCCCGCAGCATCAGCATCGCCCCACCCTGATAGACGCTCAGCCCCACGGACATAAGGCCGCACAGGATGGCAAACGGGTTGAGCAGGTAGGACAGGAAGGATTCATCCTGATAGTACTGCCCTGTCCAGCCGAAGTGGTAGCCCACCCCTTCCAGCACGTTACCGAACGCCGCGCCGTAGATGAACATCGGTACAAAACCCGACACCAGAAAGACCCAGTCCCAGCCTGCCCGCCACAGCCGGCTGTCCGCCTTGGAGCGGTATTCAAACGCCACCGGCCGCAGGATCATGCTGAACAGCAGCGTGATCATGACCACATAGAAGGCGGAAAACGACGTGCCGTACAGCGTGGGAAAAGCCGCGAAAATCGCGCCGCCCCCCAGGATGAACCACACCTGGTTACCATCCCAGTGGGGACCGATGATATTCAGCGCCGTGCGCCGCTCCCCATCATTACGGCCAACAAAGCGCAGCAGCGTGCCGACGCCCATATCCATGCCCACCATGGTACCCAGTCCGATGAACAGCACACCCAGCAGTGCTGCCCAGACTATTTTCAGTATCGCGTAAAGTTCCATTTCTCCGTTTCCTGTCAGGATGCCATGGGACGCATGTCAAAGGCGGATGCCCTGGATGCGGCAGGCGCGTGCGGTTCCATGCTGTCATGTTCGGGGCCAAGACGGGCAAACTTGAACATGAGGTAGAGTTCAGCCGCGATGAACACGCTGTAGAGCAGCACGAAGCCGATCAGCGAGAACACCATGTAGGACACGCCATGGCTGGAGGCGGAAAGAAAGGTAGGCAGCCAGCCGAACACCGTCCAGGGCTGGCGGCCTGCTTCCGCCGTGATCCAGCCGAACTCGGTCGCCAGGATTGGCAACGGGATCGACCACATGCACAGCTTCAGCAGCAGGCGGCTGCGTTCAAGCCGACGCTTCAGGCTGAGATAGGCCGAAATGGCGAACAGCGCGAAGAACCACAGCGACAGGAACACCATCAGCCGGAACGACCAGAACGTGACGAACACGTTGGGCAGGATGTCGGGCTGCGTTGCCCTGACCACATCATCGATCTGGTCCGCGGGAATGGCCGTGATATCCTGACCCGGGGCATGGCGGGTGGCCAGCAGGCCATAGCCCATGTCCTGCTCATGCGCGGTAAACTGGGCAAGGTCCATGCTGCTGTGGGTGACACCATAACGGCGGAGTGCCGCAACCGCATCGATCCCTGAACGTATGCGGGGGCCAGCTTCCTCCTCCAGTTCATGCATGCCGGTAATGGGCTGGTCAAACGTGTGGGTGATCAGCGGGGTCAGGACCAGCCGCACGCCAATCTCGTAGCGATTTTCCTGCTTTGCATCATCCGGCAGGGCAGCGACGATCCACGGTTCGAACGGCGGGTTGCTGGTGTGCCACAGCCCTTCGATCGCAGCGATCTTGGTCGGCTGCTTTTCATAATCCAGCCGTCCCAGCACGTCTCCCAGCGTAATGACCGCCACGGTGGAAATGATGCCAAACAGCGCAGCCATGCGGAACGAACGCGCGGCAAACTGCCGGTGCTGACCACGCAGCAGGTAAAAGGCGCTGATACCCATGACAAACATGGCCGCCGACACATAGCCCGCCACCGAAGTATGCACGAATTTGGCCTGCGCATCGGGGTTGAAGACCAGATCGACAAAGCTTTCGAACTGCATGCGCATGGTTTCGGGATCGAAATGCGCGCCTTCGGGCATGTTCATTCCGGCATTGGCAATCAGGATCCACAGCGCCGACAGGTTGGAGCCAAGGGCCACCAGATAGGTAATGGCCAGATGCGCCTGTTTGCTCAGCCGGTCCCAGCCAAAGAACATGAGGCCGACGAACGTGGACTCCATGAAGAAGGCCATCAGCCCCTCAATAGCCAGCGGAGTTCCGAACATATCCCCAAAGAAGTGGGAATACATGGACCAGTTGGTGCCGAACTCGAATTCCATGGTGATGCCGGTGGCCACACCAATGGCGAAGTTGATGCCGAACAGCTTGCCCCAGAACTGGGCCATGTCCCTGTATATCTGCCGGCCGGTGACGACGTACACCGTCTCCATGGCCGCCAGCATGAATGTCAGGCCGAGTGTCAGCGGCACGAACATGAAGTGGTACAATGCCGTCAGCGCAAACTGGAAGCGCGACAGATCGACGACATCGGGGTTAATGAATTCCACCGTCAGGTCTCCTGATTTCGGTATGAGCGTGAGGGAATTTTCCGGGATTCATTCAGGTCATCGTCGGGTCATTACGTTCTCCCGGCCTCATGAAACCGGCCGCCCTCGACACGCACCACCCGGCCCATCCGTGCCGCCACGGCAGGATTATGGGTAATGCATATGATGGTTGTCCGTAGTGGCAGGGCCTGCAGGAGCGCGTCCATCAGGTCGCGCTCGGTCCGTGCATCCAGCCCTTCGGTCGGTTCATCAAGGATGATCCAGTCCGGACTACGCAGCACAACCTGGGCCACGGCCAGCCGCCGTGCCTGCCCGCCGGAAAGGCGCATGCCCCCCTCCCCGATCAGAGTATCCAGACCTGCGGGTTCCGACTGCACGAACGCATGCAGTTGCGCGACCTGCAGGGCCTGCCACATCGCCTCTTCCGTGGCGGTGGGACAGGCAATGGTCAGGTTGCGTCGTATGCTGCCCTGAAACAGGTGAAAGTCCTGCGCCACCACGCCAATATGCCGGGCCATGACATCCGCATCGACATCACGCAGGTCCACACCGCCAAAGCGGACCTGTCCTTCCTGATAGTCATGGAAACGGAACAGCAGGTTGACCAGCGTGCTCTTGCCCGCGCCAGAGGGACCGACCAGCGCCACATGCGCACCCTGTGCCACCGACAGGTCGGCATGGCGCAAGGCCCAGTGCGTCGCCCCGGGGTAACGCAGACCGACACCGGACAGCGACAGGTCGAACGGTGCCCGGGGACTGCCGGGCCTTGCGGGTGCGGGCACGCAGGGCGGCGTATCGCACAGGGCAAACACCCGCCCTGCCGCCACACGCACCTGCCACAGCAACTGCCAGGCCGCAGGCAGGGGGATGAGCACATCAAACGCCGCCAGACCGCCAAGCGCCAGCATGGGCAGGCAGGCCGCAGACAGCGCACCGGCGCCATAGGCCATATCGGCCATGACCAGAACACCTGCCGCACTCATCATGGCAATGACGGTCATCGCACTCCGCGCGCCCCCTTCAATCAGGGCCACACGCCGGCGTTCATTACGAATATCAGCATCGCGGTCGGCAATCCGCGCCTGCACGGTCCGTGCTGCGCCGAGGAACATGAACTCACCCATGCCCTGCAGCACTTCGGTCAGGTCAGCATGCATGACGTCCTGCTGGTGGCTGATGCGCCGCATGCCGTGTGCGGACAATGCACCGGCCACGCTCGGCAACACGCCGCCACACACCACCAGCCCCACAGCCAGCACGACAGCGGCAGAAAGGGAAAACACCCCCGTAACCGTCACAAACACCACGCAGCAGATGGCGGCGCTGGCGATGGGCAGCAGCACTTCCAGATAGAACTGCCCCATCCGGTCCGTATCCGCCACGAAGCGGAACAGCATGTCCCCACTGCGCTGTCGCGCCAGTACGGCGGGCGCCTGCGGGGCAAGGCGTTCAAAACTCCACGCCCGCACCCGCCCGATCAGGCGCAACGTCGCATCATGCGTGACCAGCCGTTCCAGATAACGGGCCAGAATACGCATGGTGGCAAAAAACCGCACCCCGACCGCAGGCAGGAACAGGTTGAAAGCATTACGTGCAGCAATCCCACTCAGCCCGGCCACGGCAGCAGCCGCCAGCAGCCAGCCCGACAGAAACAGCAGCCCGAAATTGGCCAGCGACGCCGCAACCGATAGCGCAAGCCCCAGCGCCATCCGCCCCCGCAGGGGCCGCATAAGGCCGATGATGCGTGCCAGCGTGCTCATGCCGCGCACTCCACGGTGCTCGGGCCAGAAAAGAGCCGCCCGTCACGCAGGCGCACAACCTGTGCCGCCTGTGCGATCATGGCAGGCCGATGGGCCACCACAATCCCGATCCGCCCCACCGCTGCGCGCGCAATGGCCGCGGCGACACGCTGTTCACTCTGCAGATCAAGGCTGGCGGTGGGTTCATCCAGAATCAGCACCTGCGGGTTGCGCAGCAGCACGCGGGCCAATGCCAGACGCTGCACCTGCCCACCCGACAGACATGCCCCACGCTCCCCCACCGGGGTATCAAACCCCTGCGGCAGGGCCTCGATAAAGGACAGGGCATCGGCCTGGGCCGCGACGGCACGCAGGGTGTCCATATCCGCCATCGGGTCGGCCAGGCGCAGGTTTTCGGCAACGGTGCCATGAATCAGCCGTGGCTGCTGGGGCACCCAGCCAACCCTGTCCTGCCACCTGGCATGCGGCATGCCACATTCGTCCACGGCCGTGACATGCCCCTGCATGGGCTGCAACAGCCCCAACAGCAGCCGGATCAGGGTGGTTTTACCCACGCCACTTTCGCCCGTTATAACCGTCAGGGCATTCCGCCTGAAGGTGCAGCCTGCGTGCGACAGCACCGGTGCATCGGCCTGATACCCGGCCGTAACATCTTCACAGCGGATGGCGACCAGCGGGGCACCGGCTGCACTGTCCCGTGTCGCATGCCGGGTGGCTGTTTCAGGCAGGGCGAAAAGCTGGCTGATGCCCGCCATGGCCGCCGTTGCATTCTGGCGGGCATGATAACTGGCCGAGAATGCACGGAGCGGCATGAAATATTCCGGCGCAAGCAGCAGGACCATAAAAGCGGACTGGAAATCCGCCTTTCCGTCCAGCAGGCGTGCACCGAACACGACGGCTACCAGCGCAATGGACAGGCTGGCGAAGAATTCCAGCACGGCGGATGTCAGGAATGCCACCTTCATGACCGACATGGTGGTGGCGCGGTATTCATCGGCCATGCCCGCCACGGCAGCCACCGCGTCCCGCGCGCGACCGAACAGCCGCAGCGTGGTCAACCCCTGCAGTGTATCGAGAAAGGCCGAGCCCAGAAGCAGAAGCTGCGTCCACTGCCGGTCCATGATCGCCTGGGCACGATACCCCACCAGCGCCATGAAGACAGGAATAAGCGGCCCCGTGCAGGCAAGGATGACAAAGCTCCATGCATCCAGATGCGCGACCATGCCCAGCACCAGCAGCGGCAGGACCACCATCATGGCGGCGCGCGGCACGTACTGCGCAAAATAGGGTTCCAGCGCTGCAATGCCGTCGCCCATTACCGTGACCATATGGCCGGTCGCCTGCCCGGTCAGGCCAACCGGGCCGACATTGAACAGGTGGCGCAGCAGTTCGCCACGTATGGCTGCAGTCAGCCGCAGACTGCCTTCATTCGCCACCATATCGGCAGCCCATTGCAGCAGCGCGCGCCCGGCCAGCAGGGCCAGCAGCAGCGTCAATCCGGCGCGTTCATCGGAAATGGCGTGATTATGGAATGCGAGGTCCGAGACGATACGCGCCAGCACAGCCAGTTGCAGCACCAGCATGACCGCCGCCGCCCCACCAAGCACGACAGCCGCACCCAGCCAGAGGCCGATGCGCCGCGTAAACCCAATGAGCGCTCTATTACCGGGATAGTCCATAACCACTTTCACACCATTCATCCGCCCCTATCCGGGCAGAGAGTTACACACTTTATGTATGTGTAGTTTAGTTAATTATGTAAATATTGGATGTCAAGAAGGAGCAGCCCGGTCTTCTTTAAAAACCACATCGGGCAACGAACCTCACCAAGGGAAGCGGACGAGGCCCAGATGAGGGCAACCTTCAGGCAGGCCGGAACAACCGAACCCGACAAGGCGGGGAGCCACCCATCCGACAATGCAATCCTGCAGATGAATCCTCAGCCAACAGCCGACCAACACACGCATCAGCGCGCAGTAAAAAAGCCATTTTTCCGCATAATTCAGCGATTTTATTCATGTAGACAGGCACAAAACCAACTGAACAGAAAAGCAGCAGCCTCCTTCAGGCGCTTGCGCATTACCAATGAGCAGGTATGCTCAGACATCAAAATCAAACCATGAACATCAATACAAAACACAACCGGTCAGGATGGTCGCCTTGAGGCGCGATTGCACATGCAACCCGCACCTAAGAGGGTGCCCTTGAGGGCATAATTACAATTATTTATTTTAATATATAATGTATATGTTATATTAATTATAGTGTCCGAGCATCATGCAGTGACGTGCTCGTGCAAATCCTGAGAGGCCGATCCGCTTTTGACGGCCGCGTACCACCAGACCGGCTTCCACCATGGTAAACAGGACAGATATTCAAACTACGGTCTGCAGTCCGTCGTCCGCGCCCTTGATCGCGACCCGTGCGCCAAAAGCCTGATCCGAAACACCGAGCAGGCAGCGACGCAGTTCTCCATTGTGCCGACGAACGCGCCGGATATGCCATTCATACAGCCCGCCTTCCAGAAGCGATGTGAGGGCTTCCTGCACGATGGTTGGCGTACGCCGGTCCGCGAATTGCCTGGCTGCCAGAAAAATCGGCTTCAATCCACGTGGCACGATAAGACGCCGACAACCGCAGCGTCATAACCGTAAGCTGACGGAAAAATAAAATTGCCAGATCAGGAGTCCTTCATGGCCCCGGGCTGGCGGCTGCTATGGGCAGGGTGGGGTCCCGGCCTGCTTCTGGACCACAAATGGCATTAGCGGACCACTGAACTATGACGAACCCGCATGGTTTAAAAGTGTAGCGCTTCATCAACAGAGCCAATGTGAAACGTCATGAAATGATGCCCCTGCGCGGAGAAGATCATGATCTCGCCCTACACGATCGACATACCTGCCAAACGGCTCACCTCAATCAGGGCCAGTATCGAAACCTATGACTGGAGCCAGCTTCCTGATGCGGGCGGCTGGTCAGCGGGCGTCGGGATCAATGACCTGAAGCGTCTCATCACATACTGGAGAGAGCACTATGACTGGCGCGCGGTCGAACGGCGTCTTAACGCGTTGCCCAACTTTATAACCGATATTGAGGGTGAGCATCTCCACTTCATTCATGTGAGAGGTGACGGCTCCGGACCACCCGTCCTCCTCCTCCACGGCTGGCCGGGCTCGTATCTTGAGTTTAAGCAGCTGTTAAAGCCACTGGCCGCAGACGGGCATGATATTGTCGTGCCCTCGCTCCCCGGCTTTGCCTTTTCCAATCCGATCACCGGTGTCACAGGGCCACGTCGGGTGGCCGAGTTGATGCACGGGCTGATGGTTCGTCTGTTCGGTCAGGCCCGTTATGTCGTTCAGGGCGGCGACTGGGGGGCGCATATTGCAAGCTGGGTGGCCTGTACACGCCCCGAGGCACTGCTCGGCATCCACGTCAACACGATGAGCGTCTTCGCCGACGACACAGCCCCAACGACTCCTGAGGAAAAAGATCTGTTTTCCCGTCGTGCCACGATCCTTGATCGAGAGACCGGCTACAGTCACGAGCAATCAACACGCCCGCAGACACTGGGCGTTGCGATGGCCGATAGCGTAGTCGGTGCGGCCGGCTGGATACTCGAAAAATTTGGCAGATGGGCCGACCTCCCGACATCCGCCGATGGCAGTCCGGATATCTGGAGCCGGTTCTCGGAGGAGGAACTGATCACCAATATCATGCTCTATATCGCACCCTCGGCAGTCGTGACGGCGACGTGGATCTATCTCGGCCGACGTCTGGAAGGTTCGGACCGGTTTCCCGTCGGCACGCGCATAGATGTGCCGACCGGGGTCGCAGCGTTTCCCGATCCCGTATTCCTGTCGACACCACGCTCGTTTGCCGAAAAAACCTACAATATCGTGCACTGGACCGACATGGACAGAGGCGGCCATTTCGCTGCTCTGGAAGAGCCAGACCTGCTATTGGCCGACTTGCGGGCCTTCATTGTCAAGGTATCGGAAAAGCGCTCCTGACACCGGAGATTTCTGCCTCCACCCCCTCTTCAGCGCACTTTCACCGGACAATCGACTGCCCCGGTCCGGAGCAGATTGATAACGTGCACATTCCCATCTTCATGCACGAAATGATACACTTTCCATCTTCGCTGCTGCTTGCCATGATGAACGCATTCACTACGTGCCGTGCCTCGGTCCTCCAGACATGTTCTCGACCTCGCTTTTACGGAAGCAGGATGGGGCATGATCGTTGACGATGCCGACCGCCTGCATCCAGGCATAGACAATGGTTGGGCCAACGAACTTGAAACCCCGCTTTTTCAGTGTTTTCGAGATGGTTCGGGATAACTCGGTTTCCGTATTGTATCCGGAACCTTCCAATGGCCTGCCGTCCGTAAACGACCAGCAGAAGGCAGAAAAATCGTCGCCCGCATCCTGCATCGCATTGAAAATCCGTGCGCCGCGAATGGTCGCCTCGATTTTGGCACGTGAGCGGATAATGCCGGCATTGCCCATCAGTCGCTCAATATCCTCTGCCGTGAATGCCGCGACTTTCCGGGGATCGAACCCGGCAAAGGCCTCCCGGAACGCCACACGTTTCCGCAACACGATCTCCCACGAGAGGCCCGCCTGAAAGCCTTCGAGCATCAGTGTTTCCCACAGCCTGCGCGAATCACGCTCAGGCACGCCCCATTCGGTATCATGGTAATCCTGCATCAGGGGGCGCGAACTGACCCAGGCGCAACGACATTTATGATCCATGAAGCATCTCTGGTATAAATTTACAGGCCAACGATGCGTGTATCAGCCAGAAGACCATCTGCGCCCTTAAAATTGCTGACCTGCCCTGCGGTCATCTGAAGGCGGCCAGATCGACCCTGGCCATCAACATACATACGCCCTCGCAGCTTTGCAGTCCCAGCCACCTCTTATTCGGCTTATATGACGGGGAAAAGCCCCATTTTGGAGAGGAAGGCCACCATCCTGTGCGCTTTGAAGTGTATCGCGTCGATCATGCGACGTTTTAAGCCCCCCGCCCAACTCAGTAAGCACCGCGACAATCCGACGGTCATCCATCTCCGCCCCTCAGCGCCAGCGACAAATACGGCGCAATCCGCTCCGGCTGGCCTTGAGGCAGCGAGAACACATCATTCACAAATTCACCCTACATCCACAAACATACGAATCATCAATTACCGTTCAGATCTGCAAGCCGCTCTCCAGTAAACTCGGGACAGTTCATTATCCCACAATCAGGTCAACCCTCAGGACGTACGGATCATACTGAGTATATTGAATTAATTTCGTGGATACCGAATCAACGCAACAACGATATCAGGCCATACCCGCTTTTCCTGATCCGGCAATACGATACGGATGCGGACCAGATCAGGAAGTCCATCCGTTGCCCATTCCGCCAGCCACTGCCCATGGGCAAAATAACTGATTTCCATATCTGAAACCGGAGACAGCAGAACGGCCCTTTGCGGCGCACCTGGCAATCCACGTGGCAGGACATGTTGATGGGGCAGCCAGGATAATAGCAGAACGTCCCCTTCACGGTTCAGACGGACATCCGCCAGACGATCGGCAGCCGTCATCGCAGCTCCCTCAGGCAGGCGGGTACGAAAAACCATGCCATGATGGGTGCCCGTCAACGTGCGCGTATCCAGACTGCTGCCGGGATCAGCCTGTTCGATCATCGACCTCAACAACCCGTCAAGATTGATCAGGCGCTCGCTTTCCTCAATCGACCGGCGCTGCCGTTCGAACACCGTTACGCCAAAATACGTTCCCTGCGTCAGCGTGGCCAGCAGAACGCCGAATATGACCAGAACCACCAGCAGTTCCAGCAGGGTAAAGCCAGCATCGGCGACAGGCCCCTCATATCGGCCGCAACGGATCATGGTCCGCCTCCTGCCGGCCCGCCAATACGCATCGTGCGCAGCAGGACCACGCGTGGATTATCCTCATCTGCCTGCATCGTGCTGCTTTCGCCACGCGACCACGTTTCCCTGACCTCGACGGAATAAAGTGTAAGATGCCCCGCGCTCTGGACCGGGGCGATGCGTAGCTGCCAGCGGAAGCCATGGCCGTCATCGCCTTCCTGCACCGTAGCCGCCACAGCCAGCCCATGCCCCACAACCGCCAGATGGGACTCGGCGCGCGACAGGGCCTCGGATGCGCGATCGGCGATCCATGCATTGCGCCATCCGCCCGTGCCCGTATCAAACAGGACACCCAGCGCAAGGGCGGCAATGACAAACGCCACCATGACCTCCAGCAGGGTAAAACCCGCGTCATGCCCCGCCCTCCCCGTCATGGAACGTTCTCACGCACCGTCACGCTCCCCGTCAGGGCATTGGCAGCAAGCGTGATCCGCCGCGCGCCCCGGAACAACGTGATCGTGCGGCCCGTCACACTCCCGTCGGGATGGAATACAAGGGTGACATTATCCGCCAGCATGACGCCATATGGCAGGGTATGGTCAGGTCTGCCCTCAATACCATACCATCTCTGTGAGGCATTGGTCATGAAGATGACCGGACGGGCCATGACAATCGCGGTCATCCGTCCATCACGCATGGCGGCAGTCATGCCCTGTGCCGCAACGCGCAATTCCAGCGTGGGTGAATGCATGGGCCCACGGGACAGGACCACCATACCGACCAGCCCCAGCACCGCCAGCACCACGATCATTTCAATAAGGGTGAACCCCTCCGCACGTTTTTCGCTAGTGCTGCGCAAGGTCGTTCAGCCCAAGCATGGCCAGCATCAACGACGATACGATACCGGCAATCATGGCCCCCATGATGATGGTAATCAAAGGTACCAGCAGGGCAACCAGACGCTGTACCCGCAGGCGCACCTGTTCTTCGTGAATGCCAGCGGCCCGTAACGCCAGCGGACCAAGCTGCGCCGTATCTTCCCCCAGCCGGATCAGATGGATGGTGCGCGATGGAAACAGCCCCGATGCGCCCAGCGAACGTGACAGCACGCCACCGCTCCGGGCGGTATCCGTTGCCTGCTCCACTGCCCCCAGCACGGCCCGGTTGCCAATCACGTCACGAACAATGCCCAGCGCCGCCAGCAGGGGCACGCCGTTGGTCAGCAGGGTACCCAGCGTACGTGTAAAGCGCGCGGCAATCGTCTCGCGCAACAACATGCCAATCACAGGCAGATGCAGCCATAACCGGTCGGCGCGCAGGCGGGGACCGGGCTGGCGGAGCATCCACCTGCCCCCCATGCCGATCAGAAACAGGCCGAACAGCATGATGATCCCGTATTGCCCCAGCCAGTGACCCGCCCCGATCAACAGACGGGTGGAAGGCGGCAGTGTCGCCCCGTTTTCCATGAATAACGGCACGAACTGCGGCAGCACCTGCGTCAGAAGCAGAACGACGGACCCAACGGCTGCGACCGACAGCAGGGCGGGATAGATCATGGCGGACTGGATGGTTGCAACCAGCGCGCGTTCACGCTCCATCATGCCCGCCAGATGTTCAAGCGTGGCAGGCAGGCTGCCCCCCGCTTCGGCCGCACGCACCAGCCCGACATACAGCGGCGGAAAGCTGTCGGGGCATGAAGCCAGCGCCACATGCAGGCTGCGCCCGTCACGCAGCGCAACGCGGATACGCTCCAGCACCGCGCGCATACGTGACCCGCCCGCCGTTTCGACCAGAAACCGCATCGCCCGGTCCAGATCCTGTCCAGCCGCCAGCATGACGGAAAGCTCCCGCGTCATGTGCGTGACCTCCGCCCGCCGCAGGCCATGACGGCGACCGGCAAAACGGAGTTTTCCCGACGGTAGCCACCCCAGCAGAAACCGGGTTATCCCCATACCCCCCGGTTCAGCCCGAAGCGGGAGATTGCCCTGCCGTCGTATCCATGCGACGGCTTCGGCCTCGCTACCGGCACTGACCATGCCCCGTATGGTCTGCCCATCGGGCGTAAGGGCCGAAAAGCGGAATGTATGGCTGGCGGGTGAAGGCTGGCTCATGGCTGTTCCGCCCGTATGCTGCGGGTGACTTCCTCGATTGTGGTCTGGCCTGCAAGGGCGGCGTTCAGCCCCGCTTCGAACATTGGCACCATGCCGCCCGCAATCGCCGCACGTTCAATGGCTGCGTGGTCGCCACCGGTGAAGACCAGATGCGTAACCGCCTCATCAGGCATCAGGAATTCCGTAATGGCCAGACGCCCGGCGTACCCGGTGTGACGGCAACGGGGGCAGCCCACGGGTTGAAACAGGGTGACGGCCTGCCCGCCGCTGCGTTCCGCCAGTCCGAAACGGGCAATCAGTTCGGACGATGCCGGCCGGGGCTGGCGGCATGCCCCGCACAGCCGCCGCACCAGCCGTTGCGCCATGACCCCACGCAGCACGGCTGTCAGCAGATAATCTTCCACCCCCATGTCGCGCAGGCGCACAATGGCGGCAGCAGCAGAGTTCGTATGCAGCGTGGACAGGACCAGATGTCCGGTCAAGGCGGCCTGAACCGCAATCTGGGCAGTTTCCACGTCCCGGATTTCACCCACCATCACCACATCCGGATCCTGTCGCAGGATGGCACGCAGCAATGTCGCAAAATTCAGGCCGATCTGTGGCTTGACCTGAATCTGGCTGATGCCGGGCAACTGGAATTCAATCGGGTCTTCGACGGTGACCACATTGCGATCAACCGTATTCAGGGTCAGCAGACCGGAATAAAGGGTCGTGGTTTTTCCCGATCCGGTCGGCCCCGTCACCAGCACCATGCCATTGGGCAGCGTCAGCGTCCGGGTCAGGCAGGCGACGACGGCGGGCGCAATGCCCAGGGCAGCATAATCAAAAGTGACAGCCGAGCGGTCCAGAACGCGGAGCACCACCGTCTCACCATGCAGGGAAGGAATGGTGGAGACACGGAAATCGACCTCATGCCCCCGGATGGGCAGCCGGATGCGGCCGTCCTGCGGCAGGCGGCGTTCGGCAATATCCAGCCGCGCCATGATCTTGATACGTGAGATGACAGCCGCGGTCAGTGACACTGGCGGGCTTTCGACTTCATGCAATATGCCAACATAGCGATAGCGTATGCGCAGGCGATCCTCGAAGGGTTCGATATGAATATCGGATGCCCGGTTTTCGACCGCGCGGAAGATGATCTGGTTGACAAGCCGGATAACCGGCGCTTCGGATGCCATGTCGCGCAGGCGTTCCGTATCTTCCTCAAACGGCGTATCTGATTTTTCTTCCCCCTCCGCCGCATCGGACGGGGGATAGAGACGTTCGAAGGCCGCCTCGATCTCGACAGGAATTGCAATGGCGGGTGTCACCGCAAGCCCCGTGGCGGCGGTGATGGCGGCCGCGGCAAAATGGTCCAGCGGATCAGTCAGCGCAACGACAAGCGTATGCTCCGTGCGGGCGATCGGCAGCGCGTGGACATCACGCAGGAAACGAGGCTGCAACCTGTCGGCCAGGATGGGTTCAGCAGGAAACCGGTCAGGGCCGACAACGGGTATTCCCAGCAGTTCGGCATAGGCTTCCGCCAGCCCCCGTTCCGAAATCAGCCCAAGCCGCAGAAGCGCGATATCAACCCGCCCCCCCATATCCGCCGCCGCCCGGCGTGCGCGATCGAGCGTGCGCGAATCACACCGCCCCGTCCGGACCAGAAGCTGCAGCAGGCGTGCGTCCACTGTCCCGGGTGCAGGTGGCCCCTCCGTCACCATCACCGGTGCGGGACCGGCATCCCCGTGCGGTTCCATCATCATGACGCGCCGCCCCCCACACCCGAAAGGAACACAAGCCACATCATCAGACCCAGTCCCGGCCCGAACGGGATGCGGATGGCTGTTACATGCCCGCGTTCGCTGTGCGCTGGCGCAACCTCCATCTGCCTGCGCAGGGACAGGCCGGTATATGCCACACCCGTTGCAACCAACGTCACGATGGCGGCCCCCGTGACAACGAAAGGCAGGGAGCCCAGACCCGTCCACGCCCCGGCCGCCGCCAGCAGCTTTGCATCCCCCATGCCCAGCCCCTCATACCCACGCAGGCGGCGGTAAGTCAGCGCGATCAGACGAAAACCGCCGTACCCCGCTGCCGCTGCAACCGTATGTTCGGGCACGGCCGCAGGCGACAGCAGGCGACACGACAGCAATCCCCCCAGCAGCAACGGCAGGGTCAACGCATCGGGCAGACGCTGGGTTTTCAGGTCAATCCAGCCCAGCGCAAGAAGGGTCCAGCCCAGCGCGCATCCGCTCCATATCCATACCGGGTCCGGTGTGGAAAAACGCATGTATCCAGCACAGGCCACGATAACAGCCGCCCCCAGCGCCAGCAGTTCGACAAGGGGATGGAACCGGCCGATGGCCGCACGGCAGTACCGGCACCGCCCACGTGTCCCGGCATAACTCAGTAACGGCACCAGATCGCGGGCCATCAGCCGCGATCCGCAGTGCTCACAGGCGGAGCGGGACAATACAACCGGCTGACCGACCGGCAGGCGCCGGATCAGGACACCAAGGAATGATCCCGCAAAAGGGGCGGCCAGCAGCGCGATGAGAAGCGTTCCATCCATCCGCGCATTTCCCTTCTAGGGGTTGCATATCTGGTGGGCGGAATCATCCCCATGGCCAGCCGGTCCGGCCGAGCACAGATCATAATCATGGTCGGGACGATCGGAAGGATTGCGATAGATATAGGGATGGTTCCACGGATCGAGTAACGGGTGACTGTCCTTTACATAGGGACCATTCCACGTCTCGGCATCAGCGGGGCGGGTCACAAGGGCCTGCAGCCCTTCATCGGTGGAGGGATAGGATCCGACATCAAGTTTATACAGGTCAAGGATCTGCCCCATCCGTTCGATTGACTGCCGGGCGACGGAGGTACGCGCCCCACCCAGCTGGCGCAGGGCCGCCGGGGCGACCAGTCCGATCAGCAGGCCAAGGATTGCGATAACGACCAGCAGTTCGATTAACGTGAATCCTTTTTCGTCGCGTTTTTTGTGGAACCCTATGAAACGGGCAGATTTTTTTCTTTTCCCTGAAATAAACCGCCGTTCTTTTCTTGCGTTTTGCAAATGATCGCGCGGGGCTGTCCCGCCGCATGGCACGGCGCCACGGTCAGAAGGTGTGGGAGAACGATGGGAATTCCGTATCTGGCCTGCATGGCGCTTGTCGCATCGCTCTATCATCTTCCGCCGCGCGTACTGCCCGCAATCCAGGCGGTGGAGGGCGGTTATCCCGGTCTGGAACACCCCAATACCAACGGCACCCGTGATCTGGGGGTCATGCAGGTCAATACGGCGTGGCTTGGTCCACTGGTCCGTTATACCGGCACACCCATGGCCACGGTCTATCGCCGGTTGCGTGATGACGCCTGCTACAACATTGCGGCGGCGGGGGCGATCATGCGCACCCAGATGGATGCCACGCATGACGGTCTGCTTCGGGCTGTCGGCAATTACCATTCCCATACTCCCGACCTGAACCGGGCCTATCAGTTGCAGGTCATGCAATCGGCAGCCCGCCTGTTTGCCGCGGCACAGACGGGGCGATGAAACGTCCTCGCCATACTGGCCGATACGTTCCCCGACACCCGGAACACACCATGGATGCGAGAGTTTCCCTGACCATGAAAATACGCGACGTCCGGGACTGGTGGTTACGACAGATGCACGATCTGCTTCCTGCGTGGTTTATACGTGAAAGCCGTGCATTCGATGGCTACATGATCGACTACCTGCCCGATGGGGTCATGCTGCGCCTGCCGGATGGAACGGCCGTGTCCCTGCCTGGCCCTGCGCCGCAGGTGGATGGCGGGGGCATACCTGCGGCCGATCAGTTCACCCTGCACGACGCGCTGACGGCGATCGTGGCCACCTATGGCCGCAGGGAAGTCATCCTGCGGCCCAATCCCACAATGCTGCTGGAACGTGAAGTAATCCTGCCGACAGCCGCGGAACACTCACTTGACCACGTTCTGGTTTACGAAATGGACCGCCTGACGCCCTTTGCCGCTGCGGATGTTGTCTTCGGTGCGCGGATCATGCGGCGGGACATGGCGGCGGGACGGCTGCATGTATGTCTTTCCCTTGTGCCGACCGCAGCACTGGGCGGGCTGCTGCCTGTCCTGCGCAGTGCCGGCATGGAGCCACTGGCGCTGGAAATTCTCCGGCCCGGGCCAGGCCCGCTGCACCTTTCACTGACACAGCGGAGGTCAATGGCGCAGCGTCGTGCCCGGCACCTGCTTACCGGGGTGGCAGCGATATGCGGGGGGCTGGCGGTCGTGGCCCTGGTCCTGCCCTTTGCATTGCAGTCCGTGGCTTACGCGCGGCTGGACCGCCGCATGGCCAGTGTGCGTGCCCCCGCACTGGCCGCAACCCGGATCAGACAGGACATACAGGGCGAGGCTGCGGGACGAAACCTTATACGCACCGAACAGCAGCGACTGGGCAATCCCCTTGTCATACTTGGCGCCCTGACCACTGCGCTGTCCGATGATACCTACCTGACCGACCTGTCCCTGCAGCAGGGGCGACTGCTGATAAGCGGCCAGTCACATGCAACGACTGCGGTCATACAGGCGATGAACGCCGACCCGGTTTTTATGGCGCCTTCCTTCGCAGCCCCCGTCACCCGGTCCAGTGACCGGGGCTACAGCCAGTTTTCCATACAGGCCACGGTGGGAAAGCGCTGATGGTGTCCCAGCCCCCTCCCACCATGACACAGGGCATCCTGCCCGAAGGGCGGTCTGGCAGGATACTGGCATGCGCCATGGCGGGGATTGTCGTTCTGGTAATGTGGAATGGCATCGCGCTGCCACTGATGGGCTGGTACCATCAACGGGCCGAAGCACTAAACATGCGTGCCGCAATGACTGCGCGCATGACCGAACTGGCGGCCGCCCTGCCTGCCCTGCGCCAGCGGGCTGCGACATCCCGGCCCGGCCCGTCGTTTTTCCTCAACGGGGCCAACGACACGGTCACTGCCGCCGCGTTGCAGGACCGGGTGCAGGCCATGGCAACAGCGCTGGGAGCCACGCTGTCGAGTGTGGAAACCCTGCCCGTCGTGCAGTCCGGGGCCTATCACCGCATCAGCGTGCGGATTGCCACCACGGTTTCCTTTGAAACGGATGTCCGGCTGCTGGATGCCATCGCACGGGCAACACCGGCAATGGTGGTTGATGAACTGCAACTGCACCTTGCCGCGGGGGCGCGGCGTGACAATCCCATGCTGGATACGGCCATGACCGTCATTGCCTACAGGCCGGAAGGCGACACGCCGCGCAAGGGGGCGCGATGATCCGCCTTTCCCTGCCACCCCGGCTGCCGGTTCCGGCCGGACTGCTGGCGCTGGTCTGCTGTGGTGTGGTGCTGGCGGGCATTGTGGTTGAAGAATGCCACAGCCCCGCCCCCCATCCACCCGCGCAACCTGATATCCTCAGGGGACTGCCCACGGCGCAGCAAACTGCGCAGAATGGGACGGACCGGCTGGAAGGCGGGCTGCCGCCCATCCTCCAGCGTCCCCTGTTCGTCCCCTCCCGTCGTGCGGCGAATGACGGCACCACGGCCACGGCGGGCATGCGGTTGAGTGGCATCGTGATCGGACCGGGCGGCATCAGGACCGCCATCTTTTCCCTGCCCCGCGGCGCGCTGCCACCGGGCATCCTGCACGCCCCCGGCAGCCCCCGGGTTGCAGGCAGTCGCGGCATACTGGCGCGCGAGGGGGACGTGATCGGACCATGGCACATACGCCGGATCGGACCAGAAACCGTGGGGGTGGACGGCAGTAACGGCATGACGGAACTGCGCCCCGATCGGGAACGGGGTGGCGGCAAACGCGCCCCACCGGGCAGCCAGCAGGGCGACGATGCGTCTGCCGGTCCGGATGATGCCATTACAATCCCTGAAGCACGCTTTCCCGTTCCCCCGCCCCCTCCGGCCCGGTCGCATCCATGAATCCATTTTCCGTTACCCCTGCCCGCTTCGCCACCCTGTCCAGGTGGTGTGCCGCCCTGCTGGCGTGCATGTCCATGACAGGATGCGATACGGGCGCGCCACCCAGGGTATCGCCATTGCCCGGTCCCCAGTTGCTGCATGGCGGGGCCGAGCCCCCGGTAAACGGGCCGGTCGGATCGACCGATCACCCCATGACCGCACAGGTCAGCTATGGCCGTGATACCGTTCCCCATCTGGGCCACGGGGTGCAGACAACTCCATCAGGAACCGTGACGCTGGATTTTGCCGATACGGATATCCGTGATGTCGTGGCGCAGATATTGGGCAATGTGCTGCACGTCAATTACACGATCGATCCAGCGGTAACAGGCACGGTGACACTTCATACCGCAACACCGCTGCTGAGCAGGGAAATGCTGCCTGTCCTGCAGATGCTCCTGTCGGAAGTGGGGGCGACCCTGGACCGGGTGGGCGATCTGTACCGGGTAACGCCCGGTGCCGCCAGGCCTGCGGGCACGGCTGCCGGTGCGGGTGCCGCAGGCGGCAGCCCGGTGGGGCTGGCGGAAGATCCGGCAATGGCGGGCAGCATCATGGTGCCACTGCGCTATGCCGGGGCGGAAGACCTTGCCAAGGCGCTGCAGCCCTTCGTGCAGGGCAGCGGCCATGTCACCGCGGCCAGCGGGGCGAATGCGCTGCTTGTCGCCGGTGATCCCGTCACGCGCAATACGATCGTGGATCTGATCCATGCCTTCGATGTCGATATGCTGGCGGGGCAGTCCTATGCCCTTCTGCCCGTCTCTTCCGGGGCAGCGCGCGACATGGCCACGGCGTTGCAGGAAGCCCTGCGCGGACATGGCGGCGCACTGGCGCAGGTGGTTCGGGTCATTGCGATGTCGCGCGTGGATGCCGTGCTGGTTGTCGCCAGTTCCGCCCGGTACATTGCCGATACGCGCCGGCTATTCGATCTGCTGGAACGCACCCGGCGGACGACAATGCGTACGTGGCACGTCTATTATATCCAGAATACCAATGCCAATGACGCGGCCTATATCCTGCAGCAGGCCTTCACCCCTGATGACGTGACGGCCCAGCCCACCCAGCCACCACAGGCAAATATTCCCGGTGCGGGCCAGCAGGCCACCACAGGCATGACGGGTGGTGGGGGCCTGTCCGGACTGGGGGGCATGCAGTCCGGCAGTACGCTGGGAGGCGGGACCGGACTGGCCGGCGGCACGGGCATGATGTCTGGTATCACGCAGCCCGGAACACAGGTCGGTGCGGCAGGCGGCACGCAGCCTGCGAACGCCAATCCGTTGCTGGGCGGTCTTGACAATACCGCCGGGGGAAACGGTCGGGCCCGGGGCATGCGGATCATCCCCAGCCCCCAGCATAACGCGCTGCTGATCTATGCCACCGATCAGGAAAACGACACGATTGAAGACATGCTGCGCAAGGTGGACATCCTTCCCGTGCAGGTACGCATCGATGCCGTGATTGCCGAAGTGCAACTGAATGACGCCCTGCGCTACGGCACACAGTTCTTTTTCAAGTCAGGTGGCATCAACGGCGTGCTGAGCAGCAACAGCCAGACCATTACCACCGGCAAGCTGGCTTCCGCCGCGTTCAGTCATACCCTGCCCGGTTTCATCATCGGCAGCGCAAGTGGCAGCGGCGGGGCGCCCATCGCCCTGGATGCGCTGCAGAATGTGACGAAGGTGCATGTCCTGTCCTCGCCCCAGATCATGGTTCTGGACAACCAGCCTGCGCGCCTGCAGGTGGGGCAGCTTGTTCCGATCCAGACGGGATCACAGTCCAGCACGATCGGGACCTCGATCTACAACCAGTTCACGTACCAGCCCACCGGGGTCATCATGCAGGTGACGCCACGGGTCAATAACGGCGGACTGGTGACGCTGGACATCTCGCAGGAAGTCAGCTCGGTCAGTTCCACATCATCCAGCACGGTCAACCCGACCTTCAATGACCGCTCCGTCACGTCCCGCGTAGTGATACAGGACGGGCAGACACTGGGGCTGGCCGGATTGATCACCGATACATCTTCGCGCAACAACAGCGGCATTCCATGGCTGAAGGATATCCCGGTGCTGGGCATACTGGCAGGCGACCAGAGCAATAACCGCCAGCGCACGGAACTGCTGGTTCTCATTACCCCCCACGTCATACATGATCAGCGGGACGCACAGGCGCTGACCGCTGACCTGCGCGATACATTGCCCAATGCGGCCGGCGTGCCTGATGAACTGACGAACATGCGGTCCACCGGCAGTGCCGACCCGCAGGCCCGTATCCGCCGTGGCGTCGGGCTGGGGCCGTGAAGACACCGCCACCACGTATACGAACCACGACCGATGGTGGCTTCGCACTGCTGATCGTATTGTGGGCAGTGGTCCTGCTGTCATTCCTGGCATTTGCCATCGCATCCGCAGGGCGGGGGCAAATGCGTACGACCGATCTGCTGCGTCTTCATGCCCGCCTGCAGCAGGAAGCTGACGGAGGGATATGGGAAGCGGCGTTCCACCTGCTTGATACCTCGGCCGGGCACTGGGGGGCGGATGGAACCGACCACCTGATCCGGCACGGGAACACGCGGCTGGATCTACGGATCACCAGTGAAGCGGGAAAGATCAATCCCAACATTGCCTCAACCGGGCTACTGCTGGCGCTGTTACGGGCAACAGGGTTGGACATGCACGAAGCACAGGCGCTGACCCTCAATATCCGTGCATGGCGCTTCCCTGCATCATCGGACAGCATCGTACTACCCGGCGGACCGGCCGCCTATGCCGCAGCCGGCCTGCCCTACGGACCACCGGGCGCACCGTTCCAGAGTGTGGGGGAACTGCGCCTGGTGCTGGGCATGACGCCCGTGATCGCGGCCCAGCTCATCCCACATCTGAGCATATACTGGGATGACGGGCCGATCGTGGAACACGCTGACCCGGTGGTGCGTCAGGTCGTGATAAACGCCGGACACACTTTCCCCACTGGGGGAATGGCCCGGGCCGAGCAGGTGGTCAGTATTGAATCCGCCGCGCAGGACGGGTCTGGCGCACGTGCCTTCCGTCATGCGATCATCATGAAGGCGCCTGCGGATAACGCTGCAGCCCCCGTCCGGGTACTGGAATGGGACATTCCCGAAGAAAAATAAAAACGTATGGCTGTTCTTATGGCCTGTATTAAAAATGCGTTAAAATATTTTCCTGTCCGGGCAACCTGTTCATGAGCCTGCCGTTCGAGACACGAGATGTCATGCCTGTATTTATCAAAATATGACGACATGATTCTCAAATACAACGAAAATAGACGCGACAGTCATGATCGTGTGTTTATGCCCTGAAACAGACAGCGACAACGATACGGAACAAGTAATGACGTCGAGTCCATAACCCGTATACTTCGGCACGGCGTCTGAAGTGCGGGATCATCCTATGCCGGAGTACGTAGAAATGGAAATTTCCAATCAGGATGTCTCCAGAATAATCGGCAACGGTCATTCTGGCCGAAAAGTGTATGGAACCGCCATCAGACTGGTCCTTGCCTGTGCCATTACGGGCAGTGTCCCCCTTGTCACGGCGCACGCGCAGACCGCAGTCACCCCGGTGCCCGGTTTTCCGGCGCCTACCACCCATACACAACAGGTCTATAGCCCGTTCGACACGTTCACCTCCCGATGGACACGTGCGGATGCACGGCAGATCAAGGCCCGATCCGACCCGAATGTTGCCGTAGGGGCGAATTCCATGCCGACCAGCGTGACAATGCCCGATATTCCTGCCGACTTTCCCCAGACGAACCCGGATGTATGGCTATGGGATACATGGACATTGATCGATGCCCACGCCAACCAGTTCAGCTATAATGGATGGGAAGTCATTTTCGCGCTGACGGCTGATCCCAATGCCGGATATACCTTTGATGACCGGCACGTGCATGCGCGTATCAGTTATTTCTACCGTCGTGCGGGCATCCCCGCTTCGGCGCGGCCACGTAACGGGGGGTGGATATATGGCGGTCACCTGTTCCCCGATGGGGCCAGCGTCAAGGTGTTCGGTTCCACCCCGCTGACCAACAATGCCGAATGGTCAGGATCGACGCGCCTGCTGAAAACGGACGGAAACGAAGTAGCGGTGTTTTATACCGCACTTGGCTTCAACCGCACGGCGGAGGGGGCGAACATCGCGCCCCCCGTTGCGATCATTTCCAAGACGAACGGCAGGATCCATGCAGACCTGAACCATGTCTGGTTTACCGGGTTCAATAACCATACCGGGCTGCTGCAGCCTGATGGAACCTATTACCAGACCGGGCAGCAGAATGAATTCTACTCTTTCCGTGATCCCTTCACGTTCGAGGATCCGCAGAACCCCGGGCAGACATTCATGGTATTCGAAGGCAACACGGCGGGCGAACGCGGCGCAAAGGACTGCACGGCAGCCGACCTGGGTTATCAGGCGGGTGACCCCAATGCCGAAGATCTGGATACCGTACAGAATTCGGGAGCGACATACCAGAAAGCCAATATCGGCCTGGCGGTATCCACCGACAGTTCACTGACGCAATGGCGTTTCCTGCCGCCCCTTATTTCCGCGAACTGTGTCAACGACCAGACGGAACGGCCTCAGGTCTATATCAAGGATGGGAAATACTATCTGTTCACCATCAGTCATCGCTCAACCTTCGCAGCAGGCATTGATGGACCAGATGGGGTTTATGGTTTTGTCGGCAATGGCCTGAGAAGCGATTTCGAACCGCTGAACTGGGGCAGCGGTCTGGCGCTGGGCAACCCCACCGACCTCAATACCGCAGCGGGTTCGGATTTTGATCCCGATCCACAGCAGAACCCACGTGCCTTTCAGGCGTATTCGCATTATGTGATGCCCAATGGTCTGGTTGAATCGTTTATCGACACGGTAGAAGGCCGGCGGGGCGGGGCACTGGCGCCCACCGTGAAGATCCAGATCAGTGATGCAACGACCCAGATCGACCTGTCATATGGTCAGAACGGGCTGGGTGGATATGGCAATATCCCGGCAAACCGGTATGATCTGGACTGGCAGGGGTTTGTGCGTGACCTGCTGCAGTCCGGAAGATCGCCCAATGCCAGTATATCACTTGCCTCGTTCGTACAGCAGCAATAATGCGGCAGTTGTTCATATGATGCCCACATTCCTGAGGGGGAGCCATCAATAACATGCGGGCAGAAATGATACGGTGGACTGTATTGATGGCATTATCGACCAACCTGCCTGCGCTGGTGACAGCGCAGGCAGCCGACATGCAACAGACCGCGCCATTACAGGGCGCCACCCCACAGTGGCGCCCGCTGTTGCATTATACGCCCCAACGTAACTGGATGAATGATCCCAATGGCCCATTTTTTTACAAGGGAGTCTATCATCTTTTCTATCAGTACAATCCTGTAGCCTCCGAATGGGGGAATATGTCCTGGGGATATGCGACCAGCACGGACCTGCTGCATTGGCATGAACATGATGTCGCCCTTCCGTCCAATGAGACAAAAGACATTTTTTCCGGAACAGTCGTGGCGGACACCCACAATACATCCGGGCTGGGCACGACAAACAATCCGCCGCTGGTGGCACTGTACACCAGTGTTTTCAAGAAAAACGCGTCCAGAGAACCCGGCGTGCAGGCGCAGTCCCTTGCATACAGTCTTGACAATGGCCAGACATGGAAACCCTACCAGAAGGACCCTGTCCTGACGTTATCACCGGATTCACTTCACTTTCGTGACCCCGGCGTGTTCTGGTACGCGCCCGGTGGTTACTGGATCATGGCAACGGTCGTTGCAAATGCACCGGTCGTCAAACTATACAAATCGGTCAACCTGACGGACTGGACATTCCTCAGCGATTTCGGTCCGGCCGGCTTTATTCGCCCGGGAATGTTATGGGAAATGCCATCGCTATTTCCCCTGCCCCTGGACGGGAATCCGGCACAGCAGAAATGGGTCCTGATGCTGGGGATCAATCCATGGAGCATCGCGGGCGGATCGGGCAGCATCTATTTCGTTGGGTCCTTCGATGGCACGGCATTCCACCCGGACAGACTGCCGCCCGATGGATCAGACCCGGCAGCATATGACTGGCTCGATCACGGGGCGGACCATTATGCCGCAATCCCGTTTGCTGGCCTGCCTGAAAACACACCTGTTACCATCGGCTGGATGAATAACTGGGACTATGCCTCCCAGGTACCGACATCGCCATGGAAAGGTCAGATGACTCTCCCCATGACCATGGCCCTGCGAACAATTGATGGCACCCCCCAGCTTTGCCTGACCCCCGAAAGCCATTACACTGCGTTGGTCGCGGCCCGACCGACGCTATCTTTCGACGGGTTGCAGGTATTCTCGGGACGCCATCTGCTACCTGACCGTGTGCATGGTCAGGTTCTGGATATTGACATGAGCATGCACATACAAAACGCGGATCGTGCCGGAATAGTCGTGCGGGCCACACCCGATGGCCATACCGGCACAAATATTGCTTACGATATGAAAAAGCATGTGTTGACCGTCGACCGGTCACGTTCGGGCCTGACTGATTTCTCACCAAAATTCAGTCATGAACATATCGTCAATATGCCTTCGCAGACAGGGGACATTTCTTTACATGTTATTGTTGACCGCAATTCTATTGAAATTCTTTCCCGAAACGGTTCTGTCGTCATAACAGACCTTATCTTCCCACCTGCCAGGGCTGATCGTGTCATAGCCTTTTCCGAAAACGGCATGACAGAATTCAGGCATATGAAAATCACCCCCCTTGATAGCAACTAATGGTTGAAGATTTTTAATTTAATTATATTATGATACAACCATTTAGTACTTTAACTTCGGAATGAAACGTACAGCTGTTTATTATTAGCATGATGCAGTCTGTCTGGATCTCTTTAATCGAGAAAGTCCATCCGAGGGGCAAGACCCCGCCGAAGAACCTTCGGCGGAAGATTTCCGTGACCTTCTGATGGCATACAAACGGCGCAAAGTGGAGTGCCCTGCCAGCTACTGTTGGGTCCCTGGTTAACCGCCGCACAATTGTTTATCCGATGGTCGAGGCTCCACGTGTGGCAGCACCTTGAGGTGGTCCCGTCCGTTCGGACAGCTTTGTGGGCTTGATAAGCTATACCCGGTTGTTGTTATGCCGCCCTTCTGACGGCGTTGCTGTTGGCTATCTGGTCCGGGGTTAACCCCGGACCAGATGGCGTCGGCACGTCATGATACGCCTCATCGGGCGTACGTCCAGCCAGCGCCGTATGCGGACGCCTTTCGTTATAGTGGGCGATCCATCTGCCAAGCCCGGCCCTCAGCTCCGATCCGGTCTCGAACGCGTGCAGGTAGACGCATTCATATTTCAGCGACCGCCACAGACGCTCGATGAACACGTTATCCAGCCATCGCCCACGCCCGTCCATACTGATGCGGATCTGACGCTCTTCCAGTATCCCGGTGAAACGGGGTGTCGTAAATTGCGACCCCTGGTCAGTATTGAAAATGTCCGGGGCGCCATAGCGCATGAGGGCATCCTGTAGCGCCTCGATACAGAACTCCACGTCCATCGTGTTCGACAGACGCCAGGACAGGACCTTGCGCGTGAACCAGTCCATTATCGCCACGAGATAGAGAAATCCCCGTTTCATGGGAATATATGTGATATCGGAACACCAGACCTGGTCAGGCCGATTGATGACCAGATCCCGCAGAAGATATGGATATTTCC
>NZ_NKTX01000139.1 GCF_003207815.1 Komagataeibacter oboediens | reverse complement strand
ATCGCTACGATCAACAGCCAGCGTACCATCATCATGGATCGCCGTGGTAGTCGCGATGTTGCCCGCCGTACCACCATTGCCAAGCTGCAGCGTGCCGCCTTCGATATCCGTGGCCCCGCGATAGGTCTGATCTTTGCTCACAACAAGCGTGCCGGCATCCGTCTTCACCAAAGACGTACCACCCGCGACATTGCTGTCATTGATGACCGTATCCAGATCCGCCGTGATGGCAGCGCCTGCATCCGTCCCGTCACCAACACGGACCGTCGTCGAACCCGTGGTCGCATACAGGTCATCACCCGTCACGACATAGGTCTTGCCATCATTATTGGCAAACTGCATCCCGCTGACCGTCACATCCGCAGGATCGCCATTCGCATCCTTATCCGAGACGCTCACCGTGCCGGCAGAGCCTTCGAAGACGGCATAGCCACCCGCATACCATGGTGCGTTACGGCTACCATCCGCATTGGTCCAGTTGTCATCACCCGCACCGTTCATCGCAGTCCAGGTGCCGCTGCCACCATCGACCGTATCATTACCGGACGAACCGTCCGAACCATGGTTGGTGCCGGTATTGCCGCCGTCCCAGAAGGTCAGGCTGCCATCATTCACAACCAGGTTCACCTGATGGGCGATCGAGGTCTGCAGGCCAAGTTCAACACCCTGCGCGGCATCAACCGTGCCAAGTGTTTCACCATTATCCGTAAGGCCTCCACCATAGGTGTAGATACGGTAGACACCCGCATCCAGACCACCGCTGGCAGCGTCCGGACCAGCTGTATCGGCCGCAACATTCAGCGTGCCGCCCAGCGTCAGGTTGCCCCCCACAGCGACAAGGTCATTGTATTTCCCACCTGCCGTATTGGCCTCACCCGTATCAAAGTTCTGGGTCGAGCCCTGATCCAGGGTCAGGTTTCCATCAACCGTCAGCGTGCCCACGCCATGGGCGCCATCACCCGCAGACAGGGTCGCACCATTCCCAACCGTCACGTCACCACCAAGCGTGCCCGTGCCGCTCAGCGTCGCGCCAGAAGCAACCGTCGTCGCTCCCGTCGCACCACTCTCATCTCCATCAACCTGCAAGGTGCCGGCATTCACGGAAGTCGCGCCACCATAGGTGTCGGTACCGCTCAGGATGGTGGTGCCGGTTCCGGACTGGGTCAGGCTGCCCGTGCCGGAGATCGCCTGCGCCAGCGTCACGCTGTCGCTGTGATCAACACTCAGGTTGCCATTATCCACAATCGACGACGTCTCAGAAATCGTCCCGGTCGTGCCGCCATTGCCAAGCTGCAGCGTGCCGCCACCGATCGTCGTCCCTCCCGTGTAGGTGTCAGCCCCAGTCAGGACCAGCGTGCCTGTGTCCGATTTTGTGAGACTGCCACTCCCGGACAGTACGCCGGAAAGGGTCGTGTTCAGACCATTGGTGTCGACGGTGGAATCCGTCCCGCTGACCAGCGTCGCATTCACGGAAGAGGTCAGGTCGGACCCCGTATCCTTCAGCGTGCCGCCAGCCAGGTTGAACTGGTAGCTGCCACCATTGCTGCCTTCATCCGCGACAATGCCGTTCGTGCCACCCACTGCCAGCGTGCCCCCCTGACCAACCGTCAGGGTGCCCGTGCTGCCAGACGCAACAGTTGACCCGTCCCCGAACGAGACAGGACCCGCAGAGCTGATCACACCCCCGTTTTCAACGGAAACCGTGCCCGTGCCATCCGCATTGACATACAGACCACCCGTCCCCGCATTCAGCTGCGTGCCGGTTCCCGTCACATCAAGGCTGCCTTTACCGACGGTCTGGTTACCCAATACGACGGCCTGGGTTGAAACAACGCTGCCATTTGTAATGGAAACAGTGCCGGTGCCATTCTCACCCGCAACAATCATCCCAACATTGGCAGTGGAATCATCAACCGTAATCTTGCCCTGGCTATTGGCGCCAAGCCCGGCCGTCAAAGTACCTCCTGCTGAATCAAGGGTACTACCATTTTGCAAGGTCATACTTGCGTCAGAACCAGCGTCAAACCCACTGGCAATGACGCCAGTCCAGTTCGCTGCCGTATTGTTTGGAATAGTTACATGGCCATTGTCCAGAACGACTGTTCCGTCGTTCTGGATGCTGTTCGTACCATCCAGCTGGCCACCATTGGAAACCGTCAGGCTCGCACCAGACGCAACAATCGTATCTCCCGTGTAGGTATTCGCACCCGTCAGCGTTTCCGTCCCGCCAGAAACCGTCAGACCGCCAGAACCGGACATGCCGCCGGAATAGGTGCTGCTGGCTTTGGTCAGGTCCAGCGTGCCGTCCAGTGTGCCACTGGCAGTTCCCGACAGAGAACCCGCCGTCGAACCCGCAGACGCCACATCGAACGTGCCGCCATTGGCCGCAACCGTGCCGTCAACCGTGTTGCCGTCCAGCGTCAGCGAACCGGCCGTCTGGGTCACATCACCCGAGACGGTGTTGCCCGCACCCAGCGTCATCGTCCCGCTGTTCGCCGCACTCGCCAGTGTCCCGCCCGTCGCGCTGAATGTCGCACCAGACGCATTCGTCACGGCGCCTGCCGTCGTGTCGCTCAGCCTCGCTGTGCCGCCATTGTTCGCAACAGCCGCAAGCGTGCCGTCTTCAGCCGTAAACGTCCCGGTATTGGTTGTCGTGCCAGCAACCGTGCCGCCATTGACATCCGTCGTCCCGGCAGTCGTCAGCGCACCCGCAACAGAACCCGGCAGGCTGAGGCCTGCACCAGACGCCACCGTCGTCACACCCGTGTAGGTATTCGCACCCGACAGCGTCTCCGTCCCGCCAGAAACCGTCAGACCGCCAGAACCGGAC
>NZ_NKTX01000138.1 GCF_003207815.1 Komagataeibacter oboediens | reverse complement strand
TCCTACGTGCATTGATTACCCAATCATCGCGATACAACACGCTTGAATCGCTACCGTCAGCCATTAGAACGCATAACCCATATCCAAATTACGTATATCCACCACCCGTTCTGTTCTGCTATCGTTCCATGAGAACGAAAGGGAAACAATGAACGGGAACGCGGCGAAAGACCTACGGGCGCTTGAAGATGGGTCAGGCCGCATTGGTGTCGATTCTGGCCTTGAGAAGCGCCATCAGACCGAGACGCTCTTCCTCGCTCATAGCGCGCCAGATCTTGAGGAGAAGAACCTCAAGATCATCATGCGCAGTGTTCTCGTATCCTTGGATATGCGCGCCCGAAAGGCCCGTAAGATAGTCCAGGGAAACATTGTAATATTGAGATAAGGCAACGGCTGCATCTAAGCTGATGCCTGTATGTTGAGACTCTGCCCCAGCTAAATGGCTGCGGGATACGCCAGCGGCATCCGAAACTTCCGCCTGCGTTAGCTTCCGGCCGAGTTCAACCGCACGCTTCTGGCGCGCCTCGCTCAGTCTCGCAGCGAATAATTTCCTGTCCATCATACGCGGGATTATGCCTTCTTTCCGGGAACAGCGTGCCTGTTAGGCAAACAATATGCTTGCCTGAGCGCATGTTTGTGTGGCAAACACGCATAATGACACCGAAAGAACTGCTGCGCCGCGTTGGCGGCCCGTCTGTGCTGGCAAGAGCGTTGCGCCTTCGCCACTCGACGCCCATTCTTTGGAGAGAGATACCGCCCCATCACTGTCCGACGATTGAGGCGCTATTCAGCATTCCCCGCGAAGAACTCCGCCCCGACCTGTTCCGAGGCGTGAAGGTCGTGCGCCCTGAAGGGGAGGGTGCGCGGTGACTGCCCAAATTATCCCTTTCAAAATCGCGCCAAAACATGATGAGCCGGAAGGATACAGAGGGCCTCATGTTTACATTATTGCCTGCGAGGGTTCTGAAAATGTGAAGATCGGCAAAGCCGAGGATGTCGCGCGCCGTGTTCGTGAGCATCAGTGCGGCAGTGCAGATCAACTGATCGCAATCCGCTCCCTTGCAGGGAATAGAATTGTTGAAAGCGCTTTTCACAAGAGATTTCAGAGCAATCGAAAGCATGGAGAATGGTTTCGTTTTTGTCCTGACATGATGAACTTCTTCCCTGAAGGATATTGTGCCACCGACTATGCGCTCAAAAAACCGATTGACCATGTTTCGGCAAGTGACGGGCTCTCCAAATGGATGATTGAGAGGATGAGTGCGCTTGTAAAAGAAATAGACCCTTATGAGCGCGCAAAAATTGACGGGTGCGCATCTGATATTCCTGAGGAAGAGTGGAACCATTTGATATGCTCCAGCCTCGATTATCTGATTAATAAAAGTATAGAACGCATGCTTATGCTTAACCCATTTGGAGATAATGCTGGAGCGGCAAAATACCTTTCCAACATTATTAATCAGATTGCCTCCCATCGAGATGAAGTTGAAAAAAATGAAACTGTCAGTGGTGCCTCCTGCAATGATAGGAATACCAATGAAGTGCACCATTAGTTTCATCCCTTCCGTCAATACTCAGATCGGCTTCATGTTTGGCGAAATGCCGGTGATGGCTGGTCGCCCCATTCAGGAGGCCCGCTCATGAGCCTCCCCAAGATGTGGTCCGAAATAAACGCAGAGGAGATCGGGCGCGGCGCAGGTGTTTTTATTTCAGAAACCGATGCGGTGAAAACGCGCGTGTGGCCGCCTCGGACAAGAGCGCCAACTTCGAATGGGCCGCTGCATCCAGAATTGTCTTCCGGACATGCTCAAGCGAAGCATCGTACCATTCTGGCCTTTCTTCTTCTGTTTGTTCTGTTCCTTTTGCTTCGTCTGCCAAGCCCACGCATTCAGCACGTCGCGCTTCACGGAAGGAGGTTGATGGAAAATGAGCAAAGCAACCATATCCACTAACCGGTTTATGATCTCGACTTCCATTTCTATGGCGGAATCGTGCGTTTCTTTGCGCGCCATCAGTTCTTCGACTTTTGCCTCAAGATCAGCAATTCGCTTTTCCACAGGTTCCTCCATGGTGGGTCTAGACAACCACATGGTGGCACAACGGGGCGGCAGAGTCATTGCGCTTAGCCGCCCCGCAACCGAAGGGGAGACCCGCTCATGAGCGCTCCCAAACCATGGACCGAACACGAAACACAGATCCTCAACAGCATGCCGAACAAGACGGAGCGGGAAATCCAGAAGTTTCTTCCGGGTCGTTCGATCAATTCGATCCTTCAAAGGCGATTGCGGACGACATCCAATACGGAATTGGCCGACAAAATTGCCTTCTGGAAAAGCTGTAACCTGACCGCTGATGAAATCACATGGAAGCGTCGGAAGTTTCTGGAAAAGAATGGCGTTTATGGATCGGCTCCATGCGCTGGAGGGGTAGCGTAATGGCCGGTCCAAAAAATAATCATCTTCCTCATGCAAATAAGTTCACCGCGTTTTTGCGTCACGTTGACACCAAGGGGTTCAATCATATGGCCTGTTGGCCATGGATGGGCGCAGGGAAAGGTAATGGCTACGGTAATGTTCGCCTGAACGGAAAGAACGTCTCCGCACACCGTCGCGCTTATGAATTGTTTTGTGGTCCAGTATTGGACGGAATGGATGTTTGCCATCTTTGCGATAACCGGTGGTGCGTCAACCCAGACCATCTGTTTCTAGGAACTCGTTCGGAGAATATGGCTGACTGCGCGGCAAAGGGACGGGCAACCGGATTTTATCGGAAGCGACTTATACCAAAGGACGTAGCCACTGACTCGTGTGTGAAGTGACAAACGGCGCTGGCTCTGATTCTCTTGATGCGGGAGGATCTGGCTGATGACGAGG
>NZ_NKTX01000137.1 GCF_003207815.1 Komagataeibacter oboediens | reverse complement strand
TCCATGCGACCCCGTGGCCGCTATCGGCCCAGATTGAAACGTGTTGGCACAAATCGCGCCGGTGCGGCTGGTGGTGGACCAAGCATCAGGTCAGTCAGCGCCCATACCAGCGCATCGGCCCGGTCAGGTGATCGCGCGCCCTCAAACCCCGACATGGAGAATTGGCAAAGTTGGTCCTCAAGATCAGGAAACCGGCCATGATGCGTAACCTTGCCCTGCTCATAAAGCGCGGCCACCGGTTCAGCCCGGGCAAACTTGCCGCGTGAGGCCGTGACTAGTGTGACCGGCGCCGTGGCACGGGCTGCGCGGATCGTGCTTTCGACCATCGCGCCGCCGAAATTCTTTTCAGCCACGATCCGGTCGCCCTTCCACAGATCCAGAGCATCCAGTGCGATCTTGGCCCAACCAGCAGGCCCAGCGCGGCATGACAGGTCGGCCAGCACATGGCCGTTGCCGTCCGTATCCACACCGCAGACCGATATGCCTATCTCATCCGAGCGATAATCTTCCGGACCGGAACACCCCGATGGATCGACCGCAACAACGATACGCCGCATGCGCGCCAGCACGGCGGCACGGTTGGCATCGGTTATCGCGGCCTCGCGCCTGATACGGTCCAGCGTCCAGAGCGCGCCCTCGATTGCAGTCTGGTAATTGCCGAACAGGAAGCGTTGGCGTTCCTTTTCCGGCAGGCTTTCAAGCTGCTTCAGGTATTCAGGCGACAGGTTGGACCGGTTACTGTCCGGGTTGATCTGCATGGTCGCGTAATCGGCAGGGTCCGGCAGCGGTTCGCCTGATTTTGGCTCAACGTGCCGTTCGAATAGGCTGTAGAGCCAGTGCGAAGTCGTGGGCGGGTTGGCGTCGATATATTCCTTGACGCTCAGGATCGACTTTTGCGCTAGCCGTGTCAGCAGCATGTTCCGCGCGCCGTAACCAATCTGGCTAGCTTCGTTCAGATAGACCGTGGCGAACTCGAGGCCGAGGATCTTCTCAGTGCGGTCGGAACTGTCGAGGCCGTGGAACAGGATTTCGGACCCGTTCGGCAGCGTGACATACCAGTCCGTGCGGTTCAGGTTGTAGGGCACGTCCGGAAAACACAGGCGCATCACCTTGGGGAAGGTGTCCCCGATGATGGAGTGTTTCAGGGCATTGAACCGGTGCCGGAAAATGCCGTGCCGCGTGCCCGGCGCCTTAGCCGCCCGGATGACCAGCGCGCGGATCAGAAGGAACGTCTTGCCAGATCTGGAACCACCCCGCAGCAGGATGTGTGTGGCAGGACTGCCCAGCAGCCGGTTTGCCTCTTGCTGGGCCGGGTTCAGCTTGGCGATCATTACAGTGCGTCGTCGTCCGATGTGATGTTCATGGTGATGTTGCCGCTCTGCTGCACATCATAGCGTTCGCGGAATTTCTCGGGCCGGTGCGCCTTGAGCAGCAGCGTCGTCAACGCATCGCTGTATTTCTTCTGCTTGAGCGGCTCCCCAGTTACCGGATCGCGCACTATCTGCCCCATGGAAATCACATACTCTTCGTGGCCATCGACGGCGCGGCGGCGCGCTTCCGCTTCAAGGGCGTCTGTCGCCTCATCAATCGCATCGTCCCATGCGGCGGCAAATGCAGGATCTTGATCCCGCCATTCATGAACGGTCGTTCGCCCGACCACAGCAACACGAGCAGATTCTGATACGTTTGATGTTTTGCGCAGATGCTCAAGAAAAACCTCACGCGCATCGCGCGTAGGACGTGTTCGGCTCGTTCGCTTCTCAGCTTTAGCCGGACCCTTTCGCCCAGCCATACGATCCTCCAGGCATTATGTTGTGATGCACTTCCCGCCTTATCCCGGCCTACTTACGGGCTGACAGGATTTTCCCATGCCGACCAGCGAGGCTTTTGGGCACCGGTCGGTTAGGGAGGTCAGGATTTATCGGTTCCGTGCCAGAAACGCTGAAATGTCAGCCGCCCAAACTGGGCATGGAGCAGGGATGCCCGCATACGAAAAACCGCCCTTTTTAGAGCGGCTGATGTGTGCCGTTGCGGCGCATTTATTCCATGATGGAGCAAGTTACGCACATTCGCGGAAAAATTACAAGAACTATTTTTTTCGCCATAGATCGTATAGCGCGTCCAGTCCGTTACGTAGGTTTTTCGTGCACTTGCTAGGCAGTATCTGGTCCTCACCACAGACCGCAACGACATCCCGACGCTGTGCGGTCGTCAGGACACTCAGGGCCTCTGAAACCAACTCACGCGCATAGCTGCTGTTTTCCTGCCCGGTCAGATCGCCGCCGCGTTCGATTTCCTGCATGTCGTAGGTCTGCGTAACCCGCGCCCGGCGGGCGGAACGAAGCCATGCGCGCCGAAAGCGCAAACCGGCCCCATACTGCTGCGGAGTCATCGCACTGGTGGGTCGGTAATACAGCCTGTCCAACGCGCATTCCTCTGCCACCCGGCGGACGGTATGCTTTTTCGCGCTACGCTCGATAAGAGCGACTGCGTCCTGCACGATCTTGCGGGCGGTGGCGGCCGGTCCATCCGCACCGGGGTCAGGAGCGGTTCCAGCGGCAATCTCGCGGGACAACCGATTGTATCGCCGGTCGGATTTCAGGATCTGGGCTACGCGGTTGGCCTCTAGAGTTACCATTAAACCTCGCCCCCCTTCCTGCCGTCTGTCCCGATTGGCGCAACGACACTGATATCAGTCACGTAGACGCCAACAGTCTCCAGCCTTCTGGCAATCTCCATCGGAGACATATCGTCGCTGGTGAATGCGAGATTCCCGCGCTGAGAAATTCGCCTGACTGGAACATTACTCTTTTCGCTCACTTCTCCAACCTCCTCATAGCAGCCCTCGCATTCCGATGCGCCCGACAGTCACCCGGTGTCCCGGCTGAAAAATAGATCGCGCCACTGGTGTGGCCCCATCGAAGGTGGCCACCCCGCGACACGGAAACGGACCACCCA
>NZ_NKTX01000136.1 GCF_003207815.1 Komagataeibacter oboediens | reverse complement strand
ATCCGTGACTGGTTGGCCAGGCGCCCGCGCTGGCACGTTCATTTTACGCCGACCGGGGCCTCATGGATCAATCAGGTGGAGCGGTTTTTCGCTCTCGTCACTGAAAAGCAGATCAGGCGCGGCATTCACCGTTCGACCGAAGCCCTGGAGGCCGACATCAGGGCTTTCATCGCCGTCCATAACGAACAGCCCAAGCCCTTCAAATGGACCAGATCCGCCGACGACATCCTGCAGGCCGTCAAGCGATTCTGCCTCCGTACTACCAAAATCAGCGAAACTTCAGAATCAGGACACTAGTGAGGCACATGTTTGATATTGCAATTCACTATCAATTGCTAAATAAGCTACCGGGAACCATCACAGTGTGAGCTTTGATAATGAATCTTCGTGCGCTTTGCCTGAGCACCATCTGCGCCTCCACTCTGCTGGCAGGTGTGGATGTCCCGGCGGCATCTCACGCTGCAACAGGGGGAGAGATTACCGTACCGCAGAAGGTGAAACCGACCTTTGCCCCCCGTGTGCACTCAGCCCATGCCCCAGAAAAAAAAGCGAAGGCAGGGGACGAAGGCAGCCCGGACGCGAACAGGCATGAGGATATAGTCGTCACCGCCGCGCGCAGGAACCGCATGTATGTCAGCAGCGGTGGGGATCTGGGCGCGCTGGGCAAGAAGAAAGGGCTGGACGTGCCCTTCAACATCCGCAGCTACAATTCCAGCCTGATCCTGAACCAGCAGTCACAGACACTGGGCGATGTGCTGCTGAACGATCCCACCGTGCGCACGACAATGGGGTATGGCAATTACGCGCAGCTGTTCCAGATCCGTGGGTTCACGCTGTATGGCGATGACGTGGCGATTGACGGCCTGTATGGCGTCACCCCACGGCAGCTTGTCTCGCCCCAGCTTTATGATTCGGTGCAGGTGCTCAATGGCGCCAGCGCGTTCCTTAATGGCGCGGCCCCCGGTGGCTCGGCCATTGGGGGTAACGTCAACCTGATCCCCAAGCGCGCGGCGGCGACGGATATCACGCGCATCACCGGCGATTATACCAGCGGCGGGCAGGGCGGTGGCGCATTTGATATCAGCCGTCGCTTTGGTCGCGACCATGCCTTCGGCTTCCGCTTCAACGCCGCGGGCATGGATGGACAGACGGCGATCAAGGGCGAACGGCGTGATGACGTGGCCCTTGGCGCAGCCTTTGACTGGCACAATGATGACACGCGCATCGACATGAACATGAATTACCAGAAACAGCAGGTTTATGGCGGGCGCAGCGCCATCATCGTCTCCAGCCTGGCCGATGGCATGCCCGCGCCCAAGGCGACCGCGCCATCGGAAAACTGGGGACAGCGCTGGGCCTATACCGACCTGAGCTACCTGTTCGGCACGCTGAACATCGAACATGATTTTGGCAGCCACATTACGGCGTATGGCAAATTCGGCGCGCAGGGCGGCAATGAAATGGGCAATTACGCCACCACCACGCTGACCAATTCCCGCACCGGGGCGGGCACCGTGGGCGCCATGGCGGATGCGTACAACGTCATGAACGAGGCCACGCAGGCCGGTATCCATGCGCATGTCACCACCGGCCCGATCAAACATGAAATCAACGCGGGCGGGTCGGCGATATGGGAGGAATCAGACGCCGCCTATTCCATGAGCCTGACATCACAGGCGGGTAACATCTATCACCCCACGCAGTTCACCCCGCAGGAAACCTATAGCGGCGGCAGCCTGAACAATCCCGGCCGGGTGGCGTGGAACAAGCTGTACAGCCTGTTCCTGTCCGATACCATGACCTTCTGGCACGACCGTATCGCGCTGACGGGGGGCTTCCGGTACCAGGACATCCTGTCGGATTCCTTTGCCTATGGCACCGGCACGTTGAGCACCCATTACGATGCGGCGGCGTTCTCCCCCGTCATCGGGCTTGTCATCCATCCGGTCAAACATGCCGCCCTGTATTTCAACCGTATTCAGGGCCTGTCGGCGGGGCAGACGGTGGGCGCAACCTACGTCAATGCCGGGCAGGTCTTTGCCCCGTACCAGAGCACCCAGTACGAAGTTGGCGCGAAATATGACGTGGGCCGCTTTGCCGCAGGTGTCGCGTTTTTCCAGACTGCCATGCCGCAGGGCATGACCGAAGCCTACGGTAATACCGGGCAGATGCTGTACACACAGAATGGCCGACAGCGTAACCGGGGCATGGAACTGACCTTCAATGGCGAGATCCTGCGCGGCCTGCGCTTCAACGGTGGCCTGACGTTGATTGATGCAAAGCAGCTGAATACGGCGGGCGGCGAATATAACGGCAAGACCGTTATTGGCGTGCCGAACTACACCATTAACGGCAACCTTGAATACGACGTGCCGTTCGTGAAGGGACTGACGCTGGTGGGCCGTGTCATTAGCACCGGCAAGCAGCAGTTCAATAACATGAACACGACGCACCTGCCCGCATGGTCACGTTTCGACCTGGGGGCACGCTATACCTTCCTTGCAGCAAAGAAACCACTGACCGCGCGCTTCGAGGTCGATAACATCGGCAATCAGCGGTACTGGGCATCGGTTTACCAGAGCGATCTGGTCATGGGGGACCCGGAGACCTTCAAGTTCTCGATCAGTGCCGATCTGTAAAAAAACGGACAGAAGTAATAAAAGCTTCGCCCGAAACTGCTTTGTCCTGAATTGTGGTTTCCGGCCGCAACCATGATCGTGACCGGAAACCGTATGTGGTATTAGCACTACTTTGGCAGAATATGTTGCGAGGTCTGGAGTAGAAGGTTTCCACAGTGCGGGCATTGCCCGGTGGGTAGTCGCAGGATGCGATCAAGAATGGCCTGTCGTATTGCTGGCAGACTGGGCTGTGGCGGTGGGCCGGTGATTCTTTTTTTTCCGCCCGACCGCCGTAAGGCGCCGGGACTGGAGAAAGGCGTAGGCCATCATGGACATCAGGGCGTGTCGGTGCAGGCCTGTCCATGATC
>NZ_NKTX01000135.1 GCF_003207815.1 Komagataeibacter oboediens | reverse complement strand
GAACCTCTGTATATGGGCCGAATAGGTCGCACACTGTGCGACTTTATGGTCGCATGTGGTGCGACCTAATGGCAAGCCATTTTTGGCGGTTTCCCAGCGAAAATCGCGGATCGGCAAACCCCTAGATAAAAATAAGATATTAATCCTTTCCTATGGTCCTTTCCTTTTTTCGGTGGAAAACTGCCATTTTCGACGTGTTCAGTCGGCGGAAATCGCTCTTCCGAATTGCTCAGGAAGAGGGAGGGGTTGGCGATCATGGCTGCACAGCCCAGCCGCTGGCGTTCTGGGTGGGGTAGCAGAAGGTGCGCTTTTCCTTCGGTTCGTATTTGGCCTCATATCCCGGCAGATGGCAGTGGCCGAGGGCTTGCAGAAGGCCCGCCCTGTCCATCAGGTAGCCAAGCTGGCCGCTGGGGGTGACGCCCCATGCTGCAACCGTGTTGGCCGCTACGGCCTCGCTGTAGCCGTGGGCCGTGCCAGAGGCCCAACCGTCACGGTGTCCCAGCCAATAACCCGCCAACCACCCGCCACAGACCAGAAGAGCCGCGCAGAGGGCCGTCCAGATCATCAGACGCCTCTTGGATGCTGTGAAGGTGTCACCGGCTTCCTCGGCCAATTTAGAGGCTTTTCCGGCGGCGTCTGAAATGGTCTTGCACCTGGCATCTTGTTCGGCGGCCAGCCGCTCCATGCTGGCGGTGGCCGTGGACAGGCTTTTTTCGACCCTTTTGAACAGTTCAAACGGATCTTCTTCCAGTGTCTCACTCATGGCTGGTGTCCGGTGCTAGCTGCGGGGGCAGGGAGCATCCGGGGAGACGGGAAAATACCTCAAACGCCTTCCTGTCTGATGGGCGCTCTACCAGTTTCAAAAGTGTTTCAATAGTGCGGACGGCCCGTTCATCTGTTTCGGCAAGTTTTACCAGTGCGCCGCCCAAGATATAGTTCTGTCGGTCTCTCAACTTCGATTCTGCCTTGGCTGCTTCCTTCTGGGCATCTTTGATGCGCTTTTTCTGTTCAGCTATGATCCTTTTGGCGTTCTCAATCTCTTTCGCAATATCGCTCATATCATCCTCACCGTGGAGCCGTTCCGTTTCAAACGAATACCACATATCCCTTGATGCCGTCAGGTATTAAGGGCGCAGTTACGACTTGCACAAGTGCAAGTCCTGCGTCATGGTGGCTTCGCCCCCCTGAACCCCCCGTTTAACTCCAAAAGGTAGGCGCTCGATCCGTGGCAATCTATCGCGCAGAAACGAAACCGATCAGCCGGAGCGCAGGGCGTTCCGTTGTGGCTGCGGCTGCGTATCGTGCTGGCGAGGATTTGACCAACGAGGTTGACGGGCACGAACACAAATACAGCCCCCGGCAGAATAGCGTTGCCCATAAGGCAATTTTCATTCCGGGGGGTGGCACGGCTGACCGTTCGGAATTGTGGAATGACGCGGAGCGATCAGAGAAACGCAAGGACGCCCGCACCGGGAGGGAATGGGTTGTGGCCCTCCCTCATGAACTCACCAGCGAGCAGCGGGCCGAACTGGCGGACAGTTTCGCGCGTGAGTTGGTCCAGCGGTACGGGGTGGCCGTGGACGTGGCCGTGCATCTTCCGGGTGACGAGGGCGACGACCGGAATCATCACGCGCACATCATGACCACCACCCGCACGGTGGAGCGGGGGGCCGATGGCAAGCTGTCCTTTGGAGACAAATCAACCATCGAACTGTCCGACAAGAAGCGGCAGGGCATGGGACTGGGGAAGGCCGCCGACGAGGTGAAGGAAATCCGGCAGCTATGGGCGGGCCTTGCCAATGCCGCGCTAGAGCGGGCTGGGCAAGAGGCCCGGATAGATCACCGGAGCAATGCGGAGCAGGGGCTAGACCGCGTTCCAGAGCGGCACATGGGGCCGAATGTGGTGGCTCTGGAACGGAAGGGCCACCAGACCCCGACCGGCAACCACAACCGGCGTATCCGGGCCGAGAACGCCCAGCGGGCCGAGGTGATAGATTTCGCCCTGGCTAAACTGGCGCAGGCCGTCAACGCCATGCGTGAGGGCTTCGAGAGGGTGGCCCAGGCATTTGACCGGCTGACCCCGCCGATACAGCAGAAAGCCGAGAAAACCGCCAATAAGTGGATGGCTTTCAGCAAAGGGCTGAAGGCAGGAGCCGCCAAGGATGCCGAGGCAGAGCGGAAACGTCAGATGGACGAGCGGATGCGGCTGGCCGAAGAGCGCCTAAGAGCCGCAGCGGCCGAGAAAGAGCGGGCCGAGCAGCGGGCCAAAAACGCCAAGGAGCATCAGGAGATGCTACAGGCCCGCCGGGATCGAGGCGGGAGAGGGCGGGGCCGTTAAGCCTTGGCGTCCTGCCCGGCCCGCGCCTTGGCTATGACGGAACGGGCATGAGCGAGGGCGGGGCCGTGGCCGTCCGCCTGCGCTGCTTGCAGCAGTTCTTCCCGCACCAACGGGTCTTGTGCCGCCTTGGCGCTGTCGAACACGTCCAGTTCCGAAACCTTCATGGGTTAAGCCTTGCCACCCTGCACGACTGCCAGCTTGGCGCCGGGGCGTGGGATTAGGGCAAGTTCTTCCTGCGTGGCGCGGCTGCCGACCTCGGCCACATGCCGGTTCATGTAGTAGCGGGCGAGGCCCGGCCCGCGCATTCCGGCCACCTTCTCGCGCTCGGAGAAAATCGCGCCGAAGCTCACCAGCTCGTTCATGACGGCTGTAACTTCGTTGACCCGGATACCGACTTTTTCCGCGATTTCCTCACGGGTCAGCATGATCTGGCCGGTATGGGGAAACAGGTGGTCGAACAGCAGCGTCCATACGTCCACGGCCTTCATGGGCCGCTTACTGTTCTTCAGCAGCCAGAGGGTGACGGCGCGATTCTGGGCGGGACGGATCATGACGAACGGCTCCGTGGTTCCGGGGTCTGGGGTGGTGAGGTTCTTGATCTGGACGTAGAGCCGTCCGACCGCATCCCGCATCGGTCCATCGTCCTCTGCGAAGGGCAGAAGGGCTTGCTTCAACAGGTCGGCTTGGTCCTCGCGGAGCCGGTCTTTGCGGGTCTTGAGACGGGTGACATTCCGCATGTGGGGAACCTCTGTATATGGGCCGAATAGGTCGCACACTGTGCGACTTTATGGTCGCATGTGGTGCGACCTAATGGCAAGCCATTTTTGGCGGTTTCCCAGCG
>NZ_NKTX01000134.1 GCF_003207815.1 Komagataeibacter oboediens | reverse complement strand
CCAGTCGGAAGTTAAACTCCCTGAGTTTGCGAGACAGATCGAACGCCTTGTCCTTCTCGGATTTCTTGCGCTCTTTCCAGTAATTTTGGGCATTTTCTGCATCATCCAGAGCCTTGAAGGTCTTGATCCCGGCTCTGTGTAAGCCGGTCTGGAAACGGTGATTTTCTTCTAGCGCCTTCGCCCTATCCGCTTCTTTGCGTTCCTCATGCTCGGCCTTCGCAATGCTGGCCTCGGTCACGCTCTGCTCTTTGGTAGCGGCATCTTTCTTCTGCGCCAGGTCTCGATAGTCCGGGTCCGCCTGGACAAACTTTTCTGTCCGGTCACGGATCTCGGTTTCGATCTTGGGTAACAAGGCTGCCAGTTCACTCTCCGCCATATGCGGATAAGGATTGGCGAGACGGTCCGCGATTTCCTTTTGGCGTTCATCCTCGGCTCGCTTCTGCCGGGCAATCGCCTCTTGGCGTTCTTCCTCTTTGGCGGCTTTGAGAATTTCCAGCGTTTCAATACGGTCCGCAGTCGGCCGCACAAAAAGACGCACGTTCGGCTCGGTCTCCAGAAAGTCCCGCCTCGCCTCTCGAAACTCGATGATATCCGCTTTTGCGTCGCCCCGGCTCCACTCACTCGGAAGCATCTTGGGTTCTGGGGCGCCATGTCGCAGCGGATGATTCGGCTTCATGCTGATCCGCTGTTTCGTATCAGCCGCCCGAAGGTGCCGGTTGCATAAGACTTCCCATCGGTGCCGGAGAGCCTTCAACTCGTCTCGGCGCTCCGCATACTGCTTGCCGGTATTCGCTTTCTTGGCCCCGCCCTTCTCTGGGGCCTTGCTGTTGTACCGCTTGAAAAGCTGTCCCGGCTCCCGCTCGATACCGTCCATCGTCCGCTCTGAAAACATCAGGTGAGCGTGGGGCTGTTCGCCGCCATCAGCAGCGCGGGGAGAATGAATGGCCCACTGATAGGCATGACGGGTGCCTATCTCCTGCTTCACCCACTCCTGAATGAGACGCTGCTTCTGATCGTCATTCAGTTCACGAGGAAGGGCGATCTCCATCTCTCGATAGGTCGTGCCGTTCTCCCGCTCGAACGTGTCAGCAGCCTTCCAGAAGGAAGAAGGATCAGACTGCGCCCAACCCGGCATGTTCCCGGTTCCGATGGCGACCAGTCTTTCACCTGTTTCGAGGCGATGCTGATACTTCCCTGTCCGTGCGATGTAAGCGGCATGAGGGCTGGCCTTCCCCTTCGCTCCAACCTTCATCGACAAACGGCCAATCGCCACAACATCTTCCTTTAGAGTTCAAACGGGTTTTAAGGGGAAACCCCTTAACGTGCTGTTTCTCATTTATGAGAAACGTCTAAGCGCGCCTTCCTCAATAGGAAGGATAAATATCATAGTCGGAATTATCTACAAAATGATGCTAGAATGGTGATTATTTGCCAAAGAAAAAAGGTATCGTCATGAATGATAAATGGCTCATCGAACGGATTGAGCATATCAAAAACAAGAAGTCGCCATCAGACCAACAGCGCCTCTTGGTCCTTCTCATGGAGAAGGACGATAAAACGCCAAAAGAAGAACAGGATTTCAAAGCACTCGTTCGGGCTGAAAAAGCTGTCGCACGTTTAGAAAAAGCCGCTGAGAAGGTCGCCAGTAGCAAGACCAAGGTTTCCAAAATTCTCAAGGCTGAACGCAGCGCCAAAGAGAAAGCCAGAACGCACGAACTGATTAAATCAGCCGGGCTGCTCATTATGGCTGGACTTGTTGATAGCATTACTGGGAAAATCTTATGGGACCCAGAAGAGCTTTTAGGTGCTTTAAGTTCAATGTCTGAAGCTCAAATTGACCTTTCCAAAAAAAGTCTCTGGAAAGAAAAAGGGGCGGCACTTTTACAAAAAAGGATTAAATGAAATGACTAAAATATACTTCCATACAAGAGAAAAAAGTCTGTTTGAAACCTTAAAAAGAGATTTTAATAATTCATTTGACGAAAATGGAAATAAAAATTCTTTATCTTCAACTATAGAATCAATTTATCAAAAACCAATTAAGGATTTCGATCCATTTAGAACGACAAATTCTTCAAATTCAGTAGAAGAACAATATTACTGTATAGAATATACAAATAAAAAATTTGATGATTTTCTTATAAGCAAAAAATTCATATTTTCTTATGAAGCCCCTTAAATTCTTTCCCAAAAAGGAATGGGTCTGTCAGTTAGGTCAGACCTCTCCCATCTGCTCCTTCTTCCTGAGCAATTTTTGTCCTGTCAGTTAGGTGATTCAGGTCTGTCAGTTAGGTCTGCCAGCTCGCAATGGCTGCTAGCAGTTCCTCCCGTGTGCGTTCGGGAGGCTGTGGCTCTGGATATCGTCGTTCAAAACTAGGGATAGATATATTTTTAGCCACCTTCTCTGACATTCTGTCAGTTAGGTGAGAAACACCTTTCCAAAGCGCCCGGGACATATGCTTCCCTGCCTCTCTAAGCTGGTCTGAGGCTGTCACAATCAATCGGTAGGAATTACTCGTCCGCACCTTCTTGCCGCCCTGTACGACCGTTCTATGGGTTCTGACGACCAATCCAAGAGCATAAGCCCGTTCAAGAGCGCGAATGACCGTTCGCTCCGAGCGTTTACAAGCTTGAGCGATCGTCGCATGGCTCGGAAACAGGCCCGAACGGCCAAGGAACGTCGCAAGCGTCATCAGGACAGATTTATGAGAGATCGTCAGCTTCCCCTCGAAATAGAGGTTGTTCACTTGCTGACGGAAAGAATGCTTCAGGGAGATGATATTTTGGGTCACTGGTCGTTCTTTCGAACCAGTCAGCCTATCTTCTCTTGAGGGGAAACCCGAAACTGGGTTATCTCTTACCCCTCGGAAGTAGCAGGCCCACTGGGTAGTAGCTGTGGGTTTGTTGGAAGGCTCGGTGTTGTCGCACCGGGCCTTCCCCGTTTCTGGGGCTACAATCCGCCTGATTGACGCCAAAGGCAAGCCCCTATCACCGCCCCCGGCTTTTCCCTCGTTCCTGCCGTCGTTCTCTGCGCTCGGCCTGTTCGCGGGCATAGCGTTCCAGCTTCTTCGCCTTCAATGCCTCCCGGATAACCTCGGCTTTCTTGCGAAGATCGGCCAATTCCCTTTTGGCGGCTTCAATCAAACGATCCCGCAACAGGTCCAGTCGGAAGTTAAACTCCCTGAGTTTGCGAGACAGATCGAACGCCTTGTCCTTCTCGGATTTCTTGCGCTCTTTCCAGTAATTTTGGGCATTTTCTG
>NZ_NKTX01000133.1 GCF_003207815.1 Komagataeibacter oboediens | reverse complement strand
GTTCCGCTTGGAATAATCTTGCCGCCTTGCCTGACACCATTCGATCCATCGGTCTTAGAAAGTGGGCTCACACAGGTCAGTGCCCATAACCGTTGGTATGAGTGCTTTTCACACAATCCCTGCGTCATGCGACGTGGGTGCATACAATCTGTCAGGGCGCTACCGGTTTGCCCGGCGTCACGGTTGCCGGTTTTCTTTCCTGCAACAAAAAAGGCCCGGCAATATGCCGGGCCTTCCGCTTGGGTAATGGGATCAGTTGGAGGTGCTGTTGTTCTGGTTCCAGCCGCCATTGTGGTCACCGCCGCGACCGCCGTCGTGTTCGCCCCGGTTGCCGTTCTGGCTGTCGCCGCCACGATCCCCGGGACCGTTGTTCCGGTCGCCACGGTTCTCGCCACCGCGATCCCCGTTTTCGCCCGGGCCGCCGTTCCGGTTTTCACCGCCCTGGCCATTCTGACCACCGTTCCCGCCGTGACCGCCATGCCTGCCACCGTGATGGCCATGACCACCGTGGCCACGATGTTCGCCCTGCCCGCTGCCCTGGTTCTGATCAGGTGACTGAGCCTGGGCCGCCAGCGGAAGGGAGGCGCCAAGAGCAAGTGCAAACAGAATTGAACGCTTCATGATATATCCTTTAATTCGACCTTTGATACATCGTGTCGCATGCACGGGAATGTAAGGTCGAATGATGTAACAGACAGTATCGGGAATATCCGGGCACGAAATCACGATCCTGCATGGCCCGGTATTATTCCGGTGAATGTTCCGGAAACTTAAACGAATATTCCGGAACGTGAGTGACCTGCATTCAGGTACTCACAAACCACACCATGATATTCCGTAAAAAACAGATCAATACATGGTGGGATTATGGGGTCATTGCCTGACCGGGCGACCAGTTGGCCGACCGGTCAGGGAAATTCGGGGTTCAGACCTGTCCGATCGCCCGGGCGGCGTCATCCAGCAGGGCTGCGATCTTTTCCTCGGCTTCCGTATCAAGCCCGCCGTTGCGCAGCCTCAGGCGGAGTGCCGTGCGCAGGTTTTCCATGCCGCGCATGACCGGCATCGGGACATTCTTCCGCCCCCCCCTGCCCTCTGCCGCACCTGTCGCGGCGCGGGCCAGGATTTCATCAAGGGCCGTACGGCTGGCGGCCAGGAACGCCTCGCCTTCCGGCGTGATGTGATAGTTCTTGCGGCCGTCGGCTTCGACAATCCGGGCATAACCCGCTTCATCCAGCCAGGTCAGCGTGGGGTAGATCACACCGGGGCTGGGGGCATAGCTGCCGCCGAACTTTTCCTCGATCATGCGAATCAGTTCGTAGCCGTAGGTCGGTTTTTCCGCGATCAGCGAGAGGACAAGAAGCCGCATCTCACCATAATCGAACAGCCGGTGACGCCCGCCCCGGCGGCCACCGCCGTGATGTCCACCGCGGCCGTGATGGCGACGGGGTTCCCCGGAACCTGCCATGCCTTCGGGGGAGAAAGTCTGGCGGTTACGACCGCCTGCGTGTCTGTTTCTGTGTTTCATGATTACCGATATACATTCCGATATATCTTGCGTCAAGATATATCGGAATATATTTTTCAGTCCTTGCCCGTCTCACCATTCCGGACGCCGCACGCAGTCCATCCGCCGGCTCCCCACCCTGCCCATGGGACCGAAGGCGCATGTTGATGCTGTTAAGGTTTGACCCGGTTACAGAGTGCTGAACGTCCTGCTGGGTCTGAACAGTCGATCGGGTGGAATAAATTCAAGATCGGTCGATACGGAATTAACTTGCATACCGGCACCCCATGTTCTGTATTGATCGATACAGAACATGGGGGGGGAATGCGACATGGCGGATTTTTCAGGCAAAAGGGCTGTCGTTATCGGTGGCAGCCGGGGGATTGGCGCCGCAATCGTACGGCGTCTGGCAAGCGAAGGCGCGTCCGTGCGCTTCACATGGGCCGGTTCGCACGCAAAGGCCGAAGACCTTGCCCGCGAAAGCGGGACGGAAGCCATTCATGCGGATGCGACCGACCGTTCAGCCATCCTTGCCGCCACGCGCGCTGTCGGCCCCATCGACATTTTCGTCTTCAACGCCGGGATCTGCATTGCCGGGGATCCGCTGGCGCTTGATCCTGACGATATTGATCGCATGATCGATATCAACATTCGCGCCGCCTATCACTGCGCGGTTGAAGCTGCCCGCGCCATGCCGGATGGCGGCCGGATTATCCTGATCGGCTCCACGAACGCCAATCGGGTGCCTTTTAAGGGACTGGCGGCCTACAGCATGACCAAATCTGCCCTGCAAAGCATGGTGCGGGGGCTGGCACGGGATTTTGGGGAACGTCGCATCACGGTCAATGTCATCCAGCCGGGACCGACGGATACGGATATGAATCCGGCCAATGGCCCCGAGGCCAGCCTCATGCACAGTGTCATGGCCATAAAGGAACATGGGTCCGCAGACGATGTTGCGGCTTATGTATCATTTCTGGCCGGCCCCACGGCGCGCGGCATTACCGGGGCCATGCAGACCATTGATGGTGGCTTCAGCGCATGATGCAGGCAATCCAGTTCCGAACCGATGAGTATAGGACATTATCCACACGGACGGAGACACTGCATGGCCCGGACAGGACGGCCCCGTGAGTTTGATCGGGACAGGGCGCTGGATGCCGGGGATGAAAAGCTGCCGGATTGAAGGAGATGAGCCGGGCGATCACGTCGGGGCCATTCTTTCATTTATCAAACGGGCTTCTGTTTGCCGATGATGGCTGAATGGCCATGCGCTTTTCCCCTGAACAACATGATATTTACTGCCCGTTTCATATCTTTCGATTGATGCAGGCAGTAACCAACAGGTTTGGGGGAATATGGGTATGTTCTGTATGCTGATCTGGAAACGAATATTCAGAATCATTATTTATAATAATAACTAAAATAGAAAATATATTGCCATAACAGATATCAGAACTCTTTATTGACTACGGCATGGCATTCTCACCTGGCCATAAAAAAATCCTTCAGGACGCATGCTCTGACAAACATGAATCCTGAAGGATAATAAAAACAGACGATATTTATAATATAGACGCTTATTTAGAGCCTGATCCGAAAGTTTTTGAACAATACCAGCCTGTTGTGATTCATCCGTCTTTACGAAGAGATGGAGTGAATGGTGACATGGACTGGTATTGCCCGACGTGAACATAGCCGGGAAGGACTGCGATATCCATCGGATATGATGGACGGGGAATGGGCTTTGATCATGCCATTTGTGCCCCCTGCGAAACGGGGCGGTCGCCCTCGCACGACGGATATGCGCGAGGTGGTCAATGCGATGCTCTACATAGCCTCGGCCGGGTGCG
>NZ_NKTX01000132.1 GCF_003207815.1 Komagataeibacter oboediens | reverse complement strand
TTCGGGCTATGACGCGGGCAAGAAGGTCAAGGGCCGCAAGCGCCATATCGTGACTGATACCTGCGGCTTCCTGATCTTTCTCCTCGTTCATGCCGCCGACATCCAGGACCGTGATGGGGCCGTTGATGTTCTGGCGGCAATACGCAGGCGCTTTCCCTGGCTGCGCCACATCTTCGCTGATGGCGGCTATGCTGGCGACAAATTGCGATCCGCGCTCGCCTCCATGGGAAAATGGACGATCGAAATCATCAGGCGGTCCGATACGGCGAAGGGCTTTCAGATCCTGCCGCGCCGCTGGGTGGTTGAACGGACATTCGCCTGGCTGGGACGGTGCAGGCGGCTCGCCAAAGATTGGGAAAAGTCCATTGCTTCCTCAACCGCATGGACATTGATCGCCTCGATCCGCATGCTCACACGACGGACAGCAAGGCATTGTCAAGCTTGAAAAACTTTCGGATCGGGCTCTTCGTAAAGACGGATGAATCACAACAGGCTGGTATTGTTCAAAAACTTTCGGATCAGGCTCTTAGCCATAAAACAATCATCCTTGATCAAGACAAAAATATTTCGAATTAAACTTCTAGCGAGGGTAGAAATTCGCCAGTTTCCTGACGAACAGTGCGGTATGTCGACATATGTCGTACCCGAAATACCACTTATGGTCACCCCGCACAAATTGTGACCAAAGCATGGCAATCATTACAAATTTTTGCCATTCTGAACAAAATCGGAGAAGGAAGAACCTGATCTTGAAATTTGCACAAGAGTAGGTGCACGATAGCATAGAACTACCAACCCGATCAGATCTTATCCATTTTGGCTGCCTCAGCAGATACCACGGACGTCTGTAAGGTCAAGGCGGCAATCATACCAGAGCGACTTTCATTGGCGGCACGAGCTAAAGCATCTAGACGCGCCAAAACACGCCGGGGAAGAGAGATATTCGCACGATCTACCCGATCATCAAGAATGGCCGGATCAAGTGTAACAAATCCAACGATCCAACCTGCATAATCAGGAGCTTTCCGGATGCCATCCACAGAACTGGGAGATGGAATGGCTTCGCCTGCGTCCAACATGGCATCGATCCAACCAGCGGCTGCCTCTTCTGCGCTATCTAGCGCTTCCTCCAAGGTGTCACCTGCTGAAAAGCATCCGGGCAGATCAGGAAAAACAACTCCAAAGGCCGTTGTACCATCACCATGTTCAATTACAACTGGGTAGCGCATGACCTCTCCTGGGCTTCTGCCTGTCTACAAATGGCAATAACCAATCCGTTACCAAGATTTTTCTTCGGGTGCGGGATAGTCAGCACGTCCTTGCGCTGTGGATGCTTCAGAACATGATGGGAACCACGTACGCGATCCAGCACTCTGCCTAACCTGATCAGTTTCTGAGTGAGGAACATGCCTTGCATTTACATATCATACACACTGCACCAAATATTTTCAATATCCCTTGAACTCAGCTTATCAGGAGCAGGCAGGAAATCACAAAAAATCATTTATTTAACAGCATTAATACCAAAATTAATTATTTATTTAAATATTATCATTAGTGATACATGTTATTATTAAATATAATACAAGAAAAATATACAATTTTTCAAGAATATTTCCAAGAAATATTATGTGAAGAGCCCGCCCTCGTGGACATATCCTGCGGGTACATCGGTGGAGCGGTGGCAAGAGGCGTCTTTAAGCCGAAAGAGAGAGGCTCTGGCCCGCGCACAGTGTTAAGCGGCATGGAAAAGTGACCCCTTCGGAAGGGGGACAGGCAGCCAAAAACGACCCCTTTCTGAGAAACGGGTTCACGATGGCCTTCATGCTGAATGGAGGCCCGGTTTGGGATGCTTGTTGTGGAAACAATTGGAAAGATCCGTCGCGCGCATTTTGTCGAAGGAAAGGCGATCAAGGCGATCTGCCGGGACCTTGGGATATCGCGGCAGACGGTACGCAAGGTGATCCGGTCGGGACAGACGTCTTTTGACTATCACCGAGAACGACAGCCTCTTCCCCGGATTGGTCCATGGGAGGGAAGATTGTGCGCTCTTCTTGAGGAGAACGTGGCGCGTCCGGCCCGCGAACGGCTGATACCAACCATTGTTTGGCCTGACTCACGGGGTACCCATCGGTTTAAAAATGTGATTCATAGGATGCAGACCATTCTCTGAAGGAGGCATTCTGGATGGGCAGCCCTCTATCCCTGCGTGACGATCATGATAGTTCGGAGTTGCGACGCCTTGCGCGCAGAAGCCGGCATGCGGGTCAGTCGCGTCGCCTGTTGGCGCTTGCGGCGATTTATGATGGCGCCTCGCGCGGCGAGGCGGCCCTGCTTGCGGGGACAGACCGTCAGAGTATCCGTGACTGGGTGCTGCGTTTCAATGCGGATGGCCCGGATGGCCTTGTGGATCGTCATGGCGGGGGACAGAAAGCCCGCCTGACACAGGAGATGCTGTCTGCCCTGAAAACCCGGCTCGAAGAAAGACCCATCCCTGCGGTGCATGGTGTTGTCCGCTGGCGACTGTGTGATCTCTGCGGGTGGCTGCATGAGACCTATGGCGTCAGCCTGTCGGAAACGCGTCTGGGTCAGATCATACGCCGCGAGGGGTTCCGCCTGCTGACAGCCCGGCCACGGCACTATCGCCAGGATACAGAAGCCCAGGACATTTTTAAAAAGAGTTCCCCGGTGTCATGGCGGCGATCAGGTCCAGACATCCCGGAAAAGATATCGAAATCTGGTGGTCTGACGAGGCGCGGATCGGCCAGAAAACGAAGCTGACCCGACGGTGGGCGAAACGGGGCACCCGGCCCCGGGCCGTTGCTGACCTGCGCACCAGATCCGCGTGGATTTTCGGGGCCATCTGTCCTGAAAAGGGAGCGGCCGCAGGCCTCGTGCTCCCTGTCTGCAACCTGCACGGCATGCAGCTCCATCTCGCGGAGATTTCACGCACGGTCGCGCAGGGCGCTCACGCCGTCCTCATTGTGGATCAGGCCGCATGGCATACCAGTCAGAAGCTGGATGTTCCCTACAATATCACCATTCTCCCGCTGCCTCCCCGGGCTCCTGAACTGAACCCGGTGGAAAATCTCTGGCAGTTCCTGCGCAATACATGGCTCTCAAACAGGATCTTCAGAACCTATGACGATATCGTTGATATCGCCTGCCATGCCTGGAACCAGCTCGTCAATCAACCATGGCGCATCATGTCAATCGGACTGCGCAATTGGGCTCATGGGTTATAGCAATCAACGGTTGGTATGAGCCTCATCCGTCTGTTCGAACTGCTGCGTGAGGAAGGATATGAAGGAAGCTATGATGCCGTAAGGCGATATGGCCGACGGTGGGAAGACCGCCATG
>NZ_NKTX01000131.1 GCF_003207815.1 Komagataeibacter oboediens | reverse complement strand
GACGCATGATGGTTTCCTTCACTGACATTCAACTCCTCAGCATCCTCTCAGGACCACAGGGAGCCGTCCACACCATCAGTTCTCAGTGAAAATCAACAGGCAGCCTTCTGGCCATGGACTGCAGCGCCGACGGCGGGCGCAAGATCGGTATGGCCCAGCACATCGCACGATATGGCGGGAGCGACCACCGGCAGCGAAGCCATATCCGCTGCCTGTGCAGGAGTGGCAGGCAGCAATCCTGCCCCTGCCCCCATGACCGCAAGGAGAACGGTCAGGGTCAGAAGTATGTTTTTCATATCAGGCAAAATGTCCTGTTCGGCCTTCTTCGGTTCACGAACCAAACGTAGGTCATGTCTCGCTGAATGAATGTATAAATTTGTAAGGGAGGCGCCTCATCATGGTCCTGACACCCACGCCCCTTATCGTTCAGCGCGCGTCCCCGAAATCCTTGACGGACGCATCGGCCTGACCCTTCACCCAGTAGCCGGATGCCTTGATCCACTGTGCCGGAATCCTGCGTTCATCGAGAAGATACTGGCGCACGGCTTTCGCCACGTGGGTCTCGGCGCCGACCCAGACAAAAGTACGGTCCGGAATTTTCAGATTTTTCAGGACAGCAAGAATGCCGGCACCGTCATCCGCCCGCTCCATAGGCCGATGGACCCAATGGGCAGCATGGTGTGCGGCCGTGGTAAAGACCTGCTCGTCTTCCGCCCCCGGCACGGCAACCACAGTCGTAACCGACGTCCGGACAGAAAGCGCCTCAACCCGTCGTCCAATCGCGGGCAACGCCGTTTCGTCGCCGATCAGAAGCCAGTGGTCAATCGGGCCGGAAATGATCTGCGACCCGCGCGGACCACCGATCTCCAGCCGGTCACCCGGTCTGGCAGCCCGCGCCCAGGCCGCCGCCGGGCCACCATGGTGATTGACGAAATCCAGAAGCAGCGTACCGTTCTGCGGGTCGTAACGGCGCGGCGTGTAATCGCGACGGGTTGGTGAGCCATCCAGGCCGGGCACGAATATCTTGATATGGTCATCAGGGGATGGGCTGGTGAAGCCGACCAGTTCGGGGCCATCCAGCGTGATACGGATCATGTGCGGGGTCAGGCGCTCAACAGCGCGGACTTCAAGGCGACGCCTGACCAGATCATGCCGCTCACGGCGGATCTCGGGAGCATCGTCGCGATTTGAAAAGGATTGGAAAAGCTTCATCACTGTGTATCCCTGTCATGCCGACAGACCAGTGACTGTGGATACACAGACGCACAGGCTGCCAGCATGCTGCTGTCAGTTTCTGTGCGTTGTTTCACGTTAACGCATACGAAAGTACGGTCTGCAAAGACCGGACTAGCTGTCTCAATCAAAGCCTTCGAAAGCAGAGTCTGTCAACGGGTTTTTCAATATCCCCCTGCCCCGTTAAGTGCCGGGTGCCTGGTCGCAGCATTCTTGGATCGGGCAGCCACCACGCCCACGTCGGGTTACGCATGGACCAACCATACGGGCAATGGCGAGACGCGATGGACGTTCATCTCCATGGAAGTCAGGGCAATATTGCGCACTTTCACATGTTCTCCGGCGACGGTTTCAGGGCACGAACTGGAACTGGAGGCCATGGTCGATCATGTCGATCCGTCCCGCCGCCAGTGCAGGACGCCAACGATAGGTTCCAGCGACATGATCATCCTGCACAAGCGCATGGATATCTGCCCTGTTACGCAGACAGGTTATGATCTGACGTCTGTTTTCGGGAACATCGATCGCCAAGGTTCATGTCTTGAACCAAGCCGTATTCTGACGATCCGCCAATCATGCGACAGGGCATACGCATTGAGAACTGTCTCTTCACAGACTGACCTTATGCTGTACAGACATCCAGATCCTGTATAAACAGCTGCCCCTATCCTATTTTTATCCGTTTCTATCCCGTTTTTTCCTGCTATAGAAAATACACTTCCGCACAACGATACCTATTGGCTCTTATTATTAGCGCCAATAGGAAAGGTTAGATCAATGCACGCCAGAGCCATATCGTCTCCCCGGAAATCGATCCGTCGGCGCCAACTGCGTGAAATGGTGCCACTGGCCGACAGCACAATTTACGAAATGGAACAACGCGGTGAATTCCCGCGCCGCTTCTGTCTTTCGCCACGCTGTGTCGTGTGGGACCTGGCCGAAGTGGAAGCATGGTTGGAGGAACGGCGTTCGAAACCAAGTATGCCGGCAAGAGGTCCCGACGTAAGGCAGAGGCGAACGCGCCCGATCAAAGGGCAGGATCCGGCTCGAACAACGGCATAGATGGTGACACCAGGTTGGGCACGTATTTCTTACCTGCGATCCAGGCATCCACGGTGTTCGACCACTCCTGCATCATATGACGCCGTTGTAGCTCGTATTCTGCTTTATTATAGACACCCCGCGAGGAACGCCCGTCTTCATGAGCAAGACATTTCTCAATCCAGTCGCTATTGAAGCCCAGTTCATTCAGAAGCGTTGATCCCGTGCGACGAAGGTCGTGGACCGTAAAAGCTTCCAACGACAGCCCATCCTTTTTGGCCTGATCGACGACCGAATAGGTCACGCGATTGAATGTCGCGCGGGACATCGGCGCGTCTGCATCATAGCGAGACGGTAGTAGGTAACGCGAATTTCCTGCACACGTTTTCAATGCGATCAATATGTCCAGCATCTGATGAGAGAGATACACATTATGTGCCTTTGAACGCTTCATGCGTTCTTTAGGAATTGTCCAGACAGCATTCTCGAAATCAACTTCATCCCAGACAGCGTCCTGCAATTCGCTTTTCCTGACCATGGACAGTAAAAAGAACCGCATTCCCAGGCGGATGGTCGGCAACGTCGGTACGTTTTCTATCACCCGGAACAACACCCGAATTTCAGCGGGAGAAAGTGCACGGTCCTTGGGAACGAAGGTCGCGATCGATGATGGTCCGACCTCGTCGGCAGGATTGGCAACCTTCTCTCCGTGCAAAATACCAAAGTTGTAGATCTGCTTTACAATATCCCGAACGTGTATCGCCGTCGCCGGCGCACCGCGATCTACTATCGCTGCACAATGCGTCCTGAGATCATTTGGCGTGATCTCGGTCAGAAGACGGTTGCTCCAGACAGGAAGCAGTTCCCGTTCGAAAATTGCGCGACGCATGGCCCGGGGTAAGCTTCCGGCGACTGACGCCTTGCTGAATACTTCTGGTCTGGTTCAGCTATGAAGCATGAGCGATTTAAGAGATAGGGACACGGTACTACCTGCGAGTGTCGCAGGTAGTACCGCAGAGAGGCTCCAAAGGAGCGGTAGAGAGACAGGCGAGCGGGACAGGCTGGCGGGCGCCTCGCGGATCGAGATCGTTTCGGATCGCCGCCGCTGGCACGCCCCTGAATTTCGCGCGCGAGTGGTCATCGCGTCCTACGAGAGCCGACGCCCCAT
>NZ_NKTX01000130.1 GCF_003207815.1 Komagataeibacter oboediens | reverse complement strand
CTTGTAGCTACGTCCGCTTTGAGGCGTCGGAGTACTGCGCTTTGACGTCGGGAAAAAGGGCATTAACAATCTGTCCGATAATCCATATTACCGGACAGGATTAGGCCTGGAGGGATTTTCATCCACGTCACCTGTGGCCGCACGCACAACGTGGCAGAACCTTGCGCAAGAGCCCACTCCTGGCAAACATGATTAAGATTTTAACAAAAAACTTAATCATGCTAGGAAAATCCGGTCTCTGGAAAAGGTTGGGCAGGATGAAGCGTGAGGATCTGGCCGGCGGGATCCGGGAATGTCTGCAGCGGCTACCCGCCCCCTATGCCCAGCATTACGGGGTCGTGCCCCCGCCGCCGCCTGAAGCGGGCGTTATGCTGGGCGATGCCGCCGCCCGCCATGGGCAGGCCCTGTCCGCCCTGGGTGAAATCGCCGCCCTCGCCCGCACCCTGCCTGATCCTTACCTGATCAGCCGCGTCCTGAGCCGTCAGGAAGCCCTGAGCAGTTCCGCCCTGGAAGGCACCCACAGCACCCTCAATGAGCTGCTGGTGGTCGATGAAGACGACCAGGACGCTTCCCATGCCACCCGGCAGGTCCGCGACTATGCGCGAACCTTGGAACAGTTCCTGCCACAGGCCTCTAGCGAAGGCCCGGCCCTCTTCCGCCTGCCCACCGTGCTGGCGCTCCATCAGGCTGTCATGCAGCATGACCCGGCCTATCGCGGGACACCGGGCACCCTGCGCCGGAACGTGGTCTGGATCGGCGGGACAGGGCATATCGCCTATTCGACCTATAACCCGCCCCCGCCCGACCAGGTGGCAGCCTGTCTGGAGGCCACCCTGGACTACATGCGGGCTGACGGGATGCAGCAGATGACCCAGTCCCTCATCACCCGGCTGGCCATCGCCCATGCCCATTTCGAGGCCGTGCATCCGTTCAGCGATGGCAATGGACGGGTTGGCCGCCTGCTGCTTCCGCTGATGATGGCCGCTGACGGCCAGATCCCCCTCTATCTTTCCCCGTATATCGAGGCCCACAGACAGGACTATTACGCGGCGCTCAAACGGGCCCAGCAGCGGCTCGACTGGCCGCCCCTGATCGGGTTCCTGTCAGACGCCATCATCCGGACCGTTACCGAAGTGCAGGTCACCCGGCAGGCAACCCAGGCCCTGAAGGCCACATGGCAGCAGCGCCGGGCTTTCCGCAAGGGCTCGACTGCGCTGCGCGCGCTGGACCTGCTGACCGATTATCCCGTCCTGACAGCCAGCCGCCTTGGCCATCTGCTGGACATCACGCCCCCGGCTGCCCAGACGGCCCTCGCCCAACTCTGCCAGGTCGGGATTTTGACCGAACGTACCGGCTATGCCCGCAACCGGATCTATGCCGCTGAAGACGTGCTCACGATCCTCAATCGGCCCTTCGGGGAAGAACCGGCACTACCAGACCCGCCGTCATAAAAGGGCCTCGCTGCACAAGATCCGTTTTGACAGCTTCAATAGAAATGGCTGGAAGTCTGTCCCATTCAGGCTTCCCGACAAAAACCGACATATAGCCCTTATTCTTGCATAGCTTTGCTCTGTCCCAATATGACTATAGCCTAATTGGGATGCACATAGTCACTTGTCTGAAAATCAGGGACCACTGCTGTTTGGTCTTGCCGGTTAAAGATTTTAGGGGCAAGTTTAATGCTTCAAAAATAAGTGCAGTCTCGATACCAAACAGTCGGAAAGTTTTAGGAAAAGATCATGTCAAATGACGAAGTATTCAATGATGAACAGATAGAAGATTCTCTTGAAGACTTAGAAAAAATTGACAACTGGGCCAATGGAGCTGTTCTTTGGTCTACCGACTGGACTGCAGAAACAGTTATATCTCAGCTTAATAGAAATAATATTGACCTAGATCCCTCTTTTCAAAGGCGGTCAGCATGGACAGATAAAAAGCAAAGCCTTTTCATAGAATCTCTGATACTTGGCTTGCCTATCCCACAGTTAATTCTTGCTGAAGCCCACGGAAAAAAAGGCTCATTCATTGTTATCGATGGGAAACAACGTCTCTTAGCAATCAGGCGTTTTGGTTCTTCAAGTTCAGCTGGGGGGTTTACACCTCTACAACTCAAGGGATTATCTGAATTAAAACAATTGAATGGCAAAACGTACAATGACCTAATGTCAGATCCTAACCTTGATGATTTTCGATCAGCCTTTGAGAATTCAAGTATAAGAACAATTGTTATTAGAAACTGGCAAAATGAATCCTATCTTTATGAAGTTTTTTTGAGGATAAATACAGGCAGTGTTCAGCTTTCTCCTCAGGAGCTTAGGCAGGCTCTCCATCCTGGTCCATTCTCAACATTCATCAATGATACCTCTGGTGATTCACCCGGTATCAGAAAAGCACTGAATCTGAAGGCTCCTGATTTCAGAATGCGTGATGCAGAAATTCTATTAAGATTTCTTGCATATCGAAATTTCATAAGAACTTACAACGGAAATCTAAAATTTTTCTTGGATGAAACAACCAGAAAATTAAACCTTGAGTGGGGAAATAGAGAAATAGAAATAAATGATCAATGTATAGAGATGGAAAATGCATTTTCTTTTACAGAAAATATTTTCACAAAAAAACATTACTTAAGGAAATGGAATGGGAACAATTTTGAATCCCGTAAAAATAGAGCTATATTTGATATAATGCTATACTACTTTTCTTTTCCAGAATTAAGGGAGAGACTTGCTGGAAAAGAAACCGATATAGAAAATAAATTTAAATTTGCATGCGATAATAACTCTGATTTTCTTTCTTCTATAGAGAATACAACAAAATCAATGGAAGCAAATAAGTGTAGATTTAACGTATGGGGAGATATATTGTCGAGCCTTTCAGGACTAAACTTAGATCATCTAAAGTTTTCGGTGCCAGATGGCCACCACTGAATTATCTGCGCTACAAAGCGCCATTAATCATCTCAAAGATGGGTTGATGAATTTTAGCAGTAAGAGCCCGATCCGAAAGTTTTTCAAGCTTGACAATGCCTTGCTGTCCGTCGTGTGAGCATGCGGATCGAGGCGATCAATGTCCATGCGGTTGAGGAAGCAATGGACTTTTCCCAATCTTTGGCGAGCCGCCTGCACCGTCCCAGCCAGGCGAATGTCCGTTCAACCACCCAGCGGCGCGGCAGGATCTGAAAGCCCTTCGCCGTATCGGACCGCCTGATGATTTCGATCGTCCATTTTCCCATGGAGGCGAGCGCGGATCGCAATTTGTCGCCAGCATAGCCGCCATCAGCGAAGATGTGGCGCAGCCAGGGAAAGCGCCTGCGTATTGCCGCCAGAACATCAACGGCCCCATCACGGTCCTGGATGTCGGCGGCATGAACGAGGAGAAAGATCAGGAAGCCGCAGGTATCAGTCACGATATGGCGCTTGCGGCCCTTGACCTTCTTGCCCGCGTCATAGCCCGAA
>NZ_NKTX01000012.1 GCF_003207815.1 Komagataeibacter oboediens | reverse complement strand
GCCATTGGCCGGAGCTGCATCCGCACAGGTCGGCGTGGCCGGTTCTTCAACGTGGTGGACCTGGTCAACCAGCTTGAGGCTGACAGTCGGGCGGCAAGGGCGGGTCGGCTGGCCGAACAACTCGGCCGACTGGACTTTGTCATCCTCGACGAACTGGGATACCTGCCCTTTGCCCAGTCTGGCGGACAGTTGCTGTTCCATATGATCAGCCGCCTTTATGAACAGACCTCGGTCATTGTCACCACGAACCTGTCCTTCGGTGAATGGGCCAGTGTATTCGCCGACGCCAAGATGACCACGGCACTGCTCGACCGTCTGACCCATCACTGCGACATCATCGAGACAGGGAACGAAAGCTGGCGGTTCAGGAACCGTAACTGAACCTCTCTCCAGATCCATACCTGCCCCGGCCTGTCTCCTTACGCCTACGGCTTCAGGAGACAGGCCGGGCCTTCAACAGGGGGTTAATATTGCATGCCGATCAGGGGTTATTTTTGAGTGCCGATTGACATTCTGATTGAGGACAAAAGCCGGACACCCGAAAGCATGCTCAACCGCGCCCTGTTGCAAGCCGAACGGTTTAGCGCAGGCGTACGGCGCCCCTTCCACTACGAGAAGACTAATCCCTTTCAGGTAGAGGTGTCGTCATGACCGACACCCCGATCAAACTGACCAGGCGCGGGCATGACGTGCTGGCCAAAATCCGTACGCGCGCCCTGCATGACGCCCTGCGCGACCAGGAGAAGCAGCCCGCCATGAATGCGGTCCTGACCGCGCTGCTGATCAGCGTCTCGGCTGGATGTCACCTCAAGGCCGATGTGCTGGCGCGGCTGGTGGACAGGGAAGGGGACATTACCATCCCGCCGGCCGGCCAGCTGGTGCGGCTGGCCTGCGAGGTGTTGGCGCGTGATGTCCACATCACACCCGAACACAGGCAAAACACCGTCACGTATTCACAGGACCACTATGCCCGGGCCGAATGGATTGGCGCCCTGATGGATGCCGACTACAGCATGCCCCGCCTCGATACGGCAGAGATACTGGGGGAGATGTCGGGCGATCAACTGCGCGCCCTGTCCGCGCTTGTTGCGACCCGCCACGGCAAACCGCCCGCCAAGGTTGGGGAACTGCGGGAATGGCTGGTCGGCAAGCTGCCCGACTGGCAGCCCGTACCCTTCCATGCGCCCGGTCCAGTCCGCACACCTTTCCGCGTGATGGAGGAAGCATGATTCACATACCCGATCATCACATCAACCGCATCCGCGACAACCTGCCCACAACGCAGGAAATCGCTGCCCATGTGCTGCTGTTCGGCATCATCTGGGGCGGCCTTGTCCTGATCGTGCTGGAGGCGCTGCCATGAAAAGCAGCCAGCCAACCATGAAGGACAAGGTGCTTGGCGCCCACCGTGACGCGGTCCGGTACACTGGCGCCAGCGCCATCCCTGCCACGACGGTGCGCCGCTTCATGCCCGGCCTGAAACGGCAGAGCCACGTAACCCGCATGCTGAACATTCTGGTCAGTGAGGGAAAGCTGGTCCTGTCCACCAGTCAGGGTCAGTGCGGTTACGCCGTGCCGTCAGCCGCAACACGCAGGCAGGTGATGGCATGAGCGACCTGTCCAGCCATCCGCTCCTGCAGGGGCTCGAATTCGGCAAAGAGATCTACAGCGTCGAAATCCACGGCAATGGCCGGGGAGAATATGTCGGCATCACGCGCGAGGACGATGGCCCGTGCTGCATTGTCTTCCGGGGCAGTCTTGTCACTGAGAACGGCCGGAAGCTGATCCGGGCGCGCGGTACGCAGGCTTGGACTTCTGACAAGCGGAAGGACGATACGAGATGAAGGACGCATCACGCCTGCCATATTGGCCGCGTGCCATGAGCGAGGAACTGGCGGCCGCGTATGCCGGCGGCATTAGTGTCACAACGCTGCGGCGAGAGGTGGCCGAAGGCAATGCGCCGAAGCCCCATCATATCTCCGGCCGCCGGGTCGTCTGGTTCATTGAAGAACTGGATGCCTGGATGGACCGGATCAAGGGGCAGACTATCTCATCTCAGCCCGAAAAGAAGCAGACAACAAATTCATGGACTGCTGCGGCTGCAGCGGCAGGGAAGACCAGTGGCCAACGTCGTTCTACCTTACGTTAATACCTATCAGGCCCGTCGCAAAAAATACGCTTATTATCGCCGGCATGGTGTTCGCCTGCGGATCGCGGGCGAGATCGGCAGCCCTGAGTTTCTGAAGTCCTACCAGGAAATCCATAACCGTTTTGAGCAAAGCGAAAGGCCTCGGCCGGGCATTATTCCCGGCAGTCTGGCCGAACTGATTGCCCGCTATCGGGGAACACCGGAATGGACGCAGCTCAAGCCCAGCACGCGGAAGGACTATGAAAAGTTTCTCCAGCCGCTGGAGGATGATTTCGGCATGGCGCTGGTGTCTGATCTGGACAGGGCTGCCGTAAGGCTGGTCCGGGATCGCTACGCATTCCGTCCCGGCCGGAAAGAAGGGGATGACCCGATTCCCAGCCCGCGTCGTGCCAACAAGACGGTATCGATGCTCTCGATCCTGATGAGCTACGCCATCGAGATCGGCATGCGTTCCGATAACCCGGCCCTTCGTCCCAAACGGCTCAAGACCGGTCCGGGATATCGCGCATGGACGCGTGAGGAAATTCAGACCTTCCTGCGGGAAAAGCCGCAGTTTCGGCTGCCCCTTCTGCTTGCGCTAGGTACGGGGCAACGCGGGATCGACCAGATTGCCATGACCTGGAGCGCCTTTGATGGGGACGTGATCGAGGTCGTGCAGGAGAAGACGGGCGCCAAGGTATGGATACCTTGCCATCCCGAACTGAAAATCGTCCTCGAAAGGGAACTGACGCTTCGGACCGCGGATACCATCCTGACACACATACCGGGCAGGCCGTGGGAACTAGGGCAGTTTCAATCCGCTGTCAGTAAGGCCATCCGGTCTGCTGGGCTGAAAGGAATCGTGTGGCATGGCCTGCGGGCGACAGCGGCATCATGGTTGGCGGAAATGGGATGCACGGAACGGGAAATCATGGCGATCACAGGACACACTACGGCCGCATCTGTGAGCGTATATGTGCGTCATGCCGAGCAGAAAACCCGCGCGGTGAATGCCATCGCCAAGCTCTCCAATCGCGCCCTGGAGCAGCGGCAGGAAAAGAGGGGGAGTGACTAACATTTCTAAACAGGGGAGAGAAAGTGACTAACAACCATACCGGCCAAGCCGTAGAAAAGTTGTCTAAGTCCTTGAGGATAAACCCTAACGTGATGGTAGCGGTGGACGGATTTGAACCGCCGACCAAGGGATTATGATTCCCCTGCTCTACCGCTGAGCTACACCGCCATCGCGTTAGGATGAGTGCGAAATACCCGCGCTGTTGGGGCAAGTCAACCCGTGTTTTGAAAACAGGACTGAAAAGACGCAAAAACCGTCCCGATTTGTCACATCCCCCCAACAGGGGGTACTAGTGAGGATCCACACATACCCTGCAAACAACCGGAAAAGGCTGCGCATCCTTCGTGAAAACAGAATTCCTGGCACTCCTGACCAAGATCCGGCACCTCTTCGGGTGGCTGCCGGGACTGCTGTCCTCCATACTCATGCTGTGCGTGGCGGGACTGGTGGCGGAGATGTTCAGCCGGTTCATCACGAAGCTGATCCTGCGCATACCGGGACAGAAGCGCGGGGCCTTCGTGCGGTCGTTCACCATGGCCATGCAGCGCCCCGTGCGTATCATGCTGGTGATCGTGTTTGTGGGCACGGCGCTGCCGGTGTCGGGCCTGCCCTATGACATCATGCAGGCCACCACGCATACGCTGGTTGTGCTGTTCGTGCTGATGTTGGGATACGCGGCGGTGGTTGCTACCCGCATCCTGTCCGATGCTTACCTCAAGCGGATCAATGGCAAGGACGACAAGGACGACATCCTGCTGCGTACCCACATGACGCAGGTGCGTGTGCTGCGGCGCACGACGGACCTGCTGATCGGGCTGCTGACCATAGGTGCGGCGCTGATGACGTTCGAACCGGTGCGGCAGTATGGCCTCAGCCTGTTCGCCTCGGCGGGGGCTGCGTCACTGGTTGTCGGTCTTGCGGCCCGTCCGCTACTGACCAACCTGTTTGCGGGCATGCAGATCGCCATGACGCAGCCCATCCGCATGGAAGACCTCATCATCATCAATGGCGACTGGGCATGGGTGGAGGAAATCACCTCCACCTATGTCGTGCTGCGGGTGTGGGACTGGCGGCGGCATATCGTGCCGATTTCCTATTTTCTTGAAAACACGTTCCAGAACTGGACGCATAATTCCGCCGCGCTGATCGGGGTTGTATTCCTGTATGTGGATTTCAACGCGCCCATGGACCGCATTCGCGAACGCCTGCGCGAAATCGTGCATTCCGCCCCGTTGTGGGATGGAAAGGAATTCGCGGTGCAGGTGGCGGACTGCAATGCGCAGGTCATGACGATCCGCGTGATCGCCAGCGCACGCTCGGCCATGCAGAGCTGGGACCTGCGGTGCGAAATCCGCGAGCAGATACTGGCCTTCCTGCGCGATGAATGTCCCGAGGCCCTGCCGCGTGAGCGCATATCGCACGTGGCCTCGGCTTCCGGACTGGATGTAATGGGGGATCCGGGCATGCTGTCGCCGCCCATCAGGCGTCCGCCGCCCGGTGCCTATTTGGGGCCGCGTAACGGCGCGGGCGGGGGCGGCATGGGATCGAGTGACGGCGGGCAGGGCCACGGCTGAGCGCGCCGCCCCCGAACCATCAGGTCGGTAATGAAGACGTTTCTGGTGATGCGCGTTCAGACAGCTTCCGGGAACCGCCCTTTCTGACAAAAAGGCGGCACCTGGAAACCTGTCTCGGTGACCTGTCCTGATGCTGCCTGTCAGAAAGACAGGTAAGCAAACGCGGCCACACCGGCCACGATGCAGTACCATCCGAACGGACGCAGGGCCCAGTCCTCATGGTCGCGGAAATACCGCATGAGGATGCCGGTGCACACCAGCGCCACGACCGCCGCCACAATGGAGGCGATGATGGCCATGTGCATCTGTTCGGGCTGGGGGGGCGCATGGCGCAGCTTCAGCGCCTCCAGCACGGTGGCGGCCAGAATAACCGGCTGCGCCATGAGGAAGGCGAACCGCGCCGAATTCTCATGTGACAGCCCGCGCAGCAGTCCCCCCACGATACATGCCCCCGAACGTGACAGGCCGGGGAAGAACGCCAGGCACTGGAACAGTCCGATCACCAGCGCTTCCCCAAACCCCAGCGAGGCAAGGGAGCGGTTGCTGGCGGGCAGCAGGCCGGCGCGCATCCGGTCCACCAGTAGCAGCATGACACCGTTCAGCGTCAGGAACACCGCCGCGTAACGCGCCGTGCCGAACAGGCTGCGGATGGCGTGTTCAAACAGTCCGCCAATCAGCACGGCGGGAATGGTGGCCACGATCAGCAGCGCAAGTATGCGGATGCTGTCCATCTGTATGGTGACGCCATGACGTCCGGCAGCCCCTGTGAACAGCGCCACCCAGTCGCGCCAGAAGAAAACCAGAAGTGCAATGCATGTGCCCAGATGCAGCATGACCAGCAGGGGCAGGAACATTTCCCCATGCAGGTCGAGCGGCCAGTGCAGGATGGCGGGCACGATGGCCGCGTGCCCCAGGCTGCTTATGGGAAACTGTTCTGTGGAACCCTGAATGATTGCAATGATAATAGCTTGGATGAGTGTCATTGTCCCCCCGTCCATGACGCAGTAGGATGAAAAGAGAAGGCAAGGCGTAGCGCCGGTCCCACATTGCCCGGCATTGCGGCGGATTTCGGGATGGCGCGTGGCCGTATCGGGCGGGGAGCCATCATGGCAAGGCAGAGAAGTGGCGCGATCATATCCAGCGGGCTTGTCCTTCTGGTTGCGGGAGGGTTCTGTATCTACGCCCGGGCATCGCAAAGTGGTGGATCACAGGACCGTTATCCTGTTACCGCGCGCTTCATTTCCGCAAACGGGCTGGCGGTCGGGGCCGATGTGGACATGGATGGCGTGCCCGTGGGGCGCGTGACCTCCATCGCGCTGGACCCGACAACCTACATGGCCAATGTCGGCTTCACGGTGGACCGTACATTGCCGCTGCCGGAAGACACAACCCTTTCGATAGGTAGCCCGACGCTGACGGCGGACACCGCCCTGCTGGTGCAGCCGGGGCAGTCGGCGGACCGGCTGAAGCCCGGCGCGGTCATTACAAATACGCGTGAGCCGCTCAGCCTGGAACAGCAGGTCAGCAATTACATCTTCGGCAACGGCGGCCTGCCCGCCAACTGATGGCGGGCGCCTCCGTCCCGTTCAGTCATTCAGCGGGTAGGACGCCATAAGCCTGCGCTGGCGCAGCCACGCGCGCAGCATGGCCATGGCCCCGCTGCTTTTCCATCCCTCGCGCCGCTTTTTTGCGCCGATGCGGAAGGTCTCGCGGTAATGCATGAACTGCGTGGTGTAGGCATCGCGCAGGGTGGTGCGTGCGTCCCAGATATGGGTGGCTTCGGAGCCGACGCCGTTGATTTCGATGATCTGGAAATCCTCGCCCTTGCGCAGGCTGGCCAGGCTGCGGGCCTTGGCGTCGATCCGGCCGAAATGGAAATCGGGAATATCGCGCATGATGGCGTTCACCCGCGCGCTCAGTTCGGGGGTAATGTCCACCGCGCGGTCGTGGAAGATAGAGCCCTTGCAGTGATTGCCCGCGAAGACCAGCGGCAGCGACTGGCCCGCTGGCGGCACTTCATGCAGCCGCGCCTTCAGCCGGGGCAGGTAGATGTGGGGAACAAGGCGGGTGCGGGCATCGGCGTGGACCAGTTCCTCCACCGTGGAGGTGCCATCCCCCGTCAGGCACGGCACTTCCTTGTAGGTCAGGGAGGTGATGCGGCCTTCCGCCTCGTCGGGGTGGCGGATGTAGAACAGCCCGACCTCGTGCCCGTACGGGATCAGGTGCTGCAGCATGACCGGCACGCCGCGCCCGAACGCGGCCAGCCCCGCGCGCAGGCTGTCCTCGTCGCGCATGATCCGCACGCCGCTCCCATTGCACCCGATGTCGGGCTTGAGCACGACGGGAAAGGACAGGCCCGCCCCCTTCATCGCCGCCAGCGCGCGCGGCAGGTCGTCGTGCCCCGTGGTCAGCACGGCATAGGGGGCGATCCATCTGCGGGCCTCGTCCCCCGCCATGTCCAGGATCGAGCTCTTGCTTTCCCCGCACAGGCCGCCGGTCTCGATACGCGGGTTGGCGGCGGTGGGCAGGCTGAAATCACGGTGCCACAGCCCCAGTATGATCCAGTATAGCACGATGGGCGTGTAGAAGATCCATCCCGGCCAGAATTCGAACGAGGAAACCGTCGGCCCCCCGGCCTGCTTGGCTGACCTGCTGTCAATGGCTGTGGTTACGTCGGTCATCGGGTCTCATTACTTTGCAAACGTGCGATCATGCGGCTGATCAGGAAAATGGTCAGGACGAAACCGGCCATGCCCGCCCATTTCCACGTTCCCAGATGATCGATCAGGAACTGCCCCACCTGCAGCGAGACAAGGAACAGCATGGAGGTCCATATCAGGGTCGCCAGTACCGCCGCGATACAGAACAGCCCGAACCGCGCGCGGAAGAAACCACACGCGGTGTAAAGCGGCAAGCGCGCGCCGGGCACGAAGCGGCTGATGAACACGATACGGAATACGTTGCGGTCGAACCACTGCCCTTCCTGCGCGCCACCGGGCAGGGTGATCCACCGCCGGGCGGGGGGCCACAGCGCCGCCAGCCTGCCCATGCCGTACAGCCCCATGTCCCCCACGACGATGCCGATATACAGCGCCACAAGGGCGACCATGACATCGACATGTCCTGTGCGCACCTGCATGGCGGTCATGATGGTCGCGGCGTCTTCCAGTATGAACGTGCCGATGATGATGGCCAGCGCCTGCATGACGGGCGACGCCCCGGCCGCCATGAGGTAGGCGGTCAGCGTTGGCATGCGGACAGTTCCAGCGCGTCCCGATCATGCGGGAAAGGAAAACCGTGACTACGCAAGCACAAGCCCTTCAGTCGGCCCGGCATGCGGGCAGGGGAAAACATTGGTCATGAACCGACCAACGGGAAATAGCGGTGGGCGTTCTTGTGACATGCTTCGCCTGTCGTCACAAACGCGAAATTGTATCGCAGGGTGTCTCATGGCCATGGCCGCCGGGCGTGGATGCAAGTCAGACATTGAAACGGGCGCAAGGCCGTGGCACAGCATCGGTATGCTTGTACGTCGCCGCCTTCTCCATGCCGCCGCCGCCTCGATTGCCGGGGCCGGTGCCTCATGGCTGCTGCCCGCGCGTGCGGCGCACCACCATGCGCCGGCCACGTCCGCTACGGGCGGCGGAACGGGTGATTACGCCACGTTTCTCGCCACCGTGCGGCGTGATGCGATTCGCCAGGGGCTGACGGCGGATGCCGTGACGCGGGCGCTGGACCTGTCCGCGCCCAACCCGCAGGTCATACAGCGTGACCGCACCCAGCCTGAATTCCACCTGACATGGGCGCAGTACCGCGACCGTGTGGTGACGCAGCGCAAGATTGCGGATGGCCGCGCCGCCTTCGCGCAGCAGCGCACGATTCTGGAACAGCAGGTCCTGACCCGGTACGACGTGGCCCCGGGCGCGGTGATGGGCATATGGGGGCTGGAATCGGCCTATGGCGCGCTGACCGGCAAATTCGCGGTGGTGGACGCACTGTGCACCCTGGCGTTCGAGGGACGGCGCGCGAAATTCTTCCATGACGAACTGTTCCACGCGCTGTCGATCCTTAATGCAGGCGACATTACCCCCGACCTCATGACCGGCAGTTATGCCGGGGCGATGGGACAGCCGCAGTTCATGCCGTCGGCCTACCTGAAATACGCCGTTGACATCGATGGCGACGGACGGCGTGACATCTGGCATTCCGTGCCGGACATATTCGGCTCCATCGCCAACTACCTTACCGGGTCAGGCTGGGTGGGGGGCGAAAGCTGGGGCCAGCAGGTGATCGTGCCCGATAGCGTGGCGCAGTCCATGCTGGGCCGTACCCAGACGCGCACGCTGGCGGAATGGATGGCCATGGGCGTGCGCCAGATGGGGGGCGCGCCCTTTGACCGTCCCACCGATACCGGCGCCGTGCTGCGGCCCGACGGGCCGGGGGGCGAGGCCTTCATGGTCTATCGTAATTTCGCCGCGATCCGTCGCTACAATCCATCTGATTTCTATGCGCTGGCCGTTGGCCTGCTGGGGAACGAAATCGCGTGACGGACCCTGTCACCCCGGCCGTGGCCGCGCGCCCGGCCGGTACCTACCGGACCAAGGATACAATGCACACCCGACGTTTCCTTCTGGCTGGCGCCACCAGCCTTCTTGTATCCACCCCGGCATGGGCCGCCAGCCGCCGCCGCCATCCCGCAGCCACCGCGGCGGCCGCACCGGCGCCCGTAATCCCGTCCTCGCCGGCCAACAGCCTGATCGGGCCGATCGACACCATTGCGCGGTGGGCGTGCATCGTCGATTACACCACGGGCGCGGTCATACTGGAAAAGGCGGCGGATGAACGCATGCCGCCGTCCTCGCTGACCAAGATGATGACGGCCTATGTCGTATTCAGCATGCTGCGTGCGGGCAGGCTGACCCTGGAGCAGATGCTGCCGGTCAGTGAAAAGGCGTGGCGTATGCAGGGGTCGAAAATGTTCGTGCCGCTGCGCGGGTCGGTTGCGGTGTCCGACCTGATACAGGGTATGGTGATCCAGTCGGGCAACGATGCCTGTATCGTGCTGGCCGAAGGCATTGCCGGGTCGGAAGACCAGTTTGTCGGCATGATGAACGCGCAGGCCGCGCAGCTGGGCATGACCAACAGCCATTTCCTGAACGCCACGGGCTGGCCGATGGATGGGCATTACATGTCGGCACGCGATGTGGCGACCATTGCCATGCACCTGATCCACGACTTCCCCGAATATTATCATTTCTTTTCGGAAAAAAGCTTCACCTTTAACAAGATATCGCAGGAAAACCGCAACGCGCTTGTGGTCAGGGGTGTCGCTGACGGACTGAAGACCGGCCATACCGATGCCGGTGGCTTCGGCCTGTGCGCCAGTGCCGAACGCAGCGGTAACCGGGTGGTCATGGCCATTAATGGCCTGCCCAGCAGCAATGCCCGCGCCAATGAAGGCGAGCGGCTGTTTGAATGGTCGTTCGTCAATTTTGAAAACGCGACCCTGATTCATAATGGCGCGGTGGTGGACAACATTCCGGTCTGGCTGGGACAGTCCCCGACCGTGCCGGTGATCGCCACCCGTGACGTGACCCTGACGCTGCCCCATGGCTGGCAGAACCGGGTGCATGTCAGCATGGATTACCGCAGCCCGGTGCCGGCCCCCGTCACGGCGGGACAGCAGCTTGGTGAACTGGTCATTGCCAATACGGGCCTTGCCGAAATCCGGGTCCCGCTGGTCGCGGGGGCTGCGGTGCCCAGGCTGGGGCTTATGGGCCGTGCGACGGCGGTACTGGGTCGCAAGCTGGGCCACGGATAGGCCATGTCCGGTCTGTTCATTACGTTTGAAGGCGGCGAGGGGGCGGGCAAGTCCACGCAGGCCCGGCTGCTGGCCGATCACCTGTGCGCGCTGGGGCTGGATGTGGACCTGACGCGGGAGCCGGGCGGCACGCCGGGGGCAGAGGCCCTGCGGGACTTCCTGCTGTTTGGCGGCCACGACCTGTCGCCCCGGGCCGAGGTCATGGCCCATTTCGCTGCACGCGCCGACCATGTCGACCGCCGCATCGCCCCGGCGCTTGCGGCGGGAAAGGTGGTGGTGTGCGACCGTTTTACCGATTCCACCGAAGCCTATCAGGGATACGGCCTGGGGCAGGGGGATCCGGCGCTGCTGGAGATGATTGCCCGGCTGCGCGGGCTGATTCCGGTTGTGCCGGAACTGACCCTTGTCCTGCAGGTGTCGCCCGCCATTGCCGCCGCCCGCATGGCCGCGCGCGGCAATGGCCGCACGGACCGGTATGAGGCACTGGACACCGCCTTTCACGCCCGCGTGGCGGCCGGTTTTGACGCCATTGCCCGGCGGGATGACACGCGGTGCCGCCGGATTGACGCCAGTGCGGCAACCGCAGCGGTGCAGGACGACATTCGCGCCATTGTGGCCCCGTACCTGAACCGGGTCGCCGATGCCTGACCCACGCGCCTGCCGCCGGCTGCTGGGGCATGACGCGGCGTGGCAGGAATTCCTGTCGGTCATCCGCACCGGCAGGCTGCACCATGCCTGGCTGCTGACCGGGCCAGAGGGGATCGGCAAGGCCACCATGGCCTTCATGATGGCGCGTACCCTGCTGGGCGCGCAGGACCATGACAGCCCTGTGGGCCGGCGCGTTACGGCGGGCACCCATGCCGACCTGCTGGTGGTCGCGCGTGGTATGGATGAAAAGCGCCACCGCCCGCGCCGCGAGATCGTGGGTGATGACATCCGCCCCATATCGGCCTTCCTGCGTCGCACGGCGGCGGAAGGGGGATGGCGCGTCGTGATTGTCGATGGCGCGGAATACATGAACCGCACGGCGGCCAATGCCATCCTCAAGATCCTTGAGGAACCGCCAGAACGCGCGATCCTGATCCTGACCACATCGGTGCCCGGCCGGTTGCTGCCCACCATCCGCAGCCGCTGCCGGGTGCTGGCGCTGTCCCCGCTGGATGACGCGGCCATGCGCGCGGTGCTGGCGGACATGCCATCCGCCCCCATGGCGGAACAGGTTGCGCGTATCCTGCCGCTGGCCCACGGCGCGCCAGGGCGGGCGGCTGGCCTGCTGGCGGGGAATGCGGCGGAACTGGCCGATATCGTGGCTGCCGTGATGGATGGCACGGTGGGCGACGCGGCCGGATATGACATTGCCGAACAGGTGGTCCGGCGCGAAAATGGCTTTTGCGTCTTTTTCGATCTGCTGTGTGATGCCATATCAGACAGGACGCGTAATCTCGCCCTCGGCGCGGAGCGGGGGCGCGAGGGGGATCCGCACCCGGCCCGACTGGCCCTGCTGTGGCAGGACATGGTACGGCTGCGCGCGGAAACCGAACAATTCAATCTGGATAAACTGCAGGCGGTCCTGACGGCGCTTGCGCGGGTGAGTGGAACATGACACGGCGCTACTACGTCACAACACCAATCTATTACGTGAACGGGGCGCCGCATATTGGCCACGCCTATACATCGGTCGCGGCCGACGTGATCGCGCGGTTCAAGCGTCTGGCGGGGTTTGACGTCTTTTTCCTGACCGGCACGGACGAACACGGGCAGAAGGTGGAACAGGCCGCACAGGCGGCGGACATGACCCCCATTGCCTTTGCCGACAGGGTGGCCGCCGATTTCCGTGACATGTACGATAAAATGGCCATTTCGTACGATGATTTCATCCGCACTACCGAACCGCGCCATGCTGATGGGGCGCAGGCGCTGTGGAAGAAGCTGGAGGAAAACGGCCACATCTACCTTGGCGCGTATGAAGGCTGGTACGCCACGCGCGACGAGTGCTTCTATGGCGAGGAAGAACTGGTCGACGGCCCGGACGGCAAGAAGGTCGCCCCCACGGGCGCTGCCGTTGAATGGGTGAAGGAGCCGTCATATTTCTTCAGGCTGTCTGACTTTGCGGACAGGCTGCTGGAACTGTATGAAACCCGCCCCGGCTTCATCGAACCAGCCAGCCGCCGTAACGAGGTGGCAAGTTTCGTGAAGCAGGGCCTGCGCGACCTGTCCATCAGCCGCACCAGCTTTAACTGGGGCATTCCCGTGCCGGGCGACCCGAAGCATGTGATGTATGTGTGGGTGGATGCGCTGGCCAACTACCTGTCCGCCGTGGGCTATCCCGATGAGACCGCCCCGCGCTGGGATTTCTGGCCCGCCAACCTGCATCTGGTGGGCAAGGACATCCTGCGTTTCCATGCCATTTACTGGCCTGCCTTGCTGATGGGGGCGGGGCTGGAGCTGCCCCGGCGCGTGTTCTCGCACGGGTGGTGGACCATCGAAGGCCAGAAGATGAGCAAGTCGCTGGGCAACGTGGTGGACCCGCGCGACCTGGTAACGGAATTCGGCCTCGACCCGATCCGGTTTTTCCTGATGCGCGAAATGCCCTTTGGCGGGGACAGCGACCTTAGCCGCCGCGCCATCATCTCGCGCATGAATGTCGAACTGGCCAATGACCTTGGCAACCTGGCCCAGCGCACCCTGTCGCAGATCGCGCGCAACTGTGACGGCAGGCTGCCGGCGCAGGGCACCCGCACGGCCGAGGACACGAAGCTGCTGGCCGCCGCTAGCCTGCTGCCGCAGATCATGCATGACCAGATCGACCGGCAGGCCCTGACCGATGCGCTGGAAGAAGTGTGGAAGGTCATTCGCGCCTGCAACGCCTATATCGACCATCAGGCCCCGTGGAAGCTGAAGAAAACCGATGCCGCCCGCATGGGCGACGTGCTGCGCGTGCTGGCTGATGCGCTGCGTATCATCGCGACCGTGCTGCAGCCCTACATGCCCGGCAGCATGGATAAAATGCTGACCCAGCTTGGTGTGGAAGAGGGCGCGCGGGATTTCGCATCCCTCGACACGCCACTGCCCGCGGGCCGCGAACTGCCCGCGCCACAGGGCATTTTCCCCCGTTATGTCGAACCGGAGGCTTCATGACCCGTTCGGGACTGACCGACTCCCACTGTCACCTTGACCATTTTTCCGATGAGGAAATGCCCGAAATCCTGGCCCGCACGCGTGAAGCCGGGGTGGATGGCATGGTGACCATCGGCACCCGCCTGTCACGCGCGGACCAGCAGAAGAAGCTGGCCACGCTGGATACGCCCGACCTGCGGGTGTGGTGCACCATCGGCACCCATCCCGACCATGTGGATGAGGAAGTGCTGCCCGACGTGGCGGAACTGGTGGCGATGGCCGATGACCCGCGCGTGGTGGGGATCGGGGAAAGCGGGCTGGACTATTTCCACGGCCAGCCCGACATCCGCCCCAGACAGCATGAAAGCTTCCGCGTGCATATCGACGCCGCCCGGCGCACCGGGCTGCCGCTGGTGATCCACACGCGTGAAGCCGATGACGATACGCTGGGCATCCTGCGGGACGAGACTGCGCGTAACGGGGCGTTTCCGTTCCTGATCCACTGCTTCTCATCCGGGCCGGACCTTGCGCGCGGGGCGCTGGAACTTGGGGGATATATCAGCTTCTCCGGCATTGCGACGTTCAACCGTGCGCAGTCGGTGCGTGATGTGGCGAAGGACGTGCCCGCAGACCGGCTGCTGGTCGAAACCGATTCCCCCTACCTTGCCCCGGTGCCGCGCCGCGGCAAGAGGAACGAGCCGGGATACGTGGCCTACACGGCCCGTATGCTGGCGGAACTGCGTGGGGTGGAGGATGCCGCGTTCGCGGAACTGACCACGCGCAATTTCAGCCGCCTGTTCAGCCGGGCGGTCTGACACATGGAAATGATCATCCTTGGCTGCGCCGGTTCGGCTGGCGTGCCCATGCTGGGCGGCCCGGATGGGGCAGGGGACTGGGGCGAATGCGATCCGAACGAGCCGCGTAACCGTCGCACGCGCTCATCCGTGATCATAAGCGACGGGCCGGGGCGGGTGCTGCTGGTGGATACGGGGCCGGACCTGCGTGACCAGCTGCTGGCGCAGCGGGTCGGCGTGGTGGACGCGGTGCTGTACACCCATGCCCATGCCGACCATATCGCGGGGCTGGATGAACTGCGGACCATCAACCGCATCATCGGCGGCGCGCTGCCGGTTTACGGCACGCGGCAGGTGATGGATGAAATCAGCGTCCGTTTTGACTATGCCTTCCGCCCATGGACGCCGCCCCACATCTTCCGTCCTATTCTGGAGGTCAATCACGTGATGCTTCCCTCCACGCAGGTCATGGCGGGGATGGAGGTCAGCGTGTTCGGGCAGTGCCACGGCAGGACCGAAACGCTGGGCCTGCGCGTGGGGCCGATGGCCTACTGCACCGACGTGGCGGAAATGGATGATACGGCGCTGGAGACGCTGCGGGGCGTGGATACATGGGTTGTGGACTGTTTCCAGCGTGATGCCCATTCCTCCCACGGGTGGCTGGCGCGGGTGCTGGAATGGCGTGACATCATCAGTCCGCGCCGCACGGTGCTGACCCATATGGGGCCGGACATGGACTGGGGCTGGATGCAGGCCAACCTGCCCGATGGTGTCGAGGCCGCGTATGATGGCCTGCGCCTGCATGCGTAAGGGTGCGTGACAGGCAATGATGATGGCTTCCGGGGGCTGCCTTTTATGGCAAAGGCGGCATTCCGTGCCAGATTTATGCAATAAAGCGCATCAGGCCCGCGCGTAAGGCTTGCCAGCGGGCACGCAGCCCCGTAAGAGGGAGCGCCAACGGTCGGTGACCCGAGGCGCGGGGAAGCCGCCATCTGCTGACGAGGCCCCTGCATCATGTCTTCCATCCCCAAAAACACACCTGTTCCCCGGCTTGAGGACCGCATCCGCGAAGCCCTTGCCTTTGATGACGTGCTGGTTGTTCCCGACGAATCGAATGTGCTGCCGTCGCAGACATCCACGAAAACCCGGCTGACGCGCAGGATTACGCTCAATATCCCGCTGATTTCGTCAGCCATGGACACCGTGACCGAGGACAGCATGGCCATCGCCATGGCCCAGAACGGCGGCCTTGGCGTCATTCACAAGAATCTCACGATCGAACAGCAGGCCGAGCAGGTCCGCCGCGTAAAGCGTTTCGAATCGGGCATGGTGGTCAATCCCGTCACGGTCTATCCCGACCAGACCCTGGCGGAAGTCAATGCCACCATGTCCCGTCACGGGATCAGTGGCCTGCCGGTGGTCGAGCGCGAGACAAACCGCCTGGTCGGTATCCTGACCAACCGCGATGTCCGCTTCGCCACCGATCCGGCGCAGCGGGTCTATGAACTGATGACGCGAGAAAACCTGGTGACCGTGCGCAACGGTGTGGATCGTGATCAGGCCCGTCAGCTGCTGCACCGCCACCGTATCGAGAAGCTGCTGGTCATTGATGACGAAGACCGCTGCATCGGCCTAATTACCGTCAAGGACATGGACCGCGCGGTGCAGTACCCGCAGGCGAACAAGGACAGCCTTGGCCGCCTGCTGTGTGCGGCGGCCACCGGCGTGGGTGATGATGGGGTGGCGCGTGCGCGCGAACTGATCGCCGCCGGGGTGGACGTGGTGGTGATCGACACCGCGCATGGCCATTCGTCCGGTGTGCTGAAAAGCATCGAGCGGATCCGCGCGATTGAAAACGACATCCAGATCATCGCGGGCAATGTCGCAACGCCCGAGGCCGCGCAGGCGCTGATCGGCGCGGGCGCCGACTGCGTGAAGGTGGGGATCGGGCCAGGGTCGATCTGCACGACCCGCGTCGTTGCCGGCGTGGGCGTACCGCAGTTTTCCGCCGTGATGGAAACCTCCGCCGCCTGTCATGAACTCGACGTGCCCGCCATTGCCGATGGCGGCGTGCGGACATCGGGTGATATCGTCAAGGCGATCGGGGCCGGGGCTGACGTGGTCATGATCGGCTCGCTTCTGGCCGGGACGGAAGAAGCCCCGGGCGAGGTGTTCCTGTACCAGGGCCGGACCTACAAATCCTATCGCGGCATGGGGAGCCTCGGGGCCATGTCCCGCGGGTCGGCCGATCGCTATTTCCAGCAGGACATCAAGGACACGCACAAGATGGTCCCCGAAGGGATCGAGGGCCGCGTGGCTTATAAGGGGGCCATGGGCGCGGTCATCCATCAGCTGGTGGGCGGGCTGCGCGCGGGCATGGGCTATACCGGTTCGGCCACCATTGCCGACCTGCAGCAGCGCGCGCGCTTCCGCCGCATTACGGGGGCGGGCCTGCGTGAAAGCCATGTGCATGACGTGTCCATCACACGTGAAGCCCCCAACTACCGGCAGGACTGATCCTGCCGGTTTCATGACAGCAACGGTTCAATAATCCATGACACCCAGCGCACGGCTTTCCGCCGCCATTGACCTTCTTTCCGCAATGGAGGAGACGCCGCAGCGGCCTGCCGATGCGCTGGCCAATGCCTTTTTCCGCGAACGCCGGTATATCGGTGGCGGCGACCGCCGGGCCATTTCGGCGCGTGTGTGGCGGATCCTGCGGCACTGGCGGCGGTTGCAGTGGTGGATTGAACGTGTCGACATGAACCCGACGCCGCGCCTGCTGGCGCTGGCGATGATGGCGGTCGAACCGCTGGGGCGCGAAAACCCCGATGACCTGTTCACGGGTGAACGCTACGCCCCGCTGGGCCTGACCGGGCCGGAAAGACGGCTGTACGACCAGCTTCGCGACAAGGAGATGACCCACCCCGACATGCCGCGCGCCGTTGCGCTGGAAGTGCCGGACTGGCTTCTGCCCCGGCTGGAGCGGACGTTTGGCGAGGGGCTGGAGGCCGAACTCGCCGCGATGGAGGGGGAGGCGACGCTGGACCTGCGCGTCAACCTGCTGAAATCCGATCGCCCCACCGCGCGCGCTGCGCTGGAGGCGGAAGGAATCGCGGCGCAGGAGACCACGCTGTCGCCATGGGGGCTGCGCCTTGCGGGGCGTCAGCCAGTGACATCGTGCGCGGCCTTTCGCAGTGGCATGGTGGAAATACAGGACGAAGGCAGTCAGCTTGTGGTGGCTGCCGTCGGCGCGCGGCCGGGCATGCGCGTGCTGGATTACTGTGCCGGGGCCGCGGGCAAGACGCTGGGCATGGCCATGACCATGGAGAATCGCGGCCATATCGTGGCATGCGATGTTTCCGAACCCCGGCTGGAGGGCGCGGTGCGCCGCCTGCGCCGCGCGGGCGTTCACAATGCCGAGCGTCATCTGCTGGTTTCGGGCGACCGCTGGGCGCGCCGGCGCAGCGGCAGTTTCGATCGCGTGCTGGTCGATGCGCCATGCACCGGCACGGGCACATGGCGGCGCAACCCCGACGCGCGCCTGCGCCTGCGTGAACAGGACCTGCTGGAACTGACGGCCAAGCAGGCCGACATCATGGACCGCGCGGCGGCCCTTGTCCGCCCCGGCGGGCGCATGGTCTACGCCACGTGCTCCGTCCTGCGTGAGGAAAATGGCGATCAGATCACCGCCTTCCTTGCGCGCAACCCCGCTTTTTCACCGGTCACTCCGGATGGGGTGCACGATGACCTGCCACCGGGGCTGGCGCAGGCGGGGCAGGTGTGCCTGACGCCGCGACAGCACCACACGGATGGTTTTTTTGCTGCCATCATGCAGCGCGATTCCTGATATAATCCAACAGGCGAAACGACACGCTACGATCGCATTCCAGGGCCATGACATAAATCTGGCGCGCGGCAGGGGCGTTTGCGTTTGCACATGCAACAACGCGGGACATGGGAATGCAGGCAACAAACCTGGCAATTGGAATTCTGTGCGTGCTGGGCGGCGGGATCGCGGCACAGTGGGTGGCGTGGCGGTTCAAGCTGCCGGCCATCGTGCTGCTGTTTTCCCTGGGTCTGCTGTTCGGGCCGGGGCTGGGCATCCTGCACCCCGGTGCGGCGATCGGGCCATATTTCCATCCACTTGTGTCCATGGCCGTGGCCTTCATCGTGTTCGAAGGTGGCCTTGCGCTTGATTTCCGCCAGTGGCGTGAATCGGGCGAGGGCGTGCTACGCCTGACGGCGGCGGCCCTGCCCATCAACTGGGTGCTGGGGTCGCTGGCCGCGCATTATGTCGGGCACCTGCCATGGGGCACGTCATGGCTGTTTGGGGCGATCGTGGTGGTGACGGGGCCGACGGTGGTGCTGCCGCTGCTGCGCCATACCAAGCTGCGGCCACGGGTCGCGGCCTTCCTGCGGTGGGAAGCCATCGTCAATGACCCCATTGCGGCCATTCTGGCGACGCTGGTGCTGGAATGTCTGCTGATCCGGCCGCTGCATACGGGGGGCATGTCGCTGGCGGCAATGGAAATCGGGCCGCACCTGCTGTTCGCCACCATGTTTGCCATTGCGTGCGGCATCTTCCCCGCTGTGCTGATCAAGTTCCTGTCCGCGCGCGACATGCTGCCCGAAATCCTGCGTATTCCCATGATCCTTGCCTTCGCCATGGGGGTGGCGGCGGTGTGCAACCTGCTTATGCAGGGGGCGGGGCTGATGGCGGCCACCGTGTTCGGCATGGCGCTGGCCAACCTGCATGTGACCGGCATGTCGGAACTGCAGCGCATCAAGGAATCGCTGGGGGTGATCGTGGTGTCGTGCCTGTTCGTGCTGCTGACGGCGGACCTGCCGCGCGCGCTGCTGACCGAACTGTCGCTGCCCATCATGGCGCTGACGTTCACCGTCATGTTCGTGGTCCGGCCGCTGGGCATTTTCCTGTCCACGATCGGGGCCAGCATGTCATGGCAGGAACGGCTGTTCGTGGGCTGGATCGCGCCGCGCGGGATCGTGGCGGCGGCGGTGGCGGGTGTCGTGGGCCTGCAACTGCACGAAGCGGGGTATCCCGGGGGGGATCTGATCACGCCCGCCGTGTTCGCACTGATCGCCTCGACCATGATCCTGCATGGGTTTTCCCTCCGTCCGCTGGCGCGTGCGTTGCGGCTGACCCTGTCGGATGAACCCGCGCTGGCCATAATGGGGGCCAATGCATGGTCCACCAGCCTGGCCCGCGCCGTGCATGACCGTGGCGTGCCGGTGCTGATGGTCGACACCTATGCCCCCGCCCTGAACAAGGCGGCGGGGTTCGGCATCCCGATCCTGCGCGCGGAGCTGCTGTCGGTTGAAGGGCAGGAAAGCCTGGAGGAACGTCCGGCGGACTACCTGATCGCCACCACACCGGACGCGATCTATAACGGGCTTGTCTGCGCGCGCATGGCGCCCGATCTGGGGCGGCAGCGTGTGTTCCAGGTCAGTCCCGGCCTGGCGCGGCTGGACCTGTATCATGGGCTGAGCCGGGATTCGCGCGGCAAGGTGCTGGGGGAACCGGGGTGGAATTTCTCCTACATCGATTCCCTGTACGCAAAGGGCTGGCGTTTTGGCAGCCATGTCATGGAAGAACATGTGGAGGAAGCCGACCTGCTGGATGGGCCGGGGATGCTGTTCATGATCATCCGCAAAGGCAGCGCGATATGGATATTCTCCGCCGAGGACGCGATTCCGGCGGAACCGGCGGCGGGCGACATCATCGTCATGCTGCTGCCGCCTGCGGTGGCTCCGGCGGCGCCGGTGGCCGCAGTCGTGCCACCGGCCCCCGAACCTATACCGGCCTGACGTCAATTTCCCCCAGTCCCGCCGCCAGCAGGCGCCGCAGCACGGGTTCGGGAAGGGCGATGCAGCCTTCCGTCGGCCGCCCCCCGTCGGGCGGCAGGTGAAGGAAGATTGCGGACCCCGCGCCAGAATGAACCGGGTCGTCGTTATAACCAAGGACCACCACGATGTCGTAAACGTGATCTTCACGCCACAGCCGTTCATGTCGGGCGGGGTGGGGCAGGCTCACATATCGGTTATAATCAGGATGATCGGGATCATCACACCATCCATCCAGAGGGGAGAGCGGTTCCACGGGCAGATGACAAACAGGTGATGGCACCCGGTCGGCGCGATAGAATACGCGCCGTAACGGCAGAATACCGCAGGGAGTGGCGTGATCTCCCTCTGTTTTGCGGTTTTTGACGCCACCCGCGCCGATAATGGCGGGGATGATTTCGCGCATGCAATGCAGTTGTGCATCCAGCCCTGTATTCGTTTGTAAAATAGCGCGTATCATGAATTCCTCTGGATCGGGTCGTATTTATGTTACTCCGGCCTAATCCGGCAGCATACGGCATTATGGCCGTCGGGTCGGTGGCCTGTCGGTGGTGTGGCCGGACATGAACAGCAAGACAGAGACCGCCCCGCTAACGGGACGGGACTAAAGTGATAAAGAGGGTTCGATGGCAGGAGCACGTCCCATACTGATAGCGGACGACGATCAGACATTACGTCAAATGCTCGTTGAACAGCTGCAGATTGATGGTGAATTTGAAGCGATCGAGGCCGGCTCCGTCGCCGAGGCCTGGGAAAAACTGCAGAAACCGGGGGCGCGTTTCGATGCGATCATCCTCGATGTTTCCCTGCCGGACGGGGATGGGCGCGATTTTTGCGCCGACCTGCGCCGCAAGGGAAAGCGTATTCCCATCATCATCCTGACCGGTTCCGATGACGAGACGGACGTCGTGCGCGGCCTTGACGCCGGTGCGAATGATTACGTCGCCAAGCCGTTCCGCATTGCCGAGCTTCTGGCCCGGCTGCGCGCGCAGATGCGTATTTTTGAAAACAGCGAGGACGCGGTCTTTGCGATCGGGCCGTACATTTTCCGCCCGTCCGCCAAGCTGTTGCAGGAAACGGCCAAGAATCGTCGTATCCGCCTGACGGAAAAAGAGGCCGCGATCCTGAAGTTCCTGTACCGTGCGGGCACGCGCCCCGTGCCGCGCCAGGTGCTGCTGAACGAGGTGTGGGGCTACAACGCCGCGGTCACCACGCATACGCTGGAAACGCATATTTACCGCCTGCGCCAGAAGATCGAGCCTGATCCCACCAACGCCACCCTGCTGGTGACGGAAGGGGGCGGCTACCGCCTTGACCCCGAAGGGGGCAAGACCGCCATCGCCTGATGGATGATGGCCCGCATTGCAGGCTATCCTGACGGGCCGCCCGGTTTCGGGCGGCCCGGTCGCGTTCAGGGGCGTTTTTTTCAGGCGTCCAGGTCGATCATGACCGGTACGTGATCCGATGGCTTGTCCCAGTCGCGCGCCGCGCGCAGCACCTGCATGCCGCGCAGGGCGGGTTGCAGGTCGGGCGTAATCCAGACATGGTCCAGTCTGCGGCCGCGGTTGGATTTGCTCCAGTCCCGGTTGCGGTAGGACCACCACGTGTACAGCTTCTCGGTCGCGGGCACGAAATGACGCATGGCATCGACAAAGCCGGTCTGCTGCCATGCCATCAGGCGTTCGGTTTCCGCAGGTGTGTGACTGACGATCTTCAGCAGTTGCTTATGGCTCCACACATCCTGTTCCAGCGGGGCGATGTTCAGGTCGCCCACCAGCACGGTGCGCCGCATGTCCCGGCCGGAAAACCACTGGCGGGCTTCTTCCACGAACGCCAGCTTGTGCGCGAATTTGGGATTTTCCACCGGGTCGGGAATATCGCCGCCCGCCGGGACATAGAAATCATGCACGTCAATCGCGTCAGCGCCCGTACCGTGGCGCACGGCGATATGGCGGCAGTCCCCACGCTGGCACCAGTCCGGCGCGTCCTCCAGCACGGTTACGGGCTGGCGTGACAGGATCGCCACCCCGTTATAGCCCTTCATGCCGCGGAACACGACATGGTCAAACCCCAGCGCCCGTACCGCATCAAGTGGGAACAGGCTGTCGGGTACCTTGGTTTCCTGCAGGCAGACGATATCGGGGGATGTGTCCTGGCACAGCTGGGCCAGCAGGGGCATCCGCAGGCGGAGGGAATTGATATTCCATGTCACAATACGCATATCGGGTGCATTGCCGATCGGGCGCGGGCTGACAAGAATATTTTTGCCCGTCCGTTGCGCGGTGGGGGACAAAAACAGGAACGAATTACAAAAGGCGGCTGATATTCCGCATAAAATGGAAACCGGGTTTTCCACCACGGAGATGCCACAATCTGTCCACCTGTGGGGTTGACAGGGCCTTTTGGGGTCCATGTGGGGTGGGATTTTTTTTCCGGCCCTTGGGGTGTGGAATATAATCTTTTTAAAACAACAGGTTATCGTTAGTGATGTTTTTTTGGGCAATCCAAGTGCAGGAAAGGAAAACCGCCATCCGCACGTTTTTTTCTGCTGCTGCTCCACAGACTTATCCACACCTTCGGTGGATGAACGGCTGCCATCCATGACAACCGCCATTTCGACCGCCCCCGTCCGTCCCGTGGGGGTGGAGGCGATTCACCATGCCCTGCAGACCATGCCGCAGTCCCCGGGCGTGTACCGCATGCTGGGGCCAAAGGGTGACGTGCTGTATGTCGGCAAGGCGCTGAATCTGAAGAAGCGCGTCACCTCCTACACCCATGTCGGCCGCCTGACCGAGCGCCTGCGCCGGATGGTGTCCGAAACTCGCAGCATGGAAATCGTCACGACCCATACCGAGGCCGAGGCCCTGCTGCTGGAGTCCAACTACATCAAGCGCATGCAGCCCAGGTACAACATCCTGCTGCGTGACGATAAAAGTTATCCATGGATCATGCTGACGGACAAGCATGATTTTCCCCAGATCAGCAAACATCGCGGCAAGCCGGTAAAGGGGGCGTCGTACTGGGGGCCGTTTGCATCCGCATGGTCAGTCAACCAGACGCTCAACCTGCTGCAGCGCACGTTCCTGCTGCGGTCATGTTCCGACAGCGAGATGCAGGGCCGCACGCGCCCGTGCCTGCTGCACCAGATCCACCGCTGTTCCGCCCCGTGTACCGACCGCATAAGCCGCGAGGACTATGCCGACCTGGCCCGTCAGGCACGTGACTTCCTGGCGGGCCGGAACCCCCACATGCGCGAGGAACTGGGGCGGGAGATGGAAGAAGCGGCCGAGGCGCTGGAGTTCGAACGCGCGGCCGCCATTCGTGACCGCATACGCGGCCTGTCGGCGCTGCAGCAGGATTCCAGCGTCATCAATCCCTCCACCGTGACGGATGCGGACATCATCGCGATCTGGCAGATCGCAGGGCAGTCGTGCATTCAGGTGTTCTTCATCCGTGCCGGACGCAACAACGGCAACCGCGCGTTTTTCCCCAGCCATGCGCGCGACGAGAACGCGCCCGACGTGCTGGCCGCCTTCATTGGCCAGTTTTATGACGACAAGCCACCGCCGGTCCATGTGCTGGTCAACCAGGACCTGCCGGAACTCGATGTCCTGACATCCGCCCTGACGCTGCGCCGGGGCCGCAAGGTGGAGATCACGCATCCGCAGCGCGGGGAAAAGCGCGCGGTGATCGAACATGCCGAACTCAACGCGCGCGAGGCGCTGGAGCGGAAGCTGGCGGAAAGCGCCGGTCAGGCGCGGCTGCTGCAGGGGGTGGCCGACCTGTTCGGGCTGGATGCGCCGCCGCGCCGGATCGAAACCTATGACAACAGCCATATCCAGGGGGCGAACGCCTATGGCGTGATGGTGGTTGGCGGGCCGGAGGGGTTTGACAAGCGTGCTTACCGCAAATTCTCCATCAAGGGACCGGTCACGCCGGGCGATGACTTCGCGATGATGCGTGAGGTGCTTGAACGTCGCTTCCGCCGTGCGCTGAAGGACCGGGAGGAAGGCGTGCGGCCAGAGGACTGGCCCGACATCCTTCTGATCGATGGCGGCGCGGGACAGTACACGGCGGTGCGTGGCGTGCTGGATGAACTGGGGGTGACCGGGGTGACGCTGGTCGCCATCGCCAAGGGGCCGGACAGGGATGCAGGGCGCGAATGGTTCCATACCGAGGGCCGTCCCCCATTCCAGCTGCCGCCGCGCGACCCGGTGCTGTATTACCTGCAGCGCCTGCGTGATGAAGCGCACCGCTTCGCCATCACCACCCATCGCGCCGGGCGGTCCAAAACGCTGGTGCGTTCGGAACTGGACGATATTCCCGGCGTTGGGCCTGCACGCAAGCGCGCGCTGCTCAACCATTTCGGATCGGCGCGCAGCGTGCGGCAGGCCGGCCTGGGGGAACTGGAAAATGCACCGGGCATCAATCGCGACATGGCACGCGCCATATACGGATATTTCCATCCCGGCTGGACAGGGGAGTGATCGGCTGTCATGCAGATGTGAGCATATGACCTGCCTGACAGGCGTTATCAGTATTTCGGTTTTTCCCCATCTTTCGTTATAGCAGTACCAGCATGCTTACCGACCTGCCCAATCTCCTGACCCTGTCCCGCATTGTCGTGGTCCCCATTGTTGCCGGGCTTGTCGTCATCCATACGCCGCAGACCGACTGCGCGGCGTGCGTGCTGTTCGTACTGGCGGGCATCACCGATTACCTTGATGGCAAGCTGGCGCGGGCATGGAACCAGAATTCCGACCTGGGCCGCATGCTCGACCCCATTGCGGACAAGCTGCTGGTGGGCGCGTCGCTCATGGTGCTGGCGGGGCTGGGGCGGCTGCCTTATGGCTGCCTGTATCCGGCCATCATCATCCTTTCGCGTGAAATCCTGGTCAGCGGGCTGCGGGAATACCTTGCGGCGACGCGGGTGGGCCTGCCGGTAACGCGGCTGGCGAAATGGAAAACCGGATTCCAGATGACCGCCATCGGCTTCCTGCTGGCGGGGGACAGTACGGCGGGGCTGCTGCATATAGGCTGGTTGCCGGTTGACGTGATGGGCGCGGTCATGATGTGGATCGCCGCCGTGCTGACCCTGATTACCGGGTGGGATTACCTGTCCACCGGTCTGCGCCATGTCAACCGTGGCACGACAGGGGCCACGAAATTATCTTCCTGACCTACATGAAAAATTAACGCGCGACGTGGTTGCTCTCTCCTGTGCGGGCCGTCTGGTCCGTCCGGTGCCAGACAGGTCAGGGGGAGAACGCGGTGCGCAACGCAATGGTGCTGTCATTGCTGGTGGGGCTGACGGGGTGTGGGGGTTTTGGCCATATCCTGTCCGGGAATACGGAACTGCCCGGCAGCCTGCCCAATACCCCGCATGCGGAGGTCGAGAACATGCGCCGCGTGGCGGGGCAGGCGCCACAGGTGCTGCCCATCATGCCGCAGGAACGCAATATCTGGCCGGTCGTGCGCTCGGGCCAGTCGGTACTGGTTGCGATCGGGGCGGATGGCGTCAGCGCTGGTGCACGTTCGCAACTTGTGGAACGCGAGGTCGACCTGCCCGCCGGGGGCGAGATGCGGATCGGCAACGATGCGGACCCCGATGGCGTCCCGGCCGGCGGGGGGCACGTTTCCGCATTGTCTTCGGGCCCTTCGGCAACGCATAAGGGCGTATCGGATTCGGCCATTGTCGTCCCGAACGGCGATGGCACCACCACCGTGGTCGCGTCTGACGGCACGGTTCAGGAACAGCAGGCCCCATGACGCGGACAGGCCGCACGGGGACGCTGTGGCACAGGGAGATGAAACCGGAATGCTGCGCATTCTCTATTTCGCATGGCTGCGCGACCAGCTGGGCTGCCCCGGGGAGACGCTGCCCCTGCCGCAGGGCGTGCGGTCCGTGCAGGACCTGATCGACCGGCTGCGCGCGCGTGGCGGAGCGTATGGGGAAATATTCGCCAGGCCCGAACTGATCCGTGTCGCGGTGAACCACAGTTTCGCCACGATTGACGCCCCTGTTGCCGCCAATGACGAAATTGCCTTCTTCCCACCAGTCACGGGGGGCTGACGCCATCATGTCCTGCGTTACGGTCCGTGTTCAGGCCGAAGCATTCGATGTCACCCATGAAACCGCGCTGCTGCTGCGCGGGCGTGAAGACGTGGGGGGCGTGGGCGCGTTTACCGGCATTGTCCGCGGGGGCGGCGGTCTGGTGGCGCTGGAGCTGGAACATTACCCCGGCATGACCGAATCCATGATGCGGCAGATTGCCGAATCGGCCTGCACGCGATTCGGCCTGACCGGCTGCACCGTCATCCACCGCGTGGGCCGGCTGGAGGTCGGGATGCCCATCGTGCTGGTGCTGTGTGCGGCGGCACACCGCAAGGCGGCGCTGGACGGGACGGAGTTCATGATGGACTGGCTCAAGACCAGCGCACCCTTCTGGAAACGCGAAGAATTCTCAAACGGGCGCAGTGAATGGGTCCAGCCCCGCGCGCAGGATGATGCGGCGACGGCACGGTGGGGCACGCTGGGGACATGATGGGGAGGGGGGCAGAAAATTTAAAAAATATTCTGCCCCTTTCATGTCTTGACGCAAGCTTGTCCGCTGATTCGGAAGATCAGTCCACAATTTGTCCCCACACATTATGTAGTGCAATGCGGTACCGTTTACTCCATATATAGGGGGCAAAATCATAAAACCTCACCGCACGGCACAGGATCGAAAGGCCCTGTGCATTGGCGTGAGCCAATGACGGAGAATGTAAATGGTCCTGGATGACGTATCTGGAGGCATGCCCGATCGTTCGGCCAGTGTGGACGGGACCATCCAGGGAAAGGACAGTACGACGATGTCTGAAATGTCTGACATGCTGGATAACGTGGTCCAGTTGCCTGGCCACCATCCCGTGCGCGTGGACCATTCCCGTGATGCGCTGCTGACGGCCTTTGGTAAGGCAACCCTGGACAACCGTTATCTGCTGCCCGGTGAAAGCTATCAGGACCTGTTTGGACGGGTTGCGTCCTATTACGGGGCGAATCCCGCCCATGCGCAGCGGCTGTATGACTATATCTCGCGTCACTGGTTCATGCCGGCGACGCCGGTACTGTCCAATGGTGGCACCACGCGCGGCCTGCCGATTTCGTGCTTCCTGAATGAAGCCAATGACAGCCTGCGCGGCATTGTGGACCTGTGGAACGAAAACGTCTGGCTGGCGTCCAAGGGCGGGGGCATCGGTTCCTACTGGGGCAACCTGCGTTCGATTGGTGAAAATGTCGGCCGCAATGGCAAGACATCGGGCGTCATTCCCTTCATCCGCGTTATGGACAGCCTGACGCTGGCGATCAGTCAGGGGTCGCTGCGTCGCGGGTCGGCTGCAGTGTACCTGCCGGTCTGGCATCCCGAAATCGAGGAATTCATCGAACTGCGCCGCCCTACGGGTGGCGATCCCAACCGCAAGGCGCTGAACCTGCACCACGGCGTGCTGGTTCCCGATGCGTTCATGCGCGCGGTGGCCGATGATGATGAATGGGCGCTGCTGTCGCCCAAGGACAATACGGTCATCCGCAAGATCTCGGCCCGTTCGCTGTGGATCCGGATCCTGACCGCACGGATGGAACAGGGTGAGCCGTACATCATCTTTTCCGATCATGTGAACAACGCCCGGCCCGAACACCACAAGCTGGCGGGGCTGGAGGTCAAGACATCCAACCTGTGCGCGGAAATCACGCTGCCTACGGGCATGGACCAGCACGGGTGCGAACGCACGGCAGTGTGCTGCCTGTCATCGCTCAACCTTGAGACGTGGGATGAGTGGAAGGACAATCCGCAGTTTATCGAGGACGTGATGCTGTTCCTTGACAACGTGCTGCAGGATTTTATCGACCGCGCGCCGGACGATATGGAACGCGCCCGCTACGCCGCCATGCGCGAACGCTCGGTCGGGCTGGGGGTCATGGGGTTCCATTCGTTCCTGCAGGCCCGGGACGTGCCGTTTGAAAGCGTGGTGGCCAAAAGCTGGAACCGCCGGATTTTCAAGCATATCCGCGCGCAGGCCGATGCCGCGTCGCGCAAGTTGGCGGAAGAACGCGGGCCATGTCCCGACGCCGCCGATTATGGCGTGATGGAACGTTTTTCCAACAAGATGGCGATCGCCCCCACCGCGTCGATTTCCATCATCGCAGGCAATGCCAGCCCGGGGATCGAACCGATCGCGGCCAACGTGTTCCTGCAGAAAACGCTGTCGGGATCGTTCACGGTGCGCAACCGCCACCTTGATCGCCTGCTGACGCAGAAGGGCCAGAACACGAACGAGGTCTGGTCCTCCATCACCCTGAACAAGGGCAGCGTGCAGCACCTCGACTTCCTGACCCAGCAGGAAAAGGATGTGTTCAAGACCGCGTTCGAACTGGACCAGCGCTGGGTGATCGAACATGCCGCTGACCGCGCACCCTTCATCTGTCAGGCGCAGTCGATCAACATCTTCCTGCCTGCGAACGTGCACAAGCGTGACCTGCACCAGATCCACTACATGGCGTGGAAGCGGGGGGTGAAATCGCTGTATTACTGCCGTTCGCTGTCCATCCAGCGCGCCGACGCCGTCAGTGACGGACAGGAAAAGCGCGACATGACGAAAAAGGAAGGCGAGACGCCACCGGCCACGACCACGGATTACGAGGAGTGCCTCGCCTGCCAGTAAGGCTGAAGTTTATGTATTGATCTGAATTCATTTATATAAATTTCTGGTTTTCAGTATATTGAATGACGTGAACAGGCTGTCCGCATGTATGGGGCAGCCTGTTTTTGAATCATTATTGTGTCTGGACACTGGCTTGACATGCTGTCTATCGTTTTGGGCGTCGGGATTCTGCCCGGCGCCCCGCAAAAATGCACAGGACAGGCATGGCCATGACCGATACAGCCCCCGGCGCGGATGACAGGACGCAGCACGCCCCCAGCCTGCTGACTGCCAGTCCCGTCTACAAGCCGTTCCGTTATCCCTGGGCCTATGATGCGTGGCTGACGCAGCAGCGTGTCCACTGGCTGCCTGAAGAGGTGCCTCTGGCTGATGATGTGAAGGACTGGCACCGCACGCTGACGGACGGCGAACGGCATCTGGTGACCCAGATCTTCCGCTTCTTTACCCAGTCGGATGTGGAAGTGAACAACTGCTACATGAAGCACTACAGCCAGGTGTTCAGGCCGACTGAAGTGCTGATGATGCTCTCAGCGTTTTCAAATATCGAGACGATCCACATTGCCGCCTACAGTCATCTGCTTGACACCATCGGCATGCCTGAGACCGAGTATTCCGCGTTCCTTAAATATAAGGAAATGAAGGATAAATATGACTACATGCAGCAGTTTACCGTCAGCGACACCTACCAGATCGCCCGGACGTTGGCTGCCTTTGGCGCGTTTACCGAAGGGCTGCAGCTTTTTGCGTCCTTCGCCATCCTGCTGAACTTCCCCCGCCATAACAAGCTCAAGGGCATGGGGCAGATCGTGTCATGGTCGGTGCGTGATGAATCGCTGCATTGTGATTCGATGGCCCGCCTGTTCCGCGTGTTCATTCAGGAAAACCCGGAAATCTGGACCGATACCCTGCGTGACGACATCCGCCAGATCTGTCGGGATATTGTCGAGCATGAGGACGCATTCATCGACCTTGCGTTTGAGATGGGCGCGGTCGAGGGGCTGGATGCGGCGCAGGTCCGGCAGTACATCCGCTTTGTCGCCAATCGCAGGCTGGGCCAGCTTGGGCTGGATGGCCTTTATGACATTGCCGCCAATCCCCTGCCATGGGTGGATGAAATGGTGAACGCGGTCGAACATACGAATTTCTTTGAAAATCGCGCGACGGAATACAGTCGCGCTGCGACCACCGGATCGTGGGACGAAGCATTCGCGGACTGAAAAACAAAGGTTTCGGGTGCTGCCTTTTTCAAAAAAGGCGGCGCTTCCCGAATCGTTGTGGCGTGCAGGACATTCCGCAACGCAGCCTTACTGCAGGGCTGCGCCATCTTCCAGCACCGCACGGGCGGCGGGGGTGAATTCACCATTTCCTTCATGCAGGACCAGGCCGGGCAGCATTTCGCTGCCGGCGCGGGAATTCACGCGACCCTGCACCAGTACGATCCGCGCGGCATGCCCCTGACGCGGCCAGAAGGGAAATATCCGGATACGGCCAAGCCGCGCACGTTCCATTGCCGCGATGCCTGCGGACAGCAGGCTGGCGGGCAGGGCGAGTGTCAGGGTGCCGTGGTGGCGCAATTGGTCCGACAGCGTACCCACCCATGCTGCCAGCGTGCCTGCGGGCAGGCGACGGGCAAGGTCACGCTGCATGTGTGGGGAAGGTGACGAGTCATGCCCATGCCATGGTGGGTTGGCGAAGGCATGGTCGATGCGCCGGATGCCCGGACCCGACAGGAGCGGGTCATCGGGCAGGGCCGGAATGGCAGCCACCCGCACGCGCAGGTCGTGGCGCCCGTTCAGCGCCAGGTTGTGCCGGGCCAGACTGGCGGTGGCGGGATCCTGTTCCAGCCCGACTCCCGCAAGGCGGGGTACCCGATTCGTCAGGCACAGCAGTCCCGCGCCCGCGCCGCATCCGCCTTCCAGCACGACCTCTCCGGCACGTGCTGGCACGAAAGCAGCCATCAGAACCGGTTCCAATCCAGTCCTGTTTCCGGTCAGAAACTGGCGATAGACCACCTTTCCCCCCAGCAAAGTGCCCGTCGTGACCGGGGCGTCGCCCATGGGGGGCAGGGACTGCGCACCATCAGTCCCATGCGGTGTGTGTGCGTGGTCTGGCTTGACCGTTATTCCAGCGCCGCCCATATACTCATATCTATGTTCATACATTCGGAACCGGGAGAGTAACCTTTTGGCCCTAGCAGTTAGTCTGCCGGAATCCGACGAAACGGCAAGTCAGAAAGACGAAGGGGCTCGCCGCCCGATGGCAGATGGATCAGAAGTCGCCCTGCGTGACCTGGCGGAATATCTTGCAGACGACATGGCCGCGTGCAATCGCGCCATTGTCGAGCGGATGGACAGCCCGGTTGCGCTTATTCCCCAGTTGGCAGCCCATCTGGTCGCTGCGGGTGGCAAGCGGTTACGGCCGCTGCTGACGCTGGCGTCAGCACGGTTGTGTGGCTACCGGCCCGACGCCACGCACCAGCGGCACGTGGCGCTGGCGGCGTGCGTGGAATTCATTCATACCGCGACCCTGCTGCATGATGACGTGGTGGATGAAAGTTCGCTGCGTCGCGGCATGGCCAGTGCGAATGCGGTGTTCGGCAACAAGGCATCGGTGCTGGTGGGCGACTTCCTGTTTGCCCGTTCCTTCCAGCTCATGACGGATGATGGCTCGCTCAAGGTCATGAATATCCTCTCATCCGCTTCCGCCACGATTGCGGAAGGGGAAGTGCTGCAGATGTCCACCCAGAATGATCTTTCCACGCAGATTGATCAGTATCTGGAAGTCATTCATGGCAAAACTGCGGCGCTGTTCGCTGCCGCCTGCCGTGTTGGCGCGGTCGTGGCCAACCGGGAAGGGGCGGAGGAGCACGCCCTGGAGTCCTATGGCACCAATCTGGGCATGGCGTTCCAGCTGGTGGACGATGCGCTGGATTACGCAGCCGATCAGGCCCATCTGGGCAAGACGGTGGGCGATGATTTCCGTGAAGGCAAGATTACCCTGCCGGTGCTGGCGGCCTATGCCGCCGGGTCGGAAGAAGACCGCGCCTTCTGGCATCGCGTGATCGAGGAAAGTGAACAGCGTCCCGAAGACCTCGATCATGCGCTCAGGCTGATCGAGCAGACCGGGGCCATCCGCATTACCCTTGACCGGGCGACGGAATACGCCACGGCCGCACGTGAGGCGCTGGCCATCTTCCCACCCAGCCGCCTGCGCCAGCTTCTGCAGGATACGGCCAGCTATACCGTCAACCGCCTGCGTTAAGCAGACGTTTCAGGCTGACCGGCTGACAGGGACAGACAGTTTCCGGATGCCGCCTTTCTTCGGGAGGGCGGCATTTTTTATGGGATCATCTGAAGAGCCAGCCAGCAGGTTATTGAAAAGTTTCTGATGACGCGTTTCCCGGAAAGATTCGGGAAACGTCGTTTTTTTGAAACAAGGTGACCCTCTCAGCGCCAGCCCTTTCAGGGCCGGACAGTCAGGTCTTCTCCGAACGGGCAGGGTGCATCCGCTGCGTAACCCATGCTGCGCAGGCCGGGCTGCAGGGCAGGGAGGTCGGGTGGCATTGCGGTAAAAAAGACCTGTTCCGGTTCCGGAGACGGGGCGGATTGGGCTGCGCCGCACCGGGCCAGGACACGGGCGGTCTGGCGCGCGACGGCCGGGGCAGGGTCCAGCCACATGATATGCGCAGGCCCGATGTCACGCATGGCATCCAGCAGGAAGGTGTAGTGCGTGCAGCCCAGGCCGACCACGTCAATCCGGTCCCCGCCCGGCTGGCGGAACAGGCCATCAAGTTCCGTCTCCAGTTGTCGCCGGTCCGGTGGCGTGCCGCGGAAGGCGGCCTCCGCCATGTCGGCCAGCCCCCGCGCGCCATAGGCCAGCAGGGTGCAGTCGGGCGCGAAGCGCATGCTCAGGTCATGCAGGTAGGGACGCCGCACCGTGGCGCGCGTGGCCAGCAGGCCGATCGTGCCGGTGCGGGTATGGTCCGCCGCCCATTTTATGGGGGGCACGCAGCCCACGAACGGAACGTCATAGGTGGCCCGCAGGTTGTCCAGTGCCAGCGTGCTGGCAGTATTGCAGGCAACCACCACCACATCGGGGTGCAGGCGGGCGATGGCCTGTCCCAGCAGGCGGACGATTCGCTGCCGCAGCGGGCCATCAGCCTGTTCGCCATAGGGAAAGACAGCCGTATCCGCCAGATAATCGACCGTGATCCCTGGCAGGAGGTCGCGGATGCGGGCGACAATCCCCAACCCCCCGATACCGGAATCAAAAGCGAGGATACGCGCCATCGACCCGTCCGCGGTTCAGGCCCCGGCGTCCCGTCTGGCCTTCAGTTCCAGGGCTTCTTCCGCGCTGCCCACGCCGCCATGCTTGGCCGACCATGCACAGGGATCTTCGAGGAACCGGCGGACTTCGGCTGCATCCTGTTCCGAGAAGTAGGGCTTGCCCGCGCAGGCTTCCAGCACATCCCACCACGTGCACAGCGCATGCAGGCTGATGTCCATGTCCGCCAGCGTGCGGTATGCGCCAGGGAACACGCCATAGAAGAAGACCACGAACGTGTGGTCCACAATGGCGCCCGCCTTGCGCAGGGCATTGGCGAACTGCACCTTGGACGACCCGTCGGTCGTCAGGTCTTCCACCAGCAGGGTACGCATGCCTTCGGGCACATCGCCTTCGATCTGGGCATTGCGGCCAAATCCCTTGGGCTTTTTGCGCACATAGGCCATGGGCGCCATCATGCGGTCGGCAATCCATGCGGCGAAGGGAATGCCCGCCGTCTCGCCCCCCACCACGGCGTCAATGCTTTCGTATCCCACATGGCGGCCGATCTTTTCCACCGCCAGTTCCATGATCTTCTGCCGTGCGCGGGGGAAGAAGATGATACGGCGGCAGTCGATATAGACCGGGGATTTCCAGCCGGATGTCAGGGTATATGGGTCATCGGGGCGGAAGTTGACGGCCTTGATTTCCAGCAGCAGGCGCGCCGTCATAAGTGCGGCGTCGCGATCCCATGCGGTTGTGCCTGTTGAAAGTCCAGCCCCGTTCCCCGTGGCGTCGTGCATACCCTGTCTCCGGCCAAATGATATGTGGTGTCGTCAATGACAGCACAGACGATTAACCGCAACAGATGCGAAAATCCATCTATGTGCGGGGGGTGTGGGCGGAATTGCCAAAAAAAGCCATGTCGGAAACATAACGTGACCCGATCAGCGGAGTGTGAGGCCATGCGTACCTTGCCCCATGGGGGTATTCGATCTAATATCTCAATACTGATAATCATTCTCACCAATGGGTCATCGCATCGTGTCTGTTGAAAACAGTCGCATCTCTCGCAAGTGCGAGCGTGCCGTAATCACCGCCTATCAGGAACTGCGTGGCGTAGGGACCAGCGATGTGTCGGCTTTTCACGCCTGCACCACCCTGTACCGTATCCACCATCCCGAATCTTCATTGAACGAGGCACGGCGCCTGGTGTCGGAATGGATCGACCACCACGTGATCCAGAAACGCCCCGGTCCCACCAATGGCTGTGAATGTGACTGATCCGTTCGGATTGGGAAGGCTCATATGAAAAAAGGCAGGCCAGTATATGGCCTGCCTTTTTTATGTACCGGGCATGATGCTGCAGGATGCCCTGCCACGCTCCGGTCCGTTCTTCATTCCCTGCCGGACGGATGTGATATCCGTCCGGCAGGGGCTTCAGTCAGCCCCGCTTGTCAAACGGCACGAAGTCGCGTTCGGGCGATCCGGTGTACAGCTGGCGGGGGCGGCCGATCCGCTGGCCCGGCTCCTCGATCATTTCCTTCCACTGGCTGATCCAGCCGGTGGTGCGGGCCACCGCGAACAGCACGGTGAACATGCTGGTGGGGATGCCCATGGCCTTGAGGATGATGCCGGAATAGAAATCGACATTCGGATACAGGCTGCGCTTGACGAAATATTCGTCGTGGATGGCAATCTTTTCCAGTTCGATCGCAAGGTCCAGCAGCGGATCGTCCTTGATCCCCAGTTCGCCCAGCACTTCATGACAGGTGGCCTGCATGATCTTCGCACGCGGGTCGAAGTTCTTGTACACCCGGTGGCCAAAGCCCATCAGGCGCACGCCGCTGTTCTTGTCCTTCACCTTGGCGATGAATTCGGGAATGTTGTCCTTGTGCCCGATTTCGGCCAGCATTTTCAGCACGGCCTCGTTGGCGCCGCCATGGGCAGGCCCCCACAGTGCTGCGATACCGGCGGAAATGCACGCGAACGGGTTCGCCCCGGTGGAACCGGCCAGACGCACGGTGGACGTGGATGCATTCTGTTCATGGTCCGCATGCAGGATCAGGATACGGTCCATGGCGCGCGCCAGAACCGGGTTGATCTTGTACGGTTCGCTGGGAACGGCGAACATCATGGACAGGAAGTTTTCCGCATACGACAGGTCGTTGCGCGGATAGATGAAGGTTTCGCCCTGCGTATATTTGTAGGCCCACGCCGCAATGGTCGGGATCTTGGCGATGATGCGCATGGCCGACTGGTAACGGGTGGCCGCGTTCGAGACATCCAGCCCTTCATGATAGAAGGAGGACAGCGCGCCGACCGTGCCACACAGGATGGCCATGGGGTGGGCGTCACGACGGAAACCGTTGAAGAAATTGCGGATCTGTTCGTGCAGCAGGGTATGGTGCTTGATGGAATTCACAAACCCGTCATACTGCGCCTTATCCGGCAGTTCCCCGTTCAGCAGCAGGTAGGCCACTTCCATGAAGGTTGCCTGTTCGGCCAGTTGCGCGATGGGGTAGCCGCGATGCAGCAGGATACCCTTTTCACCGTCAATGAACGTGATCTTGCTGGAGCATGAAGCCGTTTCGCCATAACCGGGGTCATAGGTGAATACCCCTGCCTGCGCCGGCAGCTTGCGGATGTCGATGACATCCGGCCCCAGCGTGCCTGACAGCACCGGCAGGGCAACATCCTTGCCGTTCAGCGAGATTGTGGCGCTTTTTCCGGACTCGCTCATCTACAACACTCCTCTTGGGTGCCGGTCCCGCGCACATCGGGGCAGGGCGGCACATGTCTCCAACCTCCGGGCATCCTGTCGTTCGTGCGACAGTTGGTATGTCTGCCCAAATTTATATACCCGTGCGCCGCAGGTGCGGCGGTCAGCGGGCCTTGGCACTGACGATAGGAACGAAAGCCCCGTCGTGGCAATCCGTCCCCCCTGCCTGCGGCAATGACATTATTGGCAAGACAGGTCCTGCAGGCGGATATCCCCGTCTTCTGCCTGATTCCAGGCTTTCGTGGCGGTAAAGCAGGCCATTGCGGCCGGTGGGAAGCCCTGTTGCAGCGCATTTTCCGCGTCGGGCGGACAATGGCGCGCAGCCCAGTGCGCAACCAGTGCCTGCAGGCCGGGATTGTGGGCTAATATCATGATATTGTTTGCTTTATCCGGCACCTCATACAGCAGGTCACGAATGGTTTGTGGGGCTGCGTCATACAGCGCGTTCACATATCGGATATCGGGTTGCCGATCGCCATAAAATGATCCGATTGCCTCCAGCGTCTGGCACGTGCGCACCGCCGGACTGACCATGATCAGGTCCGGCACGAAATGCCGAGCCCGCAGCACAGCGCCCTGACGGGCTGCGCCCTGGCGGCCATGTGGCGTCAGGGGGCGGTTCAGGTCCGCCTGTATGCCCATTTCACCAAATGGGGCAGGGGCGGCCTGCGCGTGGCGCATCAGCACCATCTGCCGGGCGACTTGCGGGCTGCCCGCGGGCATGTCGGTCATGGGGGATTACCGCCCTTCGCTGGCGGCAATGGCTTCGTGGTGGCGGATGACCTCACGGATGATGAAGGCCAGGAATTTCTCGGCAAAATCTGGGTCCAGCTGGGCTGACTGGGCCAGCTGGCGCAGGCGCGCGACCTGGCGGGCTTCCCGCGCGGGGTCGGCGGGGGGCATGTGGTTGGTTGCCTTCAGCTTTCCCACCGCCTGCGTATGGCGGAAACGCTCGGCCAGCATATAGATCAGGGCCGCATCGATATTGTCGATGCTGCGGCGCAGTTCCTCCAGCTTGGACTGCGCGGCATCCTGCGTGGCCTGGGTGGTGTTCATGGGGGAAGGCTCTCCTGAAGGTATGGGAATTCTTGTCGTCCGCCGGGTTCTTACACGATGGGCGGCAGGTCGATCCATGCCAGATGGCCACCCTTGCCCGCGCCGGTATCGGTAAAGATGGCCCGCCCGCCCATTCTGCCCTGCCGGACCCATGGCCGCCCGTCGGTGGACCGGCGGTCATGCCCGCAATAGACCGTATAGCCCGCCGGGATATGATCGACCCAGTTCAGCCGACGTTCAGGATAGCCGTCCTTCTGCATCCGGCCCGTTGTCTCGCCAAACAGCGCGCGCGACAGCAGCGGCGTCACGGTGCCCAGCCCCGGTGGCGGCAGTTCGCCCAGCATGCGCACGTGAAACCCGCCATGCACGAATATCGATTGTCCCAGCACGATCCACGCGGGCGCATGCGACAGGTCCGCCAGCGCACGCTGGAACACGTCGCTATTTTCTTCCGCCGTGAACTGGGTCAGCGTTTCCATCAATGGCGGGTCGCGGCGCATCTTGCGGCCCTGCAGCGCACGGGCCAGCTTGCGGTCATGATTGCCCAGGATGAACAGCCCGCGCCGTTCATCAATCAGCTGCTGCATCAGGCGGAACGCCCCCGCGCTGTCGGGACCGTAATCCACCAGGTCTCCCAGCTGTATGACGAACCGATCGGTCGCCGCGGCGTGGCGGAAGGCATACAGGTCGCCATGCACGTCCCCCACCACGCGCAGGGGGCGTCCGGCCAGCAGGTCCTTCAGCGGGTGCGTCGGCAGGGTGGGGAATGGGGGTGGCGGCTCCCTCGCCGGGGCGGGCGGGGGCGTGCCTTCCCGTGCCATGACAGGCCTGTGAGAGGGAAATCGGCGTCTCAAACGAAAATCCTCTCCTGCTTTTATGGCGGTGCCGGGTACCGGTGCCCCCTGATTGTGTCCTGTTGCCTATTATTCACAAGATTGGCCGCCTTGCACTAGGGGACTGGCCAGGAATGTATCTTTAATGACACAAAACGGTTGCATACGGGTAACGACAATTCTGCCGTGCAGTGGGACATATTGCTAAAAATACATACCAAAAATACACCCCGCGCATACCCGCTTCGTGATGGAGCAAACGTGAAACCAGTCACCGGAGTCAGGGCGCCGTGTCACACTCTTTTGTTGTGACGTCGCCTGCCGGAGGGAGAACAGATGATGGCGTCATGCTGAAGTGAAACGCAACGCCTGCGCATGTGGTGCAAAGGGAATACCCACACCGCATGTGGCGGCTAGGCATATCGGACCGGTGCAAGGCAGTATGGGGGCAACGCAGGCCCCGCCCGACCGTGGCTGAGGCATACGACATATCCGGCGCAGGCTGGACATAACGATAAAAGTTTTGAGGGAAAGTTCATGATCGACCACACCCGAATCCGGAATGCGGCGCTCCGGGCCAAGATCACTACCGCCGAGCAGGCGGCCTCCCTTGTCCGTCCGGGCAGCACGGTTGGCACCAGCGGCTTTACCGGCGCGGGTTATCCCAAGGCCGTGCCGCAGGCGCTTGCCGCCCTGATGGAGCGTGAACACGCCAAGGGCAATGAGTACCGCATCCGCCTGCTGACCGGGGCATCAACCGGGCCGGAACTGGATGGCGCGCTGGCCAAGGTCAACGGCATCTCCTTCCGTATGCCGTACAATTCCGATCCCGGCCTTCGCGCGCGCATCAACAAGGGCGAGACGGAATACCTCGACATGCATCTCAGCCATGTGGCCCCCATGGCATGGGCGGGCTTCTTTGGTGAGATCGACACCGCCATCATCGAAGCCACCGCCATCCGTGAAGATGGCAGCATCGTGCCGTCTTCTTCCGTCGGGAATTCCAAGACATGGCTCGACACTGCCAAACAGGTGATCATCGAGGTCAACAGCTGGCAGGACGCGGCGCTGGAGGGGATGCACGACATCTGGTACGGCGCGGCCCTGCCGCCGCACCGCCAGCCGATCCCGCTGCTGCGCCCCGATGACCGGATTGGCGGCACGTCGCTGAAGGTGGACCCCGACAAGATCGTGGCGATTGTCGAAACCAACGCGCCTGACCGCAACGCCCCGTTCTCGCCGCCTGACGAGACCGCGCGCGGCATCGCGGGCCACCTTATGGAATTCTTCCGCCACGAAGTGAAAATGGGCCGTCTGCCGCCGTCGCTCCTGCCACTGCAGTCCGGCGTGGGCAACGTGGCCAATGCCGTCATGGGCGGGCTGGAGGAGGGGCCGTTCAATGACCTGACCGCCTATACGGAGGTTATTCAGGACGGCATGCTGGGCATGCTGGAAACGGGCAAGATGCGGGTTGCGTCGGCTACCGCGTTCTCCCTCAGCCCGGAAGCTGCGGAATCGCTCAATGCCCGCATGCGGGAATTCCAGAAGAAGATCATCCTGCGCCCGCAGGATGTCAGCAACCATCCCGGCCTGATCCGTCGCCTTGGCTGTATCGCCATGAATGGCCTGATCGAATCGGATATCTATGGCAACGTGAATTCGACCCAGATCATGGGTTCGAAAATCCAGAACGGCATCGGCGGGTCGGGTGACTTTGCCCGCAACGCCTATATTTCCGTGTTCATGACGCCGTCCACCGCCAAGGGTGGCAAGATTTCGGCCATCGTGCCCATGGCGTCCCATGTTGACCACATCACGCAGGATTCGCAGGTGCTGGTGACCGAGCAGGGCCTGGCCGACCTGCGTGGCCTGTCGCCCAAGCAGCGCGCGGAAGTCATCATCGCCAACTGCGCGCACCCCGACTACCGCCCGATGCTGCAGGATTATTTCAAGCGCGCCCGCGCGGGTTCGTTCGGCCAGCAGTCGCCGCACCTGCTGAACGAAGCCCTGTCGTGGCACCAGCGTTTCATCGATACCGGCAGCATGATGCCGTAAGTGCAAATCCCTGTTTCCACATGGAAACGGGATGCCTGCGGGAAGGGGGAGCGGACGGCGCAGGCACGTCGTCCCTCTCTCGTTCATACACGCCGTACTGTAAAACAGGCCTGTGGGAGAATGGTTCCCACAGGCCTGTTTTTATTACGGACCGGATGCCGGTTTGAAATTCAGAAGTTGTTGGTGAAGCTTTTTTCAAAAAGCTTCGAAAGCGTGCCGCCGTTTTTCCAGAAAGGTGGCACCCAAAAACGTTCATTCAGTTACAGAAGCGGCGTAGCTGGCGGGGTATCCACCATTTCGGTGGCGCGTTCCAGATCGACCGACAGCACGCGGCTGACCCCGCGTTCCTGCATCGTCACGCCATACAGCCGGTCCATATGCGCCATGGTCAGCTGATGGTGGGTCACGACCAGGAAACGCGTGCCCGCTTCGGCCACCATGTCGCCCAGCAGGGCGCAGAAACGTCCCACATTGGCGTCATCCAGTGGTGCATCGACCTCGTCCAGCACGCAGATGGGGGCGGGATTACAGCGGAAAACCGCAAAAATCAGCGACAGTGCCGTCAGCGCCTGCTCCCCACCCGAAAGCAGGGACAGCGTCGCCAGTTTCTTGCCCGGTGGCTGGGCATAGATTTCCAGCCCGGCCTGCAGCGGATCATCATTGCCCACCATGCCCAGATGCGCGCGCCCACCATTGAACATGCGCGAAAACAGGGACTGGAAATGCTGGTCGATCTGGGAAAACACGGCCATCAGCCGTTCGCGCCCTTCACGGTTCAGTTGCCCGATCATGCCACGCAGGCGGGCAATGGCCGATTGCAGTTCATCACGTTCATGCAGGATGGTGTCGATCCTGCCGGACGCGTCCTGCGCCTCAAGTTCGGCACGCAGGTTGACGGGGCCAAGATCATCGCGCTGGCGCGTCAGGCGGGCCACCTTGCGGCGCAGGCCGGTTTCGGCATTCACGCTCAGATCCGTGGGGATCACGCCGGCAGGTGGCTGCGATTCCGCCTGTAGCTGCGCCAGAAGCACCTGCGCCTGTTCGCGCCTGCCTTCGGCACGGACCAGTTCCTCACGCGCGGCGGTCAGGACTTCCTCCGCCGTGCGACGGCCTGCCTGCAGTTCAGACTGGCGGTCCTGTGCCTGCTGCAATGCGGTCGCCGCCACGTCGTGGCTGGCCGCATACTGTTCCAGTTCGGTTGCAATGGCATCGCGCCGTGCACGCACGGCCACGGGTTCCGGGGCCAGACGTTCGTATTCAGCCTGCGCATTGCCCAGCCGAGCCCGTGCGGCCTCCGCTTCCAGTGTCGCCGCTTCGACACGGGCGGTCCACTGCGCCATTTCCTGCGCTGATGCTTCGAAACGCTGGTGCAGGCTGGCGTCTTCCGCCTGCAGGCGCGCCAGCGTGTCGCGGCGTTCATGGTCCTGCGTGCGCAGGGCGTCATCCTGCGTGCGCAGTTCGGCCAGCGCGTGTTCCAGCCCGGCAATATCAGGCAGCGCCGCCAGTCGCGCCCGTGCGGTGCCCACCGCCTCATCACCCTGCTGCACGGCAAGGGACAGGTCGGCCATCCGTGCACGGCGGGCGTCCAGCCGGGTGCCGGTTTCGCGCATTTTCTGTTCCATGGCCGCGCGGGTGGCGCGTGCATGGTCCAGTTGCGCGGTCGTGGTGTCCACCGCGTCGCGGGCCTGCCGCAGGGCCCGTTCCGCGTCGGTGGCGGCGGTCGCGGCCTGCTGTGCGGCCCCTTCGGCAATGTCGGGGGCGGGCAGGGCGGCAAGGTGTTCGCGACGGGTGGCCAGTTCGGCCGCCAGCGCATCGCGGTCGGTTTCCAGCCGCGCCAGTTCGGGCTGCATGGCCTGCAGGCGGGTTTCGGCCTCGCTGTGGCTGGACATGGTGGCCTGCAGGGCCTGACGGGCCTGTTCCACCCGGGCTTCGGCCTGCTGCCGGGCGGTGCGCAGCCCGCTTTCATGCGCCTGTGCCTGCGTGGCCTTCGTGCTGGCGGCCTGCTGCGCCTGTTCCAGCTGTGCAAGGTCCGGCAGGCTGGCTTCCTGTGCCAGGGCGCGGGCGCAGGCAGCTTCGGCTTCCTTCAGCGCGGCGGTTGCCGTGTCCTGCTGCACGGCCAGCGTGTCGATCTGGGCTGCGACTGTCGCGTGCCGCCGTGACAGGTCGGCTTCCTGCGTGCGGCAGGTTTCCAGCGTGTTCTCGGCATCTGCGCGGGACGTGCGGGCGCTCTCCAGTGCCTGCGCCGCCTGCTGCCGGGCCTGGCCTGCGGCGGTGGCGGCCTGTTCCAGCGCCGGGATTTCGGTGCGTGCCTGTTCCAGTTCGGCGCGCAGCGTGCGCAGGCGGCCAAGCTGCTTCAGCCGCAGTGCCGCACGTCCGGGCAGGTTGGGGGCCTGTGCATAGCCATCCCACCGCCACAGCGCGCCATCGCGCGTGACGAGGCACTGCCCCGGCGCAAGATCTGCCTGCAGTCCGGCCCCATCCATGCCATCGGGCAGCAGCCCGGCGGCACCCAGTGCGCGTGACAGGGCGGGCGGCGCGTCCAGCAGGGCAGAGAGCGGCTGGATGCCTGCCGCGGGGAAAGGAGCGGGCGCGGTCGCGGGCAGGTCGTGCCATTCACGCGGGGCCTTGCCCTTCAGTGTCGCATTCAGCCCGTCCGACAGCACGACGGCCAGCGCCGTTTCCAGCCCGGTCGGCACATGCAGGCTTTCCGCCAGCGTTACCCCGGCTGCCGGCGCGTGGTCCGTATCGCTATCGCTCTGCAATGCACGGGCAAGGCCGTCAGATTCCGCTTCAAGGCCCGACAGGGTGGCACGTGCCTGCGACAGGCGGCTGGCGCAGGCTTCGTCGTCGCGCGTGGCGGCAACGGCGGCGGCCTCGGTCGTGGCCATGTGCTGGCGTGCGGTTTCCAGCGCGGCTTCGGCGGCTTTGCGCCGGGTGACAAGGGCCTGCAGGTCTGCATCCGGCACTGCCTGCGCGCGCAGGCGCTCCATGCTGGTGGCCAGCGTGTCCACTTCACCCTGCGCGCGCTGTCGCGCCGCGCGTGCCGTGCGCAGGGCTTCTTCCGCGCCCTGCCGGGTGGATCGGGCGTCCTTCAGCCGGGCATTGGCCTGTATGTCCGCCTGTGTGGCCTGCGCGCGGGCTTCTTCCGCGCCCCCCAGTTCCGCGCGAATGGTGGCGAGCGCGCGCTCCGCATCCTCCACCACCTCTGTCAGGCGCTGGCGCTCGGTTTCGGGTACAAGGCTGGCGCGGGCCTTTTCCACATGCGTGCGCACGCTGGCGATGTTGCGTTCCAGCGCGTCCAACCGGTCGCGCACCGCATTGGCGTCATGGGTTGCCTGTTCATGCACGCGACGGCTTTCGGTGGCGGCATTGCGGGCAAGGCCAGCCTGCAGCACGGCTTCCGAATGGGCATGGATTGCGGCTTCACGCGTGGCCAGCGCCCCGGTCGCGTCCTGTTCGGCCCGGGCTATCTGCGCGTCATGTTCAGCAATCGCGGCCTCGGTCGGCATGGCGGCTTCAAGGTCCGCGATTTCGGCAGCCAGTTCCGTCTGCTGGGCCACAAGGCGTTCATGCGCCGCAGTCGCGGCGTCCAGCACGCCGCGCGCCTGCGTGGTCTGGAGCTGGGCTTCGCGCAGGGTGGTGGTCGCCTGTTCCACGCGCGCGGCCATATCCGTCAGGGCCTGCGCCAGTTCCGCGCGTTCCGCCTGCGCCGTGTCACACAATGCGGGCAGGGCGGACAGGCGCTCTTCCACCTGCGTGCGTTCCGCCGCCAGCCGGTCGCGCATGACGGTGGCATCATCGCGCCGGGCAAGGGCGGCTGCATGCACGGTTTCGCATTCCGCAAGCCGCGTGCGGGCGGTTTCCAGCGCGGATTCGGCGCGGGCCAGTTCCTCGGCAATGGTTTCGGCGCGGACCTTGAAACGTTCAAGTTCGGTGCGGCGTGTGTCCAGTTCCTCACGCAGCGCGGGCAGCGTCCGGGTGACTTCGTAATCCGCGATCACCGCACCTTCGGTCACTTCCTCGGCGGCCTTCAGGTCGCGGCGTGCGGCATGCAGTGCGGTTTCGCTGTCGGCCACGGCCTTGTGCGCGCGGGCATGCAGCAGGGCCAGCAGGGCGGTTTCCGATTCCCGCAGCCCCTGCGACAGTTCCCGGTAACGGCCCGCCTGTTCGGACTGTTCCTGCAGGTCGCCCAGCCGGGCCTCAAGCTGGATGCGCAGGTCTTCGGCGCGGGCAAGGTTGGCTTCGGTCGCGCGCAGCTTCAGTTCGGCTTCGTGCCGGCGGCCATGCAGGCCGGTAATGCCTGCGGCTTCTTCCAAAATGGTGCGACGTTCCTCAGGGCGTGCGTTGACCAGCGCGGAGACGCGGCCCTGGCTGACCATGGCCGATGACCGGGCACCCGACGCCAGATCGGCAAACAACGTCTGCACGTCGCGCCCGCGCGTGGTGCGGCCGTTGATGCGGTAGCCGCTGCCTGCGCCCCGTTCGGCCCGCCTGCAGACCTGCAGTTCGTCCTGCCCCTGAAAGGGCGGGGGGGCGACGTCGGCCGCGCCATCCAGCGTCAGGGTGACCTCGGCCATGTTCCGTGCCGCGCGCGCAGTGGTCCCGGCGAAGATCAGGTCATCCATCTCCCCGCCACGTAGTGAGCGGGCATTGGTTTCCCCCATGACCCAGCGCAGGGCCTCGACCACGTTGGACTTGCCACAGCCGTTCGGCCCGACAATGCCCGTAAGTCCCGGCAGGATATCGACGGAAACCGGGTCGGCGAAGCTTTTGAACCCTGCGATGCGCAGCCGGACGAAACGGGCGGTCATAACGGAATGGCCCCGGTCACTGTGCCGCCGCTTCGACCTTCTTGGCGAACTCCTCGTACGTCAGTTCCTGCGCCACCTGTTCCCTGTCGTTGAAGCGGAAGGTGGGTGTGCCGTCGATCTTGTACTGCGCCTGCGCGCGGTCTTCCTCGTCCATGATGGCGTGGCGCAGCTTGTCGTCATGAACGGTCTGCTGGAACGTATCGGCGGACATGCCGGCCAGTGCGGCCATTTTCTGGATCTGTTCCTCGGGGTTCACGTCCTTGCCGAATGCCCAGCGGTCCTGGCTGGACAGCAGGGCCAGCACGAAGGGTTCATACCGTTCGGGCGGCAGGGCGCGCGCCACCATGGATGCGGTCAGCGCCACCTGGTCCAGCGGGAAATCACGGAAAATGTAATACACGCGTCCCGTATCGACCAGCTTCGTGCGGATTTCGGGAAACACTTCTGCGGCGAAGCGCGCGCAGTGCGTGCACGTCAGGGAGAACCATTCCTCCACATGCACCTTGGCCGACGGGTTGCCCACCGCACGGATGGACAGGCGCGGGTCGGCGGCCTGCGCCACGGCCCTGCCGGACAGCAGGCCACCGCTGGTGATCAGCGCGGGGGCAAGGGCAAGCAGGGTGCGGCGTTTGATGGGCATCACGGGTCACTCTCCGGTGTGGGACTGGGTGGGGGATAAATCCCCGGCGCGGCGAGTGTAAAGAGGCGACGGGCGCACGTAAATCCATTCCACGCGGCAAGGGCACGCCCGCGGGTACGGGCGCGGGCGTGCCGGGCTGTGTCAGGTGGCCGGCGGCGCCTCGGGCGGGGGCAGGCGCACACGCACGCGGCGGATATGGCGGGCATCCGCATCAAGGATGCGGAAAACCATGCCGCTTTCGTGGGTGACGACCTCGCCGCGCGTCGGCACATGACCGGCCAGACGGAAGACAAGGCCGCCCACCGTCTCGATCTCGGCCTCGCGTTCCTCGCGCGTCAGGATCGGGCCGACCTTTTCCTCGAACGCGGCGACGGGGGTGCGGGCGTCCACATCCAGCGTGCCATCCGGCCTGTCACGCATCATGTTGACCGTCGGTTCGTCATGTTCGTCCGATATGTCGCCCACGATCGTCTCGATCAGGTCCTCGATGGTGACCAGACCGTCGATGCCGCCATATTCATCAATCACCAGCGCAAGGTGGACGTGGCGCTGGCGCATCTGTAGCAGCAGGTCCAGCACCGGCAGCTGCGGGGCCACCATAAGCGGCTGGCGCAGCAGCGGTTCCATGCGGAAGGCTTCGGACGTGCCGACATAGGCGATCAGGTCCTTCACATGGATCATGCCCACGATGTCATCAAGCTGCTCACGATAGACCGGCATGCGGGAATGGTTTTCCCGGCGCATCATGGCCAGTGCCTCGTCCAGGCTGATATCGACGGGCATGGCCACGATATCGGCGCGCGGGATCATCACGTCATCGGCCGTGATCCCGCGCAGGCGCAGGACATTGGCCAGCAGGGCGCGTTCCTGCCGGTCCAGTTCGGATGACCGGGGATCGGCCTCGTCCCCCGCCGCGTCATCGGCTTCCTTGACCAGCGCGGCAATGGAATGGCGCAGTCCCTGTTCGCCGCGTTTGCGGCTGAACAGCGACAGGAATCCCTTGCCGCGCGATCCGGACGGAGGTTCCCCGCCCGGCTCGCTGCCATTGCGGCTCATGATCGCATCCCCCGTGCGGTGGCCATGCGGCCCTGTTTCCACGGATTGGCAATGCCAAGGGTGGAGAGGGTGCTGGCCTCAAGCATCTCCATCTCCCGCGCTTCGCCGGGGTGATGATGGTCATACCCGGCCAGATGCAGGACGCCGTGAATGACAAGGTGTGCCAGATGGGCCGCAACCGTGCGGCCGGCCGCACGGGCTTCGTGCACCACCGTTTCGAACGCGATGATGATGTCACCACCCCACAGGCCGCCACCCGCATGGGCGGGGGCATATTCGAATGTCAGGACATTGGTGGGTTTGTTGCGCCCGCGATGGCGCCAGTTCATCTGCGCCACCGTGCGGTCATCGGCCAGTACGACCGTGACCGGCCCGTGGCGGCCCGTGGCCCGCAATGCTGCATCCACCGCGCGCGCCACCAGCCGTGCCGGATGCCGGACGGCACGGTTCCACCGCCGGTCCGCCACGGTTATGTCGGGGCCGTCCAGTCCGGCCGGAAGGACGGGCATGTCAGCCCGTCCCGCTGCATCCGCGACCCCGCCGGAATGGGCGGGGCCTGTGCTACTTCGAGGTTTCATCGTTCTCCTGCTGCGATCGCGCGTGCCGGGGGCGGTGCTGTGCCCCGGCGCGCTGATCGTAAGCCTCCACTATACGCGCCACCAGCGGGTGGCGCACCACGTCACGCGATTCAAATCGCATCATGCCGATCCCGGGCAGGCCGTCCAGCGTTTCGACGGCTTCCCGCAGGCCGGATGTCACGCCACGCGGCAGGTCAACCTGGCTCAGGTCGCCGGTAATGACCATGCGCGTGCCTTCCCCCATGCGGGTCAGGAACATCTTCATCTGGGCGGGGGTGGTATTCTGCGCCTCGTCCAGAATGACAAAACAGTGCGCCAGCGTCCGCCCGCGCATGAACGCCAGCGGCGCGACCTCGATCTCCCCCGTGCCCATGCGCCGGATCACCTGGTCGCCCGGCATCATGTCATGCAGCGCATCATAGAGCGGGCGCAGGTAGGGATCGATCTTTTCCTTCAGGTCGCCGGGCAGGAAGCCCAGCCGTTCGCCCGCCTCGACCGCAGGCCGCGACAGGACGATCCGGTCCACCTGTCCCGCCTGCAGCATGGCCACAGCCTGCGCCACGGCCAGATAGGTCTTGCCCGTGCCGGCAGGCCCCAGGCCAAACACCATTTCCTGCCGCGCCAGCATGTCCATGTACTGCCCCTGGCCCACGGAACGCGGGGCGATGGGACCGCGGCGGGTCATGATGGTGGGCAGGTCCGCAAGCGACGGGCGGGCGGGGGCCACGGGGGTGCGGGCATCTGTCATGGCGGGCATGTCCGTTGTCGCGGGGGATGGGGCCGACAGGGCGTGGGCGGCGATGCGGATGGCGGTGTCCACGGCGGCCGTGTCCACCACCTGTCCCGCGCGGGCGCGGCGGTAGAGTTCGGTCAGCGTGCCCTGGGTCAGCCCCACCCGCTGGGCCGCGCCCGTAATGGCGATGCGGTTGCCACGGCAGGACAGCCGGACATCAAATCCACGTTCAAGATGGAGGAGATGACGGTCATGATCCCCCACAAGCTGCGCCAGAAGCGCATTATCCTCAAACTGCAGGGTTACGGTGCGGTCATTCGCCGCAGCCGTGCCGGGGGAGGGAGGACGCCGTCCGCCGCGACGGGGCGCGTGGAGCGTGGATTGTGTCTGTTCTCTCAAGCCCTGTCTGTCTCCTCTGTCAGGACACCGCCCAGCGAGTTGGTATAACGGTGGCGGATATCCACATTGGCGATACGCCCGATCAGGCTGTCCGGCCCGTCCACGTTCACGGCCTGCAGCCACGGGCTTTTCCCCGAAAGCTGACCCGGCTTGCGCCCGCGCCCGGTAAACAGGACGGGCGCGGTCAGGCCGATGGCCGCATCATTGAATGCATCCTGCTGCACGCGCAGCACGGCCTGAAGTTCCTGCAGGCGGGCATCCTTTACGTCCTCGGGCACGTGGCCGCCGGCACCTGCTGCGGGCGTGCCGGGGCGGGGGGAGTATTTGAAGGAATACGCCTGCGCAAAGCCGACATCGTCGATCAGGCGCATCGTCTCGGCGAAGTCGGCATCCGTCTCGCCGGGATGGCCCACGATGAAATCGGATGACAGCGCAAGATCGGGCCGCGCATCGCGCAGGCGGGCGACCAGCGCGCGGTATTCATCCGCCGTGTGCCCCCGGTTCATGGCCGCCAGCACCCGGTCGGACCCGGACTGCACCGGCAGGTGCAGGAACGGCATGAGCTGCGGCAGGTCGCGATGGGCGGCGATCAGGTCATCTTCCATGTCGCGCGGATGCGACGTGGTGTAGCGGATGCGCGCGATTCCCACCTCATCGGCCAGCACGCGGGCAAGGCGCGCCAGCCCCCATGTGCGGCCATCGGGGCCTTCGCCATGGTAGGCGTTGACGTTCTGCCCCAGCAGGGTGATCTCGCGCACGCCCGCCGCCGCCAGCCGCCGTGCCTCCGCAATCACGGCCTGCGCCGGGCGGCTGCTTTCGGCCCCGCGCGTATAGGGCACGACGCAGAAGGAGCAGAATTTGTCACATCCTTCCTGAATGGTCAGGAACGCCGCCCCCCCTGCGGGGGCCATACGGTCGGCGGGCAGGAAGTCGAATTTCTGCTCGACGGGGAAATCGGTTTCGATCACCGCCCCTGCCGCACGGGCCGCGCGGGCGACCATTTCGGGCAGGCGGTGATAGGTCTGTGGCCCCAGCACGATATCGACATACGGCGCGCGCGACAGGATTTCTTTGCCTTCCGCCTGTGCAACACAGCCCGCCACGGCCAGGACCGTGCCTTCGCCCCGTTCGGCGCGGGCTTCCTTGACCTTGCGCAGGCGACCGAGTTCGGAAAAGACCTTTTCCGCCGCACGGTCGCGGATGTGGCAGGTGTTGAGGATGATCATGTCCGCATCATCCGGCGTGCCTACGGTGCGATAGCCCAGCGGACGCAGCACGTCGGACATCCGCTCGCTGTCATACACGTTCATCTGGCAGCCCCATGTGATGACATGAAGCCCCCTTGTGGACGATGTGCTGGGTTGCGGCAGGGTCGCGCCGGAAGGGGGAGACAGGCTGTTCACGGGTCAGGTATCCTCGGGCATCATCGCGGGCACGTGCCCGCACAACGGGCGCAAGACATCGTTGTTCGATTGCGCGCGGTCAAGTGCCTTGCCGCGGATATGCCAAGGAACAAACGGTTGGCCCATCGACGCTCCCGGTTTGCATGTGGCGGGGTGCCGGGCACGGCAACCCTTCCTGCCCATGGCGATCATGCCCGGCGGAATCGGGGGTATGTCAAGACAAGAACCGTGTGATGGAGACAGTTTGCAACACGATCCGACCGTTTTGGGCACCGATATGACATATTCGGAACTTATTAAGGCAGCGACGTTAATATCGGTTTGATCATGCATGCCGGGAATGGCAGTTATCACACAGTGGGAAGCTAACCGCACGGAAGACAGGAACAGGGGCGGCACCGTTTGACAGGATTGCGTCATTCCCGCCAGGCACGCAGCCATCATGCGCGTGCCAGGCGCAGTGCCGGTTATGCAAGTCTGTGTGCCGTCGTGACGGTCCTCGTATCATGGGGGCCTGCGGCGCGCGCGGCCGACCCGCAGGACTACACCACCACCCTGCGCCCGACCGGCAATGCCGACCTGGATGACGCGCTGCGGGCGTCGTCCGACCTGCTGTCGCTGCAGAAGACACAGGCCGTCAGCCCCTTTGCGCTGACCGGGCGCATCCATAACGACTATTCCCGCCTGATCAGTGCGCTGGAAAGCTATGGCTATTACGCGGGTGCCATCACCATCACCGTGACCGATGGCGGCGGGAAGTCCGGTGCTTCCGCCGCAGGTAGCCATGACGGGCGCGATCCCGACCTGCCCGAATGGATGCAGTCCATCCCGGCGGGGCACAGGGCACAGATCACCATCAGCGCGCAGCCCGGCGTGCAGTTCCGCATCGGCGTCGTGACGCTGAACCCCGATAAAGGTGATCCGCCCGTCAACCTGAATGCGGATGAGGTCAAGGCCTTCGCCATGAAGTCCGGCATGCCCGCGCAGGCCGAAAACGTCCTGTCCGCAGGCGTGACCCTGCAGACCGCGCTGACGGAAGAAGGCTACGCGCTGGCCCATGTCAGCAAGCCACAGGCATGGCTGCGGCCCGCGACGCATACGCTCGATATCGCCTATACCGTCCACCGCGGGCCGGTGGTCAATCTGGGAGCGTTCGATTTCGCGGGGCTGCAGCGCACGCATCCGGCCTATATCGCACGCAGGCTGACCATTGCGCCGGGGGAGCTGTACCAGCCTTCGCGTATTGAACGCGCCCGGCAGGATATTGCATCCACCGGGCTGTTTGCCGATGTGCAGGTCAACCATGGCGACACGCTGGCATCCGATGGTTCCATGCCGCTTGATTTCGCATTCCGGGAGGGCAAGCGCCACAGCGTGGGCGCCGAAGGCGGTTATTCCACCGACCTGGGCGGTCGCGCGGGCGTGACGTGGACGCATAATAACCTGTTCGGCAATGCCGAGCGGCTGCGGCTGACTGCACTCATTACCGGGCTTGGCGGCTCGGCGGAGCAGGGGCTGGGCTATGATTTCTATGCCGACCTGCTGAAGCCCGATTTCGGATCACGCAACCAGAACATGAGCGCGCGCCTGGAAGGCATCAAGCAGGAACTCTATTCCTACCGCCAGACCGCGCTGCTGGCGCGTATCGGTATTGTCCGCCGCGTCAACCGCCACTGGAACGTGTCCTTTGGCGGCCAGATCGAGCAGGAACAGATCCAGCAGATGGGCACCACCAACAGCTATTTCATCGCTGCCCTGCCACTTACGGCCAATTACGATGGGACGGGGGTGGACAACCCCATCACCCCCGCGACCCACGGGGTGCGGATGGGGGCCAGTATCACGCCTTCCGCGTCGCTGACGGACGGCACGTCGTTCTTCGTGATCATGCAGGCGACGGTCTCGACCTATTTCGACCTGAAGAACTTCGGCCTGTCGCGTCCCGGCCGCAGCGTGCTGGCGTGGCGTGGCACCATTGGCAATGTGGAGGGCGCATCGACCTTTGACATTCCGCCCGACCAGCGTCTGTATGCCGGTGGGTCCGCCACGGTGCGCGGCTTCCGCTATCAGGGGGTGGGGCCGCAGTTCGCCAACACGCGCTACGCCATTGGCGGCACGTCCATGGATGCGGGGTCGTTTGAATACCGCCAGCGCATCATGCAGAAATTCGGCGCGGTCGGCTTTATCGACGCAGGTCAGGTCACGGCGGACCGCACACCGTTCCAGGGCACGCTGCGCGTGGGCGCGGGCGCGGGGGCACGCTATTACACGCCCATCGGGCCGGTGCGGCTGGATGTGGCCGTGCCGCTCAACCGTCCCGCGCGGGGCGACAAGTGGGAACTGTATGTGGGTCTGGGGGAAACGTTCTGATGCCTGATCCGACATCCACCCCGACACCGCCGCCCGGGCGCGGCACGGCCCGGCGCATCCTGCGGGCGGGTGCTTTCGCGCTGGGCATTCCGGCGGGGCTGGTGGCCGTGGCGCTGGGTGTGGTGCTGGTGGCGGCCAATACGGGCGCGGGCCAGCATGAAATCGAACGCCGCCTGCCGGGATTGACCGGCGGCAGCGTCCACCTGTCGGGTCTGGGCGGCCGGTTTCCCGATGCGCTGCATGTCCGGCATCTGGAACTGGATGACTACAAAGGCGCATGGCTGTCGATTGATGACCTGCAACTGGACTGGTCACCACTTCGGCTGCTGACGCGGCACGCGGTCATCAGCAACCTGTCCATGGCGCGGCTGTCCATTCCACGTCTGAGCGAGGACGATCCCGCCCATCCGTCTAAGCCGGAAAAGGACTCTTCGGGCAGCGTCCATATGGGGGTCGACATCCGTGCGGTGCATGTGGCGCGGATTGACGTTGGCGCGGCCATTGCCCGGATACCTGCGGCCTTCAGCCTGAACGGCCATGCCAGCCTGGATGATATCGCACCGGTACTGGATCATTTTTCCATCGCCACCCTGCCGCCCGCCAGTATCGTGCTGGACCTGAAGCGGCTGGACCAGCCCGGCGCCCTGTCGCTGACCACGCGGCTGGACCGCAGCACTGTCGCGCTGGACCTGCATGCGCATGAGGAGGCGCAGGGCTTCGTCGCGACATTGAGTGGCCTGCCCGCCCTGTCGCCGCTGGACCTGTCGCTGGGGCTGCATGGCCCGCGTGACGCAACGGCACTTTCCCTTGCGGCAGTGGTCGGGGCCATCCACCTTCAGGCGGCGGGTCAGGTCGGGCTGGTCACGCACCGCATGGCGCTGGATGTGTCCGGCAAAAGCGACCCGGTCACGATCAGCGGCGCGAACTGGCAGGGCATGAGCCTTGCCGCGCATGTGGGTGGCACGGTGGACCGGCCGACCGGCAATGGCACGCTGGATATTGATCGCCTGACCTATGACGACGCCGGTTTTTCCACGCTGCACATGGTGGCCGAGGGGTTGAGCGGGCAGGCGGACGGACAGGCGGAGCATGCCGGCCTGCATGCCACCGTAACGGGCCTGCGCATTCCGGGCAGCCAGCCCACGCTGTTTGCGTCCGATCCGCTGCGGCTGGACGTGCTGTGGCACCCCGACGCGTCGGGCGGGCCGGTGGACCTGTCGCTGTCGCATCCGCTGGCGCAACTGACCGGACGGGTCACCACGGCCCGGCCCATGGCGGCGACCTTCCATGCCGACCTGCCTGACCTTGCCCCGCTGGCGGCAGCGGGCGGCACGCAGTTGCATGGCCATGCCGGGCTGGATGGCAGCGTGACGCTTCCTGCAACCGGGCGGCCCGGGCCGTTCGCGCTGGACAGTCATATCGTGCTGGATGGCGGCCTGCCGGTGGCTGTCGGCCTGATCGGGAATACAGGACACCTGAACGTGGCGGGCACCATCGCCAGCGGGCCGGGTGGCGGCAATACGGTCACGTTCACGTCGCTGCTGGCGGAAGGGCGGACCCTGCATCTTGATGCAACGCCAACCCGTCTGGTGACGGGCGACCCGATGCAGGTGGATGCCACGGCCCATCTGGCCCTGTCGGACCTGCATGTGCTGGCCCCCACGCTGAAGGGGCAGGCGCAGGCGGACCTGCATGCCGCGGGCCCGGTTACGGACCTTGCGGCCAGCCTGAAGGCACAGGCCAGCATGGCGGCCAGCAACACGGCGGCGGGCAATGTGCAGGCCAGCCTGACCATGCGCCACCTGCCGCAGGTCAGGGAAGGGGATCTGGATATATCGGGCACGGTGGACCGCGCGCCCATTCAGGTGACAGCCCATCTGGACAGCAATGGCGGTGATGACAGCCGCCACCTCCAGCTTGCGCACCTGAACTGGAAAAGCCTGACGGGGCAGGCGGACATGACGCTGCCCGACGGACATGTTGTGCCGTCGGGCACGCTGGACCTGCGCATGACGCGTCTGGCGGACCTGCGTGACCTTGTGGGACAGGACATAAGCGGGCACCTGTCCGCCGCCCTGCACAGCACGAGCGCCACCGCCGATACCCCCGCTGCCCTGAGCGTGAACGTGGATAGCGCGCTGAGTGCCGCCATGGCGCGGGTGGACCGGCTGGTGCTGAAGGGCAGGGTGCAGGACCCGACAGGGAACGCGCCGGTCACCGATCTGGACCTGCTGGTGGATAATGCGCATTTCCGCGATATGGGCGGGCATGCGCATGTGACTGCGAAGGGGCCGTTTTCCGCCCTGAACGTTGTGGCGCAGTCGGGGTTGGATACGCCATGGACCGGTCCCGCCACCATTGATGCGGCGGTCGTGTCCAACATTCCCGCAGCTTCGGTAAACATACGCAGGCTGGAGGCGCAGGCCCGGCGCGAGGTGATCCGTCTGGATGCCCCCGCCACGGTGACCTATGGCAAGGAAACCGCGATCGACCATCTGCGCATCAGCCTGACGCCGCCGCGCGGGCAGCCGGGCAGTCTGGAGGTCAGCGGCAGGATCAGCCCCGCGCTGGACCTGCATGCGGTGATCAGCCGCCTTTCGCCCGACCTGCTGGTGCCCTTCGTGCCCACGCTGCATGCGCAGGGAACGCTGGCTGCCGAGGCACGGCTGACCGGCACGACGGACCGTCCTTCCGGCCGGGTCACGCTGCATGGCACGGACCTGAAATACCAGACCGACTACACCTCGTCCCTTGCCCCGGCATCGGTGGAGGCAACGGCCGACCTGACAGCCGGCATGGCGCGGGTGGATGCGCAGGTCCGCGCGGGCACGCAGGTCAACCTTGGCCTGCATGGCACGGCCCCGGCGTACAGGGCCGGCCAGATCACGTTGCAGGCGGACGGGAACGTGGACCTTGCGGTGGCGAATGCCTATCTCGGCGCGCAGGGCATGCAGGCGGGCGGCGCACTGCAGATCGCGCTTGGCGTGCGCGGCACGCCGCAGCAGCCGCGCCTGAACGGCACGCTGGGCCTGACCAATGGCGTATTCCATGATTTCGGGCAAGGGATACAGCTGTCCAACATGCATGGCACGGTCAATGCGCTGGGGGACCGGCTGGTCATTGCCGACCTGAACGCGCAGGCGGGCAAGGGGACAATTGGCGTCACGGGCAGTTACGGGGTGCTGGAACCCGGGCAGCCGATCGACCTGCGGATCCACGCCGATGATGCCCGCCCACTGGCCAGCGACCTTGTGACCGCGACCATAAACGGGGATATGGGCATAAAGGGCCAGCTTGCCAGCCGGATCGATGCAGCGGGGGCCATCACGCTCAAGCGCGTGGATATCAACATCCCGGATTCACTGCCCACGTCGGTCGCGCATCTGGATGTCATCCGCCCCGAGGATGAGGCGGCGCAGCAAAAGGTGGTCCACACCGCCCCGCTGGTGATCGGACTGAACCTTGATGTACGTTCGCCAGGACAATTCTATGTGCGCGGGCACGGGCTGAACACGGAAATGCACGGCAGCATCCATGCCGGTGGCACCAGTGCGACGCCGGTGGTGACGGGTGGGTTCTCGCTGGTCAAGGGCGGGTTTTCGCTGGGCGGTATCTCGCTTGATTTCAGCAAGGGGCAGGTGGGCTTCAACGGCATGGGCGTGACCCATGCGATCGACCCCACGCTGGACTTCGTGGCCGAGCGCAGCACGAATGACGGCACGGCGCGGCTGAACGTGGGCGGGTATGCCAGCGCGCCGAAAATTTCGTTTTCCTCCACGCCGCCACTGTCACAGGACCAGATACTGGCCATACTCCTGTTCGGGTCGGATACGCAGTCCCTTTCGCCCACGCAGATGGCGTCCATCGCGGCAGCCGTCGCGACGCTGAGTGGCGGGTCCGCCTTCGACCCGCTGGGCATGGTGCGCAAGACCCTGCACCTGGACCGGTTGCAGATGAGCAGTTCATCCAACGGGTCGGGCAGCAATGACACCGGTTCGATCGAGGCGGGCAAATATGTCATGCGCCGCGTGTACGTGGGCGCCAAGCAGGCGACGTCGGGTTCGGGCACGCAGGCGCAGGTGCAGGTTGACCTGACCAAGCGGCTGAAGCTCAACACCACGGTGGGGACCGGCGGCAACGTGACCGGCTTCACCACGCCGGAAAACGATCCGGGCAGCAGTGTGGGCCTGTTGTACCAGTTCAAATACTGAGCATGCGCCGACCTGTTCCCCACGGAGTAAATGCATTACGGTCCCGGCATGATTTATCGTGTTACGGCCCGTGGCGGCCTGCTGCCCATCATGCTGGCCATGACCAGCGGCATGCTGGCGATGGGGGTGGCGCTGCCTGCCCTGCCGCTGGAACTCCAGTCCCGTTTCGCGCAAGGGACGACCGTGATCGGTCTGGTCATGGGTATTCAGGCCGCTGCCACCCTGCTGTCGCGCCCATGGGCGGGGCGGATGGCCGACCGGCGCGGCGGGCGTGATACGCTGCTGTGCGGTCTGTTGTGCACGGCGTGTTCGGGTCTGGCCTACAGCGTTGCGCTGGTGCCCGTCCTGTCGCCCGTCATGCAGCAGGCGATGATCGTGGCGGGGCGCCTGGCCATGGGGCTGGGCGAAGGGCTGATGGTGACGGGTGGTGGCATATGGGCCGTAAGCCTGGCTGGCAGCGAGAAGGCGGGGGCCGCGATGTCATGGATCGGGCTGGCCATTTTCGCCGGGCTGGGCATGGGCACGGCGCTGGGTGACGTGATCGAGATCCATGCCGGGTTCGCCCGGCTGTGCCTTGTCGCCATTATCCTGCCGGTGACGGGCATGGGGCTGACCGTGTTGATGCCCGCGCCACCGCGCCTGCATGGGGGCGGGCACGACGGGGGCATGCGGTGGAAGCACCTGATCGGGCATACCTGGGCATGGGGTCTGACGCTGGCTCTGTCGGCGGTGGGGTTTGCCGCGATTTCGTCGTTTCTGGTCATCTTTTATGCCGCGAAGGACTGGCATGGCGGCGGCTGGGCGCTGGGACTGTTCGGCGCGGGGCATGTCATTGCCCGACTGGTCGGCAGTGCCCATGTGGATCGTGACGATGTGCGGCCGATGGTGGCCGCCATCATGCTGGTGGAGGCGCTGGGCCTGACCCTGATCTGGCTTGCGCCGGGGCCGGCATGGGCGGCGGCAGGCAGTTTCCTGACCGGGTTCGGGTTTTCGCTGACCTACCCGCTGCTGGCGCTGCCGGTGCTGCGGCAGGCACCTCCTGGTGCAGCGGGATCGGCAATCGGGCTGTTTGATGTGTTCTTTGACATTGCCGCGGGCTCAGGCGCGGTCATGTCCGGTATTATGGTGGGGGTGGCGGGACCACGCAGCCCCTTCGTGCTGGCCATGCTGTCGGCGGTCGCGGGCAGCGTGCTCATGCTGGTGATCCGCAATCCCGATACGGACAGGGCACCATAGCCACCGGCGGCATCCGGTCCATAAAGTAGGGCGCGCATGGCAAAACCGCCGGCACAGGGGCCGGCGGCATGGATGGGGTTGTGACGGAAAAGGCGGCGTGGGGTGGTCAGGCCGCCTTCATGACCTCGGTCAGCTTTTCAAGCACTTCGGTCGGCTCCTTGCCTTCCAGCACGGCGACCTCGGCCACGAAGCGTTCCTGTGCCGCCTCGAACAGCTTGCGTTCGCTGAAGCTGCCGTCAAGGCTGTCCACATTGCGGCGGAGGTCACGCAGCACTTCGGCGATCTGCACCAGGTCGCCGGAATTGATCTTTTCCTGATAGGCGACCGCGCGGCGCGCCCACATGCCACGGCTGACATGCGGCTTGCCCTTGATGATGGCCATCGCCTTGTCCACGATTTCCCTTGATACGATCTTGCGCAGGCCCGACTTGCGCGCCTTGGACAGCGGGATGCGCAGCGTCATCTGGTTGCCGGGGAAGGAGATCTGGATCATTTCCAGCTTGGTGCCCGCGATTTCGTCAACGCCAATCCGGTCAACACGGCCAACGCCATGTGCCGCATACACAATGGCGTCGCCCTCGCGGAATGGATCCTCGTCTTTTACGGCCTTGCTGGACTTTGCCTCGGCTGCCGTGGCAGCTGCGGCCGTCCGTGCCATTGCATCGGTCACAGTGCCCTTCTGGGTGGTTCTGAACATGCTCATACCGCCCATATAGCATAAATCCGCCCTTCTGTCTTGCTTCCTTCATAACGCTTCCGGTCCGGGAAATATGGTACCCCGATGACGGCGCGGTACCCGGTATGCCCGGGGAGGTTGGCCCATCAGGCGGGCTGCGTCATGCCTGTATGCCGCCCACGGGTGTCAGCGGTGGCGGCGCAGGCAGGCCGCAGGACTGCAGCAGGTCGATTTCGATCGTGCGGGAAATGGCCAGCATCGGCATGCCGTGCGGCGTTGCGCTGAAGGGATCCTGCAGGTCGTTGCCGATCTTGTCCAGTGCCACGAACAATAGCCCCACCAGTGATGACCCCAGTGGCGTGATCCACCCCAGCGTCTGCACCATGGACAGGGGCAGGATGATGCAGAAGACCACCGCCACCACCTTCGGCAGGACGGAAAACTGTATGGCCAGCGGTGTGTTGCGGATGCGTTCCAGCCCGCCCTGGGCGTTGCACATGTCCGACAGGATGCGGTCGATCTGTCCCTGCAGCGCACCGTCAATGCCCAGCCTGCGTGATTCCGCATCCACCCGCAGCCCGATTTCAAACAGGATGGCGGCGGGGACGTTGACCTTGCCTGCGATGCCCGCCTTCATGGAATCGGGCAGCAGGCGCATGATGTCGTCGCTTGCATCCAGCCGCCCCAGCGCGCCCCGCAGGGCATAGGGATAGGCCGCCATGGCGCGGGCAAGGTCGGGACACCCGCGCAGGATCGTGCCCGCCTGACGTGCGAAGGACCGGCTGTTGTTGGTGACCGCCCCCCACAGCGTCCGTCCTTCCCACCAGCGGTTATAGGCGGTGTTGTTGCGAAAGCTCATGAACAGCACCAGCGCCGAGCCGATCAGCGATATGGGCAGGGTGGGCTGTTCCATCCATTCCTGATGGAAGATCTGGAACATCACCACGACGACGATGTCCCACGCGCACAGGAAAACCAGTGACAGCACGCTTTCGCGCAGCAGGATCCACAAACCAATTCTGCGATCAATGACCATGCAAGATTCCCGGTTTATCTAAGGGTGCGATACGGGGCCGTGCATCGGTCCCCTTTGTGCCGCTTATCACATCATGCCGGCGTTGCGGCACCGGGAGTGGGCGGGTGGCATGTTTTGTCACTGAAAATATCGTCAGCGCCTGCATGGCCACATGACATTGACGCAGGTGGCGATGATGCCCTTAATCATTACGGACAAAAGCCCCCGCGCGGGGCCCACGTATTGAAGGGAAGACCGGGTTCATGGACGTAAGGGCAGCTGTTGCCTTCGAGGCAGGCAAACCACTTGAAATCGAGACCGTGCAGCTTGAAGGCCCGCGCGCGGGTGAGGTGCTGGTCGAGATCAAGGCCACCGGCCTGTGCCATACGGACAAGTTCACCCTGTCCGGCGCTGATCCTGAGGGGCTGTTTCCCGCCATTCTTGGCCATGAAGGCGCTGGTGTGGTGGTGGAAGTCGGCGCAGGTGTCAGGCACCTGAAGCCCGGCGACCATGTCATCCCGCTCTATACTCCCGAATGCCGGGAATGTAAGTCCTGCCTGTCACGCAAGACCAACCTGTGCACGGCCATCCGGACGACGCAGGGCAAGGGGCTGATGCCCGATGGCACGTCGCGTTTTTCGTTCAGGGGGCAGCCGATCCATCACTACATGGGCTGTTCCACCTTCGCCAACTATACGGTGCTGCCGGAAATCGCGCTGGCCAAGATCCGGCCCGATGCCCCGTTTGACAAGGTGTTCTATATCGGCTGCGGGGTCACCACCGGCATCGGGGCCGTGCTGTTCACCGCCAAGGTCGAGACCGGCAGCACGGTTGCCGTATTCGGTCTGGGCGGGATCGGGCTGAACGTCATTCAGGGCGCGAAAATGGTCGGGGCCGAACGGATTATCGGCATCGACATCAACCCCGAGCGTGAAGCCATTGGCCGTAAATTCGGCATGACCGACTTCATCAACCCGAAGGATCTCGGCCCCAATGGCGACCTGGTTGGTCATATCGTTGAACTGACCGGTGGCGGCGTGGACTATTCATTTGAATGTGTAGGCAACCCGACGCTCATGCGGCAGGCGCTGGAATGCGCGCATCGCGGATGGGGGGTGTCCACCATCATCGGGGTTGCGGGCGCGGGGCAGGAAATCAGCACGCGGCCGTTCCAGCTTGTGACCGGGCGGCGGTGGATCGGTTCGGCCTTCGGCGGCGCGCGTGGCCGTACGGACGTGCCGCGCATCGTGGACTGGTTCATGGAAAACCGCATTGATATCGACAGCCTGATTACCCACAGGCTGCCGCTGGAGCGCATCAATGAAGGCTTCGACATGATGGCGAAGGGTGAGAGCATCCGCACGGTTGTCGAGTTCTGATCCATGAGCCGGATCACGACGCTTGAAGAACATGCAAGCTGTGGCGGACGGGTGGGCTTTTACAGCCACCCCTCCGAAAGCCTCGGGCTGGAGGCGCGTTTTGGCGTGTTCCTGCCCGAACGCGCGCTGGCGGGGGAACGCGTGCCCGTCATCCACCTGCTGGCGGGGCTGACCTGCACGCAGGAGACATTTCTGGTCAAGTCCAATGCCGTGCGGTTCGCGGCCCATCATGGCATCGCGCTGGTTGCCCCCGATACCTCGCCACGTGGCGCGGGCGTTGCGGGGGAAGACGATGCCTATGACCTTGGCACGGGGGCAGGCTTCTACCTTGATGCCACGACGCCCGCGTGGCGCAGGCATTACCGCATGGGCACCTATGTCAGCCACGAACTGCCCGAACTGACGCAGGCCGAGTTCGCCATTGATGGCGCGCGGCGTGGCATCATGGGCCATTCCATGGGCGGCCATGGCGCGCTGGTCCATGCTCTGCGTGCGCCACAGGCATGGAAATCGGTTTCGGCCTTTGCCCCGATCTGCCATCCTGCCGTCGCGCCTTGGGGAAAGAAGGCCTTTACCGCCTATCTGGGGCCTGATCGTGCCACATGGGCGCGGCATGACGCGACCCTGCTGCTGGAAGCAGGGCATACCCATCCCACCGAAATTCTGGTGGATCAGGGGGGAAGCGACAAATTCCTGCATGACCAGCTCAGGCCGGAACTGCTGGCGGCTGCGGCTGGCGCGGCAGGGCAGGACCTGCGCCTGCGCGTGCATCAGCGCTATGATCATTCCTACTGGTTCATCCAGTCATTCATCGCCGATCATCTTGACCACCATGCCACCATCCTGAACGCGCTCTGAGCTCGCCGGGCGGGCGGGGATCACTCACCGATCAGGTGCAGGACGATTTCCCGCCTGTGGGCGCGCGCACGGTGTTCGAACAGGTACAGGCCCTGCCATGTGCCCATCACCGGCCGCCCATCCGCCACCGGAATGGAAAGCTGGGTATTGGTCAGCATGGCGCGCAGATGGGCGGGCATGTCGTCCGGCCCTTCATCTTCATGGATGTAACGCCCCGGCTGTTCAGGCACGAGGGTTTCGAAATACCGTTCGATATCCTCGCGCACCGTCGGGTCGGCGTTTTCCTGCACCGTCAGCGATGCGGAGGTATGGCGGCACCATAGCGTCAGCAGGCCGGTCCCGATCCCGCTCTGCCTTACCCAGTCCAGAACCGGCCGGTCGATCGGGACCAGTCCCTTGCCGCGGGTCGTGACCACAAGGCTGTGCAGATCCTGGCGCATGGTGCCGCCTTTCGTGTTTATTTCAGGAAGCCGATCAGGGATTCCGCTTCCGATACAATTGGTTCGGCAATGGCGCGGGCCCGGTTCGCGCCATCGCGCAGCGTGTCGCACAGGAAACCGGGTTCCTTCAGCAGGCGTCCGGTTTCTTCGGCAATCGGGGCGATTGCCCCCACCACCACGTCGGTCAGCGCCGTCTTGAACGGCCCGAAGCCCTGACCGCCGAACTGCGCCAGCACCCCGGCGACAGTCGTGCCGGACAGCGTGGCGTAGATGGTTACCAGATTGCGGGCCTCGGGCCGGTTTTCAAGGCCTGATTCCTCAGACGGCAGCGGTTCGGAATCGGTCTTGGCGCGTTTGATCTTGTTGGCGATGGCGTCGGCATCGTCCGTCATCTCGATCCGGCTCTGGGCGGAGGGATCGGACTTTGACATTTTCTTGGTGCCGTCACGCAGGCTCATGACGCGCGCGCCCTGCGGCGGGATCAGGGCTTCGACCTGCGGGAAGAATTCCGTCCCGTAGTCATGGTTGAATTTCTGGGCAATGTCGTTGGTCAGTTCAAGGTGCTGCTTCTGGTCATCGCCCACCGGCACGACCGTAGCCTTGTATGCCATGATGTCGGCGGCCATGAGGTCGGGATAGACATACAGGCCCGCGGAATGTTTCTCACGGTCCTTGCCGGCCTTGTCCTTGAACTGCGTCATGCGGTTGAGCCAGCCGATGCGGGCGACACAGTTGAAAATCCACCCCAGCCGCGCATGCGCGCTGACGGCGGACTGGTTGAACAGGATATGCCGCTGCACATCGATGCCCGATGCCAGCAGGACCGCCGTCTGCGCCAGTGTCTGCTGGCGCAGCACCGCAGGGTCCTGCCATGTGGTGATGGCGTGCATGTCCACCAGGCAGAAGATACATTCATGATCACGCTGCAGCGCAACCCAGTTGCGTATTGCACCAAGGTAATTGCCAAGCTGCGGGATACCGGTCGGCTGAATGCCGGAAAATAGGCGTTGCATGAAAGCGTTTTCCGTTTTTTTGCCCGTGGTGGTCAAGATGCCAGGTTGTCAGGGCAGGGGATGGATGGCGTCAAGGCGGCGACGTTCTTCGGCTACCATGGTGGTGGTCATCGGGTGGGCGCGTTCCGCGGCGACATCCGCGGCCCTGAACACCGGGGCGGGGCGGGTATCGCCACGCGTGGCCAGATAGGTCAGGATGGAGGCGATTTCCTCATCCGACAGATGGGCGCGGAATGGCGGCATGGAAAAATTGTACCGCACGCCGTCAATCTGCAGCGGGCCATTCAGTCCGTTCAGAAGCACATGCATCAGGTACTGCTTGCCCTCGGGGGTGGAGGCGATCTTGTCCACCCGTCCGGATACGGGCGGGATTTCTCCCTTCATGCCTTCCCCGCCATGGTGGCATATGCCGCAGTTGGTGCGGTAACGTGCATAGCCTTCGTGGCCGTGGCGCGTGCAGGCCGCCAGCAGCACCATCGTGCCCACCATGCAGGCCCCGCGCAGTACGGACGCCATACGCCCGGTCCCATTACCCATGTCGGTTATCCGGTTTCCTGTCCCGTTATGTCATGAAAAAGGCCATTCACCCGTTGGATGAATGGCCCTGTGCATCCCTTAATGGCCGCCGGGTGCGACGCCCAGAAGCTGTATCTTGAAGATCAGCGGGCTGTCGGGCTGGATGATGCCCATGGATTTATGCCCGTAACCCAGTTCGGGTGGCACATACAGCATCCATGTATCGCCCACATGCATGAGCGGCACGGCTTCCTGCCAGCCCTTGATCACCATCTCCAGCGGCATCTGCATATACGCGCCATGCCCGTGCTGCTCGGAACTGTCGAAAATGCCGCCATCAGGCAGGCGGCCTTCGTATATGACCATCACGCTGTCATTGATGGTGGGCTGCGCGCCATCCTTCGGCCCGGATTTCAGGACCTTGTAGGCCAGTCCGTCCGGCAGGGTCTTGACCCCGGGCTGCTTGCGCACGTTGTCCATGAACTCTGCCGGGGTCAGTTCCGGCTGGTCATCCTTCTTGCTGCCCCCGCATGCTGCCAGCGGCAACGCCACGGCAGTCGCAAGAAGAAGGGGAATGACACGGGAAAATCGTTTCATGACACCTCGGCAGGTCGTTGGAATGAACACGAAGGATCGGGTGAAAGATTACAGCGCGCCGCCACGTCGGCCAATCTTGGCCCCCAGCCGCAGGCGCAGCGCGTTCAGGTTGATGAAGCCCTGCGCGTCGGCCTGGTTGTAGGCGCCCTCATCATCCTCGAACGTCACGACACGGGTGTCGTACAGGCTGTTGGGGCTTTCGCGGCCAACGCAGATCACGTTGCCCTTGTACAGCTTCAGCCGCACGCGACCACTCACGGAATGCTGGCTGCGATCGATCAGCGCCTGCAGCATGTGCCGTTCGGGGGAGAACCACAGCCCGTTATAGATGATTTCGGCATAACGCGGCATCAGGCTGTCCTTGAGGTGCATGGCCTCGCGGTCGAGCGTGATGCTTTCGATGCTGCGGTGCGCGGTCAGCAGGATCGTGCCGCCCGGCGTTTCGTAAATGCCGCGCGACTTCATGCCGACAAAGCGGTTTTCCACCAGGTCAAGCCGGCCGATGCCGTTGTCACGGCCCAGTTCGTTCAGGCGCGTCAGCAGGGTGGCGGGGGACATGGCCACGCCATTGATCGCGACCGGATCGCCCGATACGAAATCGATGGTGATTTCGGTGGCCTTGTCGGGGGCCGCTTCGGGGGAAATGGTGCGCTGGAACACGATTTCCTCGGGGCCGACCGCCGGGTCTTCCAGCAGCTTCCCTTCAGAGGAGGAGTGCAGCAGGTTCGCATCGACCGAGAACGGGGCTTCCCCGCGCTTGTCCTTTGCGATGGGGATCTGGTGTTCCTCGGCAAAGGCCAGCAGGCGGGTGCGCGATGTCAGGTCCCATTCACGCCACGGCGCGATCACGGTGATGTCGGGCTTGAGCGCGTAATAGGCCAGTTCGAAACGGACCTGGTCATTGCCCTTGCCGGTGGCGCCATGGGCCACGGCGTCAGCCCCGACCTGCTCGGCAATCTCGATCTGGCGCTGGGCGATCAGGGGGCGGGCGATGGACGTGCCCAGCAGGTACTGCCCTTCGTACAGCGCGTTGGCGCGGAACATGGGGAAGACGAAGTCCTTGACGAAGGTCTCGCGCAGGTCTTCGACGAAGATTTCCTTCACGCCAAACATTTCGGCCTTGCGGCGGGCGGGTTCAAGTTCCTCGCCCTGACCAAGGTCGGCCGTGAACGTCACGACTTCACAGTTGTAGGTGGTCTGCAACCAGCGCAGAATCACGGAAGTATCAAGACCGCCCGAATATGCGAGAACGACCTTTTTGACATCCCTGGCGGCCATGGGAGAACGCTCCTGTCGAAAAACTCTGGACAATACTTTGCCGGGTGAACCGGCGGCCTGTCCTCCTAGCATCCCACGGCGTGGCCGACCAGAAGTTAAGGCCGGATTTTTATGCCCCCGCGTCCTCTGCTTCCGGTGCGGCGTCCGGCTGGCCTGCGGCGCGGCGCAAACGCTGGCTTTCGGTGCGCAGCTGGCCACACGCAGCCAGGATGTCGCGCCCGCGCGGCATGCGGATGGGGGAGGCAAAGCCCGCATCCATCACGATCTTCGCGAACCGGTCCAGCTGTTCGCGCGTGGACGGGCGGTAGCTGCTGCCCGGCCATGGGTTGAACGGGATCAGGTTCACCTTGGCCGGTATGCCCGAAATCAGGCGCACGAGTTCACGCGCGTCGGCCTCGCTGTCATTGATGCCGCGCAGCATGATGTATTCGAACGTGATGCGCCGGGCATTGCTGGCGGCGGGATAGCGGCGGCAGGCGGCAATGACTTCCCGGATGGGATATTTGCGGTTCAGCGGCACGATCTCGTCACGCAGGTCATCGCGCACGGCATGCAGTGACACGGCCAGGTTGATGCCCAGTTCTGCCCCGCACTGATCCATCATCGGCACCACGCCGGATGTGGACAGCGTGATACGCCGTCGTGACAGCCCGATGCCCTCGCCATCCATGATGATGCGCATGGCCTTGGCCACGTTGTCGTAATTGTACAGTGGTTCGCCCATGCCCATCAGCACGATGGTGGACAACAGGCGCGGCGTCTCGCCCTTCGGGCTGGGCCATTCGCCATAACTGTCGCGCGCGGCCATGAACTGGCCCACGATTTCGGCAGCTCCCAGGTTGCGCACCAGCGCCTGCGTGCCGGTATGGCAGAAAGTGCATGACAGCGTGCAGCCCACCTGCGACGAAATGCACACCGCTCCACGGTCTTCCTGCCGGTCGGGAATGTACACGGTTTCGGCTTCCTGCCCGTCGCGGAAGCGGAACAGGAATTTGCGCGTGGAGTCCTGCGATGTCTGTTCGGTCACCACGCCGGGGCGGCCAATGACGAAGCGTTCGGCCAACTTTTCCTGCAACGGACGGGCAATGGAACTCATGCGTGAGAAATCGGTCGCGCCCTGATGGTAGATCCAGTGCCACAGCTGCTTGGTGCGGAATGGCTTTTCGCCAATCTCGACCATGATGTCCGTCAGTTCCTCACGCGACAGGCCAACAAGGTCGCGCCTGCCATCGGGCAGGGCGGCAGGCGGCGGGGCGAACTGGGCGGATTTCGCGCGGATGCGCGCGCGTTCCTCATCATTCAGAAGCGAGGCCGCCGTCCCGTCGCGTGACCGGGAAGGTGAAGTTGCAGGGGCTGCGGACATACCGGTGCTGCCTATGTTCGTCGTGTCATTTATGGGGGAGGGGAGGAATATCCCCATTTGCCATCCCCTGTCTATCACAGCAGGGGATGGATGCGCGACTTTCGATCAGCCGTCCTTACGCGCCGCGATCAGAAATTCCCGGTTGCCTTCCGGCCCGGTGATGGGGCTGGGGTCAATGCCCAGTACGGTCCAGCCAGGCAGGCCCGACCACCATTCATGGATCATGGCGCATACGGCGTCATGCACCGCCGGGTCGCGCACGACGCCCTTTGCGCCGACCGCATCCCGTCCTGCCTCGAACTGCGGCTTGATCAGCGCAATGGCCCACGCACCCGGTACGCACAGTTCCAGCCCCGCGGGCAGGACGGTGCGCAGGCCAATGAAGCTGGCGTCACAGACCAGCGCCTGTATCGGGTCGGGAATGATGGTTGTGTCCAGCGTACGGGCATTGCATTTTTCCAGCACAACAACCTGTTCGGTGTTGCTGCGCAGTTTCCATGCCAGCTGCCCATGGCCCACATCGACGGCATAGACCTTCGCCGCCCCTTCATGCAGCAGCACATCGGTAAAGCCGCCGGTTGACGCGCCGACATCAAGACAGGTCAGGCCCGCAGGCGACAGGCCGAAATGTTCCAGCCCGTGCGCCAGCTTTATCCCGCCGCGCGAGACCCATGGATGGTCCTGCCCCTTCAGCGTCAGGGGCGTATCCTCGGGGATCTGCTCCCCGGCCTTGGCAATGCGCCGGTCGGGCGTGTGGACCAGACCGGCCATGATCAGTGCCTGCGCCCGGGTGCGGGTTTCCACCAGCCCCCGGTCCACCAGAATCTGGTCAACGCGACGTTTTGCCATGCGTGGTGCCTGCTTTCCGGCGAGGTCAGGCCATCTGGCGTGACTGCGGCACGCCCAGGGCGGACAGTGCGGTGGCGACAATGGCAGGCGCATCCAGCCCGGCCTCATGATACTGCGCGGCTTGGGTGTTGTGATCGATGAAGCGGTCGGGCAGGGTCATGGGGCGGAAGCGCACGCGGTCCAGCAGGCCGGTTTTGGCCAGATGGGTCATGACATAGCTG
>NZ_NKTX01000129.1 GCF_003207815.1 Komagataeibacter oboediens | reverse complement strand
GCTCAGCCTGGAACAGTCTTACGGCCCTGCCGGAAACCATCCGATCCATCAGACTCAGAAAATGGGCCCACACGAATCAGTACCTATAACCGTTGGTATAAGGCAGCAGCGACCTTGGCAATCACTTATGGATCACTTAATATGGAAGTCTTTCGGAAGGAACGATGACATGGCGCGGACCGGGCGGCCCCGTGAGTTTGACCGCGACAGGGCGATTGATGCCGCCACGGCGCTTTTCTGGGCGCAGGGGTATGAGCCGACTTCCCTGACGCAGCTCAAGGCCTGCATGGGCAACATTTCGCCCGCGAGCTTCTATGCCGCGTTTGGCTCGAAGGAAGCCCTGTTCCGCGAAGTCGTGCAGCGTTATCTGGCCACATACGGGCAGGTGATGGCGCCGTTACGGGATGAAAGCCTGCCCCCGCGCGAGGCCATCGAACGGACGTTGCGCAGTTCGGCGCGCATGCAGTCCGCCCGCACACATCCAGCCGGGTGTCTGGTCGTGTGCGGTGCCAGCAACTGTTCACCTGAAAACGAACCTGTCCAGGCGCTTCTTGCGGCGGAACGACAGCGCACGCGCACCGGCATCAGGGCCTGCGTAGAACGCGCTATTGCCAATGGTGAATTGAACGCATCCCCGGCGACAGATGTGCTGCCCGAAATTCTCACGCCTTTTTTCCACGGCATGACATGCGAAGCCCGGGACGGGATGCGTCCGGACACTCTGGATGCGGCCGTCACGTCGCTGCTGACATTGTGGGATATTAACGCGGTGAAACGGGGAACAGCAAAGCGGCCCAAGAAAAAGCCGACGGACTGACAGCGGCGAGACGATCGGGACCCGGCACGAAAATTCCATATCGGTCGGTCCACAAATCCTTGACCCTGCTTCATGTCCCTATTATGGATCAGTCGATATGGAAATGGTGTCTTCGGAACCCGACGCCATGCCTTTTCAGGGAATCCGATCATGAGCCCATCAAAAATCGCCCTCGTCACGGGTGCCAATCGCGGCATCGGCTACAGCATCGCCAGGCATCTGACGGCCGCCGGCATCAGCGTGATCGGCACTTATCACACCAATGAAGACGAGGCGAAGGCTGCTGAAACCGCCCTCAGCCATGAGAACGCGAAGCTGCGCATGCTGTCACTGGACATCGCGAACCACGCGTCATTCGGGGATTTTGCAGAGCAGGTCAAAACCCTTCTCGCAAACGAGTTCGAGCAGCAGACACTGAATTACGTTATCCAGAACGCTGGCAACATCATTCATACACGCTTCGATGCCGCGACATCCGAACAGCTCGACAATCAGTATAACATTCACTTCAAGGGCCCTTATCTGCTGACGGTAGCCCTTCTTCCACTGATCCGTGATGGTGGCCGCATTCTCAACATCACCTCTGCCGCGACGCGCTTCTACCTGCCGGATCATGGGCCCTACGCAGCCATGAAAGCTGCAACCGAAGTCATCTCGCTCTATATGGCAAAGGAACTGGGCGCGCGGGGCATTACCGTCAATGCGGTCGCCCCCGGCGCGGTGGCATCAGACTTTGGCGGCGGTCTGGTCCGTGATGATGCCACGGTCAACAGAAGCCTCGCAGAGATCACGCCGCTGGGGCGTGTCGGCCAGCCCGACGACATCGGGGCTGCAGTCCGTGCCCTCCTGTCTGACGACATGCACTGGGTGAATGGCCAGCGCATCGAGGTGACGGGCGGCCAGTCACTTTGATCCCACACAGAAAAGGGCAGGGGGAGTCCGTATGATCAACGTTATGGCCAGCAGTGTCATCAATGCACCCGTTTCGTCCGTCTGGGGGCTGATCCGTGATTTCGGCACCCTTGGTCGCTGGCTGCCGGGCGTGAAAAGCTGCGTGATCGAAGGCGATGATCCCGGCGACCGTGTCGGCGCAATCCGACGTGTTGAAATGGGCGATGTCGGTGTGATCCGTGAACAGCTTCTGGCGCTGTCCGACGTGGAGCATGCAGTGACATTCTCGATCATTGAATCGGCTCTCCCGATCCGGAACTACCGCTTGACCATCACGCTTCTGCCCATAACGGATGGCGATCGCACGTTTATCCGATGGCACGGTCAGTTTGAAGCATCAGCCGAACACGCAGCCAGCATGCAGACCCGCATGCCGACACACATCTACCAGCCAGCATTTGACAGACTGGCAGAAATTCTGGCATTGAGGAAAACGCGGTCATGACCAGCTTTCATGGACAATCCGTTCTTGTGCTGGGCGGCAGTCACGGGATTGGGGCCGCCATCGTGTGTCGCTTCGCAACGGATGGCGTGAAAGTCATTTTCACGTATTTTTTCTTCCCCTGACGACGCCCAGGCATTGGCGGCCGAGACCGGAATCAGGGCCCTGCGCGCCGACAGCGGTGACAGGGACGCCCTCATCGCGCTGATCGCCTCGCTCGGCCCCTTGGATGTGCTGGTCGTCAATTCCGGAATTCTTGGCGCGGGTAACCCGCTGGACATGCCGCCGGATGCCATCGACCGGCTCGCGCCTTATCACGCGGCGGTTGCCGCCGCACGGACCATGCCCGACGGCGGCCGCATCATCCTGATCGGCTCCGCCAATGCAGACCGGATGCCGATGCGTGGCCTTGCTGCCTAAGCTCAGGACTCATTCTTTAAGATAGAAGATGAAGCTTGCTGCGATGTGGATTGCAGACATGAATGTATGAGCACAGCGGTCGTATCTGGTCGCCACACGTCGCCAGTCTTTCAGCTTTGCGAACAGGTTTTCGATCAGATGACGCTTTTTATACAGATGCCAGTTGTAAGGCGGCTTTGATTTCCGGTTCTTTTTCGGGGAATACAGGCAGTGATATTGCGTTCTGCAAGCGATAACCTGATCCGGCTGCTGTCATGGCCTCTGTCCCCGATGACTTCTTGTGTCCCGTCGGGGAGATCTGCCAGCAGCACGTCTGCGCCCTTGAAGTCACTGACCTGACCTGCTGTCAGATGCAGGCGAACAGGCCGACCCTGACCATCGCACACGGTATGGAGTTTTGAGTTCAGACCACCTTCTGTCCGCCCGATATGGCGGGGAAAAGCCCTTTTTTGAGCAGGGACGCCGATGTCCGGTGCGCCTTGAGATGTGTCGCATCGATCATCAGCCGCTTCGAACGGCCAGCCTGCTCTGTCAGGGCGACGAAGATCCGGTCAAAGACACCCAGGCGTCTCCACCGGATGAAGCGATCATACAAAGTCTTGTGCGGATCATACGCTTTCGGGGTGTCTTTCCATTGAAGGCCGTTGCGGATCACATAAACGATCCCGCTCAGAACACGCCGGTCATCCACGCGTGGTACTCCGTGTGCCAGAGGGAAAAGTGGCTCAATCCGCTCCATCTGGCTCTCAGATAGCAAAAATACCTCACTTACAGCCTCACCTCCATCGATAAGCCTGTGAATCACAACGTCTCGCTCAGTTCAATAAATTAATAGGTTCTGAGCCTAGTGTCCTGATCGAGAAGTTTATATGATTATCCTGATGGCAGGGGTAATCGAATGGGACGTGTAGCGGTTGCGATTGAACTGACGGCATTGGAGCGT
>NZ_NKTX01000128.1 GCF_003207815.1 Komagataeibacter oboediens | reverse complement strand
AAAAAGGCTTGCCATGCCTTCGATCGCCTGGCGCTTCCATTGGGCGATCATCGTCTGATGCACGCCATGTTTCGACGCCAACTCCGCCAGCGTCAGTTCCCCACGGATCGCCTCCAGGGCAACCCGTGATTTGAACTCCGCCGCATACCGTTTCCGCGTAACCTTGCCCATAAAACACGTCCTCGTTCAGGCCAGATGATAGCTTATCGCCCTGTCCGAAAAATGGGGACCACTTCTATCCAGGCCGGGCACGAAGATCTTGATATGGTCATCCGGGGATGGGCTGGTGAAGCCGACCAGTTCGGGGCCACCCAGCGTGACACGGATCATGTGCGGGGTCAGGCGCTCAACGGCGCGGACCTCAAGACTGCGCCTGACCAGATCATGCCGCAGACGGCGGATCTCGGGAGCATCGTCGCGATTTGAAAAGGATTGGAAAAGCTTCATCACTGTGTATCCCTGTCATGCCGACAGACCGGTGACTGTGGATACACAGACGCACAGGCTGTCAGCATTTTGCTGTCAGTTTCTGTGCGTTGTTTCACGTTAACGCATACGAAAGTACGGTCTGCAAAGACCACACTAGCTGCGCAACTCAAAGCCTTCGGCGGCAGAGTCTGTCAACGGGTTTCTCGGTATCCTTCTGTTACCGTCGCGCACCAGATGGCCTGACAGCACCATCTTCAGATCGGGCAGACTCCACTGGCACATTGCAGATGCGCCCAGTCCACCACTTCGCGCACCTCGTCATCCTGGATCATGGCCGTGATGGCAGCGAATTTGCCTGCCGTGACTTCCTCTTCCGGCAGGTATTCGTAACCAAGACCGGAATCCGGACGGCTGGGCAGCACGGCGCAGCAGCGCACATGCGGCTGGTTGGCCGCCACCATGGCGCGGAAATTGTCCAGACTATGCCGGTCGGTATAGACCTTGAGCGTGTAAGACACCTGATTGCCCTGCTCCGCCCCGATCCAGTATTTCTCCAGCAGTTCCAGCCAGCGATACTGCTCCTCCGGCGAGGCTTCGGGTGCTGTCACCACACGCTCGCCCATGCCGAGACGCTGGATAAGCGGCACGGTCGGAAAGCCCACAATACTCATGCCCGGAAAGCTGCGCAGCGAACGCACGGGATAGCCCTTGTGTTCGTAAGCTGGCAGTAGCGGGTCGGTTCCTGCCTCCCACGTGCCGTCCTCGCGCCGCACGCCCTTGAACTGCACCCAACGCAGATATTGCCGCCGTGCGGGCAGGTGTGCACCTTCGGTCAGGCCAAACAGCTTCGATGTGGTGCCCGCAGGTTTGACGGTTGTAACTGTAACCGGCCGGGTGGTGCCGGTCTCAAGCGCATAGGCATTCGCCTCGGCTTTGGCGATGGTGGAGAGTTCGCGCACCGCGTTCCAGAAGGGGGCGGCACGGTCCTCGTCCAGCAGATCATGAAAGTCGAGACCGAAGCGCACCCATGCCCATTCATGCAGACCGGTCGGGCCGATGCCGATCCGGTTGGTCCGGCGCACTTCCTCGCCATACAGCGCGTCCATACGGTTGGCACGCAGCAGAAAGCGCACGCCAAGCCGCACGGAATCCCTTACGCGGGCATCCCATATGTCCGCCGCTTCGGCTGAGACCTGACCGGGCATCACTTCCTCTGGCGCCACCGGGCAGGCCAGCAGCGGGGCGAAATCACCAATCACGCAATAACCACCCGTAACGTGCAATGTGATCTCGCCGCAGGGGTTGGTCGTGACCGGAAAATGCGCGGACGTGGCCCGCTGAGCCAGATCGGCCAGCAGAGCTGCGCCCTCGGTGGCCTGATAGCGGTGCGAGCGGAAATCCCGCCCATCCGCATGCACCTGTTTGAGCCGAGCGCTGCCGGTGCGGTTATCTTCCAGCCGGTCACCATTGATGAAGCCGGGCTCCCCATTGATCCATGCGCACCGCGTGGCCTCGGCAAACACCGTGCGGGCATGGTCGGCCAACGAGCCGGTCTTTGCTGGATCGTTCACGTAATCCCAGAATTCGGCGTCCACCATGACGGAGTGGTTGGCGGTCCATAGCCCGCCTTCTTCCTTGGCGCGAATGAAGCGCAGCACATCCGCATCCCGCCATGATTTGGTGGCCATGCGCGCGGCACGGCGCGCACCGCCCACCTGCACCTCGACCGATAGATAATGGTCCACCCGCAGCGCCTGTTCCCATAGCGGCATATCGCCTGCACGCGCGGCCTTGATCACATGCTCACGCACATTGAGCAGTCCGCGCAGCAACGAGACCGGCCCCGAAGCGGGCCGCCCCTGCATGCCCGCAATCGGGCTGCCCGCACAGCGGATGGCGCTGAAATCCAGCACTAGTGTGCGATCGCGTTCGCCACCGAAGGCCATTGCCTCAATCGTCTCGACCGCCTTACCCCAGCCTTCGCGGCTGTCCTCAATGACGTGAACAAGGTCACTGCCTTCCGGCAGCCGGGTCAGCACGGTTCTTTCCAGAAAGGCGCGGACCTGCGCTTCCCTCTCTGCATCGAAGGCTTCCAGCACCGTGCCCCAGGGCAGGATCTGCATCTCAAGGCCGAACTGCAGCAGGCTGGCACGGTCCTGCGGGTAGTCCGGGTGCTCTGGTGAAAGGACGAATTTCACGTCGGGGGCCTGACCCCAGTCCACCACGCACAATTCATCATCATAGGCCCGTCCCACGCCGGAGCCGTTGAGCAGCAGATAGAATTTCGCAAAGGAGCAGACGGCCGTGGCGCAGTTGGTGAACATCTCCATGTTGCGATCCGGCTGCGTGCTGTCACCATGCTGGAGATGACGCCCCGAAGTGAGCAGCGCCCCCGTAGCGATGGCGTTACGGAGTTGCATGATCTCCGCATCCTCCACCGTGGCCAGTAATCCGGCATTGCCTTCGGCCACACGGTCGGCGACACGCCCGAAATCCTCCCGGTCGGAAGGGCGGAACACCGTCCGGCGACCGACCGCTTCTCCCATGCCCCGATCCAGCGGGCGTGCCGGGACAGGTCGCGTTCCGAAAGCCCCTTCAAACGGATTACGAACGGCCTTGCGGCCACCCTGGCCGCCCGTAAACAGCGAAAAATCTCCGTCCATGCACCGGCTCCATTCTGCGGGCGAGCAAAGTCCGTCTTCGAGACCATGGTCGCTCATATTGTGCTCATGAAACTATGGTGACACCAGATATTGTGTCCTGCACGAACAAAATAGCGGGCCGCACTTTCCTGATCGCTGTCACCCGCAGTTTTCCTTGATATGCGACCTGATTTTTTTTGGCTCCTGCTGGACTGCCTGCCAGGCGAATCATTTTGGTCGCTTCGAACACCTGAGCGGCGACGCCATTATCTCAGTGAAGGCCATGCGAAAATTATCACGCACACGTGAAATCAGGCAAAACTACGCTGCGCTTTCAGTCCCATCTGCATCCTATACGCATCCTGCGGGAGATTTCGGGCACAAAAAAACCCGCCGTGTTAGGGCGGGTTTATCGTGTCCTATCAAGGACTTATATCTGGTTGCGGGGGCAGGATTTGAACCTGCGGCCTTCAGGTTATGAGCCTGACGAGCTACCGGGCTGCTCCACCCCGCGGTGGTGAGGGGTGACTGGAA
>NZ_NKTX01000127.1 GCF_003207815.1 Komagataeibacter oboediens | reverse complement strand
GAACAGGATGCCACGTTCACGCAGGCGTTCGACAGCCCGGATGGCGCGTGGTGTCAGGATCTTGTCCTTCGTGACCAGCGTGCCGTCCACATCGGCCAGTACAAGACGTATTTCGGGTTCAGACACGTGGGTGCCCTCCTGTGGATGTCATTTTTCAGTCCGTTTCCTGGGATGCGCGTCAGGACCCGATTTTCAGCCAGTGGCGGTGGTCGCGGGCCAGAAGGTCATCGGCGGCCTTTGGCCCCTCGCTGCCGGCGGCGTAAAAATCCAGCCCGGCGGGGGCGTGCATCCACTCCAGAACGGGCTGGACCACGCGCCATCCGGCCTCGATATTATCCGCGCGCTGGAACAGCGTCGCATCCCCGATCATGCAGTCGTACAGCAGCGTTTCGTAACCGGTGCTCGGCCCTTCGTGAAACCACTCGGAATAATCGAACTTCATGCGCACACCGCCCAGATGCACCGTGGGGCCGGGGATCTTGGCGGAAAACTGGAGTGTCACCCCTTCGGTTGGCTGGATATGCAGCAACATGATGTTGGGTGTCAGCCTGTCCACCGGCGTATCGCGGAACAGGGCATAGGGTGCTGACTTGAAATGCACCGCGATTTCCGTCTTCCGCGCAGCCAGGCGCTTGCCCGTGCGCACATAGAACGGCACCCCGGCCCAGCGCCAGTTGTCGATCATGAGTTTCATCGCGACATAGGTTTCGGTATGGGAATGGGGATCCACGCCGGGTTCATCACGATACCCGACCACGGGCTGTTCCTTTATGCTGCCTGCCGCGTACTGTCCGCGCACCACGTCATGGTGCTGCACGGTATGGATGGCCTTGAGCACCTTGGTCTTTTCATCTCGCACGGCATCGGCATCAAACGAAATGGGCGCTTCCATCGCCGTCATGGCCAGCAGTTGCATGACATGGTTGGGCACCATGTCGCGCACGGCGCCCGTGCTTTCATAAAACCGCGCACGCTGCTCCACGCCCACCGTTTCGGCTGCGGTGATCTGGACATGGTCGATATTGTCGCGGTTCCACAAAGGTTCGAAGAAACCGTTGGAAAAACGCAGGGCAAGGATGTTCTGCACCGTTTCCTTGCCCAGATAATGGTCAATCCGGTAGATCTGGCTTTCATCAAGCGTGCGCAGCAGGCGTTCGTTCAGCGCAATGGCGGAGGCGAGGTCACTGCCAAAGGGTTTTTCGATGATGACGCGGCGGAAGACCTTCCCGCTTTCCTTTGCAAGGCCGGACACGCCAAGCTGGTCGACAATCGTGCCAAAGAAACGGGCGGCCACCGCAAGGTAGAAAATACAGTTCTGGCTGCCAATTTTCCCGGCAAGGGTATCGTATGTCTCCGCGTCCTCGAACGAACCGCGCACGTAATCAATGCTGGAGGACAGGCGCGTCCACACATCATCATGCAGGCTGACGGCTTCGGTCCCGCGGCTGGTGACGAAGTTTTCCAGTGACTCATGGAAGCTCTGGCGCAGGTCGGCCGCCGATACATCGGCCCGGTCCACCACAATGATGGAGAAATGGCTGTCCAGCAGCCCCGCGCTGGCAAGGTTGTAAAGTGCTGGCACAAGAAGGCGGTGCGTCAGATCCCCGCCCCCACCGAATATGACAAATACCCCCGGTGGCCCGCGACGCGGCACGTTTTCATGTCGCGTATCGTCAATCTGCGAGGACGCGGATGCGACAATGCTCTCCATCTTGCTTCTCCCTGAACTTTTCCAGCGTGTAAAACCCAGGCCGCCCGCCCGTGGTCGTTGCGTGCCAACGTGATCAGTGGCGGCCGGGTGCGTCATCAGCCGTGCGACATCAGTTGTTCGTGCCTTCGATATGGCCACCAAAGCCGAAACGCATGGCGGACAGCATCTTTTCGGCAAAGTTGTTGCCCGTGCGCGAACGGAAACGCGTGAACAGGGCCTCGGTCATGACCGGGACGGGCACGGCCTCTTCAATCGCGGCCTCGATGGTCCAGCGGCCCTCGCCGGAATCCGCCACATCACCCTTGTAATTCGACAGGTCGGGGTTGCCCGCAAGTGCGCTTGCCGACAGATCCAGCAGCCACGACGACACCACGCTGCCACGCCGCCAGACTTCGGCAATATCGGCCATATTCAGCTCAAAACGCTGGTCTTCGGGCAGGTCGGTCGAGTTCTTGGACTTCATGACATGGAAGCCCTCGGCAAAGGCCTGCATGATGCCGTATTCAATGCCGTTATGGACCATCTTCACGAAATGGCCCGAACCCGACGGCCCGCAATGCAGGTAACCCTGTTCGGCACGCGGGTCAAAGCCGGGTCTGTCACGGTTTGGCGTGCGCGGGATGCTGCCAATTCCCGGTGCCAGGGCCGACAGGATCGGATCGATATGGTCGGTGGCGTCTTTCGTGCCGCCGTACATCATGCAGTACCCGCGCTCCAGTCCCCACACGCCACCCGACGTGCCAACATCGACGTAATGGATGCCCTTTTTCGTCAGTTCCGCGGCACGGCGGATATCGTCCTTGTAGAACGAATTACCACCATCGATCAGGATATCTCCGCGGCCCAGCAGGGTGCCGAGTTCCTTTACCGCCCCTTCCGTCACGGGGCCTGCGGGCAGCATGAGCCAGATGATCCGACGCTGCGCCGTCAGTTTTGACACCATGTCCTTCAGACCGGATGACACGATGGTCTTTCCAGCCTTGGCCTGTTCCGCGACCCTGGTCATAACGGTGGGCGTGCGGTCATACAGCACTACATCGTGCCCGTGACGTGTCAGGCGGATGGCAATGTTGCCCCCCATCTTGCCCAGACCCACTATACCAATCTGCATGATTCCTGTTTCTCCCGTGGCGGGGCATGCCCCGTACTTCAGCCCACGTTCGGGCTGGTAAAAAAATGGCCCCGCCATTGTAATGACCATGACGGGGGTTGATGTGGTGTGCGATCAGAGTGCGCGGCTGATGGCCTGCGCCAGTTTTTCAAGGCCGGATTTCAGATCGCCATGGATATGCACACGCAGCACGCGGCGGCCACGTTCGCCCAGTACTTCCAGATCACCACGGGCCTGTGCTTCCTTGACGATGCTGAAGGTATATTTTTCCCCCGGCACCGGCAGGTTCACCGCGTCATCACAGGTAATCTGCAGGAACACGCCGGTGTTGGGGCCGCCTTTGTACGCCTGGCCTGTCAATCGGCACTCAAAAATAACCCCTGATCGGCATGCAATATTAACCCCCTGTTGAAGGCCCGGCCTGTCTCCTGAAGCCGTAGGCGTAAGGAGACAGGCCGGGGCAGGTATGGATCTGGAGAGAGGTTCAGTTACGGTTCCTGAACCGCCAGCTTTCGTTCCCTGTCTCGATGATGTCGCAGTGATGGGTCAGACGGTCGAGCAGTGCCGTGGTCATCTTGGCGTCGGCGAATACACTGGCCCATTCACCGAAGGACAGGTTCGTGGTGACAATGACCGAGGTCTGTTCATAAAGGCGGCTGATCATATGGAACAGCAACTGTCCGCCAGACTGGGCAAAGGGCAGGTATCCCAGTTCGTCGAGGATGACAAAGTCCAGTCGGCCGAGTTGTTCGGCCAGCCGACCCGCCCTTGCCGCCCGACTGTCAGCCTCAAGCCGGTTGACCGGTCCACCACGTTGAAGAACCGGCCACGCCGACCTGTGCGGATGCAGCTCCGGCCAATGGC
>NZ_NKTX01000126.1 GCF_003207815.1 Komagataeibacter oboediens | reverse complement strand
TCCTGCGAGCAGCGATGCATTCCACCGAGAAAACAAGATTTAGAGAAACGCAGAGAGATAACAAATGTGATCCATTGCATCGAACCGGCCGTCCACATAAGTCATCCTGAACGGCTGGGGAACGGGTGAAACACATCTCGGTTCTTATGCCGAGAAAAGCCGTGTCAAAGGGGATTGGCTCGTACCCTTGCCTGCCGGGCTGACGCCAGCCGAGGCTATGGCGATCGGCACTGCGGGCTACACTGCAATGCTCAGCGTTCTGGCGCTGGAAAAGCATGGATTGCAGCCATCTGATGGGCCGGTAATCGTCACAGGTGCTGCTGGCGGCGTGGGTTCAGTCGCGATTGCCCTGTTGGCGAAGGCTGGCTGGCACGTCATCGCTTCGACCGGGCGGGCAGAGGAAGCAGATTATCTCAGGAGCCTCGGAGCGGCCGAAATCATTGATCGTAACGAACTTTCCGGCCCCATGCGTCCGCTCGGCAAGGAACGGTGGATCGCGGGCATCGATGCTGTGGGCTCACATACGCTCGCTAATGTGCTGTCGATGACCCGATACGGCGGTGCAGTTACGGCTTGTGGCTTGGCGCAGGGAATGGACCTGCCTGCATCGGTAGCACCGTTCATCCTGCGCGGCGTCTCGCTGCTTGGTATTGATTCGGTAATGTGTCCGAAGCCGCGTCGCCTTGAAGCCTGGGCGCGTCTTGCAACGGATCTCGATCGCGAGAAATTAGGCGAGATCACCGCGACGATCCATCTTGAGGACGTCATCACAGTCGGCCAAGATATCATTGCCGGAAAAGTGCGGGGCCGACTGGTTGTCGAGATTCAGAAAAGTTGAAAGGAGATGGAGCGGCGATTGCGATCGCCGCTCAAATCAGATCCTGCAACTGTTTCAGGAATTCCGCGATGTTCGCCTCATCGCGCTTGTAATAGGTCCAGGGGCCTATGCGCTGCGACGTGACGAGCTTGGCGCGTTGTAGTGCTGTCAGATACAGCGAAATGGTCGACTGAGACAGGCCGGCCCGCTCCTGTATGATGCTCACGCAGACACCTACCTGCTCAGGATCGACTTCCTGTTCAGGGTAATTCTTGCGAGGGTCCTTGAGCTTCGCCAAGATTGCCAGCCGGGCGGGGTTGTCCAAGGCCTTCAGTGCGTCGTTGATATCGATGCTCATGATCCTCCATATAGCGAGAAATGCCAATATAGCAATATCTCGTTTTCTTTGGGATGGACCTAATTACGCTGGAAGTGTCAGAAGCCGTGTCCAGATGTCTGGACACGGCCTGAAATCCCTAACGCTGATAGGTGGGATAGTCAGTATATCCTTTGTCGGTGCCGCCATACATGGTCGTAGGATCTACTGGATTGAGCGGCCAACCATGAGCGATGCGTTCCGGCAAATCGGGGTTTGCGATGAAGGGACGCCCGAAGGCAATCAGATCGCCCCAGCCTGCCTTGACCACGCGCACGCCACGCTCGGGAGTGTACCTGCCAGCATAGAGAACCCGGCCGCTGAAGTTTTTCCGTACGTCCGCACGGAAGGATTCAGGCAGTTCCGGCGCGTTATCCCAATCCGCCTCGGCAATCGAGACGTAAGCGACCCCAACTTTTTCGAGAACCTTTATGGCCTCAATGTAGGTCGTGTGGGGGTCTTCCTCGACAAGACCAAGATAGACGCGGTCCTCGTTGGTGGAAGCGAACAGGGGAGAAAAGCGGACTCCCATTCGCTCTTTACCGACGACATCGGCAACCGCCTGCGTCACTTCGGCCAGGAATCTCAGTCGGTTTTCCAGTGAGCCGCCATATTCATCCTCGCGCTGGTTGGTGTGGGTAGAGATGAACTGGTTTATCAGATAGCCGTTGGCGCTGTGGATCTCCACGCCGTCAAAGCCCGCATCAAGAGCATTGCGCGCTGCTTTGGCATAGAGCTGGACGAGTTCCTTGACCTCTGCGGTGGTCAGGGCGCGTGGTGCGGACGGTAGTGTGAGAGCACCCTGGCCCGGGCCGGTTTCAACGAACACTTTGACATTTTCGGCCGGGATCGCCGATGGCGCGACCGGAGCGGCTCCACCAGGCTGGAGGGAGGTGTGAGATACGCGCCCCACATGCCATAATTGCAAGAAGATGGTTCCTCCCTCGGCGTGAACGGCATCGGTGATCTTGCGCCAGCCCTCTACCTGTTCGGGACTGTAGATGCCGGGTGTCCACGCATATCCCTGTCCGCGCGGTTCGATCTGTGTCCCCTCGGTCACCATGAGCCCTGCACTGGAGCGTTGGCGGTAGTAGGTCGCCATCAGATCATTGGGGATGTTTCCCGGCTGGGAGCTGCGAGAACGTGTGAGCGGGGGGAGAACGATCCGATTTCTGAGGGTATACGGACCCAGGGTCAGACTGTCGAAGAGAACCGAGTTTTGCATTTTGCGAATCCTAGATATTGGGAAACATCGATATATGAGAGCGTGAAAGGCCTCATATCCACTCGGGATCAGAACAGTCCGGCAGAAGCCTCGTTGAGCCGGCTGCGGGCATCAAGCGCTAATTTTTGGGTTTTGCGTTCAATGCCTGACCTTTTGTAACCACCGAGGCGCTCGGCGTCGGTATCGAGCTGATTGGCAAACTTCACCGGGCGTCTCCTTCTGTGGGTGAGTGACACTGCCAAACATAACTACACATCGATATATGTCAATACCTAGGTTTTAAGATTTAATCTGGCTACTCTCCGTGTGCCATCACCCGACCCTGACAGCGAACCCGTTGCCTCGGCCTTCGTCCAGCGGCAGCGTCTGGGACAAATATCCATTCGCCGGGTTGTTCAGGTAAGCGATGTAGTCTGGATCAAACGCATTTTCGCCGAAGATCGCTGCGCCGGGTGCCAGCCGGGGTTCGATCAGTTTCAGAACTGGCAGATAGAGCGAGAACGCACCGTCGAGTAGAAGAAGATCAACCGGTCCATCAATATCGCGGAGCGTTTCAAGCGCATCGCCTTCACGAATATCCACCAGATCAGCTAAGCCTGCTGCATCAAGATTTGCCCGCGCCTGTGCCACCTTGGTGCGTTCCATTTCGCTACCGATCAACTGCCCGCCACCATTATCACGAAGGGCCGTGGCCAGATAAATGGTCGAGATTCCCATCGACGTGCCGAATTCTACGACCCGACGGGCTTTGCAGGCTCGTGTCATCATGTAGAGAAACTGACCGTAGCGCGGCGAGACGGCGAGAAAATTGTCGGCATAGTCATGATAGACGCTCCGATAGTCGGCTCTTTCTTGGGCAAGTAGTTCTGCCATCACCTGTTCAGCCGATGTTTCCGGTGCGTTAAAGCGCGCCATCATGGTTTCCATGAGTTCGCGGTCGGACGTTTCTGCATTCCTGTGCAGCGTTTCCAGGAGGGTAATGACTGGGCTGGTGGTCAATGTGTTCACGGGGCGTCCTTTCGCAGATGTCAGGATCTTGAAAATTTTGATTGATTGTCTGCTCAGGAATAGCCCTGCATGGATATGGCGTCATTCAGATATCAGGTCAGATTATTATTCAATCTTGCCAAACTGATCCTTGCCGTCAAAAATACGTCTATGCCCATGCTGAACGAATTGTCGAAGACGGAAGACTGGATCGAACCGGATGACTGTTGATTTTCACTGAGAACTGATGGTGTGGACGGCTCCCTGTGGTCCTGAGAGGATGCTGAGGAGTTGAATGTCAGTGAAGGAAACCATCATG
>NZ_NKTX01000125.1 GCF_003207815.1 Komagataeibacter oboediens | reverse complement strand
GCCATTGGCCGGAGCTGCATCCGCACAGGTCGGCGTGGCCGGTTCTTCAACGTGGTGGACCTGGTCAACCGGCTTGAGGCTGACAGTCGGGCGGCAAGGGCGGGTCGGCTGGCCGAACAACTCGGCCGACTGGACTTTGTCATCCTCGACGAACTGGGATACCTGCCCTTTGCCCAGTCTGGCGGACAGTTGCTGTTCCATATGATCAGCCGCCTTTATGAACAGACCTCGGTCATTGTCACCACGAACCTGTCCTTCGGTGAATGGGCCAGTGTATTCGCCGACGCCAAGATGACCACGGCACTGCTCGACCGTCTGACCCATCACTGCGACATCATCGAGACAGGGAACGAAAGCTGGCGGTTCAGGAACCGTAACTGAACCTCTCTCCAGATCCATACCTGCCCCGGCCTGTCTCCTTACGCCTACGGCTTCAGGAGACAGGCCGGGCCTTCAACAGGGGGTTAATATTGCATGCCGATCAGGGGTTATTTTTGAGTGCCGATTGACACAGTGGGAAAGGAGCATTTCTCCGGTCCAGCCAAGAACCAGAACAACAGCGAGCATACTGGCAGCAAGCGCCCGTCTGTATGTCTCATGCTGTCTCTGATCGAGTAAGATCGCCACAACGCGGGGTTCGACGCCATATTCGGCAGCGATCGCGGCGATATCAATAGGGGTACCGTCTGGCGCCCGCGGGCCCTGCATACCGGCTTTTGGCGTCAGTAATCCCTTCCCGAGGGCTTCAATCAGCGCGGCATTTCTCGTTACATCGGACCAGGCGACCAATGTACGTGGATCGCCAATCACCAGCCGGGCCACCTTGCGCGTTCTTGCAAAAAAACGCCGCGGGCCGGTCTGGTCCTGTCGTGTCTTCATTGCGAGACCGAGGTCAGAAACGTGGCGACATCCGTGGGAACGCCGTCGAGCCGGCCGATCCTGCCATTGCGGTGCATCCAGACGAAGGTTGGGGTCCCTGTGAGCCCTATCCGCCGTGCAATCTCGGTATTGCGGGCAAGCTTCTCCTCACTATCCGGTTCAGGTGCTGTCAATCCTGGGTTTAGGCGACCGTTGACCCACGCTTGTGCCATCTCGTTTGCCGGAAGCGACAGCATGGCTCTCGCATTGACGGTGCTGGCGCCATTATCCTCGTAATCAAGCAATGACAGCGGGACTATTTTCAGGCGAACTTTCCCTGCATCGATTGCGGGCTGAAGGATATGCATCGCCTTCATCGAGTAGATACATTGCGGGTCTATGAACATGATGACTTCCGGGGCTGAAGGTATCCCTATAAGGCCTCCCGAGAGACCCGGGAGCCCGGACTGTTCGTTAGCGTCGGCTGAAGCGCCAGAGATACTGATTTCCGGGACGGCTCCAGGAATGCCCCTGATCTGGTCTCTCGTGATGTCCTGTCCGGTGGCGCCCCACATGCGGGCAGCGACTGCTGCCTTGCCATCCGGGGTCGCATAGACGACCTGAAAACGGTTATCTGCCCGAACAAACATTCCCCTGATGCCATCGACCGGCGCGAGATCGTGGGCGCGCGATCCGGCCAGGGAACGTAGGGTGTCGTAGGGGACCGGGATCAGCGTGCCGCTAAGCACGATCGCATGGCTTTCCGGAGCGAAAAAGACGAGGAGTTCGTTCCGGGTATGGGCGATGCCAGCTTCGAAGCCGTGGAGATCGGGTAGTTTTTCGATGTTGGCCCCTGCGATTCCAAGGTGGGCGACTGCATCGGTCCTACCTTTATCACCATGTTCCAGGGGCGGCCCTATGGTGTCGCTCCTGGACCCAATCGGAGTAGACACAGAGCATTGCTGTCCTCGCGCTGGCGCGTGCATGAGCAGGAGAAATGGCAACACGTAGAAACAGCGCATGGCGGACTCCGGACAATACCTATGTCCTGTACGCCCTGATCATGCGACTGCGATTAAAAAATCATTCCTTGTCGTTCCCCCTTTCTCGAGACAGGGGATTTTCAAAAGCAGGGTTGATCGGGGAGAGAATAAACGTCTCTCCTGTTTCGCTTCCTAGGTTTCGTGGACAAAGGGTATCCACTGGAGTGCTGACACGAGACTGACGAAGCCAAGATATGATTCCTTGGTTTTGTCATATCGGGTGGCAACGCGTCGCCAGTTCTTGAGTTTGTTGAACAGGCGCTCGACGAGATTGCGCCAGCGATATTTGGTTTTATCATGAGGTACAGGATTGCGACGGTTGCTTTTGCTCGGGATGACGGCTTCGATTTCGGCCTTGGCAAGTTCCTCGCGAATGAGGTCGGCATCGTAACCTTTGTCTGCCAGTAACGCCTCGATCTTGTCAGCGATCATGCGGAACAGCGGGCCGAAACCCTGAATATCGTGGGTCTGTCCCGGCGTCAGGACAAAACCGAGAGGGCGTCCCCTGGCGTCGCATCGGGCGTGCAGTTTGGTGGTGAAACCACCGCGCGATCGGCCAAGCGCCTCGGTTTCCTGTGTCCCTTTTTTATACCGATAGCACAATGATGTGCCCGGACCACCGTGCTGTCGATCATGTCGGCAGTGGTATCCCGCTCGACCATTTCAGCCAAGGTTTCGAGCATCGCATCGAACACGCCTGTCGTCACCCATCGTCGGTAGCGTCGGAACACGCTGTTCCACTTGCCATAATCATCAGGCAGGTGGCGCCACTGCGATCCGGTTCGGGCAATCCACATCATGCCTTCGAAATACAGACGATTGTCTTGCGCAGGACGGCAGCCACGACCCCTCTCAGGCGGAAGCAGCGTCCCGATGATGGCCCATTCCTCGTCCGAAAGCCCAATTCGCTCGCCCAACAACGCCTCCAAAAGGCAGCTTTGAATCAATCATGGACGTTACTGTCAACCTTTGTCCACGAAACCTAACTCGTCGACCGACATCTCGCTTATCATTTTTACAAGAATATCAAGGCGGAGTTGCAAATAATGGGAATTCGGGTGGTCGTTTTTCAACTGACGGCCTTTTTCGTGGCAAAGCATCAGAATGGGGTGCAGTGATTTTGCCTGCTCACGTCTGGCAGTCGATGTTTTCGCGGGAGAAGCGATATATTCAATATTGCATCTAAGCGCTAAAACCGCTTGAACCAGCGTCAAACATAGCTGTCCGGATGGTTCGTCATCGATAAGCTCGAAACGCGAGCGAAGTTCATCAAACTTCATGTCATCCCCACATGGCTCAAGACGAACACATTGAAGCAGCGAAATGCACCATTATCATGCTTCTTACGGAGTTCTGGAACGAGATATCATGATATACTTTGCTATTATTGACGATTTCCGTCGTGATTTAATCTGGTCACCTGGCTCCACGGAATCATGATCAGCCTGCTCAATCTACACGATTCCGTCTTGTTGTAACGCATATCTCGTTATTGTTACCAAGTGTTTCTTTGGGGGCACCTATAGTCAGCATGCGCTTTACATGAGCGCATTCGTAGCCTTGCGGTTCAAGCCTGATTTAAAGCAGAGCCATAATCTGCGCATTGACAACGGCAAGCATGTGACGCTCGCTGTTACCACGATAATGAGCAAACTCGTTATCCATACTAACGCGCTATTGCACGATGACCGAATCTGGATCCCGAAAGCAAGCTTGATCACGATGGAGATGCCAGACTGACAATCGGATCGATATGGTGCTCTAAGTAATACTCGAATAATACAGAAAACGCGGAGTAATACCAACGGTTATAGGTACTGATTCGTGTGGGCCCATTTTCTGAGTCTGATGGATCGGATGGTTTCCGGCAGGGCCGTAAGACTGTTCCAGGCTGAGC
>NZ_NKTX01000124.1 GCF_003207815.1 Komagataeibacter oboediens | reverse complement strand
GAAGATACGGCTGAGACCGGTCAAACGGGATGAAGCTGCTCATCTCACCACCTTACAACCTTACCCCTTCACTGGGTAACCCAACCCGACAGGCTGCTAAGAACCATGACGGTTCATGGCGCAGTCTCACCCTACAGGTGCAATGTTTTGATGAATGAGGCTATTACGTAGTAATACTGACTCGCCTTGGCGAGGTCGTTCGCCGACCATTCGGTGAGGAGAACGTCATTGAGGGACTTTTGGGATCTGCCGCCTCAAGAGACCGGTGCGCTGGCACGCCATCGCAGTTTCGCGGCCGCCTCCTCGTACGCGCTCGGGCTCGTGATACTGGGGACGCTCATACGTTTCCTGATCAATCCGTTTCTCGGCGGCAGGACGTTGTTTCTCTTACTGCTTCCGGGAGTGCTCGTCGGCGCGGTGATCGGCGGTCTCTTTTCCGGTCTAGCCGCAGCCACACTTGCATCAGTGATCGGCTGCCTCCTTCTCGCGCATGACGGCGCGCCGCCGATCGAAAACTGGGTCGAGACGATCCTGTTCGCGACACTCTGCGTCCTGATCACGTGTGGTGGCGAATGGCTGCTACGTGCCCGTCGGCGCACGGCCGCGATGGCGCAGCGTATCCTTGAGCGGGAGGCGCATCTCAGCGCCATCCTCGACGCAGTTCCCGACGCTATCATCATTCTCGACGAGCGCGGCATCGTGCAATCATTCAGCAACGCGGCGGAGACACTTCTGAGGTCTAATGCGGCAGAGGCGATCGGGACGAATATCGCAGACATCGTCCCCGAACTCGGAACGGCTCCAGTCTCCGATCGGCACGGAATAGCGGCAGTCGCCCGTCGGAAAGACGGGACGACTGTCCCCGTTGATCTGTCTACCGGACGCCTGACATCAGGAGAGGGCTCCTTTACAATCGCGTTCCTTCGCGACCTCACGGAACGCGAGGAAGCGGACCGACGCGTGCGACAGTTGCAGGCCGAAGTCACACATATCTCACGCCTGTCAGCCATGGGCGAGATGGCAGCCACACTGGCTCACGAACTTAATCAGCCTCTGACGGCCATCACGAACTTTCTCAACGGCGGACGCCGTCTCCTGGAAGCCGAGAACGGGCAGAGCACGCGCGTGCAAGAGGCCATGGACAAGGCGGCCGCGCAAGCGCTGCGGGCCGGTCGGATCATACGGTCGTTGCGGGACTTCGTGTCTCGGGGAGAAGGTGAGCCGGGACTGGAAAGCCTGCGGGCGCTTATCGAAGAGATGGCAACGCTGGCCTTGGTCGGAATTGCGGAGCGCGGGATCGACGTATCCTTTCAGCTGGACTCTGGGGCCGATCAGGTTATCGCGGACAAGATTCAGATCCAGCAAGTCCTCCTCAACCTGATCCGCAACGCCGTGGAGGCCATGGAGGACTGTGACGAACGGCGTCTGGTCGTCGCGGTCGACGCTTTCGAAGGCATGGCACGGATCCGCGTGACGGATACTGGCCCCGGTGTGAGCCCCGAGATTGCGGGCAGGCTGTTTGAATCTTTCTCAACGACGAAGGATCATGGCATGGGAGTCGGGCTGTCGATCTGCCGCACCATCGTGGAGGCTCATGGAGGACGCATCGGAGCGCAGCGGGAACGCGGGGGAGGGATGTGCTTTCTTTTCACTCTTCCCTGCGCCAGGACAGAGGAGTTTGGCGAATGAACCCGGATGGTATCGTCCATGTGATCGACGACGACGAAGCCGTACGCGAATCCCTTGCCTTCCTGTTGCTGACATCGGGACATACCGCGAGGACCCACGCATCGGCGGATGAGTTCCTCGCTATCCTCGACGGGGTCGAGTGCGGATGCATCATAACGGATATCCGGATGCCGGGCATGGACGGCATCGCTCTTGTCGACCGTCTCCAGAAGCGCGCGACGGTTCTCCCGGTCATTGTGATCACGGGGCATGCTGACGTCCCCCTAGCGGTGCAGGCCATGAAAGCCGGCGCCCGCGACTTCATCGAAAAGCCGTTCGACGATCATACCATTCTCGACGCGGTGGCCTCCGCTCTGCGGTGCGGTGACGAGAACGGCGCCGAACGCGCGCATGCACATGTCATTCGCCAGCGGATCGCCGCTCTGACGACGCGGGAGCAACAGGTTCTCCGTGGCCTCGTCGACGGTCAATCGAACAAGGTCATCGCCCGGGAGCTTGGGATAAGCCCGCGCACGATAGAGATTTATCGGGCCAATCTCATGATAAAGATGGACGCTCGCAGCCTGTCTGAACTCGTGCGGATGACGCTGACAGCCACGGAGCGGCCGCGATAACACAGTCGACCTGAAATCAGGACGGGTCGTTTCCCTTACGAGGTTTTACGTACGTAGTTTTCCGGATGCGCTGGAGCTCGGGTGGGCCCAAGATGACATTCAGTCATCCAGCGGCGGCCGTTCCGAACGAAGCGCATGACTTCCGCACGCCGTCGAACCGCGAGGAGAACACATGAGCCAGGCCAGCACGATCCGGGGACAGGAAATCCTCAACAACCCCGCCCGCAACAAGGAAACCGCCTTTACAATGACTGAGCGTCAATCGCTCGGCCTTGAAGGTCTGCTTCCTCCGACTGTGGAAAACATCGACCGGCAACTGGAGAGGGTTCAGACGCAACTCGCCGCAAAGCCGAATGATCTCGAACGCTACATCTATCTCATGAGCCTGGCGGCCAGGAACGAGACGCTATTCTACCACACGCTGATGTCGACCCCGCGCGGTTTGTGCCGATTGTCTATGATCCGACCGTGGCTGATGCCTGTCTGGCATACGGACATATCTATCGCGGCAGCGCGGGCATGTATCTCACGCGCGACATGAAAGGTCGCTTCAAAAAAATTCTGCGCAACTGGCCGGTAAAAGACGTTCGGTTCATCTGTGTGTCCACCGGCGGCCGTATTCTCGGTCTTGGCGATATCGGCGCTAACGGCATGGGCATTCCCATTGGCAAGCTCCAGCTCTACACCGCCTGCGCGGGGGTGCCGCCCGAGGCGCTGCTGCCTGTGCTACTGGACATAGGCACCACGAACGCGGCGCTCCGGGCCGATCCGCTTTATCTTGGTCTGCGCGAGCTCCCGCCAGACGAAGCGGAGGTGGATTTGATCTCAGAGGCATTTATCGAAGCCGCTACAGACGTGTTTCCCGGTGTCTGCATTCATTTCGAGGACTGGAAAGGTACCGATGCGATGCGGCTTCTCGCCCGCTATCGCGACAAGGTCCTGTGCTACAATGACGATATTCAGGGAACCGCAGCGATCGCGGTAGCAGGCCTGACCACGGCACTGCAGATCAAGAACGAGACTTTCGCCGATCAGCGCGTCCTTTTTCTGGGCGCAGGCTCAGCCGGGATCGGTATCGCAAGTATGATTGTCTCGGCGATGGTCGAAGCGGGTCTGGGCGAGGCCGAAGCGCGTGAGCGTATCGTACTGATCGATGTCAACGGTCTGATCGAGACCAGCCGGACCGATCTCAACGAGTGGCAGAAGCCGTTCGCGCACGAGGCGAAACCGACGAAAGATCTTCTCGAGGTCGTCAGAACCTTCAAGCCGACCATTCTGATCGGCGTCAGCACCATCGGCGGCGCATTCACCGAGGAGGTGGTCCGCGAGATGGCAAAACTGAACGAGCGGCCGGTGATCTTCCCGCTCTCCAATCCGACGAACAAGGCGGAATGTACGTAAGCTCCCGGCGACTGACGCCTTGCTGAATACTTCTGGTCTTGTTCAGCTATGAAGCATGAGCGATTTAAGAGATAGGGACGCGGTACTACCTGCGA
>NZ_NKTX01000123.1 GCF_003207815.1 Komagataeibacter oboediens | reverse complement strand
GCCATTGGCCGGAGCTGCATCCGCACAGGTCGGCGTGGCCGGTTCTTCAACGTGGTGGACCTGGTCAACCGGCTTGAGGCTGACAGTCGGGCGGCAAGGGCGGGTCGGCTGGCCGAACAACTCGGCCGACTGGACTTTGTCATCCTCGACGAACTGGGATACCTGCCCTTTGCCCAGTCTGGCGGACAGTTGCTGTTCCATATGATCAGCCGCCTTTATGAACAGACCTCGGTCATTGTCACCACGAACCTGTCCTTCGGTGAATGGGCCAGTGTATTCGCCGACGCCAAGATGACCACGGCACTGCTCGACCGTCTGACCCATCACTGCGACATCATCGAGACAGGGAACGAAAGCTGGCGGTTCAGGAACCGTAACTGAACCTCTCTCCAGATCCATACCTGCCCCGGCCTGTCTCCTTACGCCTACGGCTTCAGGAGACAGGCCGGGCCTTCAACAGGGGGTTAATATTGCATGCCGATCAGGGGTTATTTTTGAGTGCCGATTGACACAGATCGTCTACCTGCGTGATTCCGTGTCGCCGCAGTTCGACGCCAATACCTTCGTGCGCAGCCGCACCGGTGTTGCGGGGCTGGGGCAGCTGACGGAATTCGCCGTGCCCATCACCGCGACCCTGCCCTTTGAATCATGGGACCACCGGCTGTCCTTCTCGGTCACGCCGACCCTGCTGTTCACCGGCGATCCGCTGACCAATGCCGTCTCCGCCCACCAGTTCGGGACTGTCGCGGTCAACGGGGCGCGGCCCTGGGGCTACCATCATTACTATACGCAGGGCGTGGGGCTGAGCCTGAATTACGTCAACCGCTGGTTCGCGGCCGACGTGGGTTCCTCCCCGCTGGGCTTTCCCATCACCAATGTGGTGGGCGGGCTGGAATTCGCCCCGCGCCTGACCCGCAACCTCGGCCTGCGCATAAGCGGCGGGCGGCGCATGGTGACCGACAGCGAACTGTCCTATGCCGGCGAGCGCGACCCGGGCACCGGAAAGCTGTGGGGCGGGGTGACGCGGCTGTTCGGCCATGGCGCGCTGGAATGGTCCGCGCGTGGGTGGAACGCCTATGCCGGGGGCGGCTTCGCCTATCTCGGCGGCACCAACGTCATCGGCAATACCGAGACCGAGGCCGGCGCCGGCGGCAGCGCCACCGTGTGGCAGGACCATGACCGGCAGTGGCTGCGCGTGGGGCTCGACCTCATGTATTTCGGCTACAAGCGCAATGCCTACTTCTTTACATGGGGGCAGGGCGGATACTTCTCGCCCCGGCAGTATTTCGGCGCCATGGTGCCGGTCGAATGGTCCGGGCACAACCGGCGCTGGACATGGTTCCTGCGCGGGGAGGCGGGCTACCAGTATTACCACAGCAACGCCGCGCCGTATTTCCCGACCAGCGCGCAGCTGCAGGGCCAGGCCGATGGCAGTCCGCCCAGCTATTATGGCGACAGCGGGGCCAGCGGGCTGGCGGGCAACATGCGCGGGCGTCTGGTCTATCAGCTGGACCACCGCCTGCGCATCGGGCTGGAAGGCGGCTACAGCCGCGCGGGCAGCTGGTCGGAGACCAGCGGCATGTGGATGGCGCACTATACCCTCGATGGCCAGTAACCCCCTTACCCCTCACGGCCGGGGCGCCCGCGGGTGCCCCGCCACTTTCGGGAACAGCATGACATGACACTGCGCAGACAGGCTTTCGTCCTCATGGCGGCCATGGCGGCCATGGCGGCCGGCACGGCAACGGCGCACGCGGCGGGGTGCCCGGCGGATGCGGGCGGGGATACGGTCTGCGTGCCGGCCGCCGACACCACCGCCGGCGGACTGGACCGCGCGCCCCGCGCCGATGACGACGTCCGCCGCGGCTACGCGGCAGGCGACCTGTGGCAGGCGGGGGGGCAGGCCTGGCGGGCGGTATCGGTGGCGGACGGGGCCGCGCGGTGGGCGCGCGTGCCCGCCCGCCTGCCCGGCGATGCCTTCGGCGGGCACACCGTCTTTGCCGGGGGGCCGGTGCGGCTGGTCAGCGGCTATGTCGGGCCCGCCCTTGATATCGGGACGACGGTGGCGGGCCGGACGGTCACCACCACGCTGGCCATTGGCGGCGATGGCCGACTGGATACGGCCGCCCTGCGGCGCGCCCTGTCCGCCCGTGACCGCGGCAGCTTCGCCACCGTGCTGCGGGTGTATGACCAGTCCGGCCATGGCAACCACATCACCGCGACGCCGGGCCGCCATGTCGTGCATATCGGTGAAATCCGCATCGCCGGGCACGAGACCCTGTCCTGGGGCGAGGATAACGGTCCCGGCGGCTTCGTGCTGCCCGACGGGGTGAAGGTCGCATCCGACGGCTTCTTCTTCGGGACCACGGGCACCTATGCCTCGGCCAATTCGGGGAATGCCGCCGTGCCCGTGCCGGTCCTGCTGGGGCAGGCGGGCAGCGGGCGGGAGTTCAAGGCCTTCATGGGCAGCTACTCGCTCGACGGGTTCGTCCATGTCGCCGACCCGCGCAGCCCCGACCAGCGCACGGGGCTGGTCGTCACCTCCTCCCCAGCCGCCTTCGGCGTGGCGGCGGGGCCGGGTGGTTATGTGCTGCAGTCGGGCAATGCGCGCGCCACCCTGCCCGGGGCCCTGCCCGGCGGCACGCTGGCGGGCGGCTATATCGGCTACAATGCCGATGGCGGGCCATGGTTCGCGCAGGGACGCAATACGGGACAGTGGACCGGCATCGTCATCGCAGGCCACGCCCCCACCCCCGACGAGGCGCAGGCCTTCGCCGTGGCCGGGGCGGTGGCGGACGACGCCATGCCGCAGCTGCGCGATGTGCTGGTCACCATCGGCGACAGCCGCACGGAAGGCTTCGTGGTGCCGGATGGCCGCAACTGGCCCTACCTCATGCAGCGCTTCGCGCGGTACCGCAGCTACAACCTTGCGGTGTCGGGGGCGACGACGCGGCACATGTTGGGCATGCTGCCCGCGGCCGAAGCCGTCGCCCGCGGGGGCGCGCGCAGGCTGGCCGTGGTGTTCGGCGGCTATAACGACCACCTGCCGGGTAACCATATCCCCACCGACGAGACGGTGCGCAACCTCGCCACCATCACCGGGCGCCTGAAGCAGGCGGGCTACACCGTCGCCCTCATCGAGGAGACGCAGACCACCGGCGCCCCCCGCGCCGCCATCCATGACGCCATCGCCCGCGGCATCCTTGCGCCCGACATCACCCTCGACCCCTTCGCCCCCGGCCTGCCGCTTGCCAACGTCCTCGACACCACCAGATGGAACCCCGACACCACCCACCCCAACCAGGCCGGGCATGAAATCATGGCGGAGTTCGTGTGGCAGCATATCGGACCGATCTTAAATAAATAGCATCGCGATTACATGGTGTCGGATAAGGAGGGAGAGTAAAAATGCTTTCACACCCAATATGGAAGAAAATACAGTCGTTCCGCATGGAGCATGGCGCCGAAGGAACGTATCTGGGCACCCAGGAGGACATGCTGTCCATGTCGGATGAGGATGTCGAGGAAATGGTCCGTCTGGGCTGGATCATAGATGAAGAAAGCGGACGATGGTTCCGCAGGTATAAATGACATTCTGCCGGGTATGCTGCCCCATCCATGTGCGCAGGAAAACAGGCATGCAGGCACGCCGCATGACCTTATGAAATGAATACAGTACAGGTTTTGTGAAATATAATGCGCCTGACCCTTTATACGGAATATTCCATTCAGACCCTGATTTACCTTGGCAGGAACCAGGGCAGGCGTGTGGCTATTCAGGAAATTGCTGACACGTATCAGATTTCCTCAAATCATCTGAGAGCCTGATCCGAAAGTTTTTGAACAATACCAGCCTGTTGTGATTCATCCGTCTTTACGAAGAGATGGAGTGAATGGTGACATGGACTGGTATTGCCCGACGTGAACATAGCCGGGAAGGACTGCGATATCCATCGGATATGATGGACGGGGAATGGGCTTTGATCGTGCCATTTGTGCCCCCTGCGAAACGGGGCGGTCGCCCTCGCACGACGGATATGCGCGAGGTGGTCA
>NZ_NKTX01000122.1 GCF_003207815.1 Komagataeibacter oboediens | reverse complement strand
TGACCACCTCGCGCATATCCGTCGTGCGAGGGCGACCGCCCCGTTTCGCAGGGGGCACAAATGGCACGATCAAAGCCCATTCCCCGTCCATCATATCCGATGGATATCGCAGTCCTTCCCGGCTATGTTCACGTCGGGCAATACCAGTCCATGTCACCATTCACTCCATCTCTTCGTAAAGACGGATGAATCACAACAGGCTGGTATTGTTCAAAAACTTTCGGATCAGGCTCTGAGATTGAGAACAACAATAAGCAGGGCAGCACAGTTGAAGTACGCCATATTGCACATGCGCTACATATTCACATTGAATATCTTCTCTAATGTGATTTTTTAAATAAAGTGTATACAGGAGCCTTTCTGGAAAATCGTCATATCGAACCTCCAGAAAGTCATCCCGAAATGGCGTTAGAACTTCACCTTTATATTTCCACGAAGCCCCGATTCAACAGACTGGTCACCATATTGGCCAATATAATTCACGCCAACATTTACGCGGTCACTCAGGTACGCCTTAAGACCAATATTCAGCACAGCTGCATTGGTTGACAGGGGCACGCCAGAAATATCCATCGTCGCATTGCTGTTCGCAAATGCTTCATGGGTGGTTGGCACTGGCGATCCGAACGTATGCCGGTAGGCGAATTCCGCTCCCGGCACCAGTATGAAATGCGCGGCATGAAAAGCGGAGGAGGCTCTGACCCCGAAGGTCGAAAAAGTAGTCCCTGTATCCATGCCATGACCATTCAATGCGGCCGCAGTGCCATGTTCGTTAAACCTGTCCGTATCCAGATTAACATACGCCACATTGGCAAATGGTTCGAACGATGCCTGCCCCAGATGCATGCGATACCCCAGATCGCCAAATGCCTGCGCAGTCCCTGCATCATATTGACTATTGGCCTTGCCGTTATTCATAGACGACAGGGCAATTGTCCGACCGGTTGACAGCATGTTCCAGGTGTAAGCAGCACCCATCCTGAAGGCCAGACGCCCCCAATGTGTTCCCGCATAACCGCCAATACTGACGTTATTGCTATGACCGTAGGAATCCACCGCGCGGGAATTAAAGGTGGAGTGACCATAACCCACCATGCCACCGACACGCCAGTTTCCGGCAACCATCGTATCTGCGCCCAGCACAAATCCGCCAACTGAATGGTTCATGCCCGAAGCATTGCCGTCACCGGAATTACGGCCCCATCCACCGTATGCTTCCATCCACATGGCGCTACGGTTTGATTGACAGAGGCCATCTGTCAGATGCCCCTGCATAGTCGCAGTTTTGAGTGCTCCATTCCCAGCACCCGGATCACAGGCAGCGTCACGCAACCGATCGACCGCCGCATTCCGCACATAAAAGCTGTCCTGGACCAAATCTGTCCGCGCGGAAGCATGGATCTCCCCGGACAGAGCATTGAAAGCCCTGCGAGCCTGTGTCGCATCCATGTTGGTAATAACAGACGACAGGGCAGCACTCCCCGCATTGTCCAGAGCATTCGCGACACCGAACTGATTGCGGGTCTGTGTAACAGAAGAAAATTTACTGTCGTTGCGACGGATGGCTACGTCCACACTATCTTCGCCATATTCAAGATAGGGCGAGATGAACGGGTAAATCGAATCTATATTGGTAACAAGATTTGCAGCTTGCCCCGTGACAACTTTCTGGGCAGTCAGAACTGTATAAACCTGTCCGGATCTTATCGACGCCCCAGATGCAATATCGGTAAAATCAACGGTTCCGCCGTTTAACGTTGCCGTTCCCCCAACCTGGACAGAATCATTTTTCAGGCTACTGGTATCGGCTTTGATCGCGAGTACGGACGTACTATCCATGGAAAGGTTATTTGCAATCGTCAGGGTACCCATTGACGTTGCACTGCCAGGGGACAGCGTAGCATGGTCCGCAATCGTGGCAGAATTGATACTTCCGTTACCTGACAACGTGGCAGTAGATCCATGTGCGTTCACATCGATCTGGTTATCCGTGCCGTCAATATACAACTGACCACTATCGTCGACAGTTCCGCTAATGCTGCCCGCACCAGATACGGTCAGGGCACTTCCTGCATCAATCTGCACGTTTGAAAATGTATTGGTCCCATCAATCTCGGACGAACCTTCTACAAACAGATTGTCCAGACCGGTTGACGAACCAAACTTTGCTCCATCTTCCAGATATAGCGAATTGATTCCGCCACCGCCTGCTGCAACGGTTCCGTCTATGACCGAACCTTTTTCTATGTATAGATTACCACTTCCGGCAAGAACAAGGGAATTAGTTCCTCCACCGATATAACCTGAATTATAAATATTATATGACGACCCAGGAAACATATATATGCCAGCATCCGCGCCATATATATCCAGAATTGTTTATATTTGCGGTAGTTCCCGTGGAGGAGACACCGAGGTAATCACTCTTGATGGTCCCGGAATTGGTTAACTCCAGATTCTGATAGTCCCAGATGCCAGTACCACCAGCCAGAACGGTTCCCATATTATTGACAACCGCAATCGTGTCCGGATCACCGCCTAGCGTCATTGCATTATCAACGCTTTCAATGACGCCACCGGCATAATTGTTTACTGTGGAATTTTCAGTTAGTGCCAAGCCTTCAGACGCATTTGGTGAGCCTGTCTTATCGACACCAGCAGCACCCAATGCCTTGATTGTTCCCCAGTTATTGACAACGGCGTCTCCGTCAATGTCGACGCCATCACCGTCTCCCGTTCCCGAACCATCATAGGCACCGATAATAGTACCGTAATTGGTCACCTGACCGGTGCCGTCAGACCCGACACCTGATCCGTTACGGCCTATTATGGTGGCACCCGCCTCATTTGTAACGTTTACGAACCCGTCAGTGGTAATCCCATGCCGATGCCCGGAAATCAGCCCCCCGGTTTCATTGATTACCGTGCCCGTCGGCGCACTCTGAAAATCAATGCCATCATGGCTGGAGGCAGTAGGACCATCGGCGTAAATCAGACCGCTATTGATTACGGTAGCATTTGTTCCGGGGCGAATACCGTCAGCATTGTCAGAAACAATCTGACCAGTCGCCGTGTTGGTGATCGTGGTCGTATTGCTGTCGCCCGACATATCATTGAGATCTATGGCCTGCCCATCAGATGTGCTGGTGATCGTCCCACTGTTGGTTATTGATATCTGTCCCGTGGATGCAGCCTTCGCATGCACGCCATCACCTGCGGCGGTAACGGAACCATCGCTTGCAATATCTACGGAAACATCTGTCGGCGCCTTGATGGTAATGCCATCATCATCTGTATTTATCGAGCTGGATGCATCAATATTCGTAGAATCCTGGCCTGATATGGTATTGGTTGCTGCATGCGCAAAAGAAATGGTACATACTGCGGTAAAGCAATATAAAAATACATCTCTTTTATATTTTACATTCATAATTTTACACTTTACCGAGCCGATTATTTTTATGTTATATTTTTTATTAAATATCAGAATGATACACAAAAGGCAATAGACTTTACAGGATAATGCATTACAAAACATTTCTTGATTTTATTGCAATGTGTGTCTGCATCTGGTGAAATGGTTAACTCCTCTACCATTCAATACCATGACCATGCAATTCCTCGGTCATGCAAAGAATATACAGCACAAGCTGAATCGTAACCTGCAGCCCGATGAAAACGACAACGCCGTCCGCACCCTCCAGCGCTCTGGACTGGCGGCAATAATGCTCTAGCAGCCTGTCGGGTTGGGCATTTTGCGGCTGATAACGCCGAGGCTGACCCGGCTTATGCTGCGTGAAGCCGTGCCATTCTTTTGCAGTTGTATGCGAGAGCGACGAGTGTCCATTCGGTCGTGACTTTTGCAAGGCTGCGCAGACTGAATCTTCTGAACCCCATGATGCTTTTGATAATTCCAAAGACCGGCTCCACGGTCTGTTTTCGTAGTCTGTAAATATCTCCGGCTTCTGTAGTTTCCAGCCTGTCCTTCATGGCAAGCCGCCAGGGTTCGGTGATCCGGCGCGGTTCCCTGTCTTCAGGAGGTGGCCGGAAGTCATAAGGCCTGCGGGCGCAGGGCCGTCCGATGGCGACCAGCGGATCGATGCCTTTTTTCCGCAGGTCCCGGACCGCCTGCCCGCTGGCGTAACCGGTGTCGGCGAGCACTGTCTTTGGGAGACCGATC
>NZ_NKTX01000121.1 GCF_003207815.1 Komagataeibacter oboediens | reverse complement strand
GTAGGATTTCGCCCCCTCCCGCAAACGACCCCTATCAGCCTCCACAAATGACCCACTCGGAGATGCTTGAGTGGTGTTTGAGGCAGTCGAAAGCTCCCGACTGCACCTAAGTGCAAACCCCGATACCGACCTAAGTGCAAGCCTATCTGACCTGAGTGCAAACGCATGTCTGGACGCCCTGACGGGCGGCCTACGGCGCTCCCGCTCTGCGCTCGCTCCGGGTCTGCATCCATTTTTTGCCGGGTTAGCCTGCCTGCTTATGAATGGATATTTTAGCGGCTAAAACGCTTATGGTTTCATCTTACAAAGATCATCTAAAAAAAATGCCCCACGGTTCCGTGGGGCATTTAATGTCATCGCTGCTATTGTTTTTTAGAGGCCATCGTGTGGAAAGTACGCTAAACAACGTTTAGCATGAACAGTAGAAGAACGTCTGGGTAGCGTGATCTTGCCTGAGGGCAAGCCGCTGTTTCTTTGTTGAACAACGGCAAGCAGCACGGAAGTTAGCGGATGAAATATCCGCTAACGCGCCAATATGCCTGTTCACGCGAAAGTACGACGGTTTCAACCGCGTTGGGTTTGTTAGCGAAACGCGTCTGGAACTGAATGATCTGATAGTCACCCGCTGGCGCGCCCGGCAGCGTTTTTGTCTGCATCACGCTTTGGAAAGTGCGTGATGACGGGCGTCCCAACGGTTGTCGTACAGACTGGATCGTAGTGGCCCACTGCGCCGGGGTGATCTTTGCCTTGAACAGTGTGCCTGCGGCTTGCCAGCTTGCATCCCACTGCCCTTCATCAAGCAATTCGACCCATTTGCGGGCATCGGCCGATGCCTTTGTTTCGGCAGGACGGGCAATGCTTGTCGAAATATTCTGGGCGGAAACCCGGGCGTCGTCCTGCCCGCTGATGGTCAAAAGCGCTGCGGCCGCAATGATAAGAGACATGATAAGCATTCCTCCGGTAAGCCACGCCAGGCGATGCCCCGACGATCGCGGCGGTGCTGGCTCTTTGGCTCTATCCACCGAAGAAGTTGCTTCGGCACCCCCAATTTCTTTGGGGCCGACATTATTGGGGGTGCCCCCATCCATCTCGGCGAGACGTCGGGCAGCTTCACGGCTGCTCGAAACGCCCAGCTTGCGCCGCGCATCGCGTAGGCGGTCATTTATTGTGTGCACCGACAGACCAAGCGTATTGGCGATGGATTTCGCGTCATGGCCGACCAGAAGCAGACGTAGAGCTTCTTTCTCGCGCGCGCTGAGAACCACTTGATCGTCTGTTGTCATGATACAGCCGATGGTGTCGGCCGCGCGACGCCAAGACGCTTCATCTCGCGATAGACAGTCGATCGCCCGATCCCGAGCTGACGCGCCGCTTCAGTCGGCGACACGCTCGCCGCGATAAGTTTTAGCGCCGCGCTGATCTTGTCGTTGTCGAGCGGCTGCCGCCCCGGCAGCCTGCCCTTTGCTCTCGCCGCTGCAATCCCGTCGCGTGTACGTTCTGAGATCAGTCGCCGCTCAAAATGCGCAATGGCGCCGAAGACGTGGAAGATCAGCTCTCCGGCTGCGGAGGAAGTGTCGATTTTCTCCTCCAGGCTGAGCAACGCTATTCCGCGTGAGCGGAGCATGGTCACCGTTGTCAGCAACTCTCCCAGTGAACGACCGAGGCGGTCGAGCCGCACAACCGCAAGCGTATCGCCCTTGCGTGCGTATTCCAGCAGCTCGTCCAGTCCTGGTCGCTCCATGCTCTTGCCCGACATCACATCGGTGAACACACGGATCGTACCGGCTTCTTCCAATCGCATACGCTGCCCGGCCACATCCTGATCACCGGTACTGACACGCGCGTATCCCAGAATGCCGCCCATGGCACCGTCTCCCAAACGACCGTTCTGTGGACACTGAGTGAATGACCATTCCGGATCGACAATATCCGTCCACATAATGCGTCTCTTTACTCTCCGCTGTCCATAGCCGAGACTGACCTTTTGTGGACGGAATGACAGCGTGACCAGGCTCAAACATCACCTGCTGACAGCCCAGGAACGGGATCAGATGCTCGCCATCCCGACAGACCGGGACAGTCTGGTCCGCCTTTACACTTTCGAGCCATCGGATCTGGATATCATCGGTTCCCGGCGCAGGCGACGCACCCAGATGGGCGTTGCCGTGCAACTGGCGTTACTCAGGCACCCGGGAACAACACTGGCTCAGTTTGTGCAGGACGTCGGATCGACGCCATCCGCGTTGGTCGCCTTCGTGGCAGACCAACTTGAGCTTTCCGGCAGCGACCTCGCCGATTACGCCGCGCGGGAGCAGACGATGACCGATCATGCCCGCGATCTGATGACGATCCTTGGCCTGCGCGCGCCCCAGAGAGTCGATATCCCGTTCATGATCGAGGCTGCGGCAAACGCAGCCTGGGCCACGGACAGCGGCATCGTAATCGTCCGGGCCGTGATGGACGCGCTACGCCATGCCAAAATCGCACTCCCTTCGATTTCAACCATCGAACGCGCCAGCATTGCGGGACGGGCGCGGGCCCGACGGAAGACCGCGCAGGCGTTAACGCAGGGCCTCACAGGCGATCAGGTCACGGCGCTGGATCGGCTTTTCGCCACAACGCCTGAAGGGAGCATCAGCCAACTTGCCTCGCTCAAGACCATACCGGTTGCCGTCAAGCCGGATCACATCAAGCGCATTCTGGAATTGTTGAGACAGGTTCGACAGATCGGGATTGATCCCGTCGTCGCCAAGCGCATTCACATCGACCGCTTTCACCAATACGTCCGGGAAGGCCGGATATCTCCGGCCTCGATGATCGAGCGCTACACGCCATCACGCCGTTACGCCACGCTCGTCGCTTTCCTGATCGATGCCGAGGAACGTCTGACGGACAGCGCCCTGGACATGGCTGACAAGCTGGTCGGCAGCATCTTTACCCGGGCACGGAACACAAAGGCCCGCAGCTTTTCGGCAACGTCGAAGAACGTCGCACGCCTGATGCGCCTGTTTCAGGCGACCATCGATGCCTTGGCCGAGGCGGCCAGCGACGGCAGAGATCCCATGGAAACTCTGGATGCCACGGTCGGATGGGCGACCCTGTTGAAAGCAAGGTCAGAGGTTGGGGCGATCGCCAGGACTGCCGACCTCGATCCTCTGACAGCCGCTGCGGAGCGTTATATTACCCTTCGAAAATTCGCGCCCGATCTGCTGGAAACGCTGGAATTCCAGGCAGGAAGAGGAGGCGCCAAGACCCTGGCTGCGATCACGTTGTTGCGGAACCTCAACAGAGCAGGCAAACGCGATTTACCTGGCGACGCACCGATGCCGTTTCGCAAGGAATGGCAGAAGATCGTTATCGATCAGGATGACAAGCCCAACCGGCGTCTGTGGGAAATCGCGACGCTCGCGCATTTGCGCAACAAGCTGCGTTCCGGTGATGTGTGGATCGAGCGGTCGGCCAATTATCGTCGCTTCGACAGCTACATGCTCAGTACGGAGCAGGCAAAACCGTTCATTGCCGAACTTGACCTTCCCCTGTCGGCGGATGAATGGCTGGATCAGCGCGCTCGCGAATTGGATAAACGCCTGAAGAAGTTTGCGCAAAGCCTGAAACGCGACGCTTTGCAAGGCGTACGATTCCGAGACGGGCACCTCCAGATATCGCCGATACGCGCAACAACGCCTCCCAAGGCGGAAGACCTGGCGCAACAGCTCAACGCCCTGATGCCGCCAATCCGCATCACGGAGCTGCTGCACGAGGTGGCGCAGGCCACCGGTTTTTTGAACGCCTTTACCAACCTGCGCACGGGCGAAGCCTGCCCCCACGAGAACGCGTTGCTTGCTGCCATTCTGGCGGACGCTACCAATCTGGGGCTGTCACGCATGGCTGCCGCGAGTCACGGCGTTACCCGTGATCAGCTCTTCTGGACCCACGACGCTTACGTCCGCGACGAAAATTACCGCAAGGCGCTGGCTATCCTCATCGACTCTCACCATCGTCTGCCATTTTCCCGCATCTGGGGTGAGGGTTCGAGTTCAAGCTCCGATGGACAGTTCTTTCGCGGGGCCAAGCGCGGTGCCTCAGGCGGAGACGTCAATGCCCGCTATGGCGTCGACCATGGGTTCAGCTTTTACACGCATGTGTCTGATCAGCGCGCCCCATACCATGTGAAGGTCATCTCGGCTGCGACACACGAAGCGCCATACGTGCTCGACGGCCTGACCAATCATGGAACGGGGCTTAAAATCACCGAGCATTATACCGACACGGGTGGTGCCACCGACCATGTCTTCGCGCTC
>NZ_NKTX01000120.1 GCF_003207815.1 Komagataeibacter oboediens | reverse complement strand
CCGCCGCGCGAGCTTCTGGCTGATTCCATCCATGAGGAGGTAGATGACTGGCGTAGTGAACAGTGTCAGCAGCTGGCTGACGGCGAGGCCGCCGACGATGGCGATGCCCAGAGGGCGGCGCAGTTCGGATCCGGTGCCGGTGCCCAGCATCATGGGCACGGCGCCCAGCATGGCGGCCAGCGTGGTCATGAGGATGGGCCTGAAGCGCAGCAGGGCGGCATGGCGGATGGACTGCAGCGAGGACATGCCCTCGACCCGCTCGGCCTCCAGCGCGAAGTCGATCATCATGATGGCGTTCTTCTTGACGATGCCGATCAGCAGTACGAGTCCGATGATGCCCATGACATCCAGCCCCGACCCCGTGACCCACAGCGCCAGCAGCGCGCCGATCCCGGCGGAGGGCAGGGTGGAGAGGATGGTGATGGGGTGGACGAAGCTTTCATACAGGATGCCCAGCACGATATAGACCGCGACCAGGGCGGCCAGCACCAGCCATGCCTCGTTGGACAGCGAACTGCGGAACGCCGCCGCCGTGCCCTGGAACGAGGTCTGGAAGCTGGATGGCAGGCTGATGTCCTTTGCCGCGCGTTCGATCGCATCCGTCGCATCCCCCAGCGCATAGCCGGGCCTGACGTTGAACGAGACGGTCGTGGCGGGGAACTGCCCCACATGGGTGATCAGCAGCGGCGCGGTATCCTGCGTCAGGGTGGTGACGGAGGCCAGCGGCACCAGCCCCGACGTGGGCGAACGCGTCGGCCCCGACGTGCTTTCGCCCGCATTGCCGCTGATGCCGGGCAGGTACATCTGGCTGAGCGATCCCATGTCCTGCTGGAAGGCGGGGGTTGCCTCCAGGATCACACGGTACTGGTTGGACTGCGTGAAGATGGTCGAGATCTGGCGCTGGCCAAAACTGTCATACAGCACGTTGTCGATGGTCTGGGGCGTGATGGAATACCGCGCCCCGGTTGTGCGGTCGAGGTCGACATGCGCCACAAGCCCCGCCGCCTGCAGGTCCGATGTCACGTCCGACAGGGCCTTTTCCTGCTGCAGCCGCGCGATGAACTTCGGCACCCATGTCGTGAACTGGCTGTAGTCGGGGTTTTCCAGCAGGAACTGGTACTGCGTCGCCGCGACCGAGGTATCGAGCGACAGGTCCTGCACCGGCTGCAGATACAGGTCCGCCCCCGCGATGTCCGCCGTTTCCGCGCGCAGGCGCGTGGCCACTTCCTGCGCGGTGGAGGTGCGGCTGTCCACCGGCTTGAGGTTGATCAGGAAGCGCCCCTGGTTCAGCGTCACGTTCTGCCCGTCCACCCCCACGAAGGAGGACAGGCTGGCCACGTCCGCGTCATGCAGGATCCGGTCGGCCAGTTCCTGCTGGTGGCGCTTCATTGCCGTGAACGACGTGGACTGCGCCATGACCGAGATCCCCTGGATCACGCCCGTGTCCTGTACCGGGAAGAACCCCTTGGGAATGACCACGGCCAGCACGCCCGTCAGCACCAGGGTCACACCGAATATGCCCAGCGTCAGCCGCTGGTGGCGCAGCACCACGTCCAGCGCGCGGCCATAGCCATTGATGGTCGCGACCGTCCAGCGTTCGACCGCGGCCGACCATGCCGGTTCGGCATGCTTCGTGTCGCGTTCATGCAGCAGGCGCGCGCACATCATCGGCACCAGCGTCAGCGACACCACGGCGGACAGGATGATGGTGACCGCCAGCGTCATGGCGAATTCATGGAACAGGCGGCCCACCACGTCGCCCATGAACAGCAGCGGGATCAGCACCGCGATCAGCGATACGGTCAGCGAGATGATGGTGAACCCGATCTCGCCCGCGCCCTTCAGCGCCGCCTCCATGCGGCTGTCGCCCATTTCGATGTAGCGGGCGATGTTCTCGATCATCACGATGGCATCATCCACCACGAAGCCCGTGGCGATGGTCAGCGACATGAGCGAGAGGTTGTCGAGCGAGAAGCCGAACAGGTACATGACCGCCAGCGTCCCCACCAGCGACAGCGGCACCGACAGGCTGGGGATCAGAGTTGCCGGCACGTTGCGCAGGAACACGAAGATCACGCCCACCACCAGCACCAGCGCCAGGCCCAGCTCGAACTCCACGTCCTCCACCGATGCGCGGATGGTCGTGGTCCGGTCGGTCAGGGGGGTGATGGTGATGCCCGGCGGCAGCGACTGCTGCAGGTGCGGCAGGGCGTATTTGATGTTGTCCACCACCGCGATCACGTTGGCGCCCGGCTGGCGCTGCACGTTCATGACCAGGGCGGGGGTGCGGTTGGCCCATGCGGCCAGTTCGGTGTTTTCGGGGCCGATCACCACGCTGGCCACGTCACGGATGCGCACCGGCCCGCTGTTCTGGTAGGCGATGACCTGGTTGAGCAGCTGGTCCACGCCGGTGATCTGCCCGTCGATGCGCAGCGTGGTCGCGCGCTGCGGGCCATCGAACGTGCCGGTGGGGGAATTGACGTTGACGTTGCCGATGGTCGTGCGCAGCGTGTCAAGGTCGATGCCGAACGAGGTCAGCTTGGGAATGTTGACCCTTACCCGCAGCGCCTTGCGGTTGCCGCCCGACAGCGTCACCAGCCCCACGCCCGAGATCTGGCTGATCTTTTCCGCCAGCCGGGTATCGACATAATCTTCCACTTCCGTCAGCGGCATCGTCTTTGACGTGATGCCCAGCGTCATGACCGGGGTGTCGGCGGGGTTGACCTTGGCATAGACGGGTGGGGCGGGCAGGTCGGTGGGCAGCAGCGAATTGGCCTGGTTGATCGCGGCCTGCACCTCCTGCTCGGCAATGTCCATGGTCATGGTCAGGCCGAAGCGCAGCGTGATGACCGACGCCCCGCCTGACGAGCGCGAGGTCATCTGCTCCAGCCCCGACATCTCGCCCAGCTGCGTCTCCAGCGGCGCGGTGACCGAGGTCGCCATCACGTCGGGGCTGGCGCCGGGATAGAAGGTCTGCACCGTGATGGTGGGGTATTCGACTTCCGGCAGGGCGGAGACGGGCAGGAAATGATACCCCAGCAGCCCCGCCAGCAGGATGGCCAGCATGAGCAGGGTGGTCGCGACCGGGCGGTGTATGAACAGGCGGGAGGGGTTCACGCGGCAATCTCCGGCGGCGGCAGGGGCAGGCGGTCAGGCAGGGAAGCGGGCGGACGGGCGCGCACGTCTAGCCTTTTTTCCCATGGCCGCCGTGGGCGGCATCGGACCCGGCGCCGGGGGCGGTGGCGTCGGGGATCGTCACCTTCACGCCATCGCGCAGGTGGTCCACGCCGTCGGTCACGACCCGTTCGCCGTCCTTCACGCCGTCGGTCACCACGGTCATGGTGTTGTTGGCGTGGCCGGTCTTCACGTTGCGCACCTCTACCGTGCTGTCGGCCTTGACCACATACACGAACTGCCCGTTCGGGCCGGTCTGCAGCGCGTTGGTGGGCACCAGCAGGGCGTCATGGTCGGTGCTGACCAGCAGGCGGGCGTTGACGAACTGGTTGGGGAACAGTTCCTCCTGCGAATTGGCGAAGATCGCGCGCATGCGCACCGTGCCGGTGGAGGTGTCGATCTGGCTGTCCAGCACGCTGACCTGCCCGGTGGCGATTCTGGTCAGGTTCGCGCTGTCCCATGCCTCGACCGGCAGCGGCGTGCCCTCGCGCAGGCGGGTGGCGACGGGGCCGATGTCGTTTTCGGGCAGGGTGAAGATGACGGAAATCGGCTGCATCTGCGTCAGGATCACCAGGCCGTTGGTCTGGCCGGCGGTGATGTAGTTGCCCATATCCACCTCGCGGATGCCCACGCGGCCATCGACCGGGGCCACGATGTGGCAGTAGGTGATCTGCAGCTTCTCGTTATCGACCAGCGCCTGGTCGGCCTTGACCGTGCCTTCCAGCTGCTCGACCTTGTACTGCTGGTCCTTCGCGGTCATGGCCGCGACGCTGTCCTGGCGGATCAGGCGCTGGTAGCGGGCGTTGTCCACGCGCGCGGCCTCCAGCTGGGCCACGTCCTGCGCCAGCTGGCCTTCATACTGCGCCAGCAGCACCTCGTACGGGCGGGTGTCGATCAGGGCCAGCAGATCGCCCTTGTGGACGTGCTGGCCCTCGGTGAACAGCACCTGCATGAGGTAGCCGTCAATGCGCGACTGCACGGTGACGTTGGTGATCGGCACCACCGTGCCCAGCTCCGTCAGCACCACCGGCATGTCGCCCCGGCCAATGGTCGCCACCGCCACCGGCTGGTCGCCGCCGGCCGCATGCCTGTGGCCACCGCCACCGGAATGCGGGCGAAGGAAGGCGACACCAAGCACAACCGCCAGCGCCCCGCTCGCCAGATAAAGGATGCGCCGCCCGCGCCGGGAGCTTCCCCCGGGGGGCGTGCCGGG
>NZ_NKTX01000011.1 GCF_003207815.1 Komagataeibacter oboediens | reverse complement strand
TGCGTCCTCAACCGCATGGACATTGATCGCCTCGATCCGCATGCTCACACGACGGACAGCAAGGCATTGTCAAGCTTGAAAAACTTTCGGATCGGGCTCTTAATGAAATCGGACCTTATGAATATCCATTGATACTTTCAGCCATAATGTGTGTATTGATAACTATATATATTGCATACATCATGTCATGTTTTGAATCCAGATACATAAATTATGTTAACAGGGCGGCAAAACTCATTACAAACTAGGCGTATATTTATTGAAGGTAGAAAACAGTAGCAATCCACTGGTTCGTCTCTGGGGATGATATGCATCCTGAACAGATTGAGATGCATTCCTCAGAAAGTATGCGAACGCAATCACATCGAGATGTGGTCGTAGTGAATGGTGCCTGGATGTCTGAGGGCGTTGTCCTGCAGCAGGATCAGATAAGGAATGCAACCTGCATACAGGCGTCATTCCTTATCAACGAACCAGAGGAATGCTCCTTAGACGCTGTTTGAAAACCACCCATTGATAAGGAAAGTTTCTGGGTGTCGCCTTGTTTTATAAAGACGATATTTCCCTAAGCTTTTTGCACAAAGCTTCGCCAGAAACTTTCAAAAGCAGACCTTTCAGGCAGGCATCTAGCGGAAAGCCGGCTCATCAAACCCGCGCAGCTTGCGTGAATGCAGGCGGTCCACACCCTGGGCACGCAACTGCTGCATGGTCTCGATCCCCACCACCAGGTGCTGGCGCACGCGTTCGCGGTAAAAGGCGTTGGCCATGCCGCGCAGCTTCAGTTCCCCATGTAGTGGTTTGTCCGATACGCATAACAGCGTGCCATAGGGCACGCGGAAGCGGAACCCGTTGGCCGCGATGGTGGCCGATTCCATATCCACCGCAATGGCGCGGGAGGTATTGATGCGGGTGAACAGTGCGCCAAGCCGCAGTTCCCAGTTGCGGTTGTCCGTTGTCATGACGGTGCCGGTGCGCAGCCGTGTCTTCACTTCGGCATCATGCAGGCCGGTGACGCGTGCGGTCACGTCCTGCAACGCCATCTGCACTTCCGCAATGGGGGGAACGGGCACCCATGGCGGCAGGTCATCATCCAGCACATGGTCATCGCGCAGGTAACCATGGGCCAGCACGTAATCCCCCAGCTTCTGGCTGCGGCGCAGTCCCGCGCAGTGACCCACCATCAGCCAGCAGTGCGGGCGAAGCACCGCCAGATGGTCGGTGATCGTCTTGGCATTGGCAGGGCCGACACCAATGTTGATCAGCGTGATGCCGTCACCATCGGGGCGGCACAGGTGATAGGCGGGCATCTGCGGCAGGCTCTGACCCGCATGGGTGGGGGCGTGCGGGGTGTCGCGGGTGTGGATGATCTCGCCTGGTTCGACAAAGGTCGTGTATTCGGATCCCGTATCCACCTGCGCATGACCGTAGTCGCGGAACGCATCCACGTAACGCTGGTAGTTGGTCAGCAGGATGAAACGCTGGAAATGACGCGGCGCCGTGCCGGTGTAATGGTGCAGCCGGGCCAGCGAATAATCGGTGCGCGCCGCCGTGAACAGCGCCAGTGGCCGCGGCACGCCGGGGCGGGGAATATAGTCGCAGTTGGCGATCGAATCATCGGTAACATGCAGGTCCGGTAGCGCGAAATGCGACTGGATCCATGCAAGGTCCGATTCGGTCAGGGACGTGACCGCTTCTTCCATTACATATGACAGCGGGATCGGCTGTTTCGACAGTCCGACCATGACTGGCGTCCTGTAATGGCGCAGCAGGCTTTCGATCTGCTCACGCCAGTAATCGGCGAACAGTGCGGGCCGGGTCAGCGTGGTGCCATAAAATCCCGGCTCCAGAACGACATCAAAGGGCGGTCGTGGCCCATCGGATGGCAGGGCGCTCTGCGGCATGAAGGCCAGGTAGGGATAGACCGCGTCCGCAAGCCCTGTTGTGTCACGGGTGGAGAAAGCGTGGCGGATCAGCTCTGCCGCATGATCATACAATTCGGTAATGCGGGCCACGGCGGCATCTGCCGTGTCGAACGGCTGGAAATCACGTCCGACCTGCTGCAGGAGGTGTGCTGTATCCATGGCGGCGGTCCTCTGTCTGCCTGACGCGCCTAGCGGCGGATCAGGATGTAGTTGATGGTCAGGTCGATGGGGAACGTGTCCCCCTGCATGTCCGGTGGCACCGGCGGCAGCTGCGCATTGCGGAACATGCCCACCGTCGCGGCATCAAGGTAGTACGACCCTGACTGTCCCGTCAGGCGCACCTTGGTTACATGCCCGTCACGGTCCAGTTCCACATGCACCGAGGAGGGGCCTTCCTCACCCGCGCGGGCGGCTTCCTCGGGGTAGTACATATGGCTGCGGATCCAGCGGTCGAGTTCGCTGCCGTAATCATCACTGACCCCCTTGATCTGCGTGCTGGAGGAATAGGGGGCGTTGATCTTGCCATTCTTGACCAGCGGGCCGAGCGACAGGTCGATCGGTCCGCCCGTGCCGCCCGCGCGCCCGCGCTGGTTGCGCCGTGGCAGCGGCGATGACGACAATGACCAGTTGCGGGGATGTTCCAGCGCCCGGTAATCCGTGGCCGAGGACTGGTTATGCGCCTGCTGGGCCGGATGGTTGCCGTGGCCCGAACTCTGCATGGACGGATTGAACGTGTCGTGCCGTTCGGACTGCGGCACCGACAGGTCGGATGGTGCGTCGCTCAGCGGCGGAGCAGAGGGGACTTCGGGCGTCGGCATATTGGGGGAGGGGGAGGAATCCTCCTCGCTCTGCTGCGGATTGGGGGTCTTTTCCTGTGCCGTGGGCTGCTGCTGGTCCTGCTGCTGGCGCGGCGCGTTCTGCCCGCCCGCCATGTCGGGCGAGGACTGCCCCTGCAACCCGCTGGAGGTCGGGGGAGAGAAGACCATTTCCACCTGTGGTTCCGACTGCGTGGCGTCGGGAGAACCATGCTGGCTGTGGTGGCTGGATTCAATCAGGATGGCCGCCAGAAGGGCCGCGTGCAGCAGCCCCGATATGGCGATGGCCCGGCCGGGACCGGGCGTTTCTTCCGTATCGGGGCGGATCAGGCCCGACATGGTGGGGCGTAACTTGCGGTAACCCGGTGGCTGCGGCACGACAGCGCCCGTCAGCAGGCGTTCACGCTCGGGCGGCTGGTACTGCTCCCCTGCCGTATCGGGTGGCAGGCTGGCGCCGGACTGTGTGCGGCGCGGGATCAGTACGGGCTCCACGGCATTGCGCCGCCGGGAGGAGGGACTGAGTGTCACCGTCATGAAAGGCTACGGGTCTCCGCCATGTTGGTCTGTTGTCGGGGCCGCGCGCCTGCCTGCCCTGTTATATCGTCAGCATAACTGACGCAGGCGGGGGGTCTGTCAAGGACCGGATGTGTAACGGAAGGCGGTTCAGTACTTTTCTGTGAAATTTTCCAGCAGTTCCGCAAATCTTTCCGGGTTTTCGACATGCAGCCAGTGCCCTGCCTGTTCTATCTGTTCCAGACGGTAGCACGGAAACAGCCGCCGCATGATGGCATAATGCTCCGGGCGGATATAGGGGGAATTGCCGCCCGCCAGGAATAGCGTGGGCCCGGGATAAGTGTAGCCTTCGGGTATGTAAGGCCAGTTTTCCACATTGGGCAGCGATTCCACGATTTCGCGCAGGCCGATGCTCCAGCCGGGATTTTCCCCCACCCGGATGTTCTGCAGCATCAGCGCCCGGACATCGGTATTGGGAATGTAGTGCTGCAGCAGCCTGTCCGCGCCCGCACGGTTGAGGAAGGGCGGGAACGGCACGCGCAGCATCTGTTCACCCAGCGCGAACTGTCCGTGCCCCGTGCGTGCGGGCGGGATGTCGGCCACCAGCAGGCTGTGCACCATACCCGGCCGGGTCAGCGCCAGCGTCATGGCCACCTTGCCCCCCATGGAATGGCCCACCAGGGTCGCGGGCAGCGCGTTGTGGTGGGCCAGCGTTTCCAGCAGGTCGGCGGCCATGGTGTAATAGTCCATCAGCCCGTGCGGGCTGTCGCCATGGTTGCGCAGGTCGATGGCCAGCGTGCGGCGGGTGGTGGCAAGGCGGCGCTGGAAAAAGCCAAGGTTGCGTGCCCGCCCGAACAGACCGTGCAGCAGGACAATGGGCGGGCGTCCGGCCGTATCGGGGGTAACGTCTTCAGGTCCGCGCTCAATGACGTTCAGTAGCACCGGCTATGTCCCTATCGTCGTGTCGTATCCGTGGGTAGGTGCTGCAGGTCCAGCATGATCTTGCCCATATGCGTTCCGTTTTCCATGAGTTTATGGGCATCGGCAACCCGCGCAAAGGGGAAGGTGGCATGGATGATCGGACGGATGCTGCGCCGGGCGAGCAGCGGCCACACCCGTTCTTCCAGCTGGCGGGCGATGGCTGCCTTGTACGCGGCGTCACGCGGGCGCAGCGTGCTGCCGGTGACCACCAGCCTGCGGGTCATGATGCGCGCCAGGCTGACGCCGTCGGCTTTCGCCCCGCCCTGCAGGGCAATTATGACCAGCCGTCCCGCCGTCGCCAGAGAACGCAGGTTGCCATCCAGATATGCGCCGCCGATCATGTCCAGTATGGCGTCCACGCCCCTGCTGTCCGTCAGGTCCTTTATGCGCTGGGGAAAATCCTCGGTCCGGTAGTTGATGGCGGCGGTGGCGCCAAGGGCGGTACACAGCGTGCATTTGTCCTGCGTCCCCGCCGTGGCATAGACCGTGCCCCCCATGGCGCGTACCAGCTGGATGGCCGTGGTGCCGATGCCGCTGGTGCCGCCATGCACCAGTACGCTTTCCCCCGGTTTCACGCCGGCCGTCATGAACAGGTTGGACCAGACGGTGAAAAAGGTTTCGGGCAGGGCCGCGGCATGGATGGCGTCAAAGCCCGTGGGCCACGGCAGGCACTGGCCCGCGGGTACGGTGCAGTACTGGGCATAGCCCCCGCCATTGACCAGCGCGCACACCCGCGCGCCGACGGTGGGAAAGCTGTCGGTGGGGACATCCGGCCCGGTGGCCACGACTTCGCCCGCCACTTCCAGCCCCAGCAGGGGACTGGCCCCCGGCGGCGGGGGATACAGTCCCTGGCGCTGCATGATGTCGGGTCGGTTGACCCCCGCCGCCATGACGCGGACCAGCACGTTCCCCCCGGTGGGCCGGGGCACCGGCAGGGTGGAAATGCACAGGGAATCAGGGCCGCCGGGCTGGCTGAAGGTAATGGCCTGCATGGTATCGGGTATGTGCTGGGTCATGTCTGTCCTCGTAAGGCGTGTACGTGCGGCATGCAGGACTCAGGTGTAGGCGATATGGTGGGCAGGACCAGTGTGCATGGTCGGGAATCGAGCAAACGTGTGCACCCCCATCCCGGTTGCCCACCTCGGCGGAGGGGGGCGGATATGAAAAAAGCGCCGGAACCCTGTCGGTCCCGGCGCTTTTGTCTGTCAGGTTCCCCGTGGGAAAACCGGGATCAGACGGAGTAGTACATTTCGAATTCAGCCGGGTGCGGCGTGTGTTCGAACTTGTAGACTTCCTGCCACTTCACTTCACAGTAGCTGTCGATCTGGTCCTTGGTGAACACGCCACCGGCCAGCAGGAATTCGTGGTCGGCTTCCAGCGCCGTCAGGGCTTCACGCAGGGAACCCGCAACCGTCGGGATCTGCTTCAGCTCTTCCGGCGGCAGGTCGTACAGATCCTTGTCCATTGCATCGCCCGGGTGGATCTTGTTCTTGATCCCGTCCAGGCCCGCCATCAGCATGGCGGCGAAGGCGAGGTAGGGGTTCGCGGTCGGATCGGGGAAACGCACCTCGACGCGCTTCGCCTTGGGGCTGGTCGCATACGGGATACGGCACGAAGCGGAACGGTTGCGGGCGGAATAGGCCAGCAGCACGGGCGCTTCAAACCCGGGGATCAGGCGCTTGTAGGAATTGGTGGACGGGTTGGTGAAGGCGTTCAGCGCCTTGGCGTGCTTGATGATGCCGCCAATGTAGTACAGCGCCTCATCCGACAGGTCGGCATAGCCGTTGCCGCCAAAGGTCGGCTTGCCATCGCGCCAGATGGACTGGTGCACGTGCATGCCCGAACCGTTATCGCCATAGATCGGCTTCGGCATGAAGGTTGCCGTCTTGCCATAGGAATGGGCGACGTTGTGCACGCAGTACTTGTAGATCTGCATGAAGTCGGCGGAGCGGACCAGGGTGTCGAACTTCGTGCCCAGCTCATGCTGCGACTGCGCGACTTCGTGGTGGTGCTTTTCGATGGGCAGGCCCATCTCGCCCATGGTGGTCAGCATTTCGGCGCGCAGGTCGCCTTCGCTGTCAACCGGGGCCACGGGGAAGTAGCCGCCCTTGACACCCGGGCGGTGGCCCATGTTGCCTTCGGGATAGTCTTTCAGCGACGCGCCGGGGCCTTCGATGCTTTCCAGCTCGTAGATGCCGAAGTTCGGGCCGGTGCCGAAGCGCACGCTGTCAAAGATGAAGAATTCGGCTTCGGGGCCGAAGAACGCGGTGTCGCCCAGGCCGGTGGACTGCAGGTACTGCTCGGCCAGCTTGGCGGTCGCGCGCGGGTCGCGGTTGTAGAACTGCCCGGTGGACGGCTCGACAATATCACAGATCAGGATCAGCTGCGGCTTGGCGGAGAACGGGTCCATAACCGCGGTGGTCGGGTCAGGCAGCAGGATCATGTCGCTTTCGTTGATGGCTTTCCATCCGGCGATGGAGGAGCCGTCAAACATGAAGCCTTCGCGGAAGGTGTCTTCCTCGATCGTGGTGACGTACTGGGTGGTGTGGTGCCACTTGCCACGCGGATCGGTGAAACGCAGGTCAACCATCTCGACCGCGTTTTCCTTGATGATCTCAAAGACCTTCGCAATGGCTTTGGCTGAATGTGACGGCGTGGAGGCCGCGGCCGGGGCCTGTGCTTTTTTTGCCATGTTAATTTACCTGTCCTGACTTTGGTGTGCCGTTCCATGCGGCGCGGCGGCTATGGTTACGGAAACGGAAGGCGGCTGTCGATAGGGCTGCTGCCATGGGACCCATGTTTGCAGTCCGGGCCTCAGACCGCATCGGCGCCGCGTTCGCCCGTGCGGATGCGGATGACCTCGCTGACGGGGGTGACGAATATCTTGCCATCCCCGATGCGTCCCGTGCGGGCGGCGGCCATGATGGCCTCTATCGCGCGCTCGACCATGTCGTCCGGGCACACGATTTCCAGCTTTACCTTGGGCAGGAAGTCGATGATGTATTCCGCGCCACGATACAGTTCCGTATGGCCCTTCTGCCGGCCGAAGCCCTTGGCTTCCGTGACGGTAATGCCCATCAGACCGATTTCATGCAGGGCCTCCTTCACCTCGTCGAGCTTGAAGGGCTTGATGATGGCCTCGATCTTTTTCATGCTGCTTCGTCTGTCTTCCGTCTCGTGCCGTCTGTCTGGCGCAGGCAGGGTTGCATGGCTTTGGATTTCAGGCAATCGGATGCGAAGGCAAAAATACATGTGCGCATGCGGGCCGCCACACGCCCGCAGGGACAGGATGATACGATGAAACCCGCCAATTCGCTGCTTTCGGGGCTGCCGACCACCATTTTTTCCGTCATTTCGGCGCTGGCGGTGGAACATCGCGCCATCAACCTGGGTCAGGGTTTTCCTGATACCGAAGGTCCGGCGGACATGGTGGACGCCGCGGCCGATGCCCTGCGTGACGGCCGCAACCAGTATCCCCCCCTGGCGGGGCTGCCGGAACTGCGGGGCGCGGTGGCGCGGTCCAATGCCCGGTTTTATGGAATTACGGTCGATCCCGCGCGTGAGGTGGTGGTGACCTGCGGCGCGACCGAGGCGATTACCGCCTCCCTCATGGCGCTGGTCAACCGTGGCGACGAAGTGGTGGTGTTCGAACCGTTATACGACACCTACGTGCCGGTGCTGGAAATGCTGGGCGCCGTCGTGCGCAAGGTGCGGCTGGCCCCGCCGCACTGGGACCTGCCGCGCGCGGAACTGGCGGCGGCGTTCGGCCCGCGCACCAAGGCGATCCTGCTGAACACGCCCATGAACCCGACCGGCAAGGTGTTTACGCGCGACGAACTGGAATTCATTGCGGGCCTGCTGGCGCAGCATGATGCCTATGCAGTGTGTGACGAAGTGTATGAGCACCTGACCTTTGGTGCCGCCCGTCATCTGCCGCTCATGACATTGCCGGGCATGCAGGAACGGACGATCCGCATTGGCAGCGCGGGCAAGAGCTTTTCCATGACCGGGTGGAAGGTCGGGTATGTCACGGCGCCCGCGCCACTGGCGGACCTGGTGACGAAGGCGCACCAGCTGTTGACCTTTACCGTGGCACCCAACCTGCAGCGCGCGGTGGCGATGGGGCTGGACAAGGATACGGCCTATTTCCACCAGCTGGCGGACGGCATGCGGGGCGCGCGCGACACGCTGGCGGACGGGCTTGTGCGTGCGGGCCTGTCGGTGCTGCCGTCGGATGGTAGCTATTTCCTGATTGCCGATATCGCGCCGCTTGGCTTTGCGGGTGATGATGTCGCGTTCTGTGAGCAGATGATCCGTGATGTGGGGGTGGCCGCGATTCCGGTTTCGGCCTTCTATGACAGCCGGGGGACGGATATTCCCGCCCGTTATGTCCGTTTTGCATTCTGTAAGAAGGCGGAGGTGATCGCAGGGGCCGTTGCGCGCCTGCAATCCGTGCGGGAACGGCTGTGTGCAGGAAATCTTGCGGAAATTCAAAAACGGTAGTTGACGCACGCGCGCAGTTTCTCTAAATGACTGCGCAGTTGTGGCGGACGTAGCTCAGTTGGTAGAGCGCCGGTTTGTGGTACCGGTTGTCGCGGGTTCAATCCCCGTCGTTCGCCCCAACCCTTTTTCCTGATAAAATGATGAATACGACGTCTGGCGGCAGGTTGCGTTAACCGGGTCGTCTGAACGTGCGTTCCAACCCCACTGCCAGCGGTGTGGGCACAAGCCCCAGTTGCGTGCGCATGGGAGTAATGTCGAAAATCTTGTCTTCTAGCAGGCGCCGCACCTCGGCGGGCATGATGCGTGGCAGGCCGGGCGGATTGAGCCGGGCCGCCGCGATCAGCAGCCATCCGGGCACGGGCATAACGGGGCGGGGCCGCATACCTGCGGCGCAGGCGACGTGGCGCGTGAAATCGCGATAGGTGACCTGGTCGCCACCTGCAATGATCAGGCTGTGGGGGCCGTCCCACTGGCGGTCGAGTGCTGCAAGGATGGCGCGTGTCACGTCGTCCTGCCATATGGGCTGGATGCGTGATGTCCCGCCGCCGGGCAGCGGCAGGATGGGCAGCCGGTGCATGAGGGCGGCCAGACGCTGCACATTGTCTTCCCCTGTCGCGCCATAGATCATGGTGGGGTGCAGAAGAACGCCGTTCCGCCCCGACCGGGAAAGAGCCTGCGCGCCGTGCAGCACGCCACGGGCATGCGCGTCGGGCCAGCGGGTGAAGATGCGCGTACTGCCCAGCGCCACGATCCGGGCCGTGTCAGGGGCCGTCGCCAGCACGGCGGGCAGATGACGGGCATGGACGGTCAGCACGATGGATGTGGCATCTGCCAGCGCTGCCCGCAACGCAGCGGGATCAGCCAGCAGGTCGGCCATGCGGGCAGGACAGGCCATGCCCGTTGCCTGCCATCGGGGCAGGCTGCGTACGATGGGAATGATGGCCTGTCCGCGCGCGTTCAGCGCATGGCACAGCGCCAGGCCCGAACGGCCGGTCGCGCCAATGACATGGACCGGCCCGCCATCGGGCATCAGGGTGTGGAAATGGTCAGGCCCAGGGGTGCTGCGACCGAGGGGTCCCCCGCCATGGACAGGGCAACGCCCAGCATCATGAGGTTGACCGGCTTCATCGGGCGCAGGGCGATCTGCAGCGGATGGTCCTGCGGCGACTGCAGGAAGCGGCCCATTGCGCGCATCGACGCATCATCGGACGTGGCCAGCGCGGCCAGCAGGTTCTGTCGGTAGGTATCCACATCCATGTTCCGGCTTTTGGCCAGTCCCGCCACCACATGGTTGGCCAGCGACAGGTCGTCCCACGTCATGGCGGCGGAGACGATGCGGGCGGTTTCGGGAATGATGGCCATGTCGTCAAACGGGATCTGGTCCAGTTCGGCCACCATGGTCAGGTTGCCCATATCGGGGGATTCGATGGTCAGCGGTTCCAGATGCACGCGGCCCGCGCTGCGGTCGCTGGTGCTGTTGGCGTGCAGGTTGCCGCTGAAATGGTCATAGCCGAAGGCGTTGAGGATGGAGGGGTTGTCCGTGCCGGTGGCCCACAGGGTCAGGTGGTCCAGCTTCGTATCCATCTTGTCTTCGGTTTCGGTGGAGAAGCGCGACGTGGTGACATGGTCGATCTGCAGCATGGGGTGGGTGCTGTCGATTTCGACCTTCTTCAGGTCCATGGTCTGCGGATGGCGTTCATGAACCAGGTGCCCCGACTGGATCAGGCTTGCGACCTCGCTGGCGAAATCCGGGCCATCCACCACGATATGCTCGACGGAGATGCGGCGCGTCGGCGTCAGGTTGATCTGGGTCGCCAGCCGGTCCAGATCAAGGTGCGACGACCGCCCCGTCCCGTACTGGCTGACGGCCATGCGCCCGATGGTCACGTCCGTCTGGCTGGCGGGAATCGCCACATGCAGGTTGGTGAACGCCCCCCGGTCCAGCACAAGGGAATCGAACCCCAGCGGGCGGGCCATGTCACCCGTCACCCGTGCGGTATTGGGCAGGACAAGGTTGCCCAGTTCCACCTGGTCCAGCGATATGGTGTTGCTGGCGGTCATGACCTTCACATCGCGTAGCACCAGGCTGCCGATCTTTTCGCCCTGCACGTTGTTGCCGGTCAGGCCACCCAGCCGCACGTCCGCTGCGATCAGCGTCATGGCGGGGTTGTGGTAGGTCACGGCGGTGAAGTGCGCGCCGCGCGCCAGCGTGCGCGGCCGGGCCGTGGCGTAGCTGAAGGAGGCGTCAGGCCCGATCGAGGCCCTGAAGTCGGCAATGCCGGCCTCAAGCCTGCGTTGGGCAAAGTGATGCACCCCCCAGCTGCCGACCAGCAGCACCAGTATAAGCAGGGGAATGGCGGGATAGAGTTTCTTCACGAGCCTGATATCCGTAATGACCTTGAACTGAGTGCTATCGCATTCCAGCCCCCTTGGGCAATCGCCAGTGGGGCAGGGACTGCGGAAAGATGTGCGGTATCATGATACCACATACGTTTTTTTACCGGAAAAATGCCGCCTGTACGGGATTATGTGCTTGACGTTTGCGTCGCGTACGGATGATAACGCGCCACCTGTTACCGCTACATTACTGGACGGAACACTGAATCCATGAAGACCACACTTTCGCTGAAACCCGCAGAGGTGACGCGTGGCTGGACCCTGATCGATGCCGAAGGCCTCGTCCTGGGTCGCCTGGCGGCAATCATCGCCCAGCGCCTGCGCGGCAAGCACAAGCCCCAGTTCACCCCGCATGTTGATTGCGGCGACAACATTGTCGTCATCAACGCCGAGAAGGTCCGCCTGACCGGCAACAAGGTGGACCAGAAGCTGTTCCACTACCACACCGGCTACCCCGGCGGGATCAAGGAACGCACCATCACCCAGCGCCTGACCGGCAAGAACCCCGGCGATGTCGTGCGCAAGGCGGTCGAGCGCATGATCACCCGTGGCCCGCTGCAGCGCGCGCAGATGAAGCACCTGTATGTCTATGCCGGTAGCGAACATCCGCACGAAGGGCAGAAGCCGCAGGTTCTCGATGTTGCGTCAATGAACCGCAAGAACGCCGTCAACACCCAGAAGGTCGGGGGCTGAACTCCATGTCTGAAACCCAAGAACGTACAGGCACGCTGGCCGACCTCAAGGAAGCCGTTGCTTCCGGTCAGGTAACCGCCTCGCAGGAAGCCGCACCCGTCTATGAAGCCAAGCGCGACGCGCAGGGCCGTTCCTATGCCACGGGCCGTCGTAAGGACGCCGTCGCCCGCGTGTGGATCAAGCCGGGCAAGGGCGACATCATCGTCAATGGCCGTCCGGTCGGCACCTACTTCGCCCGCCCGGTCCTGCGCATGCTGATCACCCAGCCGTTCCTGGTTGCCGATCGCTACAACCAGTTCGACGTGTACTGCACGGTCGTTGGTGGCGGTCTGTCCGGTCAGGCCGGTGCGGTCCGTCATGGCATCAGCCGCGCGCTGACCCATTACGAACCCGCGCTGCGCAGCATCCTGAAGGCTGCCGGCTTCCTGACGCGCGATTCGCGTGTTGTTGAACGTAAGAAGTACGGTCGCGCCAAGGCACGTCGTTCCTTCCAGTTCAGCAAGCGCTGATCCTGCTTTTCCCGTGGCATGCCACGGGATACGGGTTTTTCAACGGGGTCGGTCCAGCAATGGACCGGCCCCGTTGTGCATCAGGCCCATACGGTCAGCATGCCGGATCAGGCAAAGGGATTGGCGACCCTGGTCGGTGTGCGCGGCGGCAATGCGTCAGGCAGGCCCTTCTGGGCCTCGAGTGTGCTCACGACCTGCTGCATGAAGGCCAGCAGCGCCTGCGCGCGTTCCAGCCCGGCCTTATCGCGGCTCAGATCCGTCTGGCCGTAAAAGGCGATGCTGTCGGTGCCGTTTTCCACCGTCATGCCGCCAATGGTGCGGCTGTCGCTGTTATTGGCGAAGGGGACAAGGGGCGTGTCGTGTTGTGGTGTCGGGCGATGGGTGGTCATGATCATGTCTCCTGCGAAAAATGGACCTACCACCACCGGTAATAGGTATGGCGGGTGCTGCGGCGGTGACGGGTTGTGCTCCGTGCGCGCGTCGTACCAAAGGGGAGCGTCATGCAGACCTGCTTCATACGTGCGGGCAGGGCGGGAAAGGGGTCGATCCCGGTGATATGGGTCAGTTCCGCCACGCTGACATGACTGCAGCCGGGCGCGCGCGACACATTATGGCAGACATATACCCCCGTCTGTTCACGGCGGGGATCATATACGGCTTTCCATGTCGAGGTGGGTACCAGCACGCGATCCCTTCCAATGGCAGACAGGGTGCGGGCATGGAAGGCGGGGCCGGTCACCACATACAGTTCGCCTTCGCGCAGGGTCAGTCTGCGCACCCCCGATTCGATTTCCGCCCATCGGCTCCGGTTCAGCGCGGCGCGTTGTGGCACGATGTTGGACAGCAGGAACGTTTCTTCCTGTGTCTGTTCATCTGGCATATCGCCCGACGGGGTCATATGCCCCCGGTCAAAGCCGGACCGGACATAATCCTCCAGTTCCGACTGTTCACCTGGTGCAATGCGCGGGTCGGTATGGAATTCGCCCCGTCGTGGGGTGGACATGGCCGCGCGGACCATGGCGGCATCCAGATGTTCCGCCGACCACAGGGGTTCGCGCGCAAGGCCGGAATACAGCACGGCGTACCGGGCATTGCACAGAAGCTGCGTCCGGGGCGACAGCTTCGCATTGTCCAGCGTGGGCAGCTGCTGTCCCGCACCCAGTTCCGCGCACCCTTCGGCGCGTGCGGCATGGGGCAGGACCAGGGCCATGAGGCCGATCAGGAAAGGCAGGACATACCGTGTCATGCATAGGGCAGGGCAGCGTCGGGACACGGTCTGGCGTTATCCATATGTTCTGTTAAAACGGGGCCTATCCATGAAACATCTGATGGGGCAGGGCAATGGCCGACCAACCTGATTCGGGAAACCCTGACCAGCCGGGGCCTTTTATCCTGCACCGTCGGGACCTGCCGCTTACGGGGCGCAAGCGCGTGCTTCGCCTTGGCCTGCGTATAGTGACGATCGTACTGGTGATCGTGGCGGTGGCCGATCTTGTCATCCAGATGGTCAACGGGCATGGCCACTAAAAGAGTATTTTGAAATAACCTACTGATAAGAAAACGGAAAAATCTTGGGGCGTCGCCTTTTTTCAAAAAGGCGGCATTTCCGGACTTTTCAGACAGTTCCTAGGGCGCGCGTGACCCTGTCGCACTGGTGGGGGTGGGCAGATCCGGCATCTCGCCATTTCTGGACAGCGCGATCGTCACATCGATCGTTTCCTGATTGACCTGTACGTCAAATTCCCGATCCACCACCGGGTTCTGCGCTGCCGTCAACATGTCGCCAAAACGCAGATGCGCCCAGTCAATGCGATCATGCGCCTGACGGGTCATGTCAAAGCTCACCATGGGATGGCGCGTCCCGTCCGGGGCTGTGTAGAACCATGCGAAATGGCAGCGTGCGGGCGCGCCGCGCTGGGTAAACAGCGTGTGGACGAACCCCGGCGTCACGTCCATCTGCAATGTGTTCATAAGATAATGTGGCGCCTGCTTCTGCAGGGCGGGCGTGACCTGTGTATTGAACAGGCCAGCCTGAATCATCTCGGGCATATGCGCCATGAAAACCGACTGGTTTATGGTCATCTCGACCTGGCAAGGCGCGGTCTGGGCAAAGCGCGTGTCGATGCCCCATGCATGCGCGGTCGTTTCCGTGCCCATGATGGGTGCGGGATAGGTCATGGATGCGGCATGCGCCACGCCTGTCCCGCCCGGCAGGGCAAGGCACAGGACCGCGCCATACAATGCGCCATGGAACAGGGCGGGAAATGCGGGAAAGGTCGGACGTGTCAGGCTAGGCAAGAGAGTGCACCGGTCTGTGTAGGGTGTGGATTGACTGTCATGGTGGCAGGGAACCGCTTTCTTCCCCGACTGTCACGGGGTGGCGGCGGCATATCAGCCTTACGCAATATGGGCAGTCCAGTGCCTGTCGTGCAAGACCTGAAGCCAGATACCATCATGTGCATGAAGGGGCCGTAGACAGACCGGAAGGTTCATATACTTTATCACTGAAAGATAAATATTTCAGTTCCGTCATGTACATCATGTATTTCTTTGATATCTGTCTGCCATATTTCCAGAAGTCATGGAAATGCCATAATAATCGTCTTTTTCAGGCCTGCATTCCCGCTACCGTAAGGTGTCGGGATGTCCTGTCGCATGCCGCAGGCCGTATCCGGCAACCCCCTGTAGAAACAGGTTTTTGCGGGTTTGCGACGGGGGAACTTCCACCTGCCTGCCGCGTTTGCGGCGGGTAACGGAAATCAGAAGAATACTGTCGGCGGCAGCATGCGGGACGGTTCGCCCCATGGGGGGACCACGCGGGCTGGCAGACCGATGGTATGGGTCAGGAAACCATGTTTGAGTCAAAGATCATAGAAGTGGATGGCGTGTTCGTGGGGGCGGCCATCATAACGGGCATTGCCTCCTCGCTGCGTTTTTACGCAACTCATGACAGCGTCCGCTCGATGCATAACGCCATCCTTCCCGATCTGGTGGCGCTGAAGCAGCGGGTGACGGCGACTTTCCGCCGCATGGGGCACAAGGCCATCGCCTTCCGCGAGGCATAGCCGCAGAACGCACAACGCCCCGGCGGGAGTCTGTCCCGCCGGGGCGTTGTCTGTCGCAGTGCGCCGGATGCGTCAGCGGCTGGTGCGGCGGCCAAGCTGGCTGACATCACGCACCGCCCCGCGCGCGGCGCTGGTGGTCAGGGCGCTGTAGGCCTGCAGGGCGACCGAGACCTCGCGCGTGCGGTCCGGCTGCCATGCCCGGTCGCCGCGCTCTTCCATTTCGTCGCGGCGGGCGGCCAGTTCTGCATCCGTGACGGTGGTGCGCAGGATGCGGTTGGGAATGTCGATCTCGATGGTGTCGCCTTCATGCAGAAGGCCAATAATGCCGCCTTCCGCCGCCTCGGGCGAGATATGGCCGATCGACAGCCCCGAACTGCCGCCGGAGAAGCGGCCATCGGTGATCAGGGCGCATTTTTCGGCCAGCCCCTTGGACTTCAGGTAGCTGGTCGGATACAGCATTTCCTGCATGCCCGGTCCGCCCTTCGGCCCTTCGTAGCGGATGACCACCACATCGCCTGCCACGATTTCGTTGCCGAGGATGGCGGACACGGCGGCATCCTGACTTTCAAAAATGCGGGCAGGCCCGGTGAAGGTCAGCAGGTTGTCGGCCACGCCCGCCGTTTTGACGATGGCGCCATCTTCCGCAAGGTTGCCGAACAGGACCGCAAGACCGCCATCCTGACTGTAGGCATGTTCCGCGTCACGGATCGCGCCATTCGCGCGGTCGGTATCCAGCGCCCTGTATCGGCTGGCCTGCGAAAATGCTTCCGTGGTGCGTACGCCGCCGGGGGCCGCGCGGAAGAAGGTGCGTGCGTCCTCATCGGCCGTGCTGGTGCTGATATCCCATCTGGCCAGGGCTGCACCCAGATCGGGGGCATGCACGCTGGGGGCATCCATGTTCAGCAGCCCCATGCGGGCCAGTTCACCCATGATGGCGGGAATGCCGCCAGCGCGGTGGACGTCCTCCATATGGATATCCATGCGCGATGGCGAGACCTTGCACAGGTTGGGCACCTTGTGGGACAGGCGGTCGATGTCGGACATGGTGAAATGCACCTTGCCCTCATGCGCCGCCGCCAGCAGGTGCAGCACGGTATTGGTGGACCCGCCCATGGCGATATCGACCGACATGGCGTTTTCAAACGCGGCCTTGGTGGCGATGCTGCGCGGCAGGGCGGTGGCATCGTCATGTTCGTACCAGCGACGGGCAAGACCCACGATCTCGCGGCCCGCGCGCTCGAACAGTTCGCGGCGGTCGGCATGGGTCGCGACAAGACTGCCATTGCCCGGCAGTGCAAGGCCCAGCGCCTCGGTCAGGCAGTTCATGGAATTGGCGGTGAACATGCCCGAGCATGACCCGCAGGTGGGACAGGCGGAGCGTTCGATCGTGGCCGACTGTTCATCGCTGACATCGGAATTGGCCGCGGCCACCATCGACGTGATGAGGTCAACCTGCTGTTCGGTGCCGTTATTGATGATCTTGCCCGCTTCCATCGGCCCGCCAGAGACGAAGATGGTCGGGATGTTCAGCCGCATCGCCGCCATCAGCATGCCCGGCGTGATCTTGTCGCAGTTGCTTATGCACACCAGCGCGTCGGCGCAGTGGGCGTTGACCATGTATTCCACCGCATCCGCGATCAGTTCGCGCGACGGCAGGCTGTACAGCATGCCGCCATGGCCCATGGCGATGCCGTCATCCACGGCGATGGTGTTGAACTCCCGGCCAATGCCGCCGGCTTCGGCCACGGCGCCCGCCACAAGCTGGCCCAGGTCCTTGAGGTGGACATGACCGGGCACGAACTGCGTGAACGAATTGGCGATGGCGATGATCGGCTTGCCGAAGTCGCCGTCCTTCATGCCGGTTGCACGCCACAGGCTGCGCGCACCGGCCATGTTGCGGCCATGGGTCGTAGTGCGGGAACGATAGGCGGGCATGACAGTGACCTCTCGCGACAATCGGGTTAGCATAGGGGAACGATATTGCCTGACCGCATACAGGACACGCGCGCCGTGCGCCAGTCCAAACCTGCCGTTAACCGTGGGTGGTTAAGGGTGCGGGCAGGGGCCGCAACTCCACATACGGCCAGTCGTTCATCTGATATCGTACCCGTCATTGCACAAGGAGCGCACGCGGCATGCCAGAACCGGACCGTCAGGATGGATCATCCAGAACGCAGCGGCGTGGCGTGCTGGCGCAGATACGCTTTCCGGTGCTGGGGGTTCTGGCTGTGGCTGTCCTGGCGCTGGTCATCTTCTGGTCATGGGACTGGTTCATCCCGCTGGTGGAACGCCGGGCGGAGGCGGCGCTGGGCCGCAGGGTCACGATTGCGCATCTGCATGTGCATCCGGGCCGCGTGATCCGTATCACCGCAGATGACGTGCGTATCGACGAACCCGACGGGTTCGCCACCCTGCCACCCTTCGCCACGGCGGACCATCTGATGGTGGGGATCAACCTGTGGCACCTGCTGGGGGGAATGGTCGACCTGCCGGTCATCGCGCTGGACAGGCCGGTTGTGGAACTGGATGAAAGGCGTGACGGCACGGCCAATTACCATTTTCCCGGCAGCGGTGATGGCGGGTCCACCGCCATGCCGCGGATTGGCGAACTGAACATTGCCGACGGGCAGTTGCATTTCGTGCATGCGGGCCTGCGCAGCGACATGCGTGCGCAGGTGCACACCACTCCCGCGAAGGGGGATGCGCAGGCGCGTATCGTGGCGGATGTGCGCGGTACCTATACCGGGCAGGCCATTACGGGGCATTTTTCCGGTGGGGCACTGGTGTCGCTGGCGGACAGGACGAAACCCTATCCCGTGGATGTCGAGGTGCATCACGGTCCCACGCGCCTGACGCTGGTGGGATCGGTGGATGACCCGATATCGTTCCGGGGCGCGCGCCTGCGGCTGACGCTGGCGGGGCCGGACATGTCGCTGCTGTATCCGCTGACCGGCGTGGTGATTCCGCAGACGCCTGCCTACCATGTGGCGGGCAGCCTTGATTACCATGACCGGCGCGTGCGTTTTCATGATTTCGAGGGCATGGTCGGTTCCAGCGACCTTGGCGGCACGTTGAGCGTCGATCCCCATCAGGTCGTGACATTCGTGGATGCCGAACTGCATTCGCGCCATGTGGACCTGGCGGACCTTGGCGGTTTTTTCGGGGCCACGCCGGGGGACCGTCCCTCCACCGCGCAGCAGGCGGCGGAACAGAAGGCGCATGAGGCCAGTGGTGCCGTCCTGCCCACCACGCCCATCAACATGCCCAAGCTGAAGGCCACCAACGTGCATCTGGCCTATCATGGGGACCATATCGAAAACCGGCATGTGCCGCTGGATAACATTGATGCGCTGGTCGATATCCAGGACGGGACGATCGATGTCCACCATCTGAGCTTTGGCGTGGGCAAGGGCCGGCTTGCCAGCAGCGGCACCTTCGTGCCGCAGGGAAATGGCGTTGACGCGCGCATCCGTATCGACATGGAGCAGATCGACCTTTCCCGCCTCATGCAGGCATTGGGCAATTATCAGGGGCAGGGAACGATCGGCGGTCATATCATGGTCCATGGCCATGGGCAGTCGCTGGCCCAGATCGTGGGCGATGGCAATGGCGGCGTGACCATGGCGCTGGATGAAGGCGGGGATATTTCCGCCATCCTGCCTGACCTGCTGGGGCTGGAACTGGGCAAGGCGCTGCTGTCCGCCCTTGGCCTGCCGGCGAAGACCGACCTGAAATGCCTGATCGCGGACATGCCGCTGCGTGACGGGGTGTTCCATACCAAGACCATGCTGATGGAAACGGGCGATACGTCCACGGTGGGCAAGGGGGACATCAACTTCAGTGACAACACCATCAAATATGCCCTGCTGACACGCTCGCGCCATTTCGCCATCGCGTCCTTCCCCGGTCCGCTGCACATTACCGGTCCGCTGAAGCATCCCAGCATCATGCCCGGGGCGGAGGTGATCGGCCGCGCCGTGGCATCCGTGCTGACAGGCTTCGTCTTCTCCCCCGTGGGGCTTCTGCCCACGATCGAGGCAGGCGTGGGCAAGCAGTCGTCCTGCGCCGAGGCGATCAGGGAGGTAAACGAAAACCCCGCAGCAGGCATCGCGCCCCATGCCTCCCGCCCCATGCGTCGCGCTGCGCGCGCACACAGGGCTGCTGCGGCGGCACGACCGGCGGACACAGCGGTATCCGGTGGGCTGAGCCGTGCGGAGCGCGAGCGGATCCGTGCCGTGTGGGCACACCGGATGGCCGCGCATTAAAGGGCGGAATCCCTGCTTGACCATATGGGGCATTTCGGCAAAAAGGGGAAACAGGTGCAGTGAACCGTCGGCATGCCCGACGGGGTTCCGCTGCCATGCCGGGTTAGCACAGTGGTAGTGCAGCGGTTTTGTAAACCGAAGGCCGGGGGTTCAAATCCCTCACCCGGCACCATCTTTCCTTATAAAACAGTGATTTAGAAAAAGCGCACGGGGCGCATGCGACGCATGTTCCGTACACGACCCCGGCAAAAAAGACAGCGTGGGCCAGGCTGTCAGATCAGCCAGACCTGGCGGTGCCGCCTCTGTCTGGAAAGGCGGCGGTGCTGGCGTGCTCTGAAAAAGGCTTCACCGGAAATTTTGATATTCAGGCTGGCGACAGTCCCTCACGCGAAAATACGGTCCATCCAGGCCTCGACCGTATCGCCACTGCTGATGGCGGGATCGATCAGTCCGTCCACCATGAAGGTCGGGGAGACGTGGATACCGTTCTGACGGCTGTATTTGCACTGCCATTTGATGGCTTTCTGCAATTCCGGCACGGCAAAGGCCTTCGCCAGTTGCAGGCCGCTGTAGCGCTCGATCCGTTTGATGATGTCGTTTGGCGTCGCATCCATGTTGGGACCGGCGCAGTGATCGGTAAATTCGAATTCCTCGCGGTGCGCAGCCACCGCCCCCATGACGGTGCGGGCGGCTTCCTTGCCCCCTTCCAGCGTGGAGGCCGCAAGGATGCACCTTACGATGACGCCCGAAAACATGTGCCATGGCTGGGATTGCAGGCGGATCCTGATGGTGATCCGGTCCGCGCCAGCCTTTTCCAGCAGGTCGGGCAGTTTGCTGAAGGCCCGGCACGAGAACGGGCAGGTCGGTTCAAGGAAGGCTTCAAAATTACGCGGGCCATGTCCCCATGCAAGTGGATCGACATGCAGGGGAGCAGGGGTTGCTGGCATGGTGCTGGTTCCTTCATGCTGTGGTGGCGACAGGATTGTCCCGATCAATGGAACATGGGGGAAGCCTGCCGGTTCATCCACTGTCTTTCTACCCTGTGGACCGGATGCATCCATCATGCAGGCAGCGCCTGATTCCGCCATGTGGACATGTTCTTCCATATGGTCAGTATGCGTAAAAACCGGCATATACGGAACGTTTTCCCTTCCCGTATGGTGGTATTGCATGGTCCGCACCCTTTTGCTCAAGAATGCGCTGCGTCTGGTCACGATGGATGCCGCAAGGCGCGAAATCGAAGGGGGATGGGTACTGGTGCGGGACCGGCAGGTCGCAGCTATTGGCACGCCAGCGGACCCGTTGCCCGCCGCGGATGATGTCATGGACATGACGGGGCATGTGGTGATGCCGGGCATGGTCAATACCCACCACCATATGTACCAGACCCTGACTCGTGTCATTCCCGCAGCACAGGATGCGTCCCTGTTCGGGTGGCTGCAGGCGCTCTATCCCATATGGGCGGGCCTGACGCCGGAGATGATCCGTGTGTCCGCCTGTACCGCCATGACGGAACTGCTGTGGTCGGGATGCACCACCACCAGCGATCACCTGTACCTGTTTCCCAATGGCGCGCGCCTGGATGATGAAATTGAGGCGGCAGGGCAGATGGGCATACGGTTCCATGCCGCCCGTGGCGCGATGAGTGTCGGGGAAAGCAAGGGCGGCCTGCCACCAGACCGGGTTGTGGAAGATGAGGACGCCATCCTGTCGGACATGCAGCGCGTGATCGAAACCTACCATGACCCGGCACCGCTTGCGATGCTGCGGGTGGCGGTGGCCCCCTGTTCGCCCTTTTCCGTCAGTCGCGACCTTATGCGCAATGCCGCCGCCCTTGCCCGTGCAACAGGGACGATGCTGCATACCCATCTGGCGGAAAACGCCAGCGACATTGCCTACAGCCGCGAGAAATTCAACATGACCCCCGCCGAATATGCCGAGGACACCGGCTGGATCGGCAGCGATGTCTGGCATGCCCATTGCGTGCAGCTGGATGATGCGGGCATTCACCGTTTTGGCGCGACCCATACCGGCATGGCGCATTGTCCGTGTTCCAACATGCGGTTGGGCTCAGGCATTGCCCCCGTGCGCCGTATGGTGGCGGCGGGCATGCGGGTCGGGCTGGGGGTGGATGGTTCGGCCTCCAACGATGGCAGCCATATGCTGGGGGAGGCCCGTCAGGCCATGCTGCTGGGGCGTCTGCTGCCCACGGCTGACAACCGGCCCATGATGCAGGCGCGTGAGGTGCTGGAACTGGCAACCCGTGGTGGTGCCGCCGTGCTGGGGCGTCATGATGTCGGCTATCTGGCCCCCGGCATGGCCGCCGATATCGTGGCGTTCGACATGCGCGGAATCGACCATGCGGGCGCGCAGTCTGACCCGGTGGCGGCACTGGTGTTCTGTACGCCGGGCAGGGTGTCATGCAGCATTGTCAATGGCCGGGTGCTGATCCGCGATGGCCAGTTCACGGCGCATGACCCGGCCGCACTGGCGCGCCAGCATAATGCGCTGGCCCGCGAACTGCTGGAGAAATCCTGATACGTCGCTGACCGGAAATGAACAAAGGTTTCCATCTGCCGCCTTTTTTTCAAAAAGGCGGTGTTCTTCGAAGCGTTTTGAAAACAGCTTCATTCGAAACGTCTGTTTAATCTGTACGACGATTCATGAACCGGCAGGTTGAAGCAATCCCTGATCCGTCACATGCGTGAGGTGCGTCGTTTATAGGTGCGGTAGCCCATCCGGCCCAGAATCTTCATGACCGGCAGGCTGAGGTTGAGCAGCCCCTGCGACGCCAGGCAGGCATGTGTGAACAGTTTGTCAAAGACGGAACTGAAAATTTCCCGGCTGTTGCGTTCACAGCATTCCAGTATCCGCTGCGCCGTAACATCGGGTTCCTGCGGCTGGTCGATGAAATTGTATATCGACCCGCCAGCATCCATTTCACGGCGCAGCATCGGCGTATTGACGCTGGCGGGATAGATGGATGACACCTGTATGCGCCGGGGCCGCAGTTCCTGTTCCAGCGCACGGGCGAAACCGCGCAGGCCGAATTTGGCGGCCGTATAGACACTGCTGCCTGCCAGCGGGAAAACTGCCGCCATGGAATTGACGAACACGATATGCCCCCCGCGCCGCATGGCGGGCAACAGGGTATTGGTCAGTTCAATCGGCGCGGCCAGGTCAACCGCGATCTGGTCGGCAATTTCCTGCGTGTCCATTTCGCCAACTGCCCGGGGCGTGATGATTCCCGCGCAATGTACGATCACATCCAGCTGCGGGGCATGGGTGAGGATTGTTTCGGCAGCCGTGCGTATGCTGTCCATATCGGTCAGGTCACAGGCAATCGATGTGACGCCGGGCATGTCCGCCTGTACCTGTCGGGATAATATGACAACGCGGTAGCCACTCCCGAGCATGCGGCGCACCAGTGCCTGTCCAATACCGCCGGTAGCCCCTGTTACGACGGCGATCCTGCCTGTTGCTGGCGTACCGGTCCTGTCCTTTAAATTACTATTTTCCAACGAACTACTTACTTCCCTGACCGCAATGCCCTGTCGTAGCGCCTGATACGCGTCCGACCCGGCATTCCGCAAGGGCTTTTCCCTGCGATGAAAGGGAATGTCTACCCCCTGCCTGATCATGTCCATGGTATCTGTCATAAAATGATACGTCGAGAACCGGATCGCTCTCGTCTGATCCATAGTCTCGATGACATTAATTCATAATGCGAACAATTCCCGGACCGGACAGGGGATGTGTCTATCTCATTGCGTATCTTTTCAGGTGCCAATGTGCGGCGGCCCACCGCTTCCTTGCAGTCGGTCGTGCCCAGCAGTTTTGACTGCTTCCGCCTTGTGCCCGCTTCTGGCACCAAAAGCCCTGCCTATGTCCTGGCAGCACTTACGCGGCACATGAAAGCGCATGCTCCATGTCCGTGCACCGGCACGTCGGAAGATGGTGTGCATATCGTTCATATCTTACGATATATAACGATGCACATGTCACGATACCATGCACAACTGCAACGTCGGCAGTATCTAACTGACTGATTTTATAGGGGAAAAGGGACGTGGCGGAGAGAGTGGGATTCGAACCCACGGTACGCTATTAACGTACACACGCTTTCCAAGCGTGCGCCTTAAGCCGCTCGGCCATCTCTCCAGCCGGTACCGGACTGCATGCCCCCATGTCTGGTGGCGGTGTCCGATGCGGCGGAACATATCACCAATTTTCATTGGCGCAAGTAGAAAACGCCATGCCCGCCCGGCCTGTCGCGATTGTGGCGCGGCAGGCCGGGCAGGGGGTTACTGGTCCATCTTCAGTGCGGCGAGGAACGCACTCTGCGGGATTTCGACCTTGCCGAACTGACGCATGCGCTTCTTGCCTTCCTTCTGCTTTTCCAGAAGTTTGCGCTTACGTGAAATGTCACCGCCATAACATTTTGCCGTCACGTCCTTGGACATGGCGCCAATGGTCTCACGCGCGATGATCCGGCTGCCAATGGCCGCCTGCACCGCAATCTTGAACAACTGGCGGGGGATCAGCTCCTTCAGCTTGGCGCAGATGGACCGCCCGCGCGTTTCCGCGGCGGAGCGGTGGGCGATAAACGACAGCGCATCCACCGGTTCCTGATTGACGAGGATGGAGATGCGCACGAGATCGCTCTCCTCATACCCGTCCATCTGGTAGTCGAAACTGGCGTAGCCGCGCGTGACCGATTTCAGGCGATCGTAGAAGTCGAACACGACCTCGTTCAGCGGCAGGCGGTAGACCGCCATGGCCCGGTTGCCGACATAGGTCAGGTCCGCCTGTATGCCACGGCGTTCACTGCACAGGGTCAGTACCGCGCCAAGGTATTCGTCCGGCACCATGATGGTGGCCTTGATCCATGGCTCCTCGATCTTCTCGATCAGGGACAGGTCAGGCATGTCGGCGGGGTTGTGCAGTTCCTCCGTCTCGCCATTCGTCAGCAGCATCTTGTAGACGACGGAGGGGGCAGTGGCGATCAGGTCGAGGTTGAACTCGCGGCTCAGGCGTTCCTGAATGATCTCAAGATGCAGCAGCCCAAGGAACCCGCACCGGAAACCGAAGCCAAGGGCGGCGGAGGTTTCGGCCTCGTAGTGGAAGGATGCATCGTTCAGCCGCAGCTTGGACAGGCTGTCGCGCAGCTTTTCAAAATCATCGGCCACGACCGGGTACAGGCCGCACCACACCACGGGGATGGAGGGCTTGAAGCCCGCCAGCGGTTCACTGGCCGGGCGGCGGTCATCGGTAATGGTGTCGCCCACGTTGGTATCGGCCACGGTCTTGATGGCGGCGTTGATGTAGCCGATTTCACCCGGGCCCAGTTCGTCCACGTTGGTCATGCGCGGGGCGAATACGCCTACCTGATCGACCTGATGCACCACGCCGGTAGACATCATGCGGATGCGCATGCCGCGTTTCAGGCGCCCTTCCTTCACGCGCACCAGCGTGATGACGCCCAGGTACGGGTCGTACCAGCTATCGACCAGCAGTGCCTTCAGCGGGGCTTCGGCATCGCCGGTGGGCGGCGGCAGGCGCTTGACCAGTGCTTCCAGAACGGCCTCGATGTTCAGACCGGTCTTGGCCGACACCTCCACCGCGTCATCCGCCGGGATGCCGACCACTTCCTCAATCTGTTCCTTCACCCGTGCGCAGTCGGCGGCGGGCAGGTCGACCTTGTTCAGGACCGGTACGATTTCATGGTTGGCGTCGATGGCCTGGTACACGTTGGCCAGTGTCTGCGCCTCGACCCCCTGTGACGCATCGACCACCAGCAGCGACCCCTCGCACGCGGCAAGCGAACGGCTGACCTCATACGCGAAGTCCACGTGGCCCGGCGTGTCCATAAGGTTCAGGACATAGGTCCTGCCATCTTCCGCGGGGTAGGACAGGCGCACGGTCTGCGCCTTGATGGTGATGCCACGTTCACGTTCCAGATCCATGTTGTCCAGAACCTGATTGGTCATTTCCCGCTGTGTCAGCGCGCCGCAGGCCTGGATCAGGCGGTCGGCCAGGGTGGATTTCCCATGGTCGATATGCGCGATGATCGAGAAATTGCGGATCAGGGAGAGGGGCGTGTCGGTCATGGGCGAGACATAGTGTAAATCGGGGAGAAAGTCAGCCGCTACCTGTCATGGTAGCACGGAAAATATCACCGCCTGCGCGCAATGTTACATACAGGCCATCGTGATGCGGTGAATGCGGGTCGCGCCATCAACGATGATTTCCTCCCCCTCGATCGCGGCCAGTCCCTTTATGCGCACCAGTTCATGCAGGGGGGCGGTCACGGGGGCGTCGTGCCAGCGTTCCGTCACCAGCCCGCAGCATGAGGTGCCCTGCGGCGTGTGAAGCAGGACACGGTCATTTACCCGGATCGCGGCGGTGGGGGAGACGACCAGCGTCCCCCCCTTGCGGAAGATCGGCTCCATGGTGTCGCAATCCACATGTACGGCATAGGAATGGTGATCGGCCATGCCGTGGAATTCCCACTTTTCCCACCGTTCCCCATCCGGCAGGCCGGTTTCGTCAAACAGTTCAGGGTGGGCAAGCTGTGAGAATGGGGCGATCTTCAGGTGGGAATGATGGGCTTTTGCCATGGCGTCGGGGTCATGGTGCCCGGACAGCAGCCGGCTGAAGCCTTCAAACGAAATGCCCGTGGCCGACAGCGTGCGCGCCAGGCTTTCGGTCCCGGGCCAGCGGGGCCGCCCCGAGGATGTGATGCGCTTGGACGGGTTGAAGGTCGTGCTGTCCAGTCCCGCCGCCCGCGCAAGGCCGGAGGGGGTCAGCCCCCGTTCCGCGGCCAGCCGGTCGATGGCGCGCCAGATGTCGTCATGGCTGATCATGCGGGCAGTTTCAGTATTTCGGTCCGGTGGCGGGCATCGCCCGCCCCGGTCAGGGTGAAGCGGTCGGCCCCAGTGCTGCGGGCCAGTCCCATCTCGTTCAGCCTGCGCAGGCAGGGCCCGTCGGGCACGTTGGCCGGACGGCCGTCATTCCCGCTCAGTTTCAGGCGGTGCAGGGCCGAACGGCAGCATGTTTCAAGATAAGGTTCATTCCACATGGGACAGGGACCGCCAAGGAACAGGAACAGGCACCGCCACCTTTTTACGACGGTTTGTTACCGGGATTTCAGGCAGACGTGCTTTCCCCTGTTCACATAGTGGCATTATTGCGGCATGTCCACCATGCGGGGCGGCCTTCCCTGCGCCTGCAGGAACAGAGGTATGTGCTGCATGCGCTACGCATTGGGGAATTGGTTACTATATCTAGGCATAGAGTGGGCGCATCGTCATATTCCTGACCGATATATGACCTATGCTTGTATAAAGTGCTGTAGAAAACAATCGATCCAAGGTTCTGTTGATGAAATTCCATACGTATCTTCTTGCCCTGTCCGTGGCTGGTGCAACTGTTGCCGGGTCGGTGGGGGCCATGGCGGCTGACTGTAACAACAGCCAGAATACCCCGAAATGGGATGTGCTGGGCCGTGTGGCGCAGCAGAGCGATTGCGCGGATAACCGTCTGCAGTCCTACCGGAACAACCTGAGCCAGCGTGAACAGGCGCTTAAGAATGGTCCGCAGAACCTGAAGCAGGACTACGACAACAAGATGAACAGCCTGCATGACAGCACGGTTGGCCGTTGGGATAGCGCGCGCGATGCCGAAAAGCAGAAGCTGACGGATGAACGCGACCGCGTTGACCAGAAGATCCAGAATGGTCGTGACCGTCTGGATGCGATTCGCAATACCCCGAAAAACCGTCTGGACAGCCTGCGCAATGCCGGGAGCGAAGAGCGCCAGCGCTGGGATAACCTGAAAAGCCAGACCGGTTCCGATGTCAGCAACTTCCTTGGTGGCAGCAACAGCCAGTAAGGCTGTGCTGCAGGGTTCCGTGCCGATGGTAGGGGACCCGCCCGTCAGGGTGTCGCAGGGTCCGTTCCCCTTGGGGACGGGCCCTTTTTCGTAAGGGCTGGCTGAAAAGCTGGCTTATGAAACATCCTGTAAATGTACTGAATGTTCTGGGTGATGCTTTTTTCAGAAAGCTTCGGTGAACGCCGCTTTTTTGGGAAAAGGCGGCACCCACAAACTTTTATTAACGATTTGTTTTTGAATAGTTTTCAAGGACTGTTGTGCCGGGGCGGCAGGTCTGCAAGGCAGCACAGGCAGGGTATGGCAATCCGCTCCTGTCCGGAGGCCGAAAACAGACATGCCCGGCTGGGCCGGGCATGAAAGCAACACGTCGTGTTTTATCGGGGCATGTCCCGCGTTTATGAACGCGGACGCTTGCGTGAGGACGCACCACTGCGTGGCGGTCCGCCAAACCCGCCACCGGGACGGCCCCCGCCGGGCTTGCGCCCGAACGGACGTCCGCCACGCGGCGGTCCGCTACGGCGGGGTGCGCCGCCAGCCGGTGCGCTGGCAGGTGAGATCTGCACTTCGTCATTCTCGATCGCGGCAATGCACGAACGGAATTTCTCGGTCGAATCCGGGGTAATCTCGAACAGGGTCTGGGTATCGTTGATGCGGATCGCACCGATATCCGCCTTGCGCACGCCACCAAGGCGGCAGATCAGCGGAATCAGCCACTTGGGATCAGCCTTTTCCTGCCGGCCCACGTTCATGGCGAACCAGGCACCCGGTTCGGCGCTGGCGTAGCTGTCGCGCGTGGGGCGGGTGCCGTCACGCTCGCTGCGTTCGCGCGGGGGACGCGGGGCGTCAGGGGTGATGTGACGCACGTTTTCCGGCGCAGGCAGGCGGGCGCGGTACATCTGCAGCAGGGCAGCGGCCAGCTGTTCGCTGGTGCGGCCTTCAACCAGCTGGCCAACCAGTTCCTTGTCCGCTTCGGCCACGTCCTCGTTCAGGACGGGATCGGCCAGCAGGCGCTTGGCGTCGTTGGCGCGGATTTCGGCGGCTGTCGGCACGCCGGACCATGTTGCCGTGATCTTTGCACCCTGCATCAGGCGTTCGGCACGGCGACGCTGTGACATGGGCACCATCAGCACGCACACGCCCTTGCGCCCCGCGCGGCCCGTGCGGCCCGAACGGTGCAGCAGGGTGGCGGGATCGGTCGGCAGGGTTGCATGGATCACCAGCGCCAGTGCGGGGATGTCGATGCCACGGGCGGCAACGTCAGTTGCAACGCACACATTGGCCTGACCCTTGCGCAGGCTGTCGATGGCGCGCGTACGCTCGTTCTGCCCCAGTTCACCAGACAGCGCGACGGAGGAGAAGCCGCGTTCCACCAGCGCGGCCTGCATGTGACGCACCATTTCACGGGTTGCGCAGAACACCATGGTGGTCTGGCTGTCGGTGTAGCGCAGTACGTTCACAACGGCGGGGATCAGTTCGCGCGCATCGGCCACGATGGCGCGGTATTCGATATCGGCATGCTGCTTGGCGCCCGATAGGGTGTCGATACGCACGGCGTCGTTCTGGTAACGCCGCGCCAGCGATGCGATTTCCTTGGCGATGGTGGCCGAGAACAGCAGCGTACGCCGTGTCTTGGGCATGGCGTCAAGCAGCTGCTCCAGTTCGTCCCGGAAGCCGAGGTCGAGCATCTCGTCCGCTTCATCCAGCACGACCACGCGCAGCTGTGACATGTCCAGACGGCCACGCGACTGATGATCGCACAGTCGCCCCGGCGTACCGACCACGATATGCGCGCCCATCTGCAGGGCGCGGGCTTCACGCCGTGCGTCCATGCCGCCGATGCACGATACGATACGCCCGCCAGCAGGCGCATACAGCCACGTCAGTTCACGCGTGACCTGCATGGCCAGTTCGCGTGTCGGCGCAATGATGACGGCCAGCGGCGGACCCGCCGGGCCAAAGCGTTCGGCTCCACCCAGCAGGGTATCGGCCATGGCCAGGCCGAAGGCGACGGTCTTGCCCGATCCGGTCTGGGCGGAAACAAGCAGGTCGCGCCCTTCGGCGGCGACATCCAGTACGGCTGTCTGGACGGGGGTGGGGTTATCGTACCCACGCTCGTCCAGCGCGCGTTGCAGGGCGGGGTGGGTTTCGGGAAACGGCATGTATCGGGCAATCCGGACAAAAACATGAAGAACACAGGCGACGCAGGAAGGAAACTGGCCGCCGGCCGTGTTCATGCGTCAGGGGAGAAGGCCGGTGCATAAAGAATGATTGCCCCAAAAGCCAGAATTAATAATGGCCGGGCCGTTTTTGCGACGCTTCCCGATCCCTTTCGGGGGATATTTTCCGCATGGGTGACACCCGCCCCCTTCAGCCTACCTGCGCTGCTATGTGCCGCAGGCTGCCTGAAAAGCCTGCCCGGGGCACATCGGGCAGTCATGGGGAAACTTCCTGCACATTGCTTCAGGGAGCGTTGCCTTTCTGGGCAAAGGCGACGCCTGAAACATTTTAATATTATTTATCAATAAGTTATTTTCAGGTTTCCTGAAAACATGCAGGCGGTTCCAAGGTGGAAAAATACCCGCTCCGGCCATGGCCCCGCCCGCCGGGTTGCGGCGTCCGGTCAGGGTACCAGCACCGCGGCCCCTTCAAACCGGCCATGGCGCAGGTCATCCAGCGCCCTGTTGGCCTCTTTCAGCGGATAGGGGGTTGTCGTGGTGCGTATGCCCACGCGCGGCACCAGTTCAAGGAAATCGATGCCATCCTGCCGTGTGAGGTTCGCGACCGAGACGATCTGCCGTTCCTCCCACAGCAGGTCATAGGAAAAGGCGGGGATCTCACTCATGTGGATGCCCGCGCACACCACACGACCGGCCTTGTGCACGGCCTTCAGCGCCGCAGGCACCAGCGCGCCCACCGGGGCGAAGATGATGGTGGCATCCAGCTGTTCAGGCGGCATCTCGTCCGATCCACCTGCCCAGACACACCCCAGCGACCGGGCGAATTCCTGCGTTTTCGTATCGCCCGGACGGGTAAAGGCATAGACCGAGCGCCCCTGCCACACCGCCACCTGCGCAATGATGTGGGCCGCAGCCCCGAAACCGTACAGCCCGATACTGCGCGCCTCCTTGCCCGCCATGACCAGCGACCGCCAGCCGATCAGCCCCGCGCAGAGCAGCGGGGCCGTTGCCACGTCGTCATCGCCATCGGGCAGGGGGAAGGTGAAATGCGCATCCGCCACCGCCATGGTGGCATACCCGCCATCGCGCGTGTAGCCGGTGAATAGCGGGTGGTCGCACAGGTTTTCGTGGTCGGTTTCACAGTAATGGCAGCAGCCACAGGTATGGCCCAGCCACGGAATGCCCACGCGCTGGCCCATGTGCAGACCTTCCACATTCGGGCCGATGGCATCGATCCGGCCCACGATTTCGTGCCCCGGCGTCAGCGCATGGCCGGGAAAGGGCAGGTCCGCATCCACCACATGCAGGTCCGTGCGGCACACGCCACACGCCCCCACCTTCACGCGGATCTGCCCCGGTCCCGGCATGGGATCGGGCAGTTCGGTCCATTGCAGGGGGGTATGGGGGGCAAGCAGTCGCATTGCGTACATGGGGTCCGCTCCTTGGCTGTCAGGGTGCGGCCTGCGGGCCGCCGATCAATGCGCTACGCTATCACGCCCGCCGTTCAATGCGGCATGACATGCATCATCACATCCATCACAACCCGGAGCGGTATGGGGTCATGGCATCCAGCGCGGGCAGTTCGGCCTGGATGGCGGCGCGTTCATGGTGCAGGAATCCGGCAACCGCCTCGCGCAGGCCGGGATGGCTGATCCAGTGGACTGAATGGGTCAGGCACGGACGGTAGCCGCGCTGCAGCTTGTGGTCGCCCTGTGCGCCTGCCTCCACCCGTTTCAGCCCATGGGCGATGGCGAAGTCGATGGCGCGGTAATAACACAGTTCAAAATGCAGGAAGGGCCAGTCCCCCTCCACCCGTCCCCAGTTGCGGCCATACAGGGTGGTGCGTCCTATGAGGTTGAGCGCACCCGCCACCGGCACACCATCACGTTTTGCGATCATCAGCACCACCCGGTCCCCCAGCCGTTGTGACAGCAGCGGAAAAAAGCCGGGCTGCAGGTAGGCGCTGCCCCATTTGCGGTCCACGGTGGACAGGTAGAACTGATAGAAATCATGCCACAGGGCATCGGTGATGTCCGTGCCGCGACAGGTATGGAACGTCAGGCCACAGGCATTGGCGTCGCGCCGTTCCCGGCGGATGGCCTTGCGCTTGCGCGAGGCAAGCGTGTCCAGGAAATCGTCAAAACTGGTATAGTCGCAGTTGTCCCAGTGGTACTGCACCCCAAGGCGCTGCAACCATCCGGTCTGTCCCAGCAGGTCATATTCATGCTGCGTGCAGAACGTGACATGGACCGAAGACAGGTCCAGTTCCCCACAGGCCTGACGTAACGCACGGCCCGCAAGCTGGCGCAGGACATCGGCATCCGGTGCGTCCCTGTGCACCAGCAGGCGCGGCCCCGGCACGGGGGAGAACGGGACAGCCACCTGCAGCTTTGGGTAATACTGCCCGCCCGCCTGCATGAAGGCCTGCGCCCATTGCTGGTCGAATACATATTCGCCGTAGGAATGACCCTTGGCATATAGCGGGGCGACCGCCAGCAGGCGGCCTGTCCCGTCGCGCAGGGCAAGGTGCTGGGGCATCCAGCCGGTCTGTGGCCCGGTGGACCCGCTGTCTTCCAGCGCGGACAGGAAGGCATGGCTGACAAACGGGTTGTCATCCCCGGCGCAGGCATCCCATTCCTGTGCCGGGATTTCGGCAATCCTGCGGTGCAGGATCATGGTGGTGCCGGTCATGACGGGCGCGCCAGTGGACAAACCGCGTGGGGCGTTGGGGTCATGACAGGCTCCCTTTTATGTTGTGGGGCTTTGTCTCAGCCTATTTCGAACAGGCCTTCCACTTCAACAGCCGAATCGAGCGGCAGCGACGGCACGCCCACGGTGGAGCGCGCATGACGGCCCGCATCACCAAACACCGCCACCGCCAGGTCGGACGCGCCATTCATCACGGCGGCATGCTGCGTAAAGTCCGGCGTGCAGGCAATGAACCCGCCCAGACGCACCACGCGCTTCACGCGCGACAGGTCGCCAATCGTGGCCTTCACCTGCGCGATCACGTTGATCATGCTGTAGCGCGCGGCTTCGACCGCCAGTTCAACGGCGACACTGTCGCCCAGCTTGCCCGTGGTCAGCAGCTTGCCATCCACCAGCGGCAGCTGCCCCGATACCACAAGCGAGGACCCGCTGAGGACGGCCGCGACATAATTCGCCACCGGGGCGGCAGGGGTGGGCAGGACAATGCCAAGCTGCTTCAGGCGCTGTTCGGGGGTGATGTCAGGCATATCGGGTTCATCCTTACGTTGTCAGGGGCGACAGGGCGCACGGGCCGGTGCGTCAGCCGACCAGTCGCAGCCCGCGCCGCCGTGGGGGTGTGTCATCGCCATCGTCATTGCCGGATTCAGGCAGGTCAAGCGGCAGCATGGGGGCGGGGGTGTCCACCATCATGTCCTCATGCGGGGCATCGGGCAGCCTGCGTCCCAGATAGGCATCTGAAAGCGCCCGGAAGGCATAGTCCAGCATGGATGTCGCGTAGGACGCAACCGGGTCGCCTTCCACCGTGCCGGCCGGGCCGAAATGGGTATAGGCGAAGGCCTCGACATAGCTTTCCAGCGGTGCGCCGTATTGCAGGCCGATACTGACAGCCTGCCCCAGCGTATCCATAAGGCCACGTACCATCGGGCTTTCGCGCGTGGGGGTCAGGCTGATTTCCCCCAGCGACCCGTCGGCATATTCCCCCGTGCGCAGGAACAGCCGGTGGCCGCCCACGCTGGCCTTCTGGGTAAAGCCGCCATGGCGTGCGGGCAGGGGACGGCGCACGCCGCGTTCCAGACCTGCGCGGGTGGCCAGTGTGTCGCGCGTGGCGTCGGGGCGTGCGGGCACGCGGTCCACGAACCCGCTGAGCGCGCGGTGCATGGCCTGATGCGACGCGGCACCGGGTAATGGCAGCACGGTCTCCCCCGCCAGTGTCGCGGCAAAGGCGGCCTCCAGCGTCAGCCCCCGGCACGCAAGCCGCGCCAGCGTGCTGGTGGCCAGCCGCCCGTCGGCGCGCAGCGGGGAGAAAACGGGGGCAAGCCCGCACGATTCCACCCCCAGCAGCGCATCGATCGGGCCGGGCGTGGAAAAACCGGTTTCAACGCGCGCGGCAGGGTGGTCGGTCTCGACCGCGGCTTCCTGCCACACCGCGCGGGCGATCTGGCTGACGCCGGGCAGGATGCTGCGCACGGGCGGCAGCGGCATGGCGTCCGCGCCCTCGCCGGAATGGGCGACAAGGGTGGCAAGGGCCACGATGCTGCATGCCGCGTCTCGCCCGGCTTCGCTGTCATAATCCAGCCCCAGCCCGGCCAGGCAGGCATCAAGGTTGGTCAGCAGGATGGCGCCAGCCACCGGCGGACGTTCATGCAGGTCGGCCACGACGGGGGCGGGGACGGCGCGCAGGTGGGGCGTGGCCCCGCCTGACGGGTCGGGCAGTGGCAGTTCGCCATTGCGCATATGCTGCTTCTGTCGCGACACCGCGCGCAGCACGCGGGCCAGCAGGCGCAGGGCCGCGACGAAATCGGTGGCCATGAACCCGTTATCGGCTTCGACAAAGGCCGCAAGGTTGACCACGAAGGCGGGCCTGCGGTCATGGTGCCCGTGCCACAGGCTGTCCGCTGGCGCGGCCTGCCGCATCAGCAGCAGGCACGACAGCGTGCGCGCGACGGGCTGGACCGTGGGGCCGGATATTTCACCGGTACACAGGTCGTCTATCCATCGCGCGGCCTCGACCGGCAGGCTGGCGGGGCCATGGCCGGGGGCCAGCTGGGCCAAGGCCTCGGCTGCCGTGTCATCCCAGTCGGCGGGCAGGGTAATGGAACGTGGCGCGTCGTCGGGGTCCGCTGCGGCCTCTACGGTACGCATGCGCACGCCATTCCAGTGGCTTCGTGCTGTCATGCCTTCTGTTTTACCGGCACGGACAGGGCGCGCGGAACCCGTCTGGACCGGAGTCGCAACTATACATTCCACTGGATACCGTGGATATGGGGGATAAGTACGGACGGGCCGGAAGGGGGGCGAAATCCCACGGTCCCGACAGGGTGATGGCTGTGATCGAGTCCCGCTGTGTCACGCGCATCCCGTCCGTCACGGCGGGGCAGGTGACGTAGGAGGGGGCTGTCGCCCTGCCCGTTTTGCCTGATCGTGCAGATGTGACGGCCGCTCGCGCATATGCGCGTGGACCGCGCGCGGGCAGGCGGACTAGGCTTCGGTCATGGCAAATCTAGGCACCCGTATCTATACCCGTTTCAAGGGGCGGCTGGTCGGCAGGGACGCCGATGGCCGACCCTATTATGAGGCCCGGACCCCCAACCGCACCGGTGGCGGGGAAAAGCGTCATGAACGCTGGGTCATCTATCACCGGGGGGAAGACGCATCCGCCGTCCCGCCCGAATGGTGGGGCTGGCTGCACCATATGGATGATGCCCCCCTGCCCGAAAGCGCGCGCCAGCCATGGCAGCGGCCGTGGCAGCCCAACCAGACCGGAACGGCGGCCGCGTATCACCCCCCCGGCAGCGACGTGCGTGGTGGGCAGCGGGCTTCAACTACCAGCGATTATGAGGCATGGTACCCCGAGGGATGAAACCGGTGGCGTAACCTGCTAGGGTGCGCGCCACTGGATATTGGGGAAGCATTGCCAACATGGTTGCTGCTGTTTCAGGGCGAGCGGGCCGTCAGCCAGCGGAACTTCTTGCCGGATTTGCCGTGCTGGCCGTGCTGGCGGGCATGCTGGCCTATGCCGTGCTGGACAAGGGGCGGCCGCATGAAAGCGGCTACCGGCTGAACGCGGGTTTTGCCCACATAGATGGCCTGTCGGTCGGTTCGGATGTCAGGCTGGCCGGAATCACGGTGGGCCAGGTGGTTGATGAACATGTCGATCCCAAAACCTTTGAAGCCCAGGTCACCTTTACCGTGCGGCCCGATATCAAACTGCCGGATGATACGGCGGCGATCATTACCAGCGACAGCCTGTTGGGCGGTAAATACATCGCGCTGTCCCCCGGTGGGGATGAGAAGATGCTGGCCCCCGGCGGCACGATCGGCCAGACGCAGGGCGCGATCAGCCTTGAACAGTTGCTGAGCAAGTTCATCTTTTCCGTCACCGATACGCTGACCAAGGCCCGGCAGGACAAGGCACAGGCTTCCCGGCCTGCGCAGCCCCCTGCGGACGGAGACACCCCATGAGCCATGATGCGGACGCCAGCGCGGGGATGCCGAAGGTCTGGCCGCAATCCGATGGCACGCCGGTGTCATGCCGGGATAAATTGCTGATATTGCAGGAAAATTATACGGAATTGCAGGGTATTCTACGTGACGCGTTCGAAGATGCGATCCTGATGGGCGTGGATGAGGCGGCAATGCGCCAGATCCTGCTTGACCTTGTGGGTGGATTGCGGAGCCCCAAGGCATGAGGCGTCTCCTGCGCTGCCTGCCCGCCGTCCTGCTGTCCGGACTGCCCGCCTGCGCCCATGCGGTCGAATGGCTGGCCCCGCCCGCGATGTATCCGCCCGATACGTGGCAGGGGCGGTCCATCGCCACGGTGCGGGTGCTGGACAAGCTGGATGCCCATATCCAGATGCTCGACATCCCCACGGGACAGGACGTCACCTATAAAAGCCTGACGCTGCATGCCACGTCATGCCTGCAGCGGCCGCCCACCCTGCCTGCGGACAGCGCCGCATGGATGGAAGTGCACGACGCGCATGAAGGCATGGCGGCCTTTCAGGGATGGATGGCGATCGACGAACCCGCGACCGGCGTGTTCCAGAACCCGCTTTATGATGTACAGCTTGCGGGATGCAGCGGCGATGCGGTAGCCCCCGTGCCACCCCCGCTTGCAACCGTGGCGGCCCCCGGCGTGGGGGCTGATGGCAGCCCGGTCCCGGCGGCTGGCGGCACGGCCCCGTCGCCCGCGCCGGGCACGGCCGTGCCGGATGCGCCGCAGCCGATGTCGCCCACGCAGGCCCCGACCGTGGCGCCCCCGGCCTCGCCGCCGCTGCCCACGCCGCCTGCCCCTGATCCGGGGGATGAGGGGGCAGCCCCGCTAATGCTGCATTAGATAATAGTTTAATTTGTATCGTATCAATGCTGTCCGCCTGTCCGGTATGGTTCCGGGCTTGCGTATTCCCCAGCTTTGCCGGAGGCTAGACCCATCATGAGCAAGATACCTTCCTTTCCTTCGCTCGATCGGCTGCCTCCGCCTGCACGCGCGGCATTCCTGCTGGATTTTGATGGTACGCTGGTTGATATCGCCCCCACGCCTGAATCCGTGGTGGTGGCGCCCGGCCTGCTCGATACGCTCAGGCGCCTGCGTGACAGGTGCGGCAATGCACTGGCCGTGATTTCGGGACGGCCCATTGACCAGATCGACCATTTTCTGGGTGACGTGCCCTATGCCGTGGCGGGTGAACATGGCATCGCCATCCGTCATGCGCCGGGGCAGGCCATTGAACGTGCGCCTTTGCCGCCGGTGCCTGCCGCATGGATCGAACAGGCTGACAGGCTGGCCCATGCCCATCCCGGCGTGCGGATCGAACGCAAGAAGGCGGGGCTGGTGCTGCATTACCGGGGCGCGCCAGATGCGGGTCCGGAACTGGGCAAAATCGCGGATGACTGGGTCGCTGCGACCAATGGCGCCTTTCACGTGCAGGCGGCCAAGATGGCGTGGGAAATCCGCCCCGCGGGCATAGACAAGGGTCATGCGGTGGAAGTGCTGATGAAAAGCGCGCCATTTGCCGGGCGGGCCCCGATTTTCGTGGGCGATGATGTGACGGATGAAGACGGCATCCGCATGGCGGTGCATCTGGGCGGGGTCGGTTTCCGTATCCCGGCTGATTTCCCTGATCCCGCGGCCTTCCGTGGCTGGCTTGCGCAACTGGCACAGGGGGGCGGGGACACATGGGGCGACTGATTATTGTATCCAACCGCGTCCCGTCCCCGCGTGAACGCAGCCAGCCCGCAGGCGGTCTGGCCGTCGGGCTGAAAGATGCGCTGCGCGAAGGGGAATCGCTGTGGTTCGGCTGGTCAGGCAAGCAGGTGCAGCTGCATGGCGGTGATCCGGTGCCCCGGCTGGACCGGGTTGATAACGTCACCTACGCCACCATTGACCTGACCCCGCTGCAGTATGAGGGGTTTTACCAGAATTTCTCCAACGGCATCCTGTGGCCGCTGTTTCACTACCGCGTGGGGCTGATGAACTATTCCCGCACGGACTGGGAAACCTACCTTGCGGTCAACGCCATGTTCGCGCGCACCCTGCTGCCGCTGCTGCGGCCCGATGACGTGATATGGGTGCATGATTACCACCTGTTCCCGCTGGGGCAGGCGCTGCGGGATCTGGGGGTGAAATGCCGGATCGGGTTCTTCCTGCATATTCCCTTTCCGCCATGGAGCCTCGTGCGCTCCCTGCCAGGCGCGGAGCTGCTGCTTGAGGATATGCAGAGCTATGACCTGGTGGGCGTGCAGACCCCCGAGGATGCCGAGAACCTGAATCACTCGCTGGAAGTCAACGGCCTGCCGCCGCGTGGGGAGGCATTTCCCATTGGCATTGATCCCGATGAGTTCCGCGCGCAGGCGGAAAAAAGCATGCAGGGACCGGAGGTCGAGCGCCTGGAAGGCAGCCTGCGCGGTGCCAAGCTGGTGCTGGGCGTGGACCGGCTGGACTATTCCAAGGGCCTGCCCGAACGCTTTCGTGGTTATGAGGCGCTGCTGGCCCGCTATCCCGAACATCGTGGCAAGGTGACGTTTCTGCAGGTCGCTCCCATTTCCCGGGGCAGTGTGGAGGAATACCGCCAGCTGCGCCGCCAGCTTGACGAACTGACCGGGCGGATCAACGGTGCGTATTCCGAATTCGATTGGACGCCCATCCGCTACATCACCCGCCCGCTTCCGCGTGAGGTTCTGGCCGGGTTCTACCGCCGGGCGGAAGCCGCCCTGATCACGCCCCTGCGCGATGGCATGAATCTTGTTGCCAAGGAATACGTGGCGGCGCAGGACCCGGCCAATCCGGGCGTGCTGATCCTGTCGCATTTCGCGGGTGCCGCGCCGGAAATGGACGAAGGCATCCTGGTCAATCCGTATGATCCCGATGAGATCGCCGATGCCCTGCATGAGGCGCTGACGATGGGCCTTGCGGAACGCCGCACGCGCTGGCAGGCGCTGGAGCGCGAGGTCAGCAGCACGACAGCCGTAAGCTGGGCCGCTGATTTCATGCGCGCGTTGCAGGCAGCGCCCGTCGTGGACCGATCGTAGCCAGCCATGCGTTCAACTGCTTTATTGATGGTGCTGGCAGGGTTTGCCGCACTTGGTGTCGCGTGGTGGAGCCAGTACACACTCGGCCACGTCCCCTGCGGGCTGTGCCTGTGGGAACGCTGGCCCTACCGTATCCTGATCGTGCTGGGGGCATTCGCCACCATATTGCCGCGCGACATGGCCCGTGGTGTGCTGTGGCTGTGCATGCCGGTGCTGCTGTGCGCCTTCGGGCTGTCGGTTGTGCATGTGGGGGTGGAACAGGGCTGGTGGGCCAGCCCGCTGCCTGAATGCCGTGCACCCACATTCCACGGCGGCAGTTTTGCCGAGCGCCTGGCCTCCATGCCGCGCCGTCCGGCCAAGCCGTGCGACGCGGCGACCTATCTTGTGCCCGGCGTGCCATTGTCCATGGCCATGATGGACGGGATCTATGCCCTTGCGCTGATTCCGCTTGTACGCCGGGGATTGCGGATCAAGGCGAAGTTCCGCGGCCGCGGCCGAAAAACAATCCAAGGATAAACAGGACGATGAAGACAAAAAAGAGTACCTTGCCAAAATAGGCAAAGGTGTCCGAGATGCCGCCGAAGCCAAAGACCGCGGCGATCAGGGCCAGGACAAGGAATGTGATGGTCCAGCGTAACAGGTCCATGATCCGGTTCCTTCCGATCGTTGTTGTGACAGACGCGGGCATGCCATCCGCTCTATAACAATGCGCCAGACGGCACCCGGTTCATCGGGCGGCATGATTTTGGTTTTCGGGGCGGGAAGGCAGGATATGACAGCACGCGACAGCACGGCCGGATTTTACGCTATGTACACGCACGGGTTTGCGCGCGTGGCGGCATGTACGTTGCCGGTGGTTCTGGCAGACCCGATGGAAAACGCGCGCCGCACCAGTGAAGCAATCCGTGCCTGTCATGATGCAGGGGCCGTGGTTGCGGTTTTTCCTGAACTGGGCCTGTCGGGTTATGCCATCGAGGACCTGCGCCAGCAGGACGTGCTGCTTGACCGCGTGGGCGATGCCATAACGTGGCTTGCAGCGCAGACGGCGGGCTTGCGGCCGCTGGTGCTGGTGGGGGCACCGGTCGTGTGGGGGGATGCGCTGTACAACTGCGCCATTGCCCTGCATGACGGGCGTATTGCTGGCGTCATTCCCAAGTCCTACCTGCCCAATTACCGCGAGTTTTACGAGGCACGGCAGTTTACTGCCGGTGCGGGGCTGCGGGGCGGCCATGTCACGCTGGGTGGTCATGACGTGCCGTTTGGCACCGACCTGCTGTTCCGTGCCCGCGATGTGCCGGGGCTGGTGGTGGCCGCCGAAATCTGTGAAGACATGTGGGTGCCCCAGCCGCCGGGCATTCAGGCCGCCCTTGCCGGGGCCACGGTCATTGCCAACCTGTCGGCATCCAACATCACGGTGGGCAAGGCGCGTACGCGCACGCTGCTGTGCCAGTCCCATTCCGCGCGCTGTATCTGTGCCTATCTGTATGCTGCGGCGGGGGAGGGGGAATCAACCACCGACGTGGCGTGGGACGGGCAGGCTTCCATTTTTGAAAATGGCACGCTTCTTGCGCAAAGTGCGCGTTTTCCATCCGGCCTTGTCACGCTGACGGCGGATGTGGACCTTGATCTGCTGCGGCAGGAACGCCTGCGCATGGGCACCTTTGCCGACAACCGGGCGCATGAAGGTGTGCGGGACTGGCGCTGGATCGATCTGACCATGGCCCCGCCCATGGAAAATATCGGCCTGCAGCGCGCCATTCCCCGCTTTCCCTTCGTGCCCAGTGACCCTGCGGTGCTGGATCAGGACTGTTACGAAGCCTTTACCATACAGGTCACGGCCCTGAAGCGGCGGCTGCTGGCGTCACGGGTGAAAACGCTGGTCATTGGTGTTTCGGGTGGTCTTGATTCCACCCATGCGCTGCTGGTCGCGGCCCGGGCGGCGGATGAAAGCGGGCTGGGGCGGCAGGCGGTGCTGGGCTATACCATGCCCGGCTTTGGCACCAGCAGCGACACGCGTGGCAATGCGCATGAACTGATGGCGGCACTGGGTATACAGGCGCGTGAAATCGACATCCGCCCGGCGGCACGGCTCATGCTGGAACAGATGGGACATCCCTTTGCCGCGGGGGAGGACGTGTACGACGTCACGTTCGAAAATGTGCAGGCGGGGCTGCGGACCGATTTCCTGTTCCGGCTGGCCAACCAGTCGGGCGGGATCGTCATTGGCACCGGCGACCTGTCGGAACTGGCGCTGGGCTGGTGCACTTACGGCGTGGGCGACCAGATGGCGCATTACAATGTCAATTCCGGCCTGCCGAAAACACTGATCCAGCACCTGATCCGCTGGGTCATGGCCAGCGGGCAGGAACAGGCACGGACCTGCGCGGTGCTGGATGCCATCCTGTCCACCGAAATCTCGCCCGAACTGGTGCCCGCCACGGCGGGACAGGCGGTGCAGAGCACGGAATCGCTGATCGGCCCGTATGCATTGCAGGATTTTACCCTGTTCCATGTGCTGCGGTATGGCTTCCGCCCGTCCAGAATCGCATTCATGGCACTGCATGCATGGGGTGATGCCGCAGTCGGGGCGTGGCCGCCGGGTTTCCCCGCTGGTAGCCAGCGGAGCTATGATCTGCCCGAAATCCGTCACTGGCTGGGTGTTTTTCTTAACCGATTCTTTGGTTTCAGCCAGTTCAAGCGTTCGGCCATGCCCAACGGGCCGAAGGTTGTTGCCGGGGGCGCACTGTCACCGCGCGGGGACTGGCGTGCGCCGTCTGATGGCAATGCCCGCATATGGCTGGAGGAACTGGAAAAACAGGTTCCGTCAAACTGAACCGATTTGACCCTGATTCCGAATTTCTTAACCCATTGCTGTCAATTAGCGTCGTGAAAGCATCCCCTTCCCGGTCGTGACGATCATGGCGGCGCGGGTGGCGGGTCATCTGTAGCGACGTCGGGAGACATGCATGTTCCCGCAATGCGTGAAAAGGAACGGAATGCATGGGTGTGACCGTAACCGGGGCCACGGGCCAGACGCTGGGGATCAATCCGGACAGCAGCGTCATAGCGGGACTGCAGCAGGCGGGTGAGGCGGCGGCCCTGCAATCGCTGATCGGCGGCATTCCCGGTGCCGACATCACCGCATTGACGCAGGCCTATGGCGGGGACATCACCAACGTTCCGGCGCAGTCCCTGCGCATGCTGGGCGTGGCCGGGATCGACCGGTCGATCGCGCAGCAGATTGGCGGGACGGCACAGGAGATCACGTCCGACGGGTATTATGACACGACCGCCAGCAAGGTTGTGATTGGCAGTACAACGCCCGCGCCGCTGGATGGCACCGTCGTCCTGGACAGTGGCAGCCAGGCTGTGACCGCCGTGGACGGCGACATGGGCGAGGTGGATTTCATCGCCGGATCGGGCGACGTAAATTATTACGCGGCTGGCGGCAATACCGAGTTCGTCAGTGGCGGCGGGCAGGATGTCATGCATGTCATGGGCGGGACCGACACGGTCTATGCCTTTGACGGCACGCCCACCGTGACCGGAGACTGGAACGCCCCCGGTGGGACGACGGCGTTTGACGGTGGCAATGCACAGTTGCAGGTATTTGATGGTGTCGTAGTGCAGGATGTCAGCAATTCGGGCATCGTTACCTATGCAACCGATGATTATTTTGAAGAACCTGCCCCTGCGCAGGATACCGCAACCATTGATGGGGGCGTGTCCGACACCATTTACGGCAGCAATGACCTTGTTATCAATTCCACCAGCGACAGTACCATCCACGGCGATGACAGCCTGACCGTAAGCGGGGGCGACAGCGATACGATTTCGGCCAGCTATTCCACCCTGCTTGATAATGTCGATGCCAGTTCGATTTCGGTCAGCGTGCCGGGCACACTGACATTCATTGATGGCAGTAAGGGCATTTCCGACACCGTAACCGGAAGCAACGCCACCATTTTCGGCACTGCCGGACTGGACCTGAGCGCGAATACAGCCGGGAACATCACCTATTACGCCAGCGGCGGGAATGAAACGCTTGATGGCGGGCTGTCAACGAATGCGCTCTACGCCGTGGCGGGTAACGGAAACGACACCCTGATCGGCGGGCAGGGTGCTGACACCCTGCAGGCCGGTCTGGGCAATGACCTGCTGCAGGCAGGGAACGGCACGACAGAATTCGATTTCATCAAGGGGCAGGATGGTGGCAACGACATCATTCAGGACTTTGGCAGGTCGGCAGGCAATGCCGTCAAGCTGTCCGGTTATGATGCGAGTGCGGGTGCCATCCAGTCCATGCTGGACAACGCCACCATTGCCGGCGGAAATACGACCGTAAGCCTGGATGACGCGACCCGGATTACTTTTGTCGGCGTGACGGACCTGAAGGCGCAGAATTTCAAAAGCTGAGGCTGGCGGCCCATAACCCGCGCCAGATACTGCTGTCATGTGGATGGGGTGTCTGGCGCGGGAAATATTTTTTCAGGACCAGTTTTTTTTAGCCAGAATGATACGATTTCGATATAAACAATCTGTTATCGCACAGATGGGCCAATATAACTACCGTTTTCGCAAAGGCTTCGGTTCTTGCTGACCACAACAGCAGGAATTTTTATGTGATAACAAAAAATTGCTGGTGTAACCCCATTCATCGGGTTAAAAGCCGCGACCGTTCGGCCCGGATGGGCGGCAATACCCCGTCTGGTTACGCGAACAGGATACTTACGACATTCATTTTTAGCCCGAAAGGAGCAGGCCGTTACGATGAGTAAAGCCTTTATTGCAGCAGTTATTCAGGATTCGATTGATTGCACGGGTGTCGCGGCCAATCAGGCTGCTTCCGACCTGATCGCGGCGATTGTCAAGGAACTGAAGCGTGAGGGTGGCTTTACCCTGCCGTCTTTCGGCACGTTTACGGTCAAGAAAACCAAGGCCCGCAAGGCGCTCAATCCCCGCACCGGCGAACCGGTGAAGGTCAAGGCGGGCAAGACGGTCCGCTTCAAGGCCAGTCCCAACCTGAAGAAAGCTGTCTGATACCCGGCAGCTTCGCGCCATTTCGGGAAAATGGCGCGAAGGGCTGCCTGTCACATTCAGGCAAACCAGACCGAAAGGGATCGCACACCCTGTGCGCCCCGGATCAGCACGCCCTGAATATCCGCCGTGGCGGACGGGCCGCTCATTAGCACGCCATAATTGGCGGATTTGAATTCCGGCCGTTCCTGATAGGCGGTGTGCATGTTCGCCGTAATCGAGTCGGGCGACAGCACCACCACGATGTGCTGCCCCAAGTGGGCGAAGGAATTGATCGGCAGCTGCGACTCGCTCAGGAAGATTGACCCCATTTCCGCAATGCCGAAGGGTGCACGCACCACGGTCACGTCAATGGTCGCCGCGTCCTGCGGGGTCTTGACCTTTTCCACCGGCAGCGTGCCCTTCGCTTCCGGCACATTGGAACAGATCACCTTCGCATCCGGGTGACGGCGCATGATGGCCTGATCCAGTGTTTCGCCTTCAACCGGCTCCAGCACATCGCCGCCCAGTATCTTCAGGCTGGCGATGAAGCGTTCCCGGCTGGCATCCAGATCACCCAGTGTCCTGACCGGCGGCAGCGGATGGTTTTCCGGCGTGGGACGGTTATTGCGCAGGGCCTGCAGGATCTCGTCGCGTGCGGCGCTCATTTCTTGGTCTCCGATGCGGCGGCAGGCTTGGCCTTCTCGCGGTTCTTGCGATACCAGTCATTGAATGTCTGCTTGACCGGATGCGGGTTTTCGCGGTGCTTGCCCCACGGGTTCAGCCAGTTATACAGCACGAAGCGCGGCATGGAGCCCAGCGAGACCTCGGTCATCTTGATGGCGGCGCGGTACATCTTGGGCTGACCCATAAGCTTGCCCGCCATGTGCATGATCTCACGCTTGACGAAGGGCATTTCATGGTGCTGCACCAGTACGCGGCGCCATTTGTACAGCTGTTCGTGGATGTTGATCTTGACCGGACAGACATTGGTGCAGCTTCCGTTCAGCGTCGAGGCATAGGGAAGCGTGCTGTATTTGCGCTCGTTGAAGGTCGGGTCGATGATCGCACCGATCGGGCCGGAATACACCGCGCCATAGGACAGCCCGCCTGAACGGCGGTACACCGGGCAGGTGTTCATGCAGGCGCCACAGCGGATGCATTTGAGCGACGTCCAGAAATCTTCCATGCCCAGACGCGCGGACCGGCCGTTATCGACCAGCACCACATGCATTTCGCCCCCCTTCTGCGGGCCACGGAAATGGGTGGTGTACTGTGTGATCGGCGATCCCAGTGCGCTGCGTGACAGCAGGCGGATGAAAACGCCAAGGTCGGCCATGCGCGGGACAAGGCGTTCGATCCCGATGGTTGCGATGTGCAGGTTGGGCACGGTCGCGCTCAGGTCCGCATTGCCTTCATTGGTGCAGACCACGAACGTGCCGGTTTCCGCCACCACGAAATTGCCGCCCGTCATGCCCGCATCCGCATGCAGGATCACGGGGCGGGCCGCCTGGCGCTGTGCTTCGGCCAGCAGGTGCGGGTCACGGATGTTGGGGTCGGTGTGGTAATCCTTGGCGAAGATCTTGGCCACGTCTGATGTCAGCTTGTGCACTGCCGGCACCACGATGTGACTGGGCAGTTGGTCATCAAGCTGCTGGATGCGTTCGCCCAGGTCCGTCTCGGTTACGGTAACGCCCTGTTTTTCAAGATAGGGCCGCATGTCACATTCTTCGGTGACCATGGACTTGCTCTTGATCAGGTTGCGCGCGTTATGGGCCTTCAGGATCTCGCCCACGATGCGGTTATGTTCCGCCCCATCGCGCGCCCAGTGGACGTGAATGCCATTCTTTTTCGCGTTTTCCTCGAACTGCTCCAGATATTCGGGCAGGCGGGACAGCGTATGTTCCTTGATGCGGGACGCCTCTTCACGCAGATCCTGCCATTCTGGCAGCATATGCATCTGGCCGTCACGCTTCTGGCGCATGTCCCACAGGCGTTCGTCATGGAACTGCAGGTGGGGCGCATCCTCAAGGAAATGCTCGGCTGCGCGGGCGTGGTTGACGGGCTTGTTGCTCATTCTGCTGCTCCGTTAAGGATCTGCGCGATATGAATGAAGCGGATGGGGACGCCCGCGCGTTCGGCACAGCCCTGCTGGTGCATTACGCATGAAGAGTCGGCCGAGACGATGTAATCCGCGCCCGCCTGATAATGGTCACGCACCTTGTCCACGCCCATTTTGGCTGACACGGCTTCTTCCGTGACGGAAAAGGTGCCACCGAACCCGCAGCATTCATCGGGCCGCTTGGGGGTGACAAAACGGATGCCCTTCACTTTCGACAGCAGGTCCATCGGCTTGGAAAACGGCTTTTCCCCCAGTTCGGACATGCTGGCCGTGCGCAGGGCGCGCAGTGTGCCGCAGCTGTTGTGCAGGCCCACGGTGTGGTTGAATTCCGCCCATGGGAAGGCATCGACCTTCAGGATGTCATGCAGGAATTCCACCAGTTCATAGGTGTTTTCACGTACATGGCGGACTTCGTCGGTCTGTGGAATCGCATCGAAATTGTCGCGGACATGATGCGTGCAGCTGCCCGATGGCATGACGATCTTGTCGTATTTGGCGAAGTTGCGAACAAACAGGGCTTCCGCGGCGGCGGCGTCCGAATTGCAGCCGGAATTGCCCATGGGCTGGCCACAGCAGGTCTGGTCCAGCGGATATTCGACATCCTGTCCCAGTTTTTCCAGCAGTTCCAGCGTGGCAATCCCTGCCTCAGGGTAGAACGCGTCGATATAACACGGAATGAACAGGCCAATTTTCATTATGGGATACTCATCCTCAGCACGATTGGCGCGAAACGTGGCGCAAGCCATGTTATTTCGTCAAATATATATTGAAAGACATTCCCATATATAATTTATATGGAACATGGATTTAAGGCATTTACGATATTTTGTAGCCGTTGCCGAGAACGGGAGCTTTACCCGTGCTGCAGAGCAGCTAGGCATAGAACAGCCACCTTTGAGCCAGCAGATCAAGCAGCTTGAAAATGAACTGGGTGTTCTTTTGTTCCAGCGCCTGACGCGTGGGGTCAGGCTGACGGATATCGGTCTGGTCCTGCTGGATCAGGCGCGCGCCCTGCTGGGCATGCAGCAGCAGTTCCTGGCTACGGCACAGGGGCTGGCGCGGGGTGAGAAGGGGCATATCCGCGTGGGGCTGGCGGGTGCGGTCTCGCTACTGCCGATGATTCCGCTGACGGTACGGCGTTTTCGGGAATTGTGGCCCGATGTCACGATCTATCTGGAGGAAAGCAATACCCCCGCCCTGCGCAAAAGCCTGCATGACCGAGCCATAGACATCGCCATTGTCCGCCCTCCGGTGCCCGACGGGGCCGGCCTGCTGGTGTCCCCCCTGCTGGAGGAGGAAACGGTCGTGGCCCTGCCCAAGGGGCACCCGCTTGCCATTCACCGCCACCTTGAGCTGGAAATGCTGGTGGATGAACCCTTCATCATCTTCCCGCGAGAACTGGGGCCGGGGTTTCATGACGCGATCCTGTCTGCCTGCCACAATGCCGGTTTCACGCCACGTATGGGCCAGCAGGCCCCGCAGATCGCGTCCACCGTGCCGCTGGTGGCCGCGGGGCTTGGGGTATCGGTCGTGCCCCGGTCGCTGCACCAGATCCATTCGGGGGGCGTGACCTATCATTCGCTGGGTGCGAAGGCGCCGCGTGCGGAACTGGCCATTGCCATGCGGGCGGGGCAGCATGTGCCGCTGCTGGCCAATTTCATTTCCACCCTGCGGGCATGCTGCCGCGACATGAACGACAGCGCCATTTCCATTGCCCCCCTCACGGGGGAGGAAGAAACGGTCTGACGTATCGACCCGCAGCGCGGTCCGAAAATGCAGGATGTCGCTGGTGGGACTCTGTTCAGGAAGCTCTGCCTGTGTGAAACAGGGCGATACCGGGAAAATTTATTTTATATCATGCCGTTATATTATCCACGCGGCTGTCGCGGATCAGTTCGTGGATGAAGGACAGCTTGCGCAGGATCTCTGGCGCCAGCACGAAGGGGTAGAAATCCGGCAGCCCCATGGAACGGTTGAGGCTGTTGGCGGCATAGGTCAGGGGCAGCCAGCCATCCGTGATTTCGGCAAAGGACATCTCGGTATAGGGATCGCGTTGTATGCTGGCGCGCAGCGGGGGGGCGTGGGCGCCTGACGCGTCAATGGACATGCCGTAGGCCCATGCGGTCTCGAGCGTCGAGATGATGTGCAGGTAATGCGCCCATGTCTCGGCGAAGTCCTCCCACGGGTGGGACGTGGCGTAATGGCTGACATACTGCCCGCGCCACGTATCGGTGGTGGGGGTGGCGTAATGTGCCTTCAGGCTGTCGGCATAATCGCGCCGGTCATCGCCAAACACGTCCCGGCAGGCGGCCAGGCGGTCAGGGCCTGCGTCCCGGATCAGGACATTCCAGTAATAATGTCCGATTTCATGGCGGAAATGGCCCAGCAGGGTGCGGTAGTATTCCCCCATCTCCAGCCGCATCTGTTCGCGTCGTGCATCGTCCGTCTCGTTCAGGGCAATGGTGATGACGCCATTCGTGTGCCCGGTCATGGCGGGGGGGCCGTCGGGCAGGCTGTCGAGGAAGTCGAACGCCAGGCCGCCCTCAGGGTCCTGTCGCCGGTTGCGCAGTGGCAGCCCGAGCCGCAGCAGGCTGTAGAACAGCCGGTGCTTGGCGATCTCGAGCTTCTGCCACCGCGCGATATTGCCCGGTACCGACAGGTTGGGAATGGTGCGGTTGAAACTGCACGCAAGGCAGTATGGCTGTCCCGGCTCGACCAGCCAGTTGCATGCGCTGTAGGCATTGTTGGCACATAGCGCGCGCGGTGGCGCATCCGGTGTCGCCAGCGGCTGCCATAGCCCGTCCCCCATGGCGTCCAGCGCGGACAGCACGGTGCGTTCGGGCACATAACCCAGCGTATGGCCACAGCGTTCGCAGGCCGTATTTTCAAAAAACAGGACCTGCTGGCATGACTGGCAGAAAAACAGTTTCATAAGGGGTGTATCGCCCGGTGCGGCTGGGACGCCATGTCCGCGATCGGGGGCATGGGCACGGTTTCCATTATGGCTTCAAAGGTGGCGACGCACTGGTCCAGCAGGCCACTGACGGGGGCCGCCTGCTGTGGCGTGGGGGCGACGGCAAGCGGGATATGTCCCTGTGTCGCCAGTAGCCCCGATGTCGTATCCAGCCCGATCCATCCTGCGCCGGGTACATGCACCTGCGTCCAGGCATGCAGGTCGCACCCCAGCCGGTCCGGTGCGTTCAGGTCCGGCTGGAACAGGTAGCCCGATACAAACCGGGCGGCAAAGCCCAGACGGCGCAGCACGGCAATCAGCAGCCATGCGCTGTCCCGGCATGATCCGGCGGCATTGCGCAGGGTATCCTCTGGCGACCAGACGCCAGCTTCGGTCCGGATGCGGTAGGTGATGCGCGTGGCGATGGTCCGTGTCAGGTTCACCAGCAGGTCCAGCGTCGGGCAGGGCAGCAGGGCGCGCCATTCCTGCACGAATGCATCAAGTAGCGGGGTTGGGGCGCCGGCTTCGTCTGCTGCCTGCATGTAAGGGCCAAGGGCAGGGTCATTGCATGCCCCGTCCGCAGGCCAGCGGCATGCCGACTTGGCCATGGTGAAGCGGAACGGGTTGACGGGCGTCTGGTCGGTGGCAAGTCGGACGGTAATGTCGAAATGCGTGACACGTTCGGGAAACGTGATGCGTGCGGCATGATTGCCAAACGCATCCAGCCCCCATGTGCGCGTGCAGGGCTGCGGGGCGATGTCCATGCTGTGGGAGAGGATATTCCTGCATGCCGCCACCGGCCGCAGCCGGACGGTCTGCGGGCCGAGGTGAACGGGCCGGTCGTATCGGTACCGTGTGTGGTGGACCAGCATGGCATGCGCGTTCATGTAATCTAAAGCCCCGGAAAACTGTCCCGCATGCCTGCCATCGTGATCCGGCGATGGTGCGGTTCGGACGTGGTGTCTGTATGCCTGTTTACGGTATCAGGATTGGTGGTGGCGGCAATATCGTATTTTTCAGTCATTTGGGTGCGAATGGAAGGGGAATGCAGATTCGTTCTTGGCAAGAGACGATTTTCTTGCTCCGCTAGAAACGGATCGAAACGAAATTGCAGGTGGGCGGACATGATTCCTTCGCGCCTGATCCACCTCCACGCCAGCGGGGGTAGGGCATGAATGATATGAAAACGGCAGTACAGGCCGCCGGGCTGTTCGCGACGTACGACATTCCGGATTATTTCTGTGAACTGCTCAATCGCGGCGACAGCCCGCCCCCGGACCTGCAGCGGGTGCGCGACCGACTGGCCCGTTTCGACCTGGCGGAACTGCGGCGCAGGGCCGCCGCGGTGGAGGCGCAGTTCTACCGCCTTGGCATTACCTTTACCGTCTATTCCGACCGCGAGGCGATCGACCGTGTCCTGCCGTTCGATGTCATTCCCCGCGTGCTGACTGCGGCGGAATGGGATCATGTCGAACGCGGCGTGCAGCAGCGCGTGCGCGCCATCAACCTGTTCCTGCATGACATCTACCACGACCGGCATATCCTCAATGACGGCGTGGTGCCGCGGGATCTGGTGCTGGGCAATGCCAATTACTGTCAGGCCATGGTCGGGCTGGACGTGCCCGGCGGGGTGTACGTGCATATCAACGGCACCGACCTGGTGCGTGACCGCGATGGCCGTTTCCTGGTGCTGGAAGACAATGCCCGCACGCCGTCAGGCGTGTCGTACGTGCTGGAGGACCGGCAGATGATGCTGCGCCTCATGCCCGATCTGGCACGGGGGCTGAACATCCGTCCGGTCGATGAATACGGCCCGCGCCTGCACCGCGCGCTGGCGGAGGTCGCACCCGCGGGCGTGGATAACCCGCAGGTGGTCCTGCTTTCGCCGGGTATCTATAACGCCGCGTATTTCGAACATGTGTTCCTGGCGCGTGAAATGGGTATCCCGCTGGTCGAGGGACGTGACCTGATGGTGGAGGACGGGCGCGTCTACATGCGCACCGTGGCCGGTCCCCGCCCGGTCCATTCCATCTACCGCCGGCTGAATGACGATTTCCTTGACCCGCTGGTGTTCAATCCCGACAGCATGCTGGGCGTGCCGGGACTGGTGGATGCCTATCGTCAGGGGAATGTGACGCTGGCCAATGCCATTGGCACCGGCGTTGCGGATGACAAGGCCGTTTACGCCTACATGCCGCGCATCATCCGCTATTATCTGGATGAGGAGCCGATCCTGACCAATGTGGAAACCCATATCTGTGCCGAGCGCGAGGGGCTGGAGTACACCCTGGCCAACATCGAACGGCTGGTGGTCAAGCCGGTGGGCGAATCCGGTGGGTACGGACTGCTGATCGGGCCCCACGCCACGCAGGCCGAACTGGATGAATTCCGCGCCCTGCTGCGCGCCAACCCGGCCAATTACATAAGCCAGCCGGTCATAAGCCTGTCGGTTTCGCCCACATTATGCCCCGCGGGGGTCGAGGCGCGACATGTGGACCTGCGTCCCTTTGCCGTGACAGGGCGCGATACGTGGGTGCTGCCGGGTGGCCTGTCACGCGTGGCGCTGCGCAAGGGTTCGCTGGTGGTCAATTCCTCGCAGGGTGGTGGGTCAAAGGATACATGGGTGCTGGCATCATGACACAGGCTTCGGTCTTTCCCGCCCCGGTCGTGCCGGGGCTGCGCAACCTGCTTTCGCGCTATGCCGAAAGCACGATGTGGCTGGCGCGCTATATGGAGCGTATCGAGAATCTTGCCCGCCTGATCGAGGTGACCAGCACATCGGTTTCCGCCACCAACATGGATGCGGGATGGGACAGCGTCATACGGATCAACGCGGATGAAGGCCTGTTCTTCCAGCATCATGAGACCGCGACCGAACGCAGCGTGGTGGCTTTTTACATCATCGACGCCAACAATCCGGATTCCATCGTGTCCATGGCCCGTTATGCGCGGGAAAATGCGCGGGTGCTGCGTCCCCTGATCTCGACCGAGATGTGGATGCACCTGAACGTCTTTACGCGCTGGGTCATGGAACTGGGACCCAATGACGTCGGCGCGGGCTATCTGTCCAGCCTGTGCACGCGGCTGAAACAGGATTGCCAGACGCATTTTGGCATAACGGAGGGCACGCTGTACCGCGATCAGGCGTGGCTGTTCTATATCCTTGGCAAGAACCTTGAACGCGCGGATCAGATCACGCGGCTGATCGACATAAAATACCATACCCTGCTGCCCAGCGAGGTCGGAATCGGGTCGGATATCGACATGAGCCAGTGGACATCCGTACTGCGCTCGGCTGCGGCATATCATGCGTTCCGCCGCGTCCTGCCCGAAGGGATGACGCCTGCCAATATCGTGGGGTTCCTGCTGAAAAATGACGGTTTCCCCCGGTCGCTGTCCACCAGCCTGCGCAGTGTCTACAGCGTGCTGGGATCACTGGCGGGGGAATACCGCCTGCGCCACTGCGCCCCGATCATTGAACGGGTGGAGGAACTGCGCGTAACACTGGCGGAACAGACAGTGGAAGACATCATCATGCGGGGCCTGCATGAATACATGGACTGGATCCAGCGCGAACTGCGGCAGATCCAGAATGAAATCGCCCATGCCTTCTGGCCGCCCGTCCTTTCGATCCACTCTACCGGTACGGGCCGGATGGAGCAGGTCCAGAACTGATATTTTGAAATAACGTCGAGATCAGAAACGGATAAACGGTTCTGGATGCCGCCTTCTTTGCAAAAAGGCGGCGTTCCCTGACGCTTTGTTTAAAAAGCCTTGCCAGAAACATCGTCCGGATCTGCGGGATATGCCTTTCCTGACTGGCCGATCTGGCCCGCTGACACACGGCAGGTCGCGATATGATACGATTTTCAGGAATGACTGGCTGGGGCGGGAGGGTTCGAACCTCCGCATGGCGGAATCAAAATCCGCTGCCTTACCACTTGGCTACGCCCCAATAAGCCGACAACCGCACGAATCGTGCGTCAGGGTGATCTTCTAATGTCTAAAGGGCTGTCCCGTAAAGGGGGGACAGCCCGAACCCGTTCATTCAGAAAGATGGTTCCAGCGGCAGGTCCACCAACGGGTCGGTCCCCGCGTCATAGCCACCGCCGGGCGCGGGCGTCTGCGGGGCTGCCGGCGCCAGGCCGATCACGCGCGCGGCACGGTCCAGCGCCTGATCAAGTGCTGCCATGGTGGTGCCCATGTCCTGACTGTCATCCTTGTCCCATGCGCGCAGGGTCATGGTCCATACGCCCAGCAGGGCCTGCAGGCGCAGGCCGCCGACCAGACCGTTCGTTTCCAGTCCCGCCGCGTTGGCGATCCATTTCATGCTTTCAAGCGTCGCCCCCCCCAGCAGGATGGCCAGCGGCGGGTCCATGGGCACCGCGCGCAGCACGCTGCGCACGCCTTCGCGGTACTGCTGGAACACATCCAGCCGGCGCATGAGCATGTCGAACAGCTTTTCGCGCACGCTGCCTTCGGATTCGTCCTCCACCAGTGCCGCTTCATCCGCCAGCCGGCCCAGCGTCAGCAGGATCATCGCCTTGCATGGCGCGCGCCTGCGGGCGGTTTCCAGGCTCAGCCCGGCGTCCCGCGCGGCATCAACGACCGTCATGCGTCGCCATCCGTGCGAGGCGGCACGTTCCAACGCTGAGCGGAGAAGGGTGGCGTCAAACAGGTCGTTATCCATGGAGGGCATAATCTTCCGGGTTAAGGGTATTGGTGGAGGCCACGCAGCACCACGTGGTCATGAAACGGGTTGCGGGCCCGACAGTTCGCGTGCCCGTTCTGCCCCCGCCTTCAGGGCTGCGGCAAGGGTCGCGGGCCATGCATCATCCGCCATCAGCACCTCCAGCGCCTTTTGTGTGGTGCCGTTGGGGCTGGTCACGTTGCGGCGCAGGGTGGCGGCGTCAATGCCGCTCTGCTGCATCAGCGCGCCAGATCCCGCAACCGTCTGGCGCGCGATCTGGCGGGCCAGTTCAGGCGGCAGGCCATCAGCCACGCCCAGCTGTTCCATCAGTTCGGCCAGCAGGAAGACATAGGCCGGTCCGCTGCCGGAAATGGCGGTGACGATGTCGATCTGGTCTTCATGCTCGACCCAGGCGACTTCCCCCACCGCGCGCAGCAGGCGCGTGCACAGCCTGCGCTGCGCGGGGGTTGCGGCGGGCGGGGCATAGCATACCGTCATGCCCTGCCCGATGGCGCAGGGCGTATTGGGCATGGTGCGGATGACGATGGGTGCCGGGCTGCCCGGCGGCTGGTGTGCCGCCAGCGCGTCCGTCAGGCTTCTGACCGTCCGGCCCGCCAGTACGGATATGACGGGCGCATGGGCGGCAAAGGGCGCCACCGCAGGCAGGACGCTGTCCACTTTCTGCGGTTTGGTGGCCAGTATGATCATGCCCGGCCGGAAATCGGCCGGGACATCATCAGGGCTGCGCACGAGGTGGTGCGGGGCTGGCACGGATTCCCGGTGGCGGTCGATGATGAAGGAAGGGGCAAGCCCTTCCTTCAGCCAGCCATCCAGCATGGCCCCCCCCATCTTGCCACAACCGACCAGCAGCAGGGGCGGAAGACTGTCGGACATCAGGCCATCCCCGCGCAGTCAAGCATCGCGGCTTCCAGCGCTTCGGCCGGTTTCCTGCCGCCCCACAGCACGAACTGGAAGGCGGGGTAAAAACGTTCGCATTCTGTCAGCGCGATGTCGATCATGTCCTCCAGGCTTTCCACCGATGCGCCCCGGGACCCGCGCAGCAGGACGGCATGGCGGAAAACCGGCGTGCCATGGTCAAGGTCCATGCCGAAATGGCCGATCCACAACCGTTCATTGGCCAGCGCCACAAGTTCGAACAGGTTGCGGCGCTGTTCCGCCGGAACCTTCAGGTCGAACGTGCAGGTGAAGTGCATGGCGTTCACCTCTTCCGACCAGCAGAAGAACAGGCCGTAATCGCACCATTTGCCCGGTGCCTCGGCGGCCATTTCCGAATCGCTGCGGCGTTCGAAATTCCAGTCATATCCGCCCACGATCCGTTCCATCAGATCGAGTGGATTCGTATTGCGTGCGGTTGCTGTTTCAGTCAGAGCTGGCATGTGGCACTCCCCGAAGCCGTCGTGGAGGAAATCCGGGCATGATCCCGGATTCCGTATCTCTGCATCCGGTCCGTGGCCTGTTGCGGGGAATCAGGGCATGGACCGTCCTGTTACCCTATGACCGGCAGGCACGCGCTGCAAGCGTTGTGCTTACAGGCCCGAACGGGGGGCGGACGGGGGCGCGGTCAGGCTGGCTTCCAGGTCGGATACGCGTTCTTCCAGCCGGCTGATCCGGTTTTCCAGTTCGCCCTGCGCCAGGCGGGCGCGGGTCGCGACTTCGCGCACGACCTCGAATTCATCGCGGCGGACAAGGTTCAGGCTGCCCAGTGTTTCATCCACGCGGGCGCGGACGATAGCGCCTATTTCCTCGCGCACGCCGGCCAGTGCCGAAAACGCGCCTCCGGCCACACCAGCCAGGTCATCAAAAATGCGGGGCCTGTCGGACATAGTGGATACTCCATGACGTTCCGCGCCGCGTCCTGTGCAGTCCACGCGCGTGATGAAAGCGCCTACTATAGACACATTGCCGCCTCAGGGCTATCCGCACGATTGTGGTGGCCGTGGCGACGTCGCAATATCGACTTCCATGCAACAGGAGCGGGGTGCGGGACAGTGATCGTTATTACCGGGGGTGCGGGTTTCATCGGGTCATGCATGCAGCAGGCGCTGCACGCGCGCGGGATCGGGACAGTCGTGGTGGACTGGCTGGGCACTGCAGGCAAGTGGCGTAACCTGCGTCACCATACGCCCACGCGCATCATCGCCCCCGAGGCGCTGGACGCATGGCTTGATACCCGCCCGGACATATCCGCCGTGATCCATCTGGGGGCGATCAGCGAGACGACGGCAACCGATGGCGACCTGGTCTGGCGTACCAATGTGGACCTGTCCGAACGGCTGCTCTCGTGGTGCGCGCATGAAGGGGTGCGGTTCATCTACGCCTCTTCTGCTGCGACATACGGGGCGGCGGACCGGCCGGAGCAGTTCAGTGACGATCCCGCGTTGCTGGACAGGCTGAAGCCGCTCAATCTGTACGGCTGGTCCAAGCAGGCGTTTGACCTCTCGATGCTGCGCCGGGTTGCGGGCGGGGCGATGTCCGGCCTGTCGTGGGCAGGGCTGAAGTTCTTCAATGTCTATGGCCCCAATGAATACCACAAGGGACGCATGATCTCGGTGGTGAAGGTCAAGTATGACGAAGCCCGTGCGGGCCGGCCGCTGCGCCTGTTCCGCTCCGACGTGCCGGGACTGGCGGATGGGGCGCAGGCGCGTGATTTCATCTGGGTGGGGGATGTGGTCGATGTCATGATGTGGCTGCTGGACCACGGCACCGTGTGCGGGCTGTTTAACTGTGGCACCGGGGTCGCGCGCACCTATACTGATCTGGCCCATGCCGTGTGTGATGCGGCGAACGTGCCGCGCCGGATCGAATTCATTGACATGCCCGAAGCCCTGCGCGGGCAGTACCAGTCCTTTACCTGTGCCGACATGCGCAGGCTGCGTGCGGCGGGTTACAGCCGCCCCTTCACGACGCTGGAAGACGGCGTGCGCCGTTATGTCCATGATTATCTCACGACCCCTGATCCCTACCTGTAATCACGCCGCCACGACCACCATGACAATGAAAGTGGGCTGATGCTGCCTGTCCTGATCTTCCCGCAGTTCGATCCGGTAATGGTCCATTTCGGGCCGTTCGCCATCCGTTGGTATGCCATGGCCTATATCGTGGCCCTTGTGGCGGGGTGGCGTATCGCGCGCCATCTGGTGGCGTTGCCGCCGCGGGCCGCCACCGCGCTGCAGGTGGATGATTTCCTGACATGGGCGACGCTGGGCGTGGTGCTGGGGGGACGGCTGGGCTACATCCTGTTCTATCAGCCGGGATATTACCTGACGCATCCGCTGGCGATCCTTCAGGTCTGGCGTGGCGGCATGTCGTTCCATGGCGGGGCGGCGGGCGTGATCATCGCGCTGATCGTGTTCACGCGCCTGAACGGGTTGAGCTTCCTTGCCTTTTCGGATCGCATCACCATGGTCGTGCCCATCGGGCTGGGGCTGGGGCGGATCGCCAATTTCATCAATGGGGAACTGTGGGGGCGACCGGCCCCGTCGTCGCTGCCATGGGCCATGATCTTTCCCGATGCGGGGCCGGAACCGCGTCATCCATCCGAACTGTATGAGGCGTTTGCAGAAGGGCTGCTGCTGTTCACGCTGCTGTGGTGCGTGTCGCGTAGCCTGCGCGTGCGCCAGCACCCGGGATTCATCGCGGGGCTGTTCCTGTTCGGGTACGCGGTGGCGCGGACGGTGTGCGAATGTTTCCGGGAACCGGATGCGTTTATCGGCTTCCTGCCCTTTGGCGTAACAATGGGGCAGGTGCTGTGCGTGCCCATGGCGATTGGCGGGGCGGGGCTTATGCTCAACGCCTGCCTGCGCCCCGCGCGCACATCCGTCATGGCGGAAGAACCAGACGAACCCGCAGGCGACGGCGGACCCGCCCGGTGAGCGTGCACGGCGAACGCCTGGACCATTTCATGGCCCGGGCGAATGCCGCCTATTACGCGGGGCGCGACCCGTTTGCCGATTTCATTACGTCGCCTGAAATATCGCAGGTGTTTGGTGAACTGCTGGGCGCGTGGGTGGCGGTGGTGTGGGAGCAGCTTGGCCGTCCCGACCCCTTCATGCTGGTGGAAGCCGGGCCGGGCCGGGGCACGCTCATGGCGGATGCGCAGCGTCTGCTGCGCCGTGTCGCCCCCGCCTGCCACCAGGCCATGAGCGTCCACCTGATTGAAACATCACCCCGCCTGCGCGCGGTGCAGGCGCATGCGCTGCGGGACGCCACGGCGGCACCGGCCTGCTGGCATGACGGACTGGATGGCGTGCCCGATGGGCCGATGGTGCTGCTGGCCAATGAATTTCTTGATGCCCTGCCCATCCGGCAGTTCATCAGGTGCGGGCAGGGATGGGCGGAACGCTTCGTGCGCGATGGTGCATTCGTGCAGGTTCCGGCCCGGTTTCCGGCGCATCATCCGGCCCGCACGCGCCCGGTGCCGGAAGGGGGCGTGCTGGAAACCTGCCAGCCCGCGCTGGATTTTGTCCATGCGGTCGCCACACGCCTGCTGCGCTGCTCCGGGGCGGCGGTGTTGGTTGATTATGGGTATGATGCCCCGACGGCTGGCGACAGCCTGCAGGCATTGCGTGATGGGAAGCCTGCGGACCCGCTGCGTGATCCGGGTACGGCGGACCTGACCGCGCATGTTGATTTCCGCGCCATTGCCGATCATGTCCCTGCAGATGTGGGGGTATGGGGCAGCGTTACGCAGGGCAGCTTTCTGGCGGCTCTCGGGCTTGCAGCGCGGACCGAACGACTTGCCCGCGCTGCTCCGGCGCAGGCGCGTGACATCAGGGCCGCGGCCATGCGGCTGGCGGCGCCCGGGCACATGGGCCAGCTTTTTCGTGTAATGGGCCTGTCATCGGGGCTTGCGGGCGATCTGCCGGGTTTTGCGGGGCCGCGCCGGGCATGACGGGGCACAGGGGGGAGAAGATCATGATGGATGATGCGATTACGGACGTGCAGGTGCTGCGTAGCCCGGTCTTCGCCGGAACCCGGCATGGGTTCTTTACCCGGCAGGGCGGCGTGTCCACCGGGCCGTATGCCAGTCTCAACTGCTCGACCCGTTCGGCGGATGACCCCGCTGCGCTGCAGGAAAACCGGCGGCGCGTGGCACGGTATGTTGGCGTGCGTCCCGACCATCTGCTGGGGCTGACACAGGTGCATGGGGATCGCACCATTACGGTCACGGGGCCATGGGAGATCGGCCAGGGACCGGAGGGCGACGGCATGGTGACAGATCGTCCCGGCCTTGCGCTGGGGGTCATCACGGCGGACTGTGCGCCGGTGCTGTTCAGCAACGCGCAGGGCACCGTGGTCGGGGCGGCCCATGCGGGCTGGCGTGGGGCATGTGGCGGCATTGTGGAATCGGTAGTGGCGGCCATGGGCGCGCTGGGCTGTGCGGCAGGTGACATCCGTGCCGAAGTCGGTCCCTGCATCGCGCGGGACAGTTACGAGGTCGGGCCGGACATGCGCGACGCGGCGCTGGCGCATGACGGGGCGGCGGCGGCCTTTTTCACCCCTGCGGCGTGGCCGGGACATTTCATGTTCGACCTGCCGGGATACTGCGTCATGCGGCTCCGGCGGTGCGGGGTAGGGCAGGCCGGGGCGCTGGGGGTCGATACCCTGCATGACGAGGCACGCTTTTTCAGTCATCGCCGTCGTACGCTGGCCGGTGGCGGGGTTATCGGACATCAGATTTCCGTTATTGCCTGCCGGACGATATAGATAGGGACATGATGTCAGAAGTTTTTGCCCGGCGGCTGCTTACGGGATCAGCCATTGCAGTCCTCTGTATGCTGGGGGGGTGTGTCGATGTGCCGCATCCCTTCCGTCATGGGACAACGACGGCCGAGGCACCGGCGGCGCGGCTGGCGGTGCCGGTCTCGACGGCACCGAGCACGGATTCTGCCGGTGCGCAGGGCTGGCAGCATGCCATGGTCGATGCCCTGCTGGCGCAGTCGGTGCCCGCCATGGGCCAGCCGGTCCGCACGGGTGACTGGTGGTTGAAAATGACGGCAGACGCCCGGAATGGCGCGATTGTCCCCACCTATGCCGTCATGACCCCGAAAGGGGAGGAACGCGGCCATATGGATGGCGCGCCCGTCCCTTCGGCAAAGTGGCAGGCGGCGGATGGGCAGGCCATTGCCCGTTCTGCGCAGGAAGCAGCCCCCGGCGTTGCCGAACTGCTGACGGGGATACAGGCCGCGCAGATGCAGAAAGATCCCAACAGCCTCAAGAACCGTCCCGCCCATGTCTATTTTGCGGGCGTGCAGGGCGCACCGGGTGATGGGGACCGTGCCCTGGCGCGGGCCTTTGTCGCGGCATTCCCTGATGCGCATGAAGATATCCGCCATACCGCGACCGGGGCGGACTACACGGTGCGCTGCACGGTCGTGCTGAATGACGCGGTCACCACGACCTCCACCACGAAGCAGCAGCATATCGTGCTGACCTGGCAGGTGCTGGATGCACAGGGCAAGGAAGCGGGCGCCGCCACACAGATCCATGACATCGCGGCCCACTCCCTTGACGCGAAATGGGGGGATGTCGCTGTCGCCGCAGCGGATGAGGCCGCAGGTGCCGCGCGTCAGATCATCACGCGTTACTCGGGGCGGACGAATGTCCCGCTGGCGGCGGACGGCGTGCTGCCTGCCCGTTCGGTGTCTCCTGCCTCGCAGCCTGTGGCTGACAGCGCGGCCGTAGCCGGAACGGCAGCCACGGCTGCTGCCGCCTCGTCGGCCGTGGCCGGGTCCGCCCCTGCGACTGCAGGCATGCCGGTGACGAAAGCCGTGGCCGCTGTTCCCCCTGGTCCCGGTATGGTGGATGGCGGGCTGGCGATACAGGCGCCCGCTGCGGCACGTGCTGCATCCGTCCCGACGGTTTCCAGCGCGCCGATCGTTGCACCCACGCCATCACCTGTGGCGGCAGATGTCACGCATACGGTCGCGCCTGCCGCGCCCACCAGCCCGGTTGTGCCCACCCGTCCCGTTTCCCCGGTTGCCACACCGGCGCCTGCGGTCCATGCCCCCGACCCGGTATCGACGCCCCGGCCCGTAACGGCCACCGTATCCCATCCTGCTCCCCCGGCGGCGCAGAAGCCCGATGAATGGCCCCCCATGCCCAAGGCCGTGCCGGCAGGGGATACGGCCCCGCACGAGATTACCGGCAAACCCGTGCCGGTCCCGCCGCCCCGACCCTTTCCCGGCGTGACGCTGCCGCCCCGCCGCCCGGTGTGACGGATCAGCAACGAAGGGCAGGCGTGCAGGTTTCGCCCTCCTTAGACAGGTGACAGGGTATGTGCCGGTTGCTAGAACGCCGCACATAAACAAGGGGGGTGGCACCGCAAAAGCCACCCTGATCGCCTGTACCGCCGCCCGGGAGCGTCACACGATGAAGATTGTCGCCTGTAACAGCAACCTGCCCCTTGCTGAAAAAGTCGCGGCGGAACTGGGGCTGCCGCTTTGTAATGCGACCGTGCGGCGGTTCGCCGATATGGAAATCTTCGTCGAGATCCATGAAAACGTGCGTGGCGAGGATGTGTTCGTTATCCAGAGCACCTGCTCCCCCACCAATGACAACCTCATGGAACTGCTGATCATGCTTGACGCCCTGCGTCGCGGGTCGGCACGGCGCATTACGGCGGTCATGCCGTATTTCGGGTATGCCCGGCAGGATCGCAAATCCGGTCCCCGCACGCCGATCAGCGCCAAGCTGGTGGCCAATATCCTGGTTGAGGCCGGGGCCAACCGCGTCCTGACCATGGACCTGCATGCCATGCAGATACAGGGCTTCTTCGATATTCCGGTGGATAACCTGTATGCGGCCCCCCTGTTCACGCGCGACATCCGGGGACGCATGAAGCTCGATGGTGAGCCGCCGCTGCCCTATGACGCCCCGCCCATGGATATTCCCGGTGGTCCGCACAACCTCATGATCGTCTCGCCCGACGTGGGGGGCGTAGTCCGTGCCCGCCAGCTGGCGCAGCGCCTGAACGTGGACCTTGCCATCATTGACAAGCGGCGCGAGCGTGCCGGCGTGTCGGAAGTCATGAACGTCATTGGCGATGTGCGTGGCCGGTACTGCGTCCTGGTTGATGATATTGTCGATAGCGGCGGTTCGCTGTGCAATGCGGCGGAAGCGCTGATGAAGCATGGCGCCGTGGCGGTCGAGGCATATGTGACCCATGGCGTGCTGACCGGCAGCGCGGTCAGCCGCATCGGCCAGTCGCCGCTGGGTATGCTGACCCTGACCGACAGCATCAAGGCGACCGAGGCGGTAAAGGACTCGGCCAATATCCGCCAGATCAGCACGGCGGCCCTGATCTCGCGCGCCATGCAGGCCATATCGGATGAAAGCTCGGTCTCGTCGCTGTTTGACTGAGGGACGGGATTGACCCTTTCGCCGTCCCGGCGTTACCCCCAAAAGGTGTAGCAAGAAGGAACGACCCATGACTGACCTGATTACCCGGCCTTACTGGTATCTGCGCCATGGGGAAACGGACTGGAATGCACAGGGGCGTTCACAGGGACGGACCGATATCCCGCTGAACCAGAACGGCATACGGCAGGCCGAGGCCGCGGGCCTGCTGCTGGCGCGTCACTGGCATGACCATGCGCCGATCGTGCGGATCGTGTCGTCACCGCTGATCCGCGCGCGCCGCACGGCGGAAATCGTGGCTGACCAGCTGGCCGCCCATGGCGCGCCCCGGCTGGACATCGCGCTGGATGACGGGCTGAAGGAAGTCTGCTTCGGTGATGAGGAAGGCAAGCCCATGGGGTCGTGGTACGACAGCTGGATTGCCGGTGACTATACGCCCCCCAACGGCGAAAGCTTCGCCGACCTGCGTGAACGCGCCGTATCGGCGGTGAACCGGGCGCTGGAAAAGGATGGCGTGCCGCTGATCGTCTGCCATGGCGCGATGTTCCGCGCCCTGCGCTCGGCCATGCATCTCAAGCCCAATGTGCGCCTGCCCAACGCCACCCCCATGTGGGCCGAGCCGGGGCCGACGCCGGTGTGGAACCTGACTGCACTTTCCTGAAAAACCGGGCACAGGGCACCCTTGGGTGATTGCATCGGGCGCGGTTTTCCGTTAAACGCCGCGCACGCGCTGGCACCCCTGGAGGCCCGCGCGCTTGTGTTTCAGGAGCAAACAAGTGACCAAATTCACGAAAATCGAAGTCTCTTCGCGCGCGAAGGCTGGTAAGGGGGCAGCGCGTGCAACGAGGCGTGCCGGCCACGTGCCCGGCGTTATCTATGGCGGCGGCCAGGAGCCCATTCTGATCGCGCTGGACCCCCGTATCGTGAACCGTGAGCTGCATAAGGCCGGCTGGCGTTCGCGTATCTATGACATCTCCGTTGAAGGGGGCGCATCCGTGCACGCCCTGCTGCGTGAGATCCAGCTGCATCCGGTGACCGATGCGCCGCTGCATGTCGACTACCAGCGCCTGGCCGCCGGCCACAAGGTGCACGTGGAAGTTGAAGTCCGCTTCACGGGTGAAGACGTCTCCCCCGGCGTCAAGCGCGGTGGCGTGATGAACATTGTCCGTCACACGGTGGATGTGGTGGTTGATCCGGCCAACATTCCGGAATTCTTCACCGCCGACCTGTCCAAGCTCGACTTCCACGACAACGTGCGCTGGAACGACCTGAAGGGCACGGAAAACGTGACCCCGGTGCTGCAGGACAACAACTTCGTCATCGCCAACGTCGCACCGCCGAGTGTTGACGAAGATGCCGAAGCTGCCGAAGCCGCCGAAGGCGAAGCCGAGGGCTGATCCCTTACCCACCGTCACGCAGACCTGACAGGAGAATGAACGATGCTGCTCTGGACCGGTCTTGGTAATCCCGAGACGGGGATGAGCCGGAATCGTCACAATGTCGGGTTCATGGCGGTGGACAGGATTGCCGACCGCCACGGGTTTTCCCCGTGGCGGAAGCGCTTCCGCGGCGAGATTGCCGAAGGGATGATCGGGCGGCACAAGGTGCTGCTGCTCAAGCCCATGACGTACATGAACCTCTCGGGTGAGAGCGTTCAGCAGGCAGCCGCCTTCTACAAGCTGCCGGCCGATGCCATTACGGCATTCCATGATGAACTGGACCTTGAACCCGGACGCATCCGCGTAAAGCGTGGCGGCGGGGCGGCAGGGCATAACGGCCTGCGGTCGATGGACCGTATGCTGGGTACGAAAGAATACTGGCGCGTGCGGCTGGGCATCGGGCATCCCGGCAGCCGTGAGCGTGTGACAGGCCATGTGCTGGGTGATTTTTCCCGCACGGACCGCGAGTGGCTGGACCCCATGCTGGATACGCTGGCTGATGAAGCCGTGCTGCTGGCGGACGGGAAGCCGGAACTGTTCATGACAAGAATGGCCGCGCAGGCCGGGGAGTAAGGGCGTATGGGCTTTAACTGTGGCATCGTGGGCCTGCCGAATGTGGGTAAATCCACGCTGTTCAACGCCCTGACCGAAACGGCGTCGGCACAGGCCGCGAACTATCCCTTCTGCACGATCGAACCGAATGTGGGGCGTGTTGCGGTACCTGATGCGCGCCTTGCGGAACTGGCGCGCATTGGCAAGTCGCAGAAGATCCTGCCTACCAGCCTGGAATTCGTCGATATCGCGGGCCTTGTGCGTGGTGCGTCGCGCGGCGAGGGGCTGGGGAACCAGTTCCTGGCCAATATCCGCGAGGTGGATGCGATCATCCACGTCCTGCGCTGTTTCGAAGATGACGACATCACCCATGTGGAGGGCGGCGTTGATCCCATCCGTGATGCGGAAATCATCGAAACCGAACTGATGCTGGCCGACCTCGACTCGCTGGAAAAGCGGATCGTGGCATTGCAGAAAAAGGCGCGCGGCAACGACCGGGAGGCCGCAGCCCAGGTCGAGCTGATGGAACCGCTGATCGAAGCCCTGCGTGAAGGCAGGCCCGCGCGCAAGGCCATTCCCGAAGGGCAGGAGGAAGCGGTGCGCCGCCTCCAGCTCATGACCACCAAGCCCGTGCTGTATGTGTGCAACGTGGATGAAGGGTCGGCTGCGACGGGGAACGAGTTTTCCGAACGCGTCCGCGCCCGCGCGGAGGAGGAAGGGGCCGCCATGGTCGTGGTGTCCGCCGCGATCGAGGCCGAGGTCAGCCAGCTTGGCGCGGAAGACCGGGTGGAGTTCCTCGAAGGGCTTGGCCTGAAGGATAGCGGGCTGGACCGCGTGATTGCGGCCGGCTACCGCCTGCTGGGCCTGAACACCTACTTTACCGTGGGGCCCAAGGAAACGCGGGCCTGGACCATTACCGAAGGCACGAAAGCCCCGCAGGCCGCCGCCGTCATTCACAATGATTTCGAACGTGGCTTCATTGCCTGCGAAACCATTGCGTATGATGATTACATTGCCTGCAATGGTGAAGCCGGTGCGCGTGAGGCAGGCAAGCTGCGGATCGAAGGGCGGGATTACGTGGTGCAGGACGGTGATGTCCTGCTGTTCCGCTTTAACGTCTGATACGGGCACATCGCCCGTTCAGGGACAGGATGAAGGAGTTACGGATCATGGATCAGGCTGTTGCAACCCCCATGCGGGCTGATGCACCGCAGCCGGACGTGATCCGCGCCATGGCCATCGCCGCACGCGCGGCAGGCCGCATGCTGGCCCGCAGCACGACGGAAACCCGCAATAAGGCCCTGACTGCCGCGGCATCCGCCCTGCGCGCCGCGCAGGCAGAACTGCTGGCCGCCAACGCGCGTGATGTGGCGGCCTTTACCGGGGCTGCGGCATTCCGTGACCGGCTGACCCTCAATCCTGACCGGGTGGAGGCAATGGCGCAGGGGCTGGAACAGGTTGCCAGCCTGCCGGATCCGGTTGGCCACGTCATGGCCGAATGGGACCGGCCCAATGGCCTGCGTATCCGCCGTGTCGCGACCCCGGTGGGCGTGATTGGCATGATTTACGAAAGCCGCCCCAATGTGGGGGCCGATGCCGCCGCCCTGTGCATCAAGTCCGGCAATGCCGTGATCCTGCGCGGTGGGTCGGACAGCCTGAACAGTGCGCGCGTCATCCATGCCGCCATGCAGGCCGGATTGAAGGCGGCCGGCCTGCCGGTCGAATGCGTACAGATCCCGCCCGATGCAGACCGCGCCCATGTGGCGTCCATGCTGGGGGCGGCTGGCCTGATCGACCTGATCATTCCCCGTGGGGGCAAGTCGCTGGTTGAACGTGTCTGTGCCGAGGCGCGTGTACCGGTTCTGGCCCATGCCGAAGGGCTGTGTCACACGTATGTCCATGCGGCGGCGGATCTGGAAATGGCACGGCGTATCGTGCTGAACGCCAAGCTGCGCCGTCCGGGTATCTGTGGCGCCACGGAAACGTTGCTGGTGGATCAGGCGATTGCGCCAAAGATCCTGCCCGGCCTGATCGAGGATCTGGCCACGCGTGGTTGCACTTTCCGTGCCGACGCCCGTGCGCGTGACATCGTGCCCGACCTGCCTGCCGCAACGGAAGATGATTTTGCCACCGAATGGCTGGATGCGGTCCTGTCTGTTGGTGTGGTGGATGGCGTGGAAGATGCGCTGGCCCATATCGCGCGGTATGGCAGCGCCCATACCGAAGCGATCGTGACGGAAGACGAAGCGGCGGCGGTGACCTTCCTGAACGGGACGGACAGCGCGGTGGTCATGTGGAATGCCTCTACCCAGTTCTGCGATGGGGGCGAGTTCGGATTCGGTGCTGAAATCGGTATCGCCACCGGGCGTTTCCATGCCCGTGGCCCTGTCGGGCTGGAGCAGTTGACAACGTACCGGTACGAGGTGATCGGCACCGGACAGGTCCGGCCCTGATCCTTGCCGACGGACGTGGGTGATGTCCTGCCGGTGTGCGGGGATGGGCGACGGATGCGGGTCGGCCTGCTGGGGGGGTCATTCAACCCGGTGCATGAAGGCCACATCCAGCTTGCCTGCCGGGCCCTGCGCCAGCTTGAACTGGATCAGGTGTGGTTCCTTGTCTCGCCGGGGAATCCGCTCAAGCCGGTGGCGGGCATGGCCCCGCTGTCGCAACGGCTGGCGCTGGTGTGGCAGCGTATCCGTGGTGTGCGGGGACGCAGGCTGCTGGCCACCGATATCGAAAGCCGCATCGGCACGCGCTATACCGTCGATACGCTGCGGCGCCTGAAGCGGCTTTTCCCGCATGTGCATTTTGTCTGGCTGATGGGCGCGGACGGGCTGGCACAGATGGGGCGGTGGCGGCGGTGGCAGGATATCGTGCGTATGGTTCCGCTCGCGATTCTGCCGCGACCCGGCTATAATCCTGCCGCATTGCATGGGCAGATTGCCCGCAGACTTGCGCGCTGGCGGCGTCCGGCGCGGCAGGCGGGAATACTGGCAACGTGCAGGCCACCGGCATGGGTCTTTCTTCCCGCGCCGCAGAACGCTATATCAGCAACACAAATACGTGCATTGCAGGCCGGTTCCGGCCGCCGACGGGAGTAACAGCCATAACCAGAAAGCCTTCAGCCGAGAGTGGCGCCACGCGCCGGACCGGCAGCACCCTTTCCGCGGGACAGCCACGCGTCAACGCGGCGTCATTGGGCAGTGCCGTCCAGGTGCCGGGCACGCCGCGCAAGAAGGCCGCCGTGGCTGGCCCGGTATCCACCGAAACACGGGAGGCCGATCCCCGTGTGGAACAGTTTCTGGACATCATTACGACCAGTCTGGAAGATGACAAGGCCGAAGATATCGTGGTCATCGACCTGACGGGCCGCGCGTCCTTCGCGGACCGGATGGTTATCGCGACAGGCATAGCGGATCGGCAGATCGCGGCCATGGCCGCCCATATCGACCGCAAGCTGGGCGAAGTCGGGCATAAGCGCGTGCGCACCGAAGGGGCGAGCGGGTCCGACTGGGTACTGCTGGATGCCGGGGATATTGTCGTCCATCTGTTCAAGGCGGAAGCGCGTGCGCTGTATGGTCTGGAACGGATGTGGGGGGCGGATCTGGATGTCCCGCCGGAGGCGCCAGCGACACCGGTGGAATGAGCGGTGTTTCATCTGATTGCCGTCGGACGCATGAAGGACCGGGTGGAACGCGATCTGTTTGACCGTTATGCCAACCGGCTTTCGCCGCGTATCAAGCTGGTGGAACTGCCCGAAGGGCGCGGCGCCCCCAATGAAATCAAGCGCCGGGAAGGACAGGCCATTCTGGCCACCCTGCCTGATCGTGCGATTGTCGTGGCGATGGATGAGGGGGGCCGGACGTATGACAGTCTGGCTTTCTCACGTGCAGTGGAGCGGTGGGTCGAAACCCCGCGTCCCCTGTGTTTTGTCATTGGTGGGGCGGAAGGGCTGGATGCTGCCGTGGTGCAGCGTGCCGACCATACGCTTTCACTGGGGAAAATGACGTGGCCGCACATGCTGGTGCGTGGCATGTTGGCGGAACAGCTGTACCGTGCCCGCGCCATTTCGGCGGGCCATCCCTACCATCGTGCCGGACGGCCCTGATCATAGGGGGCCAGCACGGCTGTTATCTGATTACCGCACGGAACGGTTCGGCGCGTCATCCGTATACGCAAGGGAGGAAGATGCGCGACCGGCAATGCCTTCGGGTGCTTCCGCAACTTCGGTGCTGTTGTGGCGTGCACGGCCAAAGGGCTGGACCTGCGACATGACCGGCGGGTTACGCACGGCCTTCTGGTATGCGCTCAGCATCATGTTTGATGTCGTGTCCGGCCGGGCATAGATGAAGCCGTAGGTCGGATAAATGCTGCCAAACGCGCCGTTATGGCTGTTCAGCGCCACGCGCACGGCCGACCAGTCATTGTTGGGAGAGACGTCGATCACCGGAACATCCCGGCTGATCCCACGCTGGCCCCAGTGGGACTGATCAATGACAATGGTGCGGCTGTTGACGACCTGACGCACCACGGCCACATGACCCAGTGGCATGCGGCGGGTGCCACGGAAATTCAGGACACTGCCTTCTTCCGGCGCGTTGCCACGGGCATACCGTCCGGCAGCCTTGTACCACCAGTCAACCGCGTTGCCGCGGATTTCGACATCCGATGCCGCCTTGGCGAAGGCCACGCACTGAATGACGTGTCCGCGTTCGTGCGTGGTGTGGCGGGAACTGACGTGGTGGCTTACGGTATGATGCGCGACAGGATGCACATGGCTGACAGTGCGCCTGGTTGCTGCATTGCCCTGTTCTGAAAACATGAATCCGAACGTAGCACTGAGAACGGAAAGCAAAACGCCACGCTTCAGGTTTCTGATCCACATTTTCCGCAATCTCTCCACCACCTTGGGGTGATTCCTTGATGACCCGCTCACATCGTGTTCATCGGAGTAGCAAGCCCTCTGCAACTCTGACAAGCCTGAGCTGTGACGGATGAACAGCAACACCGCATATTTCAATTAAAAACTTAATCTCAAATAAAAAATAGGAATATATTCTCTAACCGGACCGGTCAGCCCCTCTTTTTCAGCCGCTTAGGTGAGGAAAACCGGGAGGGGGAACAGAAGCAGAATGATTCTCGGGAAGCGGGAAAGTTGCAAAAATGTGACATGTTTATCGACATGCTTTCCCGCTTGCCGGTCGCCTTATTTGGTGGCGATCACCATGATCTCGACCAGTACGTCAGGGTGGGCCATCTTGGCTTCGATGCAGGCGCGCGCGGGTGCGCCACCCTTGGGCAGCCACGGCCCCCAGACGGCGTTCAGCGCGTCACGGTCGTTGATGTCCTTCAGCCAGATCTGGGCCTGCAGCAGGCGGGTATTGTCGGTGCCATGCAGTTCCAGTGCTTCGTCGATCTGGGCCAGGATGTCCTTGGTCTGTGCCGTGATGTCGGCGGACAGGTCGCGGGCCACGAATCCCTGCGTGAACAGGAAACCATGATATTCCACCACCTTGGACAGGATGGCGTTGGGCTCGGTGCGGATAATCTTGCTCATGTCTTGATCCTGGTTGGTTGGCAGGCATGCGGATGGCCGCATGTCCTGCACTCTCTCTTTGCGCCGGTGGGGGCTGAGGTCAACCGTCTGTAAAACACCGTGCGAAGTCCGCCAGTCGGGCCGGGGTGTCGAAGTCCGCCGCGATTTCCGGCCCGGCCGCCACCTGCAGCATCGTGGTTTCATGCCGGTGCAGCAGATGGCGTGCTCCCTGATCTCCCGTAAGGGCCAGAAGGGCAGGGAACAGGGCCCGGCTCCACAGTATGGGGTTGCCGCGCCTGCCGTCATGCATGGGCATGACGCCAGGACGGTCGGGGTGAGCGAGGAAGGTTTCGATCATGCGGTCAATCAGGGCCGTGTCGATCAGTGGCATGTCCCCCAGGCAGACCAGCGCGCCTGCAACACCCGGATGGGCGCTGGCTGCGCGGACGCCCGCGGCCAGTGTCCGCGACAGGCCGCATGCATGATCCGGCGCGGTGACGAACCGGGGTGTGCAGCCGGCCTGCCTATCCGTTAATGCCGCGGTCCTGATCTCGGCTGCGCGGTGTCCCAGGACGACAGTCAATGGGCTGGCCCGACTTGCGGTTACGGCACGCAGGGTACGGGCGATCATGGGCAGGCCGGTGGCATCCGGCGCCAGCAGCTTGTGCATGGGGTATGTGCGGCTGGAACTGCCCGCCGCCAGCACGATGGCCGCGACGGACGGTCCGTCCTGCGTCATGACCAGCCCGAAACCCGCCCCAGCGGCCTGTTGTGCCGCACGGCCACGATTTCAGCCAGAATCGACAGAGCGATTTCCGCAGCTCCTACGGCCCCGATGGCCAGACCCACGGGGCCATGGATGCGGGCGATCTGCGCTTCCGAAAATCCGGCCTCGCGCAGTCGCTCCACGCGGGATGCCTGTGTTTTGCGTGATCCCAGCGCACCTATATAGAAGGCGTCGCCATTCAGGGCGTAATGCAGGGTGGGATCATCCAGCTTGGCATCATGGGTCAGGGTCACGATGGCGGTCTGGTTATCCACCCCCAGCCGCGCCAGTGTCTCATCCGGCCAGTCGGTTTCCAGCGTGATGCCGGGAAAGCGTTCGGGTGTCGCCAGCTGCGTCCGGGGATCGATCACGGTCACGCTGAATCCCGTGGTCTGCGCCATGGGGGCCAGCACCTGCGCGATATGCACGGCCCCCGCAATCAGCAGGCGTGGTGGCATGGGAATAAGGTGCAGGAACCACAGGGCCTGCCCGTTCGCATCTTCCAGCCGCAGGCTGCGGCCCGTTTCAAAGACTTCCTGCGCACGGGCGGCAAGACGGGCGTCCAGATCGCACGACGTGTCGCCACCCGGTGCGGCATCCGTGCGGTACAGCAGGCGTGACGCGCCTGTCGCCATATCCGTCGCTACTATGACCGGCACACGGGCGCGGCGTTTTTCCGCCACGGTTTCCAGCATGGCCAGATCCAGCGTGCCCTGCGGGTGGGCCGGTGTGCGCACGGCGGCGACATACACATCCAGCAGACCGCCACAGGCAAGCCCGACCGCCCATGCATCGTCACTTGATACGCCATAGGACAGGGCTGCGGGATGTCCCGTATCCATGACCCCCCTTGCTTCCTCGATCACCGCGCCTTCAACGCAGCCGCCGCTGACCGATCCCTCGATGCGGCCATTGGCGCAGACCGCCATCATGCTGCCGGCGGGTCGGGGGGAACTGCCCCATGTCGAGGTGACGGTCGCCAGAGCGCAGGGCTGGCCCGCCCGCGCCCATTCGATCAGGAGATCCAGGGGATCCCGCGTGGATGAAACCTGTGTCATAGCAGGACTACTCTATCAGCACGCATACATACGCACCAGCCGGTGGACATGCGTGGGCGGCCCCCCCATATATTGTCACAACATTGGGGCACCCCGACGTGGGGCGCGCATGAATGGAGTAATATATAAATGAGTTATGTCGATCCTGCCTGGTATGTTGTTGCCGATAACATTCATGCCCGTATCCTGAAGCATGGCGAACATGGACTTGCGACGTTCGAACACCTCAAGAGCGACGATGCAAAGGGCATGGACGCCCCGCGCAATGGCGCTTACGGCAAGGTCATCGCCGAATTCCTGAACACGGCCGTGCGCCAGCAGAAGGCACCGGCCATTGCGATCGCGGCCCCCGGTGATGTCATGCACCAGATCCGCACGCATCTGGACGTGCATGTCCGTCCGCTGGTGGTCAAGGAGCTGGAGCGAGACCTGACCAACACCCCCGACCACGAACTGGCCGGGCATTTCGACATTCCGGCTACCGGCTGGCGCCTGCCCAACGCGGGCTGAGCGGCGACTGGTCGTCTGATGCGCCCCGCGGTAACGTGGGGCGCTTTTTTTATATGTAGGGTTCCGCGCATGCCGACACCTCTTTCCCTTGAAATCGTGCCCGTCACCGCCTTCGGTCAGAACTGTTCCATTTTATGGAACCCGGACACGCGTCATGCGGTCGTGGTCGATCCCGGTGGTGACGTGCCGCGCATCATGGCGTTTATTACGGAGAAGGGACTGTCGGTTGACGCTATCTGGCTGACCCATGGCCATCTGGATCATGCGGGCGGGGCGGATGCGCTGCGGCGCGACCTGTCCGCGCGGCAGGATGCCCCGGTGCCGGTGATCGGGCCGGATCGGGCGGATGACGCGCTGCTGTCCTCCATCACCCGGCAGGCCGCCCTGTTTGGCCTGAGCGGGTTGGAAAACGTGCGCCCGGACAGGTTTGTGGAACATGGCGAGATACTGGACGCGCTGGGACATCGGTTCGAGGTGCGCCATGTCCCCGGCCATACCCCCGGCCATGTCATTTTCCATGATCCTGAATCCCGCTTCGCCTTCGTGGGTGATACCCTGTTCCGGGGCGGGGTGGGGCGCACGGATTTTCCTTATGGAAATCATGACCAGCTGATCGAAGCCATACGGCGGGAATTGCTTCCGCTGGGTGATGATGTCACGATCCTGCCCGGTCATGGTCCCGCTACGACAATCGGCGCGGAACGGAAGGGCAATCCCTTCCTGAACTGACAGGTAGATATTAAGGGTGCAGGAGAGAATTCGCTTATGATGTCCTTCAAGGCAGGCCGGTGGCTGGCCCTGGCCGCATGTATGGCCGCCGTATCCGTTCCCGTCATGGCAGCGGAAGAAACGGGGGAACCGACCCACGCGCAGGCCGCGCTGCCAACGGTGCCGCTGACCATTACATCAGCTGATGGCGTCAGGCATGTGTTCACCGTGGAAAAGGCCATGACCCCGCGGGAGCAGCAGGTGGGCGAGATGTACCGTCCGTCCGTTCCCGCTGATGGCGGCATGATCTTTGTCTGGCCCTTCCCGCGTCAGAGCGACATGTGGATGCAGCATACGCAGGCGTCGCTCGATATCGTTTTTATCGGCCCGGATAACCGCGTGTCTTCGATCGTGGAAAATGCCGTGCCGCTCAGCCTCGCGCGCATCAGCAGCCATGGCCGCGTGCGCGCTACGCTGGAACTGCAGGCGGGTATTACCGAAAAATTGGGAATCGTCGTGGGTGACCGCGTGGATTCGGTTGTTCTGAATACCGGGTCGTCCCCTAAGTGAAACCCGAAATTGCCGGTTTTCTGTGGTTTTTGGGTTTTGGCGTGTGATGGTTTTCGTTTTTTTGCATTTTTATGATTGACGGTATGGGGAGTGGGACCTATATCCCCATTCACCGGCGGCGCTGAGGAAACTTCTTGAGGTGCTTCG
>NZ_NKTX01000119.1 GCF_003207815.1 Komagataeibacter oboediens | reverse complement strand
GAAAGCCTGGTTGTTCGCCGGGTCCGATCGTGGCGGAGAGCGCGCCGCCGCCATGTATTCCCTGATCGTCACCGCGCGCCTGAACGATGTTGATCCCCAGGCATGGCTCGCCGATGTCCTGGCACGGATCAATGACATTCCCAATCCACGCCTCCATGAACTCCTGCCCTGGCACTGGAAAGCCCACCAGCAGGTCCACAATACCATCGCCGCCTGAATACGCCCGCGTCTCTCGCCGGATGGTTACCGCCATCTGATCGGTGACGGGGGATATGCTGGCGAGAAGTTGCGTGGTGCGCTGGCTGAACTCGGCCGATGGACGATCGAGATCGTCAAACGTAGCGATCGGGCCGAAGGCTTCGTCGTCCTGCCCAAACGCTGGATCGTGGAGCGTAGCTTTGCATGGCTCGGACGTTGCCGTCGCCTCACGAAGGATGTCGAGGCAACAATCTCGTCATCCTGCGCATGGTTGATGATTGCCCATATCCGCAGAGTTCTGCGAAAAATCAATCAAACCGCTTTCTGATTCAGGCTCTGACATCGAAGCAGACGCAAAAGGATAGCACTTGCATTATAATTGAACCGTTGATGCCGTTGCTAAAAGGGTGGTAATTGCACCGCGCTCAGTCGACAGGGCCAGTGGTCAACGGGTGGTAATTGCACCGCTCATTTTTGTCAGATTTTTTGATTAAGTATCTGATCCGATGGTTTTTTGATAGGCGATGATTGTCTGCCGCGGTACGGGCGGCGGTGATGCGATCAGTCTTAGACCCGTCCGAACCTGTTCAAGCCTTGCATCTGGATAAACAGCCGCAACCTGTCGCAATGCGATCAGGAATGCCTTCTTGAAATTCTTATCGTCCGTATATTCCTGCCCAAACTGCAAACGAAGGTTGGCCCAAGTAAGCTTCTCACCAGGCCGCCGCACCCGATGAAGTCGATGGGCAAGCCACGTGTAGATGTCGAGCGCTAAAGCTGAGTGCTGCAAACCCTCAAGTGCACGAGGGTCAAGTGGGACAGCGTTTTCTTTTAATTCCTGCCAGAATTTTTCGGATAGCTCGATCGTGCTATCTTTTGCGAGATTTTTGGTCCACGCATCGAATTCATCCACCGGCCGGGCATTCAGATTGCGCGACCCGTAGCCGAGCTTCATTTCACAGGCGCACAAGGCGTTCATCTGTGCCCGAAATGCCTCACGGGATGGACCATTCTGGCTGATGTTGAGGCGTTTCATAAATTCACTGATAGTCCGTCCGACTGCAACAATACGCGATTTCGTTCGGATCGCTTCGGTGCTGATGTGGAAAAGCGCCAATCGTGGCTTGGTTCCATACGGGACGAAGAGCTTTTCCCAATGGCCATCGTTAAACATTTCTCCTGCTGTAATAAGCAGGGATGCCTTGCCATTGTTTCGTTCAAAGCGAGTTTCTTTCGTCCGTTTACGGGGAAGACCAACCTGGCAGAGCACCGTGTGCATGAACTCAATCTCATCAGGCGGAGTTGCCTGAATTTCAGCCGAGAGCTGAATGACACGTGCGGTTGTGGGAGAAAGGACAAGTTCACTCTGTTCTGATGGTGGTTTGCGTTTGCTCATTCGTCCGATCCCACTCTGTCCCTGCTACGTTGTTCAGCATACGACCGATGACGCAAGGCCAGTTCGTCTTCTCAGCCATCTTCTGTCTATGTGTCATAAGCCGAGATCCCCTTTAGGGAGACATATGCGCGTTCAGTGGCTCTAAAATTAACCCAGTAAATTACCATTAAGATATTTTTTGAATATTCTTAAAATATCATTTTAACTTTCTTCCAACGCTTTGAAAATTGCCATACTGATAAACGCAGCTCGGCCTGTTCCCATAGCTTCAGCGCGTTCATCAACACGCCGTAACAAGTCTGGAGCAATGGTCAAACTAATCTGGCGTTTATGTCCCTTTGGCAACCCTTTGTCGTATGATAGAGGCTTTGTTTTTCCTGCATCAGGAGCTCCAGTAACGAAAGCATCTGCAGCAGATTCTACCGACGTTGGTTTAGCTTTGCGATGAATTGCCATTTAATCTATCCTTAATATGTTATGAATATTCAAATTGGATTAAAAACGGCATTTGCAAGTGCAGAAATTTCAGCGACAGCTTTGGGGTCTCGCGGCGTCAGTTCGGAAACAGCCAGACCTGCTCCACCAGCATTACTGAACGCTTTGCGGCGTCGAATTGGTATCGGCAGATAAATGAATTGCGGCACTTCTTTCACTGCTGCAGCAGCCTCTGCATTATCCGTTGAATGGTCTCCTGGATCGGCTTGGTTCATAACAGCTACAGCACGCAATCCATCCCGAACACTTCGTGCTTCATCAATGAGAGCAGCCATGTCGTCTAGTGCCCATACGTCATAGGAACGCGGCGCAAACGGAACCAGAAGCGTATCAGCGAGAATGAGTGCTGCACGAAGCGCTGTAGAATCTCGGCCGCCAACATCGATGATAATATCATCCCATTTATCACGCTGCTGCTGAACTTGGGCACGTAGATTGGGGCCGTCTGGATACTGTGCACAAGCAATCCCAGGTAGCTTTCCAGCTTCAGAACGAGCTGCGATAGCAGCAGCAGCTGTACCCTGTCGATCACCATCAATCAGCCATACCTCTCTACCAGCAGTGGCACGGATTATGGCGAGTTGAACAGCTAAAGTGGTCTTCCCCACCCCTCCTTTCGTATTCCCTATTGCTATAATCACTTTTTAATCCTTTTTGAATATTCAAAACAACGTCTTTTCATCTCATAATATGTTTGCCTTTGTCAACCACATAAAATGTGAAATGAATATTCATTCAATCTGAATATAGGATATTTCCCCAAACGAGATATTTCTCGTTTACCCCCACATTTTCCGTGCGATATCCTGCTCCTCGGCGCCGACGGCATCGGCGTAGATGGCGGTGGTGGAGAGCTGGGCGTGGCCGAGCCATTTCTGCACCATGTTGAGGGGGATGCCGCTGGAGACGGCGGCGACGCCGAAGGCATGGCGCAGGCCCTTGGGGGACGCGGCCGGGCCGGACAGGCCGGCGGCGGCCATGACCGCGTGCACTGCCCGCCAGCCGGTCATGCGGGACCAGGGCCACAGCCGGGCGGCCGCTCCACGCCCCCGCCGACGCTGCGCCTCGCGGATGCCATGCACCAGATCCAGCGCCTCGAGCAGGGAGGGGGGCACCGGCACGGCGCGATAGATCCCGTCCTGGCGCTTCTTGAGCGTGGCGAACACCAGCACGCCACCGGCCAGGTCCACCCGGTCCGCCGTCAGGGCGAGGGCCTCGGACAGGCGGCAGCCCGACCAGGCCAGGGTCATGCACAGCGTGCGGGCCTCGCGCGGCGCCTGCTCGGCCGCGCGCAGGAACCGTGCGCGCTCGGCGACCGTGAGGTATTTGCGGCTCCCGTCGCGGTCGAACAGCTGCATTCCGCCGGGGGCGCCGGCCGGGGTCACCCGCTGTCCCGGTTTTCGGGGGCCGCTCATCCGGCCGCCCTGTCGCGGTAGCCCCGCCGGCGCTTGGCCCGGAGCTGGCGGGCGAGGGCGTCGAGCGCCTGCCCGGCATCATGATGCAGTTCGCAGACCTGCCGGCCGGCCGTCCCGATCCGCCCCCACTGCCGCACCAGGGCGGTGCCGCCAAACAGGTCGGGCTGCAGCGACAGATGGTAGAAGCGCCAGCAGTTGGCGGCCGGGTCCACGCGCACCAGCGCCGCCGTTTCGGGAAACAGCGACAGCTGGCAAGGCGGCCGGACAGGGGCCTTCGGGGCAGGTCTGGGCATGATGTCCTGAAAAGTGTAACACATGTCACCCGCCCAGAACAGGAAAACCGCTGCAATCGCGGGACAGGCCGGCCGGTTTCAGGCCTGGCCTGTTACACTATTACCCATAGTGTAACAGGTCATGGGTCTGCCACCCCTTGAGACGTTATCACTCTCAATCCAATAGAGCCGACAACTTTAGGGGAACTGCCAGTCCGCTTTCCGACGAATTGTGTTGAAAAGCAGCTGTTTTCGCCAATCTCGGCGCCGTTTAGCGTCGGATCTTGTCAGCCTGCCTTAGCCCGGCTTTTCTGGAGAACCGTTCGCCTACGGCGTAAGTCTTTTCTTGCAATATTGCTGATTTCTAATCGAATATGCGCAATCGTAATCGGTTTTTTCGAATGAGGCGTGTTTCTAATGACGGACGTAGAAAGGTCCACGCTGCTTGGCGGGCGATGGCTCGGCGATAACTTTGGTATCGATCCCTGCTGCGGCTTTCCCGTGACTAGCACGGTCGGTTCGCGCCGGGAGAGCCGCCATCATGGCTTTGAGAGCTACGAAGTTTATCCGGAAAGCATGCGACCCGTTGAGACCCCGGCCGGACATCTTCAGTTCC
>NZ_NKTX01000118.1 GCF_003207815.1 Komagataeibacter oboediens | reverse complement strand
GCGCGTTGTCGCTCGAGGAACCGATCTGCGCGTAGTCTCCCGAGGAACCGATCCGCGCGTAGTCTCCCGAGGAACCGATCTGCGCGTAGTCTCCCGAGGAACCGATCTGCGCGCTGTCGTTCTCGTCAATATCAACACCTTCGGTCGCTGCAATAATCGAACGAACGTCGCTTTTGATGAAATCAGCACTGATGTTCTTTACATCGAACGCCTTATTGGCCAGCCAATGCGCATCACCGTAACGCTTGTCAGCATAAAGGCTATTCATGACCTCGCCATACGAGCCGCCCTGGGGGAACTTCTCGCGGAACCAGTCGCGACCGTCGGAGCATGCGCCCCATTCGCGGATCTTGAGGAGGGTAATCTGTGCGGGGTTATTTTCGGGAGCATCCGTCTGCTCAACATGCGCGTTCATTACCTCAGACCTCCACGCGCATATCAGTGGGAGCAGAAGGAATTTCATGCATTACATCTGCATGCACAGGCTCATAAACAGCGAAGCCATCCGCATCGACTGATACGCGGTATTCAACATTGCCGTGTTTTTCGATTGTGTAAGTCACTGCCCATCTCCGTGTTGGTGATGGGGTGAGTATAAGCATGGCGTTGTGATTATCGCAATACTGAAATTACGAAAAACGCAACTTTGTGGGGATGGACTATCTAGCAAAAACAGAACACAATAAGAACACACAAGAAAGGATTCGCAATGCCTGCAACCGAGAGAATCATCTTCCAGCCCTACGTGTGGGGGAAGCCTAAGCGAGGCCGAGTTCAGCTTGAACCAGTCGCTCCTGTCGTATGTCGATCGGTTGAGGAAGGCAGGCGCAGGGCCGATAAGATCGCCGCTGGCGGCACGTCCATGGCCGGGGCGCTTCTGGTCCGCATGTTCGTGGACGAAGACGCCGGAGACTATGGCGAGCCGGAGATCCTTGAGAGCGTTGGGGACGTGCCGGAGAAGGAGGATTAGGCAAAAGAAAACCCCGCCGGAGCGGGGTTTGTATCAGATTTTCTTATTCGCCCAGCGCTTGATCCTCTTTTTGGTGAGCGGCGCTAGGACGATCAGTCCGATGATTGGTATGGCAAGATAGGCGATCTCAAAATCAGTCATCTCTCAGTGCCTCCAGAACAGACCGTGCGGCCTGATTGATCCTATACGAAAGCAGGGTCCATAAGCCAGCCCCAGATACGAACGTCAAAAACGGTAACCTTTTGCTATGGTCGTAATATCCGCTGATAGTCGGAACGACATACCCGGTGACCGCAATCGCGATTGCTATGCCATTGATCCAGTTCGCCAGCAATTTCGTTTGTTCATTATGAACGAGATTAGACACAAGGATGTCCTAACATCATAGTGTAATCTATATCCAAATCCCGCATACTTACCACTTTTTGGGAATATGAAAGTCAACGGGCGATAGCCACTCAATGGGGGGATCATAGAGCGGCTTGACAGACGGGTTCACGGAAAAAAGGGCAAATGTCCCATTTGGGCCTTCCGCTAACGACTTGATTACTGTTTGACCGTCCCCCAGCCTAGCCACTACGTCCCGGCCAAGGAAGTTATCCCATCCGTCCGGCGCATCTGGTGGCTGGATGCCTATAATTTCGCCAGGCGTATATCGCGGCAGCATTGACTCTCCCCGCACCCGCAGAAGCAGGCCTGGATAATTGAAGAATGGCACTTCAACCATTTCCAATTCGTCTACGCAGTCGCCGTCGATAAATAGCACCACCCGATCGGCAGCCCCTACATATCCAGAGATCGGCATTTTCTCGGCGGATCGTTCGCTCATGCCGAGCGCCCTCTTAATTTCGGCAGGAGAGCGCTTCAGTATTTCTGCGAATTTCTCTATCTCATCCGCCTGTAGCCGACGTATGCCTTTCAAGACATTCGTTAGCTTTGGGCCATCTAAATCTACCTCAGACGCAAAACTGGCCTGACTTCGGAAGCCAGCCGAGGCGATGGCGTCTTTGAACCACTTTTTATCAATCCCGCTTTTCATGTTGGGTATTTTACTGCCATAAGCTGCTCTCGTCCGTTGCGTATTGCGTTATTCGCAATGTTTCCTATTGCGCTTTGTCTTGCGATTATCGTAATGTGTCCGTATGGCAAATCGTAGCATTCCAGATGCCGACAATGTGGCGGCATCAGTCGTAAGTGCCTTTGGCGGCTTAACGAAAGCCACCAAGGCTTTGGGGCACAGGACACACAGCACAATTTATAGCTGGGTCAGGAAAGGACGCATTCCTCATTGGAGACACGCTGAAATCGTAAGGGCCGCCGATAGAGAGGGCGTGGAAATACCTAACGACCTGTTCCGAGGCGTGACAGTCGTGCGGCCTGAAGGGGAGGGGGTGCGGTGACTGCCCAAATTATCCCTTTCAAAATTGAGCGGCAGCAGGATGGCGAGTTCCGCATCAGTGATGCAGAGCTTGCGGGCCATCTTGGCTACGCAGAAGTACGGTACTTCAGGCAGGCAATTCGGAAAAACCTATCTGATATAAGCGAACTCGACTTTTGCGTTATCGTGACGCAAAAGTCTTCTGGGGGCAGGCCTGAGAAAATATACTGGCTGACAGAGCGTCAGGCCATTCACATGGTGTACCGCGCTGACACTCCTGTTGCGCGTGAGCTTGCCATCAAGCTGACTAAGGCATTCGTGGAACTGCGCCGCAAGACGCGCCTCGAAATGCCTCTCCCAGAGTTCTTCCGCCTGAGCCTCGTCAATGACCAGGTGCGGCAATGGCAGCGTGAATACCCCGATGGGTTCTTTGTTGACCTGCACCGCGTGCTTGGCCTTGATCGCCCAGCCATCGGCAATCACTCGAACTGCGCCCATTTCATCAATCGATACATCTACAAGTTCTTGTTTGGCGAACTGGGCCTGACAGCGATACGCGATGCCAACCCGGCAGATGAAGAGCATGTTCGCGCCCACAAGCATCATCAGGTGCTCAAGGCCAAGCATATGCCCGCGTTGCGCCAGCACATTGAAAAGGTGGCGACCATCCTGTCGTGCGCCATTTCCCTTCGCCAGTTTGATGACCTGTTCAATCGGCGCTTCCCTTCCGTCAATACTCAGATCGGCTTCATGTTTGGCGAAATGCCGGTGATGGCTGGTCGCCTCATTCAGGAGGCCCGCTCATGAGCCTCCCCAAGATGTGGTCCGAAATAAACGCAGAGGCGATCGGGCGCGGCGCAGGTGTTTTTATTTCAGAAACCGATGCGGTGAAAACGCGCGTGTGGCCGCCTCGGACAAGAGCGCCAACTTCGAATGGGCCGCTGCATCCAGAATTGTCTTCCGGACATGCTCAAGCGAAGCATCGTACCATTCTGGCCTTTCTTCTTCTGTTCGTTCCGTTCCTTTTGCTTCGTCTGCCAAGCCCACGCATTCAGCACGTCGCGCTTCACGGAAGGAGGTTGATGGAAAATGAGCAAAGCAACCATATCCACTAACCGGTTTATGATCTCGACTTCCATTTCTATGGCGGAATCGTGCGTTTCTTTGCGCGCCATCAGTTCTTCGACTTTTGCCTCAAGATCAGCAATTCGCTTTTCCACAGGTTCCTCCATGGTGGGTCTAGACAACCACATGGTGGCACAGCGGGGCGGCAGAGTCATTGCGCTTAGCCGCCCCGCAACCGAAGGGGAGACCCGCTCATGAGCGCACCCAAACCATGGACCGAACACAAAACACAGATCCTCAACAGCATGCCGAACAAGACGGCACGGGAAATCCAGAAGTTTCTTCCGGGTCGTTCGATCAATTCGATCCTACAAAGGCGATTGCGGACGACATCCAATACGGAATTGGCCGACAAAATTGCCTTCTGGAAAAGCTGCAACCTGACCGCTGATGAAATCACATGGAAGCGTCGGAAGTTTCTGGAAAAGAATGGCGTTTATGGATCGGCTCCATGCGCTGGAGGGGTGGTGTAATGGCGCCCCTTCTAGACCTGAAAGGCCAGACGTTCGGACATTTGAAGGTGATAGAGCGCGCGCCGTCTCACAATAACCTCGTGCGCTGGAACTGCGTATGCATGAAGTGTGGCGGAGACCATGTAGCAACTACTTTCGGTCTGCGGAGAGGTGAAACCATTCAATGCGCCGCCTGTCAGGGTCTGTTCAAGTGGGACGACGAGAAAGACCAGATCGTTCAGGACATGAAGGCAGGAGGAAAGGCAGCAAAAGAAATCGCTGCCGTTCTGGGATGCAATCCTGTTTCTGTTCATCGCAGGGTAGAGAAGTTGGGGCTTTCAGATAAGCGCGAGGATAAAAAATTACGGTTGGATCCCGATGAAAGCCCGTTCCGCAAATATATGAATGCACCCTGCACCCGTAAATGTCTGGAGTGCGGGAAGATGTTCAATGCGCAGAGCCGCTTCAATCGGCTTTGCTTCACATGCAGCCCTATCGCGCATGGGGCCGCTTTCGTCTGATGCCTCACCCGCGCCCCGCCAATTCAGTGGCCACCATGGCTGCCAGGTGCTGCCGGACCTCAATGGTCGCGAAGGGATGGGTTGCCGCCCATACCCG
>NZ_NKTX01000117.1 GCF_003207815.1 Komagataeibacter oboediens | reverse complement strand
GAAAGCCTGGTTGTTCGCCGGGTCCGATCGTGGCGGAGAGCGCGCCGCCGCCATGTATTCCCTGATCGTCACCGCGCGTCTGAACGATGTCGATCCCCACGCATGGCTCGCCGATGTCCTGGCACGGATCAATGACATCCCCAATCCACGCCTCCATGAACTCCTGCCCTGGCACTGGAAAGCCCACCAGCAGGTCCACAATACCATCGCCGCCTGAATACGCCCGCGTCTCTCGCCGGATGATTACGTCCGAAGGTCAGGAGCGCACTTTTGATCCTTCAGCGCTACTGCCAATCTCTGTCATGAATGTGCTGGACGAACATGGCTTCATAGGTAGAGATTTGCATAATTCCACGCTGGGAAGTCTGGTCCTAGTTAAAGGGTTTCTGAGGCTAAAGGATCTCAGCCATATGAACGCCCTCTGGCCCATAATCGAAAAAACCATTCCTTTTGATATGTTCAAACCTGCTTCCACCCCCGGATTAACCGCAAAGCAGCGTGCAGAAGAACGGAAGCGGCAGCCTAGCGAAACTCAGATAAAAGCCGCTTTTGGCGCCATCCTAAAGGACACGCCGTATCCAATACAAGCCGATACCATGACTCCTGACGGCATGCTTTGGTCTACGCTTAAAAATGATTGCTTATTGACGTCATGGGAAGATCTGTCCCTCAAGCACGGATCAGTGATACCTGGTATATGGTATGTGTTGGGGGTTTTGGACGCTCACCCGGTAGTTGATGACGATACAAATCCGGCGGTTGTGGAAGAGCGCTGGAATAATGCAGTTTCAGGCAATGAAATTACCGATGCGATTGCTGGTGTTTTGTCCACTGTGAGACGGACTTTTGGTAGACCAAGTGGATCTTATGGACTTACCCCGTTGCTGATTTTCCGCAAGATGCCGGCCAATAAGAGTGGGTCTAAGGAGTTTATGGAGAGAGAGTTTTCCGAATTAAGCGGAGTTTCTTCTGCGTAAACTTTTCCCTACTGCCCATTCCGCGTAGGCCGCCGCCCCTCGGCTTGCGCATCCTTCTCACACTCGTACTGCCCATACTTCGTGTTCCCGTACCAGCGCTCATGCCGGTAGTGGTAAACGCTGGACCGGGTATTCACCCACACGGGCTGGTCGCCTTTGGGGCAGGTAGGTTCGGCCTGGCTACTCTCCGGGGCGTATGTGCTGTGCCGGGGCGCGTAGGCGTGAGCCGCTGCGGGGATGAGTAGGACGACGAACGCAACCGCAATCCGCCCCTTTCGAAAGGAAATCAACATGAAGCAGACAATTCCGCTGACCGTCCGCGTTTCATTGCCCGAGGGCCTTTCTCAAAGCCTCACGAACCTTATCGGCCGCCGCTCGCTCGACTTCGCTTCTATTCTCTGCGATGAATTTCTTCGAGACCTCGTTGCGCGTCCCAAGGACGAAGCCACAGGACTGGCAGATGACCTCATCATCGCCCCGAGGCTGTCCATCGCTGACTTCGACGCCAAGGTTTCCGCCGCACTTGGGGCACTTCGGGCTGAATTGCAGGCTTCCTAGATCGCTCATCCGGTTCTCCTGCTGGGACATTTCCACATGGGCCAGAGTCGGATTTATAGGATGTGACGGATAGGGGTTATTCAGTTGCCAACAGGAGGCAGTTCATAAACCACATCCAGTGGCCTGATCACCACAGCGTTTATGGTTCCCGCCTGCGCGTTCCATTGGAAAGACATGGGTTCGGTGTCGAATGAGGTGTCGATCTTATCGTCCGACACCACGGCATAGGCCTGATAATACAGATCTGGGGACGCACTGATCGTGCGGACGGTCCAGTCCCATTGTGGGGACACTATGACGCGCGCGTTTACCTTGCCGCAAAGACGCTGTTTGGTGAGTGTGATCGGGCCATCAATGATAAATGCCAGGTGTGGGTGACCGACTGCGTGGTCTGACCGTATATATTCATCCCGCCTTTTTTCCTCAGCATCACTGATGGATATCCAGCCTTTTCCGCTATGGTTTTCAGGGTCGTTTACGATGTGCTGCATGTCGCCGGGGTCTTTCAGCCCATTGAACATGTGAGCTGGCCCATCAAAAACAGTGCCCTCTGGAACGACGATATTCCCAAACGAAAACTCTTTTTGAAAATCTTCCGGGCTTGTCGGGTCATATGACACGCATATTTCGACGGCCTCGTGCCCCGTGGATGTTTCCGCGATGGCGGCGTTCGGCAACAGTAGGCCGAGCAGGCTTAGGGTGGTGAATCGCATGGTTCCTCCTGCCTGAGTTTGGCTGGGGAGGGCCGAGTCTGGCTAGTCATGCGCCTTCGGGCGGCTTTTTGCTGTCAGTCTTTGTCCGCATCAAGGCCCTTCGCAACTAGGAGCCTGATGACTTGGAATTAACTTGAAGACCTTGCCATGAATGCTCTCAAGAAAGCCATCATGGCCATTTTTTCATCATGGGACATTGCGCGCCAAATGCCCAGCATAAGTGATTCTTCTGGGCTCAGTTCATCGGTTTTGACTGTAGATGCCAGCCCGTTGATCTGAAGCGACTGCTCTAGGCGCTGAATGATCTCCGCGTTCATGGAGTGCGAACGTGCATCAGCCGTTACCTGAAGGGCCGCAAATACGTCCTTTGGGATTCTGAGATTAAACCGGCGGTATCTATCTTCGTCACTCATAAACAGATGATGGCACATTTAATGTGCTTTGCCTATTTACACATCCGTTGTGCCATGACACATATGATGTGCCACAAGCATGGAGGCGAAAATTACCAGTCCATTCAACGATTGTCCGCGAATGACCATGAGGTTTCGGCCTGATGTGTATGAGGCGGTGCGTCAGTCAGCTTTCGCGAACTGTCGGAGCGTGACAGCGGAAGTCAACGAATTGCTTCATGCGGTTCTAATCACAAAAGAAAAGGCACCGGGCCGCCTGGCAGCTAGTCCCGATGCCTCTCACGCTGAATAAGGATAAACAGCTATGACGACAGTTAACACACTTTCTATGTCCGGTTCCAGCGCCAATGCCGTCACCATGTCCAGCAAGGAAATTGCGGAACTGACGGGCAAGGCTCATAAGCACGTTATCCGCGATATTGAATCTATGATTGCGGAGATCGAAAAGGATGGTCCAAGTTTGGACCATAAAGCAAAATCAAAGGGTTATGATGTTGAGCGTGATAACCGTGGCTATGTAAAAATCATCCATCTGGATCGTAGCCACACCTACACACTCATGACCGGATACGATGCTCGACAGCGCAAGAAGATCATCGACCGCTGGATGGAACTGGAAGCGCAGGAGCGTAAGCCGCTAGTCCCCCAGACCTACGCCGAAGCCCTTCTCGAAGCGGGCCGCATTGCGAAGGAACGGGACGCGCTGAAGGTGGAGAACAAAGAGCTTGCCGTGAAGGCCGAGGCTCTGGACCGCATTTCGTTTGCAGAGGGGGAGTTTGGTCAGCACGAAGTGGCAAAAATGATCCAGGTAAAGCCCGGCGTGTTTACCAAGTTCCTTGATACCAACCGCTGGCGCTATGCACGCGGCAAGGTAAAGCTGGCCTATCAGGACAGGATTGATGCCGGATACATGCGGAACAAGGCGCATCCATACACAGACAATAACGGTGAGGAGCATCTTGGAAATACCATTCGCATCACGACCAAGGGCTTGCTGAAGTTTGCCCAGATCGTGCCGGGCGCAAAGCTTGATCCAGTTGTCGAGGATGCCATGCGCCCTTTCGCCAAGAAGCGGGAGACAGAACCGGCATAATCCACGCCGATCTCTCGATCAGCGGCCACCTGCCATCCGACGAGGAACTCCTGATCTGGATGGCTGAATGCGATCAATGGAACCGCGTCGTGGCGAACGAACCCCGGAATACTGAGGCGTTCATGCAGGCTAATTGGCGCAGTCTGGAAATCCAGAAGCGCCGAGGCATCCGACCCTACGTTGAGCAGGCACGGCAGGACTGGTTGCAGAGGCGGCAGGTTGTGCCGTTGAGGGCGGAGAAAGTGAGGGAGCGTGAGTTGATCGCGTAGGAAACGGGGCCGCTCCGGGTGGGGCGGCCTTTCCTGTTTACCTTCCGTTTCACCTGTGCCGATATACCCACGCCATGCGCCACCTGATCCTCGCCGCCGTCCTGATCGGCACAATCCCAGCCGCCAACGCGGCCCCATCCTGCCCCGGCGACACAGTGGTGTGGGTCAACCAGAACACTGGCGTCTACCACCTGCCGGGTGACCGATGGTATGGCCGGACCAAGCACGGCGCGTATGAGTGCGAAAGGCAGGCAGAAGCCGATGGTGCCCACCGTTCTGGCGTGCGCGGGGCACAACACAAGACCGAAACTGCTCGGCACCGAAAGCAGGGCAGAGCGTCCAACACCATCGAGGACCAGGTAGATAACGCCAAACCTACCAGCAGCGTCGATAACCCTTTCTGATTTCGCCCTTGTACTTTTTCCAGTAATATGCATTATTCAGGACATCATGCCCTGAATACGACCACCAAGCCGCCCGTCCGAGGCGGCTTTTTTGTTGGATTTCCCATGTCCCTGTCGCTCATGAACGCCGAAACCGCCATCGGTTCGATCGGGCGGCTGTGGGCATCTGCGCCCGTTACCATCGGCAGCCTGACCTTGACCGGCATGGAGGTGCCAAACCTCATCCGCGATGGCGGCACGCAGCAGGTT
>NZ_NKTX01000116.1 GCF_003207815.1 Komagataeibacter oboediens | reverse complement strand
CGCCGCATACCGTTTCCGCGTAACCTTGCCCATAAAACACGTCCTCGTTCAGGCCAGATGATAGCTTATCGCCCTGTCCGAAAAATGGGGACCACTTCTATGGCCGCCATCAAAGAGATACTTCCCACTTATCAGACCAAGCTCCAGCGCAGGTTTACCCGGCTCAAGGCGAACATTATCAGATTCAATGTTCTCACCTCCGATATGCGGCATGTCGCAATAAGGCGACTCTGTCGGATCAACTTGGCCAGAGGAAACCTCCACGATCTGACTGAGCTTTCTTTCTTTCCAACTCCGCTTTCCCTCGAACTCAGGAAAGCGGAGGCGGGGTTGGGTTTCGCCTTCCTGGGGGAAAAGCTGCTGTATCAGGCCCTTCTTGTGAGCCCTCAGCGCTTCCACCTTCCGCCCCTGCGCGGCAATCAGCGCGTTCACCGAGTCCAGGCAGTCGGCGATCTTTTTCTGTTCGTTCTTGTCTGGTCGCCAAACTTCAGTCGAAAGAAATTGAGTGACGGAGATGTTAAAACGACCTGCTCTCGCCCCCTCGTTGATTAATCTACCCAACGCCGGATCATGGCTTCCAGATTCAAAATACCACTCCCAGAATACTGGGTTCTCATCCGCATGAAAGCAAAAGCACTTGTAGATAGGCGAAACGATCCCACCCGGATACTTGGAAAGTCGTTTGATTGTTCCGAAGGATGAAGCCTTGGTTGTCCGGTCGTTGTAGACAAAGTCATTTCGGTGAATTTTCAGGTAGCGTCCTGTACTGTCTCCGGCGATTTTTTTGCCGAAGTAGTCACTTTGCAGTACGAGGCCATACTCTCCCGATAGACTCAGAACGCTGTCGGCGTCTTTTGCTGTCGCCCTCTCGGTTACAGGCCGAGCAAGTTTCCGGAGATGGGTTGCCTTCCATCCTTCAAAACCATGGAACTCGGGAAAACGTAGCGTGGGCGTTGCTATCGAGTTGCCGCCATCCTGCGTTGGTGAAGATTTCGATTTACTGCTCATAAGCGCTGAGCCCCGAAATCTCGCGCCCACCGGCACGCTTCAACAGAAGCGGCATCAGGTCGGCCATCAGGTCCAGTTCCTTCACCCTGCGCGTTTTCCAGTTCAGGCCGAGGGGTTCCATCAAATCGGTCAGCGCCTCACCATCAAAGATCATGCGTTGCAGGATGGTGTCGACAAAGTCTTGCAGCGCCTCAGTGGCTAGCCCGTGCTTACCAGCGATCCCTGCCAGTTCCGCCGCGTTCTTTTCCCCCTTGAAGCGGCTGTAACCGTCTCGGATGGCCTTTTCGCTTAAGCCCTCGCCCGCCTTTAGTGTGGCGATGTAGGCGGCGATATCCTCACGCTCGTCCAGGAACTTGGCATCGGACTGGATCAGGCCGATCAGCTCCTCGCGACTCATCTTCTGCTTGCCGGGCGTTGCCTCGGAATAGCGGGTGATCAGGCCCATGATATAATCATAGTCGATGACGGTAGATGCAAAGAGGACGAACTCGAAATCTAACTGGTCGGCTTCGGGCGTCGGCTTGTCCGCGCCCTTGCCCTGTTGCGCCCGAAGGCGTTGGGCCGTTTCGAGATAGGCGCCGCGGAAGCCGAGAAGGTTGTCGCGCGGCAGGACCTGTTCGATGGTGGTGCGGTTCTCTTCGGTCAGGTCGGTGTACTGGTCAAGCTGGGTCTTAAGCCGCTGGACCTCCTTGAAATGCTCGATGAAGGCCGCGCGGGCGGCGTCGCCCTTGAGGTTCGGCACGGCATCGGGGGCGCAGTCGAGGCCCTGTGATTTCATGTAGGTGTCGAGCTTCTGGACGGCAGTTTCCAGCTTCTGAATAACCATGGGTGCCTTGTCGACCAGCCAGATTTCGCGAGCCTTTTCGGCGGCCGCCTCGCCGGAGAAGAGGGCGATGGCGGCATCGACCGCAGTCTGCTGTTGGCGGAAGTCGAGGATGTTGCCATAGGGCTTGGTGGCGTTCAGCACGCGGTTGGTCCGCGAGAAGGCCTGGATCAGGCCGTGATGCTTGAGGTTCTTGTCGACGTATAGGGTGTTCAGGAATTTGGAGTCGAAGCCTGTCAGCAACATGTCGACGACAATTGTGATGTCGATCTTGTGGTGTGGTGCATTGGGATAGGCTTTCCGCAGGTCAGCTTCGGGCCATTGCTGGTCTTTGATACGCTTTTGCACATCCTGATAATACAGGTCGAACTCGCCGATCTTGTGGTTTGTGCCGTAGTTGGCGTTGTAATCCGCGAAGATCACCTTGAGCGCCGCCTTCTTTTTCTCTGGCTCAACCGCGTTGTCTTCCTTCTCCGTCGGAAGGTCTTCCTGAATCTGCTTTACGTCAGGATCGCCCTCGGCAGGCGGAGAGAAAACGCAGGCGATGTTCAGCGGCTGAAAACTGGGATCAGCGGCCTGCTTCTCAGCTTGTATGATCTTGAAAAGCCCGTGATATTCGATGGCGTCATTGATTGATGACGTGGCAAGCAACGCGTTGAACCGGCGCTGACCGGTGGCCGCGTCGTGCTTGGACAGGATTGCCTCGATAATCGCCCGCTTTGCCAGCGGCTCGCCCGGTTTGGGCAGCGTCTTGCCCTGCGGCTTGAAGTAGTCGACATGGAACCGAAGGACATTTCCGTCCTCAATGGCGTGGGTGATGGTGTAGGTGTGAAGGCGCTTCTGGAAGAGGTCTTCCGTCGTCTTCATACTCGCCTGTGTATCTTCGATCTTTTGCTGTACAGCGTTCTGCTCAAAGATGGGCGTTCCGGTGAAGCCGAAGAGCTGCGCCCGCGGGAAAAACTCCTTGATGGCCTTATGGTTCTCGCCGAACTGCGACCGATGGCATTCGTCAAAAATGAAGGCGATGCGCTTGTTGCGCAGGGGTTCAAGCTGTTCTTTGAAGCTTTTCTTGCCGTCTTTTTTCTGCTGCCTGTTGCGCTTGCTGTTTTCATCCAACGCAAGGCCAAGCTTCTGAATCGTGCAGACGATGACCTTATCGGTATAGTCGTCGGAGAGAAGGCGCCGGACGAGGGCGGCGGTGTTTGTATTTTCCTCCACGCAACCTTCCTGGAACCTGTTGAACTCCTCGCGCGTTTGCCTATCGAGGTCCTTTCGGTCCACGACGAAGAGGCATTTTTCGATGTCAGGATTGTCTTTCAACAGCGTGGACGCCTTGAAGGAGGTGAGCGTCTTGCCACTGCCCGTTGTGTGCCAGATGTAACCATTACCGCAGTCCTGAGCGATAGAATTGACAATCGCTTTCACGGCGTAGACCTGATAAGGCCGCATCATCAGAAGCTTCTGCTCTCCTGCCACCAGAACCATGTAACGGCTGATCGTCTGACCGAGGGTACATTTGACGAGGAAAGTCTCGGCAAAGCTATCGAGGTGAACAATCTTTTTGTTGTCTACATCGGCAAACTCGTAGACCGGCAGAAAGCGCTCCTCAGCATTAAAGGCGAAATGGCGCGCATTGTTGTTCGCGAAATAAAATGTCCGGTCCCGGTTGCTAACGATGAAGAGCTGGAGAAAGCACAAGATCGTCTTGGTATACCCGTTCCCAGGGTCGTTCTTGTATTCGACGATCTGTTCCATGGCACGACGCGGGTTTATGCCGAGGGTCTTGAGTTCAATCTGAACGACGGGCACGCCGTTTATCAGGAGAATAACGTCGTAGCGATGGTGGCTGTTGTCTGTGTTGATGCGGAGCTGGTTGACTACCTCAAAGGAATTCTTGCACCAGTCTTTGATGTTGACGAGCGTGTAGTTCAGCGGCGTCCCATCATCACGGGTGAAACTGTTTCGCTCACGAAGGATACGCGCGGCCATATAGACATCTGGCGTGACGATTTCGTCCAGCAGGCGTTGAAACTCTGCATCGGTTAGGTTCACCCGATTCAGGGCTTCGAATTTCGCCCTGAAGTTTGACTCTAGAGAAACTCGGTCACGGATATCAGGTCGATACTCGTATTTGAGGCTCTCCAATTTAGCCACAAAGGCCTCTTCAAGATCGCGTTCGGCCTGACCTGTTGGCATCGGAGCACTCATGATTGCGGCGTGTCGTTCGCATTTCGGTCGCGCTTCACGCAGCCCATTTCGATACCTCTCAATCGGTCATATTCCTCGACAGCCATTACCACTACAACTGGCCTTCCATGTTTAGCCACAGCCACGGGCTCGACACGGGCGAGGTCGATAAGTCGGCCGAAGCCGTATTTGGCATCTTTTGCACTTAATGTTTGCATCGACCTGCCTCAATCGGGGACAAGGTATTTTATGGCCATTTTGGCCAAATGGGCAATAGGGTGTTGCCCTATATCATGCTGGCTCTCCAGCAGAGCTCACGGCTCGCCCTAACTTGCACTATGGCTTGATGCTCTACTCGTGTGGAAAAGGAACGCCCGTTCCTCGCCACCGCACTGTCGCAATATCGAGCTGTGTCCCTCTCTTCCGGTAACTACGGGCGCACATGCGCCTTGCCTCACCGAAAACTTTCTTGTGTGGGAATGTGTGCTATCGAATATAGACCTTGGACTTGCAGCGACAGAGTTGGGGCGCGCAGCGGTCGTCACACATAGTCGAACGAACGGCAGAAAACATGTCTGGGCGCTCCAAACCGGACCTTCCTTTTACCTGAAGGGTTTCGGGCGCCGCGAGGCGTACGAAAGTCTGGGAAGACCGAACCCGCGACACCGGGACTCAGTTATGGGGAATTTGCAACTGGCGCTACC
>NZ_NKTX01000115.1 GCF_003207815.1 Komagataeibacter oboediens | reverse complement strand
TGCGTCCTCAACCGCATGGACATTGATCGCCTCGATCCGCATGCTCACACGACGGACAGCAAGGCATTGTCAAGCTTGAAAAACTTTCGGATCGGGCTCTTAATCTCACACCGTCTGGAGGATTAACATTTCGAAGACGAGAAAGTCTCTCACGCAGCCAGTCTGATTTCGTCTTAGCGTTGGTAAAAGTCTGCCGAAGCCCTCTTCCAAGCTCAGTCAATTCTTCTCTTGACCATGGTGGAGTTTTCAGAAGAGATGAATATTTATTTGCCAGTTTTCTGGCTATCTCCATCCGTCTATCAAAAAACGTTTCGTGAAGATGGTCAGAGGCCATTACATTGCATTCTCGACACGATGCAACCTTCATAAGTTTTACTGTTCGGGCAACAGATGGCATTTGCGCCACGAATGTCCGTGGGATTGTATGATCAATTTCATCCGAAGGTGCCCCGCAGTAAGCGCAAACGTTCGCTGATCCGCAAAACTCATAAAATGTTTCTGGCGGCAGCGTGTAGGGTTTTCCCATAATTCCCTCAAATCACAAAATGCACGTAGAAGCCGTTTTTTTGGTCTCTGGTGAATTACCCCTATCTGCGGTGCTCCCAGACGCTACACTGCACTCAGCGCCAATCCTCGACGCTCTCAGGGGTATATCAGCCAGCACAGCGCGTCCGACTTCCCCTATATCGCAACCGGCCCGCATCTGACAGATGGTTGCGGCTACGTCCCAGTTCTTCGCTGGGGCAAGGTTCGCCACGTAGTCGGTGCCGCAGCGGTTCGGCCAGATTTCGTCGGAACTATCCATGCGCGATAGTACCATCCCCCCATGGGGATTGGTACCTTTTTCTTCTCGGTTTTCAGCCATTTTTCGGAAAAACCTCGTCCACGATTGTCATGTTTTCAGGCGCATATTTCGCCACGGCCGAGCGCGCCATCTGAGCAAAAACGCCCTGAAACGGCCCGCGTCTTGCCTCGTCCAGCGACCGGCGCAGGCGGATTGGATCGGCCCACATCGCATTGCTGACCGGTTCGGACGCGGGCTTGCCGGTGATGTCCTCGAACGCTACTGGCGACTGCTGCCGGATCAGGCTTAGGGCGCGTTCTCGCCTGGAGCGTTGCTCGTTTGGGTCAACGCCGGCCTCATCCGCGCCAACCCAGTTGGTCATCTCGCCCCGGTCGAAATATCGCCGCCACTGCAGGTCGGTCCCTTCAAGCGGCTTGCGGCCGCCGGTTCCGGTGAGTTGCGGCAACTTTCTGTCGCGCCGGTTGCGCTGGAATGCCTCCCAGTGCTCGCCTACCAGCCGGCGCAGCACGGTGTAGGAGGGCCACCATTCGCAGGCCTCGGCCACGTAGTGCAGCGCGGTGTTGGTGAACGCGGCCCGCGGGTAATCACGGATCAGCATTTCGGCATAGAGCGCCATCTGGTCGGGCCCGCAATCGTCGGCACTGCGCCGGACTAGCGCGCCCAACTTCCGCAGCCATGCCGCGATGTGTTTGGCATGCTCGGGGTTCTGCGCGCTTCGCAGGTCGGTCATGTCGTTCAAATCCCCAGCCTCTTGCAGTCTGCCTCGGCGGCGGCGTCGAGGTCGATTTCATCCAGGCGCCAGTCGCGCGCCATTGCGTCCAACTTCGAGCCGGTTCGGTTTTTGATCGCGCCTTCGATCCATGGAATGGCGTCGGCAGGTCGGGCCTGTGAGCATTCGAACAAGATCGCACTGAGCAGCTGCGCATTGTCTTTCGCGGCCTTGAGCCACTTGCCCAGCAACTTGCGGGCCGCATTGGGCGGCTTGCCGGTCATGCGCACCAGCACATCCAGCCCCTGCCGGAACAGAACCGTCCGGGCATCGGGCGGCAACGGCACCACGTTCTCGGCTGTCGGCAGGTCAGACATCGCAGGCACCACTTCCCGCGACGGCGGCGAAGGCGGCGTCACGAACGAAGTGAGTGTATCTTTACTGTCCCTGTCCCTGTCACCCCGCGCGTTTCCTGCGACACCTGCGTTTCTGATATGCTCTTGAAACTCAGATGAAACGCGTTTCACTTCCGTTTCTTCGGATATCTGTTCCTCGGGATGATGTGTGTCAGCATTTTGTTTCCGGCGCATTTCACGCCATGCCTGCAGGCGCTCCTTGTCCTTCACGCGCTTCTTGCTCTTGCGTAGGCGCTCCTCGTAGGCATCGAGAGCTTCCTGGCAGAGCATCGGATGATAGAGCCGCCCATCGCTGCACAGGATAAACCCGTGCAACGCGCGTTCCTTCACGGCCTGCCATGCCTCAACGTCACGGCCAAAGTCGGCCAGCGTTGCAAGGGCCCTGTCACTGTTCGGCAGGCTGCCCGCAGGGAGCTGGCTCCATGCCGCCCACCACAAGCGCATACCTGCGCGAAACTCCGCGTCAGATGCCTCGGTGTAGAACTCACTGGAGAACAGCCGGTGCCCGAACAGCGGCATGAAGTCATAACCGCGCAGGTCGCAGTATTCGGGTGTTAGGGGGTCTGGTAAGTCGGTCATGCCGCCACCTCAGTAATCGTAACAACAGTCCGCTGCTCACACAGCCGACACTTCACGGCACGAACCTCAAGATCCATGTGCGCAGGCCCGTCATCCACGACGAAGCCCAGCCCGCGCTTGTTCTTCACGCGCTGCCGTGCGCCTGGCGTGCGGACGTTCAGCAGGCACGGTGTCGTCAAAGCATCCACCAGGAACTTCGCGCCGCCATACAGGCCGTCCGTGTCCGGTGTTCCGGCCGAATAGCGCTCGATCAGGACATGGGCGCGCTGGAATGGCTCAGAGGGGCGCAAATGTAGCGCCACGTCGGCAACAGCCCGCGCCATCTTCCGGCGCATTCCAGTGAGCGCAAACCGGCTCTGGCCGATGCTATGGTTGAGCAGCGGGAAGGGTTTAGGGAGGGTGAAGGAAATGGTGCTCATGCCGCCATCTCCCTTGACGGAAACGGACAGGCGCGGTCGCCCGGCCCTAGCGCCTCATAGCGCAGTCCAGTCATTCGTCCCCTGATCCAGTGCCGGTTCTCAGTGCGCAACCACTCGCGCGCCTCTCGATCGGAGCGCACGTTGTAGATCCCCACGAAATACGTGCCATCCCGGTCAACGCCAGATACGCGGGTCCATGTGCGGTCAGGCATGATTTTGACCTTTCATCGGAATGCATACGGTCTGGGTCACATACCCCAGCGCATTGACGATGCTTTCCGACATTTCGCGCTGGTCATTGAGCGTGAGCGACACGACCGACTGCGGAATGCCCGTTTTCCGGCTCCACGCGTGCTGGCCGCCTGCTAGCTCCACCGCGTCGGCGAGGATTGATTTCATTTCTGTAATCGGGCGCCCGGTTATTTGGTGCGTCACTTGCGAAGCTCCTCTCTTGCCGCTTTGAGAGCCCGTTCCATCTTGTCAGACCACGTATCCCAGTCGAACCACGACACATGCAGGCACAGCACATGGCAGGACGGTGGCGGCCCGGCCTCTCGTTTCAACCAGACGAAGTGCCTGATCCTGATTTTGATCCAGGGCATTGTTCTCTCGCCTTTCGGCGCTCCTCGACGAGGGCATTCACCTCGTCGGCAATGGTGTTGCATGAGGCCATCAGTTCAATCAGCGCCTCGGCATCGGGCGCATTGGTTCCTGACAGCCAGTTCTTCGCGGCGCGTGGCGTGCGTCCTGCTGCACGCGCCAGCATTTCAGCGGCACAACGCAACGGCCTGAACTCGCGCCCTATGGCGCCAAGCAGCCGGTCGCGAACGCCGATATTGGAAATTACTCCGTTCATAGAGGGCAACTTTCGGTCCGAAAAAGCCCGATCATGGTCCAGAATGGACCGATCATTTCGCATGACATTTCCCCATATTCCGTCTTGCGAGACACGGAACTGGAGAAACACTTGTTGGAAAAACCGCCCATAGAAACAGCGGACGGCATGAAGGAAGCCGACCGCACCCTGTCAATTCCACAGACGCTGGTCCTCATGGCGCGGGTATGGGCGGCAACCCATCCCTTCGCGACCATTGAGGTCCGGCAGCACCTGGCAGCCATGGTGGCCACTGAATTGGCAGGGCGCGGGTGAGGCATCCTAAAAAGGAATTTCATCATCCAGATTGTCACCGGACGGCGCATCCCATCCGCCCGAACGCTGCTGGCTGCTCTGCTGGCGTGGCTGGGACTGCTGAGGGGGTGAATTGCCATCCCCGCCGCGTTCGCCGCACAGCACCAGATCGCCGCCAAACTTCTGGATCACAACCTCGGTCGTGTAGCGATCCTGCCCGCTCTGGTCGGTCCACTTGCGGGTTTGGAGCGCGCCCTCGATATAAACCTTGCGGCCCTTGCGCAGGAAACGCTCGGCTACATCAGCCAGGCGCTCGTTGAAGATCACGACTTTTGACCACTCAGTGCGCTCTTTACGTTCGCCAGAAGCCCGGTCATTCCACGCTTCACTGGTAGCTACGGTCATATTAACGATTTTCTTACCACCCTGTGTGGTGCGAATTTCCGGGTCTTTACCCAGATTTCCTACGAGAATTACTTTATTAACCGATCCCGACATAGGACTCTCCACGTATTACGGAACCAACGGTGCTGTATTCGATGCCAAGAGAAAGAGAAATCATGCGGCGAGAAATTCCAGCCTCAGAGCGACGTCTTATTTCCTGCACTTCTTTCTCAGTAATACCAACGGTTATGGGCACTGACCTGTGTGAGCCCACTTTCTAAGACCGATGGATCGAATGGTGTCAGGCAAGGCGGCAAGATTATTCCAAGCGGAAC
>NZ_NKTX01000114.1 GCF_003207815.1 Komagataeibacter oboediens | reverse complement strand
GATGCCTCACCCGCGCCCCGCCAATTCAGTGGCCACCATGGCTGCCAGGTGCTGCCGGACCTCAATGGTCGCGAAGGGATGGGTTGCCGCCCATACCCGCGCCATGAGGACCAGCGTCTGTGGAATTGACAGGGTGCGGTCGGCTTCCTTCATGCCGTCCGCTGTTTCTATGGGCGGTTTTTCCAACAAGTGTTTCTCCAGTTCCGTTCGTCGCTGTTCGGAATGTGGAGCATGACGATGCAAATATCTCGGGAAAATCTTTCCCCCAATTTCACCCCAGAACGTGTGTCGAACGAAGACTGCGTCGAGGCCGTAAAACGGTCGATGCAGCACCGTTATGGGGAGGTTCGCAATGCCGCCAAACGGGTTTCCCGCAAGCACGGATGGTCGGTGAAGGCTTTCACAAATTGGCTCTACGGCAAGAACGCACCCCGCATGCATGACCTGATCGTGCTGATGGCGGATTGCCCGGAGTTGGAAAAAGAGGTCGGCCAGATGGTCGAAGAAACAAGGAAATGCCTACAGCAATCCAAACACTGAAATGGCGTGGCTTCGGCTTTGACCAGGGCGAAGGCTACGTCGAAATCCGCGTTGGCATGATCGGCTTTGCCTTTCTGCAACAGGAAGTCTGGGAGACGATGCGCCGCCTGCGCGCGGACAATGAAACGCTTCGGCGCGAAAATGAAAAACTGCGTGCCGACCTGCAGGATACGAACACGCGTCTGTTTGCAATCGGGGCGTGTTTGAACCCTTCCGTAAAGATCACGCGCAGTGCGACCGATGAAATGAAACGGGAGGCCGGGTAATGAAGCACAACACCCTCACCGACATTGATGTGCACCGCATAGTTTCCCACGCGATCAACAAAGCAGGGACGGCGCAGGCGTTCGCTGATCGCGTCGGTATCTCAAAATCGGCCCTCAGCAAACAGCGGAATGCCCGCACTGCACAGGGGTACACTCCCGAAGTATTGCTTGCGGCTGGCGTCAAGGTTCACCAGCCGCCGCGTGAATATTATCTGACGGATGATGTATGATGCCAGAAACCCGCACATGGACCCGCGTATCCGGCGTCGACCAGAACGGCACGTATTTCGTGGGGATATTCAACGTCCGGTCCGAGCGTGAGGCGCGGGACTGGCTGTGGCTTGAAAACTGGAAGTGGATCAGGGTCCGACTGACAGGACTGCGTTACGAGGCTTTGGGCCCGGGGGATCGCACATGCCCGTTCCCGGCGCGGGGGATGGCCGCATGATCACCTTCACCCTCCCCAAGCCCTTCCCGCTTCTCAATCACAGCATCGGCCAGAGCCGGTTTGCGCTCACTGGGATGCGCCGGAAGATGGCGCGGGCTGTTGCGGACGTGGCGCTACATTTGCGCCCCTCTGAGCCATTCCAGCGCGCCCATGTCCTGATCGAGCGCTATTCGTCCGGAACACCGGATGCAGACGGATTATATGGGGGTGCGAAATTTCTCATCGATGCCTTGACCACGCCGCGCCTGCTGAACGTCCGCACGCCGGGCGCACGGCAGCGCGTGAAGAACAAGCGCGGGATGGGCTTCGTCGTGGATGACGGGCCTGCGCACATGGATCTTGAGGTTCGATCCGTGAAGTGTCGGCTGTGTGAGCAGCGGACTGTTGTTACGATTACTGAGGTGGTGGCATGACCGATTTACCAGAACCCCTCACGCCTGAAGATTGTGACATGCGCAACATTCCGATGCCAGCCGAACTGATCCGCGCGCTAGCGGCTGATGCCGGGATAGATCCTGAATGGGCCATTCAGTTCGCGATTGAAAATGGCATGTCCATAGGAGGGCTGAACTGATGGCCCGAATTAGAAGTATTCATCCTGGATTATGGACCGACGAAGATTTCGTCAATCTGTCACCAGTCGCGAGGCTATTTTACATTGGCATCTGGAGCGAGGCAGATGACCAAGGTGCATTTGCATGGAAACCGATCACACTAAAAGCCCGTATCCTGCCGGCCGATAATGTCGACGCACTCTCCCTTTTACAGGAAATGATAGATTCTGGGGTTATTCGCAAAGCGGATGATGACGGTTCCCCCATCGGCCTACTAAAGAACTTCTGCAAATGGCAGCGACCCAAAAAGCCCGTTCTCCACTTCACTGTTCCTGAAGAACTGAGGGCATTCGTCGGGCTCAAGGATGAAGATGAGGGAACCAATCTCAGAAAGGCAATCTGGGCTCGGTTTGAGGGGAGGTGCTTTTATTGCGCTACGGAAGTTACCTACTACAGCAAAAAGCACAATAGTCTTGAAATCGACCATGTGGTTCCTGTGTCAAAGGGAGGATCTGATGACGATAGAAACCTCGCCTGTGCATGTCGAAACTGCAACCGATCAAAAAACAACATGTCTGCGAATGAGTTTTTCGCATTCCGAAAATTGAAGAAATTGCCAGTTTCGGAAGGTTTCGCAAATACGATTAATGGGCATATCAGTCCCGAATTATCACTTTCGCACTGCGAAAAAGAAAATTCGCAGTGCGAAAATGGTTTTCGCGTCGCAGATGGAGGATGGAGGAGGAAGGAAGAAGGAAGTAATATATCACCCTCACTTCGTTCGGGCTCTTCCTCATCGCCAAGCGCTGAGGCGAAGGGGCCGCGCGCTGCGGAGTTTGATGAGTTCTGGGCGGCCTATCCCCGGCACGTCGGAAAGGACGCTGCCCGGAAAGCCCACACCAAGGCGCGGACCAGAGCGGCCCAGGCTGAAATCATGCTTGGTCTGTCGAGGCAGGTGGCGGCTTGGCCGGACCGAAAATCCGACCGGGCGCAGTTCATCCCCTACCCAGCATCGTGGCTGAATAGCGGGGGCTGGCAGGATGACCCAAGCGCGTCTGCCGCTGCCGCGCCGTCTCCATCGACGCCCCAACGCAATCACGGTCGTCCCGCTATCTGGGACGCCGTGCCCGACCATCCGGGAGTTTGACCATGAACCACGTTTCGAAGATCCGTCCCGGTGCCATCGCGGCATACCGTCCTGCAGAACCTGCCGTTTCTGCGCTGATCGACGCACGGCGCGAGGGAATGGCGATCCTGCCGCGCGACGTGACCCCGGTCGTGGCCAGTCAGGCACGGGTTCAGTTGGCGTCCGCGCAGCACGCTATGCAGCCTGCGTCCCCCCAGATGGTCATGGGCTGGCTGAAGAAGCTGGCGGGAATGGTCGCTAACGCTCCGACCGACGAAGGCGCGGTTCGCGCGGCAGTCGAGGCTGTGATGGAAGTCTGTGGCGAACTGCCCGCCGGCGTCTGGTCGGTCACGTCGCGGCAGGCGTGGTGCCGTCAGCCCGCAGTCAATGGCCGACTGCCTGGCACGTTCTGGCCGCGCCCGGCGGAGATTTACGCGCTGCTGCGTCCTATCGCGGACCGGATTGCCCGTGAAGTCGAGGGCTGCAAGGCAATCTTGGCCATTGCGGACCAGAAGCCTGATACGCAGCGTGCACCACCGACCGAGGCCGAGCGCAAGGCTGTGGCTGAAGCGATGCGGCAGGTCAGCGTGGAACGTGCTGCCCGTGAGGCCGAAGAGGCCCGCGTCCGCTGCTTTGGCGACTACATGCCCGGAAACGACGCGACCCTGCGCGGCTGGGATCTAGTCCGAGCGCTTGAGGCTGATCTGCCGAAGATGACCGGCGAAATGCGCGATTTCACCGTGGAGCGGATTGCGGTGCTGAAACGGGCCGCCGAAGCCGCCGACGCATTACTCGGGGATGCGAAAAATGCCTGAAAACCGCGAAGAAAAAGGTACCAATCCCCATGGGGGGGATGGTACTATCGCGCATGGATAGTTCCGACGAAATCTGGCCGCACCGCTGCGGCGCCGACTACGTAGCCAACCTTGCCCCAGCGAAGAACTGGGACGTTGCCGCAACCATCTGCCAGATGCGGGCCGGATACGATATCGGGGAAGTCGGACGCGCTGTGCTGGCTGACATACCCCTGAGAGCGTCGAGGATTGGCGCTGAGGTCGGTGTAGCATCTGGGATAGGAGATTGACCGTGGACGATGCTAAGGGCGCTGTGCGGGCGAATATGGAGGGAAGGTAGTAATGGCCGATATCCTAAAAACCGCCGCCATCTGGACCCTATTCCTGCTCGTGATCCTGCCGGTTAGTGCTGTTTGCTGGGTGGTGGTCTGGTGGAGTGGGGAATGAGGGCATCAGGATACGAACGAAACACCAACGATTGGTATGTAGAGCCTGCATGGGCAGTTGACGCGCTCCTGTCGGTCGAACGTCAGTTCATTGGTCCCGTGATGGACCCGTGCTGTGGTGGCGGAAACATTCCCCGCCAGATGGAGGATCAAGGCGTTTCTACCGTGAGCGCGGACGTTTGCGATCGTGGCATGTGGCCGGTTGATATGGTTGGTGATTTCCGTAGTGCCATACCGGCAGTTGGCCCTAATAGTATCATCAGCAATCCGCCCTATGGTGAAGCGCGGGAGTTCATTGACTGCGCACTCGCACATACAGCGGATCGCGTTTGCGTGCTGTTGCGTCTGGCGTTTCTTGAGGGGATCGCTCGGCGCGATTGGTTCGCCACGGTTCCGCTTGCTCGCGTGTGGGTTTCATCGCGTCGCATGTCAATGCCGCCGGGCGGCTCTGATGTGCCGCCCAAGGGTGGCGCGATTGCCTATGCATGGTTTGTGTTTGAGCATGGATGGAGCGGACGTCCGGTTATTGGCTTTCTTCCGGATGTGGCGAAGGAGGTGGCGGCATGATCCCCCGCGCACAACGCCGCTTCCAGCAGGAAATGCAGGCGCGTGGGTGGTCCGTTTCCGTGTCGCGGGGTGGCCACCTTCGATGGGGCCACACCAGTGGCGCGATCTATTTTTCAGCCGGGACACCGGGTGACTGTCGGGC
>NZ_NKTX01000113.1 GCF_003207815.1 Komagataeibacter oboediens | reverse complement strand
CCGATCATGGTAATTTTCATCCGGGCGGTCTCCTCTGAATGGTCATTCCGACCCCAGCATGGCACATTGATGCCGCATGGAGGCCGTCCACCCCATCTTCAATCGTGAAGGACTGGCGATCGAGGTTGATTTTTCCCTGCCAGCCTGTCGGGTTGTCCGCTGTCTGGAACAGGTTATGGAGTGGCGTGGCAGGCCAGAAGCCATCCGAATGGATAATGGCCCTGAATATGTCAGTCATACGTTGGTTTCATGGGCCGAAAAACAGGGGATTACCCTGATCTATACGCAACCGGGTAATCCGCAGCAGAACGCCTATATTGAACGCTACAACAGAACTGTCCGGCAGGAATGGCTGGAGCAGTATTTGTTTGAAAGCATTCAGGACGTGCAGGAGGTCGCAACACAATGGCTCTGGACATATAACCATGACAGACCCAACATGGGGAACAGCGGGCTAACCCCCGCCCAGAAACTAAAAACAGCTGCCTGAATTCTCATTCAATGCCCCACTAAAAATGGGGGGATTACCAATGAGCACATGTCACTGTTCCTCTTTGGGAGAACCATTCTGCGGCACATGCTGCTGTGCCAGATCTGAAATATCAAAAGCACCTATACCACTCTCTCAAACATCTCCCATCTGAGAAAAACCGAAACGGCCAGACCGTCCCAAAATACATCCACACAACCGTTTTCAAGATCACCGTTCACAGTTCTGTCCTGCGGGTGTTTCTGGGTCTTCACCTTTTCCTCATTCCATATTTTTTCGTCACATGTGGTGGTTTTCTGGTGGTTTCTTGGTTGTTTTTTGGTGGCATCTCCCTTCAGGAAAATATGTGGTGATTTTTTGGTGTTTTTCTGGTGTTTTTTTATCCCTTCTCTCATATGGAATGTGGTGGTTTTTTGGTTGCAAACTGGTGTTTTTCTGGTTGTTTTTTGGTGGTTTTCGCTTTTTGCGGGTTTACTCGCTCACGCTCGCTAAGAGAGGACGCTGTTTTCTGCATAAATGGGTGTGGGAAAGGTCTTTTTTCTGCTCTGTTCTGACGGATTTTGCTCCTTAATCTGGCTATACACATAACGCAGTTCTCCGAACTGCGTAACTCATTGAAAACAAAATACTTTGTGCAGCCTATACATTTTATGTGTCGGACGCGCGTCCGACATTTAATTGATTTTTTGGCTGTTTTCTGTAACTATATGTCCGACAAAATGATGTACATTGAACTGGAGCCGTTATGCGCGAGCGTAAATACACGGTGAGATTTACCGAAGACGAAGCAGAGTGGCTCCAGGAGGTTGCTCTTGATGGCAACGTGTCTGGCTATATTCGGGACGCTGTTTTGAGACAGTCCAAAAGTGACCGCAAACTGGTCAACATGAACGATCAGCTGGTGTATCTCGGTCAAAATATGAGGGTGGTGACTGATCTGCTGAATGACCTTGACCGTAAGGTTTCTGGCAAACCCACAATGCCGGAAACAACCAGCTCTGAGGAGGATGGTGGCATCCCAGACGAGCTGATGGGTATAGTGCTGGAAATCCTACTACTGACACGCGCGAATTCAGATAGGCAGGATATCCGTATGGCACAGGGATCGGTTGAATATGCCGGATTGCCAGTGTGGGAAGGCAAGAAGCGCTCCCTAAAAACCGGATAATCTGAACTTCATCTCAACACATAAGGGGCGCGGCGCGTACGAATATCGTTCAAACAGCTTCGATAGGACCCGGATAAGCCTGCACGAGAGGATCATGGGTCAGCAGAAGCAGCCCTTCCACCATCGCCTGAGCCACAAGAATGCGATCAAAAGGATCCCGATGCACATCTGGCAGTTGTCCTACTGCCAGAGCATGCTGGCTGGTGATCGGTAACTCCTCATAGCCATTTTCGATCAGGCCGCGCCGCAACAGATAGGGATCAACCTGGAAGTCTGCACGTACCAGTTCCACCTTGATGGTGACTTCCCATAAACTGGCAGCACTGAAAACCAGAATATTATTCTGATCGTCAATCAGGGTTCTCGCACGCTCTGACAGTTTGTCAGGCTCTCCTGCGGCCCAGAGAAGCAGATGGGTATCCAGAAGCAGCTTCATGCCGAGCCATCGAACAGAGAAATGATGTCCTCCTGTCCCATGCGATCAAAATCCTCTGGCACCCGGATTTTTCCCGTCAAAAAACCCAGACGCCGTTGCTGTTGTTCTTCAGGAGCCGTAATCGGGCTGACCCGCACCATCGGCCGACCGGCTTTGGCAATGATGAAGCTTTCCCCTTTCATGGCCGCATCGATCAACCGGGACAAATGGGTCTTGGCTTCATGAATGTTGACTGTGCGCATAAGAGAAGCCTCCTCATCTTCTACAACAAGACTTAGTCATATGAGTCTAGTCTATCAAGGACTAAGTCTTCTCTCTTCAGAAAATCTGATGGCGCATTTGATGACAATATTCCGACTGGCGATACCGTGATACGTCACGTAAACGCGAAAACAATGGAGAGTGATGAATATCGACAGTTCTGGCGACAGCGTGGCTGCGATACTAAGCGGAAGCGGCATAGCCCGCCGAAGGCATCTGGCGGGAAGGTACGTAAATCGCCCCTCATTCTATTTTCTGGAGTTCTTATCGTGGAAAAAGAAGCAAAATCCCTGTCTGGTAAACCATCAAATCCACATAGCGACACAATGGATGAACTTCTTGCCGTCTCGGATTATTCCAAGCCTCAACCTTTAGACGAACGAGAGTGGATTGACGCTCCTGCTATAGGGCGGGAACTGGTTTAAGTATTTCTTTCTGAGAAAATGATCTACCAACGAACAAACCCCGCCAGAAAGACGGGGTTTGTCTCGACCCTTTAGCACTCTCTCAGAAAGGTAAAGGACATCCTGCTTAGGATCTCTTTCATCACAGTGCAAAGCTAAAAAAGGCCAGACGCTTCAGGTTTGCGCTGTGATCGGGACCAAGGAAAAACCAGCATTTCCGTATAGGTTTTCATGATGAACCGATACCCGTTGTAGCCGTTCATCCAACGTCGATTCCTGCGAGTAACCTCGTTATTATTGTGTTTCTGGTCGCAGTTATACCCTGTCGGATACGACATTGGCGGCCAGGAACGCCGCATAGCCCAGTTCGTCCATCTGACCTGCTGCCAGTGCAAGGACGGCATTCGCCGCATCTTCCTGAGTTGCAGTAAAACGATAGCCGTTCAGTTCCAGAAACAGCACACCGAGCACAAAGCCCGTACGCTTGTTTCCATCGATGAAGGGATGGTTTTTTACGATACCCGCCGTATAGACGGCCGCAAGAAATACTGGATCCAGCGGATCCGCATAGGCCGCATGCTGCTGTGGCCGGGCAAGAGCAGATTTCAGAAGACCTGCGTCACGCACTCCGGAAGCGCCGCCATGCGCCGCTAACAGCCGGTCATGCAGGATCAGGGCATCCCGTTCGTCTATCCAGACGAAGTCTGTCATTGGGCCAGAACATGCAGCGTATCACGGTAACGCCGCATAATATCCTCAGCCTTCGCCATTTTTGTTTCGAAGTCGGGATCATAGGGCACGAGCCGATATCCGCCGTCTGGTGCTTCGGTCAGATACAGGGGCGCGCCGTCCTGGGTGTTCAGCCGTGAGATCACTTCCTTGGGCAGTACTACCCCGAGTGAGTTTCCGAATTTTCGCACTTTCAGTTCGACCATGACAGCCCCCTTTATGTTATTATTATTGTAATAACTTTTTGCGGTTTCAGCAACCACCATGCTCACCGGCCTGTCTGCTCATAGTGGTAAGCAGTCTTTCTTACGCGACGTTCCTTGGCCGACCGCCTTTAGCACCATTCCGGCGTGCTGCCGCTGCCTTTTCCTGGCTGGCGGACGATCCGCCCACGCGTCCCATCTGTGCTGCCATCCAGCTTCGGGAACCGTAGATACCGTGGATCAGACCTTCGACCAGAACATCGGCGTCGAGACGGGGCCAGTGAAGGCCATTACCCAGCGGAGTGATCTCGATATCGGCCAGATCATTCAGGGAAGCGTCCTGCAAATCTTGTATCAGACTCACAGGCACGCTCATCTCAACACCGTTGGAGAGCGTGACGTGAAGAGCGCGGCGAGCACGGATAAACCGTGCGGAGACCGCATGAGGAATTGTCGCTCTATGAAGCGCGTCTGCTTCACGAGCGGCCTGATAGTTCATGTCATTCGCCATGTATCTTCTCCCATGCTTCAGCCAACATCTCAGCGTGGTCCTGCACGATGACAAGGGCTTCCTGTATGACCTTATCTTTCATGCCACCTGCTCGTATCAGTCGGGCTTTCCTGCCAATTTCAATCACCGCTTCTCCATCCGCGCTTATGACGTGAACGTGCATTGGTACATGATCTGCCGTGTAAATCACGACACGAAATCCATTGATGCGTAGAAGCGTCGGCGTAATGCACCATATCCCTAACGCTTGGGTTTTTCAATCAGAACCATCCCGCTGAAAGTCAGGAGGAGGATATCTGGACTGTCAATCGGCACTCAAAAATAACCCCTGATCGGCATGCAATATTAACCCCCTGTTGAAGGCCCGGCCTGTCTCCTGAAGCCGTAGGCGTAAGGAGACAGGCCGGGGCAGGTATGGATCTGGAGAGAGGTTCAGTTACGGTTCCTGAACCGCCAGCTTTCGTTCCCTGTCTCGATGATGTCGCAGTGATGGGTCAGACGGTCGAGCAGTGCCGTGGTCATCTTGGCGTCGGCGAATACACTGGCCCATTCACCGAAGGACAGGTTCGTGGTGACAATGACCGAGGTCTGTTCATAAAGGCGGCTGATCATATGGAACAGCAACTGTCCGCCAGACTGGGCAAAGGGCAGGTATCCCAGTTCGTCGAGGATGACAAAGTCCAGTCGGCCGAGTTGTTCGGCCAGCCGACCCGCCCTTGTGTGAGTGCTGGTTGTAATCTCCCCAAATGTGCTGGTTGAAAATTCCCCAGTTTGAGGACTGTGCGTGATCGTCATGGGGGCATGCCCCCATGACGAT
>NZ_NKTX01000112.1 GCF_003207815.1 Komagataeibacter oboediens | reverse complement strand
AAGATACGGCTGAGACCGGTCAAATGGGATGAAACTGCTCATCTCACCACCTTACAACCTTACCCCTTCACAGGGTACCCCAACCCGACAGGCTGTTAGAGGTTTCTCAAAAATTGCAACGTTGCAATTTTCCAGCGACAATCCATTTTAACTATCGGTCGACTGTGAAAATTTAAACGACTGCAACATAGCGATCGGACGTGCGACTACCCGCTTTTTCGTAAGATTCAAGCTGAACGGGTGGTAAGTCCGCTTCCAGAAGAAGAATAAGATTAAGAGATTAGTCCGCAAAGTCATTTAGGGATTGGCACCAGATCGACCAGCACGCCGCAAGGGGGAGCTCCTCCCCGTGCTCGGCGTCTGCGTCGCCTGCGCGCGGGTCCGGTGCTGCCGCTACGCGGCACCCTTGCCCCGCACTGCCCGACCCGGTCGCAATAAGAGCTGAAGGAAAGAGTAATCAGGCTGCATAACCTGATTGGCACGCCCGTTCCTGACATCCCGAAAACCTGACCCGGAAACATCCCGGCCTGCAGAGGCAGCGCCGGGCGCCGGCGTTTGTACGGAGCACGGCCATGTCGTTCCAGCTCAACCTCTTTGGCACAACCGCTCTCGCAGATACCCAGAACGACCTTTTCTGGGGCGAACTTGAAGGCGAAGACGGCGCGCCCCCCGTCCCGCCCGCCGCTCCGGCCGCGATGGTCCTTCCCCAGATCGACTTTCGTATGGCGGCCGACCGAGGCCTCGCTGACACCTGGAAACAGCGGGCCCGTGACAATGCGCTGGCTATCGCGCTGCTCAAGGAGATCGAAGAAGCTGACCAAAACGCCTCTTCCCCCGAACAGATCATCCTGTCACGCTTCATTGGCTTTGGAGCAGGAGAACTGGCGAACAACCTGTTTCCGTCCGGAAGCGATAGCGCCCGCCCAGGCTGGGAAGAAATTGGCGAAGCGATCCATGCCTCCACAACAGACGTTGAAAGGGCAGGACTGAAACGCGCGACACAATATGCGCATTTTACCCCTGAACTGATCGTGCACGCACTCTGGAACAAAGTGCTGCAGATGGGCTTCAGAGGCGGTTCCGTGCTTGAACCCGGCTGTGGGACCGGTCTTTTCATCGCGGCCCGACCGGAAAGGCTCGAGGGACGCATCGCCTTTACCGGGATCGAGAATGATCCGATTACGGCAAGGATTGCGCGCAGGCTCTATCCGAACCAGTGGATCCGCAGCGAGGATTTCACGACAGTGAAGCTCGCAAACGGCTATGACCTTGCGATCGGTAATCCACCCTTTTCCAATCGCACCGTGCGTGGCCCGGAAGGCCTGGGGCGGCTTGGCCTGAGCCTGCATGATTTTTTCATTGCCCGATCCATCGAAGCACTCCGCCCGGGCGGCATCGCAGTTTTCGTGACGTCCCGCCATACGCTGGACAAGACAGACAGCACCGCGCGCCGGACCATCGCCGAGATGGCTGACCTCGTGGGGGCGGTCCGGCTTCCGGCCGGGGCGATGCGCGATGATGCCGGCACGGACGTGGTGGTGGACGTGCTGGTGTTCCGCAAGCGCAAGATCGGCGACATGGTCGACGATGAGACCTGGCTGGAGACCGACACCCTTGCGGATAGCGACCAGGGTAACGGTCCGCTCCTCGTCAATCGCTACTTCCTCGACCATCCGGAGCAGGTGCTCGGTCGCCACGGCTGGACCACTACCCAGTTCGGTCCCGACTACACGTGCAACGCGACTGACGGCTTCAGGCTCGATGTAATGTTGCCCGAGGCCCTGAGCCGGATCGGGCAGGACGTGCGCTTTCCGGAACCCCTGGACCAGCGCATTGTCCGGCCGGCAGGATCCGGTGTGCTGGTCGGCACGGCTGCCGATGGCGCCCAGCTGAAAGAAGGCTCCTACTTCGTCACGAAAGGTGTCCTGCAACAGATCTGCGACGGCCAGGCCGCCACGGTCGCCATCAGGAAAGGGGATCAGAAGGACGGCCTCTTCCAGAAGCATGCCCGGATCATTACCGCGCTGATACCCGTCCGGGATGCGGCACGCGCGGTGCTGCGGGCACAGATGGAGAACCTGCCCTATGGACGCCTCCAGGGTGATCTGAAGCATGCCTATTTCAGCTTTGTCCGACAGTTCGGCCCGATCAACCTGATGAATGTGACAGTCAGGATCGATCCGGAAACCGGGGTCGAAAACGAAACCCAGCGGCGGCCAAACCTGACGCCATTTTACGATGATCCCGACGTCTGGCTGGTCTCGTCCATCGAGGAATACGACGAGGCGTCACAGAAAGGCCGGATGGGACCAATTTTCTCGGAGCGGGTCATTCATGCGCCTGTCGAACCCGAGATCCATTCCGCCCATGACGCCCTGGCCGTCTGCCTGCATGAAACAGGCGGCGTGGAAATGCCGCGGATCGCGGAACTCATGGGGCAGTCCGAAGCTGAGGTCGCGGCCGCACTGGGGGATGCGGTCTATCTCGATCCGGTAAGAAGCGTGGATGGTCGCGATGTCTGGGTCACGGCTGATGAAATGCTCTCCGGCGCCGTGCGGACCAAGCTGGAAGAGGCACGCGATGCAGCCCGGATCGATGGGCGCTACGCCCGGAACGTCACGGCGCTGGAAGCCGTCCAGCCAGCCGATCTGCGTCCGTCGGAGATCACCGCGCGCCTTGGCGCTCCCTGGTTGCCGGTCAGCGACATCATCGCCTTTACCGCCGAAGTGCTCGGGGTCGAAACGGTCATCTATCACGCGCCTGCGGTCGCCTGCTGGACCGTGGAGAAACGGGCGTTCATGGGCAAGGCCGAGGCAACGTCAGTCTGGGGAACGGAACGGCGACATGCCGGCGAACTGCTGGAAGATGCCCTGACGCAGGCATCGCCAAAAATATGGGATGTCTGGCGTGATGGCGATGGCAAAGAGCACCGCGAACTGAACACACAGGAGACGGAAGCCGCAAAGGAAAAACTGGCGGCGATCAGGCGTGCGTTCGAGACATGGGTCTGGCAGGATGGCGATCGGGCCGAGCGGCTGGTCCGGCTGTACAATGACACTTACAACAACCTGGTTGCACGCGCGTTTGATGGCTCCCATCTGCGCCTGCCTGGTGCAAGCACCACGATCAGCCTGCGCCCCCACCAGAAACGGGTGATCTGGCGGATCATCGCCGCGGGCGGCACGTATATCGCGCACGCGGTCGGTTCGGGAAAGACCTTCTCGATGGTTGCGGCCGTCATGGAGCAGAAGCGGCTTGGCCTGATCAGCAAGGCGATGATCGCCGTCCCCGGTCACTGCCTCGCCCAGATGGCCCGCGAATTCCTCATGCTCTACCCGACCGCACGGATCCTTGTCGCCGACGAGACGAACTTCGTGAAGGCAAAGCGCCAGCGGTTCCTCGCCCGGGCCGCGACCGGAAACTGGGATGCGATCATCATCACGCATGATGCATTCAGGTTCATCCCGGTCGAGGGCGATTTCGAACGCCAGATGATCGAGGCGCAGATCGCGTCTTACGAGGAAGTGCTGGAAAGCGTCGATGCGGCCGACCGCCTGTCGCGCAAGCGGGTCGAGAGCATGAAGGAGAAGATGCAGGCGAAGCTGGAAGGCCTTGCCGCTCGAAAGGACGATCTCGTGCATCTGGGAGAGATCGGCATCGACCAGATCCTCGTCGATGAAGCGCAGCAGTTCCGGAAGCTGAGTTTTGCAACCAACCAGTCCGACCTCAAGGGGGTCGATCCGAACGGCTCGCAGCGGGCCTGGGATCTCTTCGTGAAGACGCGCTACCTGGCGGCAAAAAATCCGGAACGCCCGCTGATCATGGCGTCCGGCTCCCCGATCACCAATACGCTGGCCGAGATGTGGACGGTCAGCCGCTATATGGATCTTGAGGCGCTGCAGAAGCGCTACCTGCATGAATTCGATGCCTGGGCAGCCAATTTCGGCGAAACCCGTACCGAACTGGAACTGCAGCCAAGCGGGCTTTACAAGCCGGTCACGCGCTTCACCGAGTTCGTCAACGTCGCCGACCTCATGGCGATGTATCGCGACTTCGCGGATGTCGTGCAGCACGATGACCTGCGCCAGTACGTGACTCTGCCAGCGATCCGGGGCGGACGTCGCGAGATTATTGTCGCGCCGACAAACGATAACTTCAGGGCCTACCAGAAGACGCTGGCGGCCCGCATCAACGCCATCGAAGCACGCCAGGGGCGTCCCCAGAAGGGCGATGACATCCTCCTGTCCGTCATCACGGATGCCCGTCACGCCGCGATCGACCTGCGCTTCGTCGCCCCTCTCGCCGCGAATGACGACACATCGAAGCTGAACCTGATGATCGGGAACGTGTTCCGGATCTGGCAGGAGACATCGGAAAGCCGTTACAGCGATCCTGGAACCGGTCGGCCGTACGGCCTGCCGGGGGCGGTGCAGATGATCTTTTCGGATCTGGGCACCGAGAGCGCGATGGAGACACGCGGTTTTTCCGCCTACACGTGGATCCGCGATGAACTGATCCGCCTGGGCGTGCCGCGCGCGGAAATCGCGTTCATGCAGCACTACAGGAAGAGCGCGGCGAAGCAGAAGCTGTTCGGTGATCTCAATGCCGGCCGCAAGCGGATCCTGATCGGCTCGACGGCGACCATGGGCACCGGCGTCAACGCCCAGCAGCGCCTCAAGGCCCTGCACCATCTCGACGTGCCGTGGCTGGTCTCCGACATCATCCAGCGCGAGGGACGTATCGAGCGGCAGGGCAACCAGCACGCGGAAATCGAACTCTACGCCTATGCCCAGCAGGGTTCTGTTGACGCGACCAACTGGCAGCTCCTCGAGCGCAAGCAGCGCTTTATTGGCCTTGCGATGTCAGGTGACCGTTCCATCCGCCGGATTGAGGACATTGGCGGGGAAGGAGGAAACCAGTTCGCCATGGCCAAGGCGCTCGCCTCAGGCGATGCCCGGCTGATGCACAAAGCCGGGCTGGAGGCCGATCTTGCACGGCTCGAGAGACTGGCGGCCGCCCATTATGACGACCAGTTCGCCGTAAAACGTGCCATCGACCGGGCCGAGCGTGAGATTGCGGGCGCGGAGCGCCAGATCCCGCTTATCGAGGCGGATATCGCCTGCCGCCAGCCCACAAAGGGGGATGCGTTCGTACTGCGTCGGGACAAGGGTGTTAAGCGGCATGGAAAAGTGACCCCTTCGGAAGGGGGACAGGCAGCTAAAAACGACCCCTTTCTGAGAAACGGGTTCACGATGGCCTTCATGCTGAATGGAGGCCCGGTTTGGGATGCTTGTTGTGGAAACAATTGGAAAGATCCG
>NZ_NKTX01000111.1 GCF_003207815.1 Komagataeibacter oboediens | reverse complement strand
TCTGTCGTTTCATCCATCACCGGTGCCGTGAGTGATGTAGCCACCATTACAGGCAATATCGCGGGCCAGTTATCCACGGTTGTGGGGCAGGTGACGCCGGTTGCCGACATGGTTGGCGCTGGCGGAGTGTTTGCTGGCGTGCAGGATAATCTGTCGGTGGTCGGCGGCCTGTCTGGCGCGGGCGTCAATCTGGCCTCGACCCCGGAAAGCGCGGCAAGCCTGCTGAGCGGCCTGGAAGCGGCTGGCACTGGCCTGACAACTGGTATCAGCCAGACAGGCGCGAACCTTGAGGGGGTCAGCCTGAACGGCGCGGCTGGTCTATCCACCCTGACCCAGAATGCGGAGTTGCACAGCGCATCGGTCACGTCCGGCGCACTGGTCAATCGCGCCTATGCGAACACCCTGACAGCCACGGACGGCACCCAGAACGGGCCGCTAGTTACGGCGCAATAGGATCATCATGGCAACTACGATCAAAGTGACGGCGGCAGACGTATCGCTGTATCACGTTGCGGCGGCGCAGCTTGGCGATGCAACCCAGTGGTGGCGGATTGCGCAATTGAACGGTCTGACGGATCCCGATCTGTCCAACTTCCTGACGCCAGTTCAGATCATCCTACCGACCGTTGATGCATCACTGGCGAGTGGCGTGCCTGGGGTGTCGGCATGAGCGAGACAATCAGCGTTACGGCGCACCGCAAGCAGCCGATATGGCGCGTGCCCCGCGCCCGGCTTCTGGTCAACGGAGCCGAAACCACCGTCACCTTGCTGGAAGAATTCACGCTTACCCGCACCCGATACAGCCGGGCGGACACGCTGGATATGACGCTGGCGCTGGACCGGACTCAGATTGCCACGGGCGGCCTATGGTTTGATCTGGCGGCATCATCGAGCGGATCCGCGCTTCCTGATATCGACATCACCTTGCAGATGCGCGACGAGGCGCGGGCCGGCGCACAGTGGACGACCATGTTCCAGGGCATCGTGGATCATGTCGAATGGTCCCCGGCAGAAACGTCCGTACACATCCAGTGCCGCGACTACCTGGCCAAGCTGCTGGATATGCGTGTGCTGTCGGGCTGGATGAACATGACTGGCGCGGATGTGGTCAAGGCAATGATCACTGATGCGGGCCTGACGCCCAACGTAACCATGACCGATGGTATGGTGGGCCAGTTCTGGCAGGTCGAACACAAACGGAAGTCCGCCAGCAGCCACAGTCGGTTTCAGACTGCGTTTGATCTGGCCACCTATGAGGCCAACATGAATCGGTGCGACCTCTACGCCGAGGGCAAGACGATTGTCTGCGCACCCTACCCCAAGCCCACGAAAGCCAACACCCAGACGCTGGATTACAGCGACACTGGCCCACTTAATCCTATCAGGATGGGGGCAAGTGGCCTGCGCTTCACGCGGGATTACCAGATCGGTAAGGGCATCATCGTGCATGTCACAAGCTGGGACAGCCGCCAGCGCAACCGGGTGGAGTTTTATTGGACGGCAGAAGGGCCATCACCCACGATGGCCGCCCGTAATGGCAACCTGCACAGCTTCACGCTGCCCGGCGCTCGCCTTGATCTGGTGCAGCGGTATGCCCAGCAGAAATATAACGAAATCGTGGCGCATGAGCGCGTCATCAGTGGCCAGATACCAGGCCGCATCACGCTGGCCCCGCGCCAGTTCATGCAGATCACCGGCACTGGCACGACATGGGATGGCACGCTTGATGTGGACGCGGTCAGTAGCCGCTTTTCGTGGTCTGGCGGATTCACACAGCAGATTACCTTACGCAACCGCGATGTGACGAAGGACGAAGATAATGGCTGACATGCGCATGGTGGGTTCCAACATCGCGAATGCGCAGGCGCAACCGGAGTTTGGCATCGTCAGCGCGGTAGACCCGGTAAACCATGCCGTGAAGGTCATGACCCAGCCGTCAGACATCGAAAGCGGCTGGCTGCCCTGGGCCGCCATGCAGGTCGGCAGCCTGCGCATCGCCTGCCCGCCCGATATCGGCACGCATGTGCTGGTCGTGCATGTGGAGGCGGACGCGGAACACGGCGTGGCCGTCATGCCGGTGTATGACGCGGTGGTCATGCCGCCCGCATCCCCCGCCACCGGCAGTCCGGCACAGCCCGGCGAGATGCTGATCATGGCCGGGTGCGGCGCGCCGCCGGGCAATGGCGAAACCACGCCGGGAAACGCCACGCAGAACGCCCCGTGGTGGCATATCACGAAAGACACGATCTACAGCGGGGCCGGGAACGCCACGGAAACCCTGACCAATGGCGGCAAGGCGTGGAAGGTCGGCGGCGTGGCCATGACGCTGGATGGTAACGGCCTGTCCGTCACTGGCGGCCCCATCGCCACGGATAAGGACATGACCGCGCAGGGCACCGTGACGGGCCAGAAGGACGTGATCGCGAACGGCACGTCCGGCCACAGCCACACCCACCCGGTCACCGATGCGCCAGGCACCACGGGCGCGCCGTCATGAGCGCCCTGTCCCACACCATGGGCGGTGACCTCGACCTGTCGGGCACCGGTGGTGTTGCCGTGGTGACGGGCGCGGACCAGACCCGGCAGGCGCTGCTGCGCAGGCTGTGCACCAATGCGGGCGCATATATCTGGCAGCCCGATTACGGCGCGGGCCTGCCCGCCCGGGTCGGCATGGTGATGGATGAGGCGGGCATCCGCGCCCTTGTGCTGCAACAGATGCAGGCCGAGGCAGGCGTGGACCAGACCCAACCCGTCACCGTGACCATAACCAGCCCGAAAACCGAGACTTATCTTCTGGCCATATCCTACACCGATGCCACCACCGGCGCGGTGCAGGAACTGACACTGAGCACCTGACAGGCGGTTCCCCGGAGCCGCCTTTTTTTATGGGAGGCCCGCTTGGCCATAACCTTCCAGTCTTTCAAGACGACGCTGGGCAACATGGTGGCCGCAGCGCAGGGCGCGTGCCCGTCGCTGCTGGACCTGAACGTCGGCTCCCCCGGCCGCGCCATGCTTGAAGCGGTGGCGGGGTTGGGGTTGTGGTTCCAGTTCATTGCTTTGCAGATCCTCTCGCGCACCCGCCTTGCCACGTCCATCGGGTCGGACGTGGACAGTTTCGTGCAGGATTTTGGCCTCACGCGCCTGGCGGGCACAGCAGCCACCGGCACGGTCACGTTCACCTCGTTCACACCCGCCAGCCAGTCCGCCACCATTGCGGTGGGCAGCACGGTCAAGACGGCCTCGAACCTGATCTATGATGTGGTGGAGGACAGCACGAATGCGGCTTGGTCCGCAGCCGATGGCGCGTATGTGCGTCCGGCTGGCACGGCATCCATCACGGTGCCCGTCCAGTGCGAGACCACCGGCACTACCGGCAACGTGGCGGCGGGTGCCATCTGCCTGCTGGGCACGGCGGTTGCGGGTATCGACACTGTAACGAATGCCGCAGCCCTGACCAACGGCAGCGATGGCGAGACGGACGCGGCGCTCCGCACCCGGTTTGTCGCCTACATCAACAGCCGCTCCAAGGCCACGATTGCCGCCATCGAAAACGCCGTAACCGATGTTTCCGCCGACCTGATCTACCAGGTGGTGGAGAACGTGGACACGTCCGGCGCTTTCCTGCCCGGAAACGTAGTGGTGTATGTCGATGACGGGTCGGGTGACGTGTCCGATACGCTGATCGATCAGGTCTATACGGCCGTGGATGATGTGCGTCCGGCCGCCGTGTCCATCATGGTTGTGCGCCCCGATGTGGTGCGGCCCGCCGTGGCCATGACCGTCAGCGTGGATGGCACGGGCGACCTTGCCGCCGTTCAGGCCACGATCAGCACCAATATCGCGGCCTACTTCAATGGCCTCGCCATCGGGGCTTCGGCCAGCTATTCGCGCCTGATCCAGATTGCCTATGCTGCCAGCACGTCCGTCACCAACGTGACCGGCGTGACACTGGCCGGTGGGGTGGTGGACCTGCCCGCGACAACCGGCACGGCCTATCGTGCGGGGACGGTGTCCTTTGGCTGACGTGACGCAGAACGGTTTTGCCCTGCGCATCCGCAAGCTGCTGCCGACCGGGTGGTTCCCGGCGGCTCCTGCAGCGGGGGAGGCGGAACAGGCCCCGGTGCTGAATGCGCTGCTGCAGGGCTTTGGCAGCATGTTCGCATGGATATGGGATATGCTGTCGGGAACGGCAGACCAGACCCGCCTAGCCACCATGACCGGCGCGTTCCTGGACATGTTCGCAACCGACTTCTTTGGCACCATGCTGACCCGCAACCCCGGCGAAAGTGATGATGCCTTCCGCACCCGCATCGAGGAAGCCCTGTTCCCCTCGCTGGGCACGCGGCCCGACGTGGTCAACACCATTGCCGATGAAGTGGGCAGCGCAGGCCGCGTGATCGAACCGCGCAACGCAGCCGACTGCAAGGGGATTGCCAGCATGGCCAGCCCGGCCATTGGCGGCGGATACGGGTATGGCGTCGCCGCCCTGCGCTATGGCTCGCGCGCAGCCCCCTTCCAGCTTTTTGCCCAGCTTCCCACGGGTGACACCGACCCGCCCGCAACACAGACACTGGACCGCATGGCCGATGTGATGCCCGCAGGCACCATCGCGTGGGTTCAGGACGTGGAGAACCCTGAATAATGGACAGACAGATCGTCTACCCCGCGCAGATTCCGCTGGACAGCGACCAGCTGAACGCCCAGCGCAATGCGTATGTGGGTCTGGGCCAGCTTGCGGCCATGGCTTACGGCTGGTCCACCGTGGCCGCCAGCGGCTTTGCCTGCACGCCGGGCAGCGGGCTTACGCTGGTGATCGCCCCCGGTTCGCTGCTGGCCCCCGGCGTGGTGGATGCATCCGCCTATGGCACGCTTGCCGCCGTGTCCAGCGCGTTGGTGCGCCAGTACGCCAGCCGCGACCCCGTCACGCTGGCGGTGCCGGGGGCAGGGGCGACCTATACCGTGTATGTCACGCCCGCCACGGTCGATACGGATGATACCGTGCTGCCGTTCTACAATGCCGCCGACCCGTCCGTGACCTATGCCGGTGCCGATAACAGCGGAAAGACCGCGCCCACCGTGCGGCAGGACATGGCGCAGATCGGCATTGGCGTGTCCGTGCCGGATGGCGCATATCCGCTGTGGACCATAACCGTTCCCGCCGGGGCCACGTCCATCACGGCGGACATGATCGCGCAGGCGGCCGGCGCGCCGTTTTACGACACCATCCCGCAGCTACAGGCGGCCAAGCAGGATGCGCTGGGCTTCACCCCCGTGCAGCAGGGCGGCGGCACCAACCAGACCACCGACAAGGTCAATCTGGGGCAGGATTCAACGTATGAGGGCCTGCTGCGAGTGTCG
>NZ_NKTX01000110.1 GCF_003207815.1 Komagataeibacter oboediens | reverse complement strand
ACCGCCCTCGTCATCAGCCAGATCCTCCTGCATCAAGAGAATCAGGGCCGGCGCCGTTCGTCACTCCATACACGAGTCAGTGGCTACGTCCTTTGGTATTATATGCGTATCAAACGATCCATATGTCGTCGCCCATTCCTCGTCCGACAGGTCGCCACGCATCTACAGGTCTCCGCAAAGACCAGCTTTGAATCACGTATAGGCCAGTCTGAAAAGACCTTTTGCCAACGGAATCTAACTGACGACATACCTTGGCAATTACGTCATAAAACAGCGTGCCTCTCGCAATTCTTCCTTCAGTTTGTCCATGAGCTGATTTACTGGCATAGCCCGCGCCAGAGGGCCCCCTGACCTGCCCGATAAGCGCCAAAACCATTTTCACCACAGTTTCTGGCAGCTTTGTTGAGCGCTTTCCCCGCATCATAAGCAATGGGGTAATCGGGAACCGGTGGAATGCCGATACTGCCACTCAGGCCTGTAAACCGATTTTGAAGACAGCGCGCAGGACGTCCTGAAACAAGAACGGCCATGCATGTATGAAACGCGGCTGGTCCGCCAAAGCCTTTCGGTAAGCTTCATCCGCGTCTGTCTTCGGGCAGAGAATGAAGGCCGTGCCCATCTGTGCGGCGACGGCACCCAGGGCAAAGGCAGCCGCCATGCCTGCTCCATCCATGATACCGCCTGCGGCAATCACAGGAATATTGCATTTCCGTAAAAGAAGGCGGGTCAGGGCAAATGTTCCCAGAGCATCGTCATGATTTGTCGGACCGAAAATGCCACGATGGCCGCCCGCCTCAATCCCTTGTGCCACAATCGCATCCATCCCTGTTGTTTCGGTAGCATGGGCTTTCTCCAGACTGGTTACTGTTACCAGCAAAAGCGTACCTGTCGCCTTCAGGGCCGAAATCTTCTCGGCTGAAGAAAGCCTGATGCGGCTTTGTTTTGCAGCCACGCTGGCGGGTCGTAGAACGGTTTTTTGCATGAGCTACACGATGCCGCAGGCTTGTCATGGATTACGAGCGTTCCGCTTCAACGCTCGCAAGTCTCTTTGTCGTCGCTTTCGCATGTTTCATGCTCAGAAACGCCGCTATACTCGCTTACGGTACGTAACACCCTCTGATAGATCCTGAGCCTGCATGGTTTTTTTAACCGAATACTCACCTTTTTACCTTTCTATGTGTTTCAACTGAGACAAATAGCGGCAAAGTTGCATCCTCCTTCGTGACCTTCAGCAGGAAGCCACAACATTGACGCTGGGGCTATGGTCAGATGGAGACGTCAGCAAGGTGAAGAAACCCATTATCGATCTCGATGATATTCTTACGGTTGCAGACCCTTTCGTATCCTATGCGGAAAAGGAAGCTGATTTGGCGATGGTCATGCGTCTGCCCGAACTGTATATGACGTCCCTTTATAATCATCTTATTAAACATGTCATAATTATTCATTATGAATTTCTTGCACAACGGGCCATGAGGTTCTGTGAGTTTTCGAATTAATGCCACGAACTTATTGCTGTTGATCTTGAGTATTTACTTAAAATAATAAATTAATAATATAAAGGAAACAAGAATGAACTACGAATTTGCACTGAAAAACAGACAGTCTGTGCTAAATTTCATCAATGAAGATAAAACACATGCTGTTATTGAAATCCTGAATACGGGAAGGCATGTCTGCAAATTCGAAGATCCAGATTGTCCGGATTCCATAAAGATATTGCAGGAACAGATTATCGAGGCCTTGGTTCGCAAGATCAATGACGAAAATTATCGGGATATATTTGATATTCTGAACAGGCTACCTGTTTTCTTCGGTCTGAATCTTCGTCTTTCCATTGAAATCAGCCTCCTGAATATTTCTCGTAATATCGATTTGCCTCTGCAGATCAGATATATGGATAATCTTCCTGGACATTTGCGAAATGATCCCGTCATGCAACTGATTGAAGCTGAAACGCTCCGGCAGACGGGGCAGTCTGATCGTGCACTGACCCTCTACAATCAGGTGCCTATCCGGGAAAGCTGGTGGCCATTTACGTCATTATGGGAAGAACTTACCCGCGGACTGGCGCGCTACATGATGGAAATGAACCAGCAGTTCCTCGCCAGACAGTCTCTCCCTGATAAAGGATGGTCTCCTGATGCACAGGCGCTGCGACCCCTTGTATCGGGATTACTGAGCCGCCAGGCGGGAAGTGCCCAAGGGTTTAAGGGGGATATTGAGCGTGTCATATGGAATACGCCTGTACCCGGCATTGATGTCGGTGGTCTGGTGATTTCCTTTCTATGTGACCATATAACTGATCTTGATGCGGATAGGGCTGCTACCGTCTTTCATCTGGCTGTTTCTTTTGACAAACAGGCGGATATCCAGCGAATTCTGTCGCAAAAAATGTTTGTGTCTGAAACATTGTCGCTGCACCCTCTGTTTATAAAATATTTCGATATTTTCTCGCAAAAAAATATTTCTATTAGAGGGATATTTCTAAAATGCCTTAATGCTTTTCTTCAATCATCATTCTGTTTGGATTTCCGCAATGGCAACCTGAATGCGTTTTCTTTCAGTGTGCTCGACAGCACTCCCGTATGGGCCACGGAAGTCCTGTCCCGGTACCGCGCCCGGCTGAACGGGGGCGGGATACGAGGTATCCCTTTTCTCAATCAGCCACGACATGACATTTTTCTGCGCACAGGGGGAGAAAATCATACTTTTATTGGAATTTTCGGGCAGATGCGTGATCCGCAGGGCAGTTTCTCAAAAATTATGAAATATCTGCATGCAGATACTGCCCAATACCGTGCCGCAGGCAAACGCCTGAGTATTGGTATTGCGACGTGGAACCTGACGGGACAGAAAAAGATTGAAGATGGCACACTGGTGGGGGAATTTTTATCTCGTATACCCCGGTGCCTGCAGAAGATCATATCCACCAATCATATCAAAAATCTATTGGAATTGCGGCATATTTTACCGCATACGGCAGATGCATTACAGAAGGCTTCCTGCACCAATAATATGGTCGATGAGGGCATAATTCGTAGTATTGCCTCGCAAAATGGGTTTCATGATCAAGATATATTCATCAACATTGAAACCGAAGATCAATATCTGGAAGATATCGGAAAGGAATTCCGTTCTTTTTATAAAAGAGTCAGTGTTGGCATAGAAAATCAGGCACGTATGTGGCATCGCATCGCGGCCCTTTATGGCTTGGCGAAGCAGGCTACACAGAAAACGGCACAACCGATTGGCAATATGGCCCTGATAAGGCCAGATGTTCTTTTTCGTGGCGGGTCCATTATCGACCAGATCGAGAAAGCTGTACATCAAACATCGGAAGACGTCGCGATCTGTGATTATGACCCGCATGCATACTGGATCGAAGGGGTAGGAGATCGTTATTTTGCCGGTCGCGCAACAGCCGTTGCCCGGGCATTCGATGGTAAAGATTTGATTTTACAGATCATGAGGGACCCGGTACTTTCCACCCATTATCAGGACAGACCTTTCTGGCACCGGTTTGCCCAGACCATATTTTATGAAAGTGACGTATTCCTCCAGCAATCTGCTGCCATTGACATGGAATTCCTGAGGCAGAGCATTCCGCTGGATGTATTGAAACCTGCTCTTCAGAAAGACTATGTACAAATATCAGACCATGGTTTGAAAGACCTGATTAAAAGGTTTGTTTCTTCATCGTAAATATTTGTATAAAAATGGCAAGATGTGGACAGATGTGATGTTGTGGACAGTCCCTGTACGGGATGTGCGAGGATAAACTTATTGCTATCTACAATGTCGGGAGCTACCTATGGAAACGATTTCGAAAATTGGTCTGTAATTGACTACGAATGTTTTTTTAGTTGCAGGGGACCGACAGTAAGAGAAATATTCTTGTGCACCGTCATTTGCGACGTGGCGAGGTCTCCCGTTTCTTTGAAACGCTTCTCTCGTGTCTGGTTGGCATGGAATATTGCAGCGCGTCGCATTATTGGACGCACGAGATTGCAGCATCGGGGCATACCGTGAACATGGTGCCGGCGATTTACGTGAAACCCTATGTCAAACGCGGCAAGATTGATGCGGCCTATGCCGAGGAGATCTGCGAGGCGTTATCTGGCCGTCCCCACGCTGGAACGGATGCAGGCCTAAGGTCTGTTGGGCCTTGAATGACAGAACGGACTGCATCGCTGTTTATGATGAGCATGATGTGGTCTGTCTTTTCCGATACCGCATCGTCCGTCTGGGCGCCCTTGATCGAGGAAGTCCGTCCGAAGGGAAAGACCCCGCCGAAGAACCTTCGACGGACGATATCCGCGATTTTCTGGCGCCATCAGAACGGCGCGAAATGGCGTACCCTGCCTTTCTGCGTTTGGTCCCTGGTGGATTGCCGCATAGTTGTTCATTCGCTGGTCGAAGCGTGGGGTGAGGCAGAGCCTCTTTGAAAAGGTCAGCAGCCCGGAGCCGGCATTGGGCATCGTCTTTCTTGATGGGACGACGATCCGTGCCCATCACAAGGCGGCCGGTGCCGCCAAAAAAGGGATAGAATGGACGCCGCAGAGATCGTGAGGCGCTTGGCCGCTCACGTGGAGGTTTTGGCACCAAGGTCTGTGTAGTCGCAGAAGGCCATGGCAGGGTTCTTTCCTTCACGCTTTCTTCCGGACTGGCGCACGAACTGCCGTGTGCCTATGCCCTGCTTGATGAGCTGCCACACCCACCGATCCATGCCGTCTGCAATCGCGGGTATGCCTCGCAGAAATTCCGTGAATATCTCTGGAACCACGGGTTCCGTCCCGTCATCCCGCCAAGGAAAAATGATCCAGAAGTCGCCTGTCCCAGATGGGCGTACAGACACCGGCATCTGGTCGAAAACCTGTGGGCAAGGCTCAAGGAATAGAGGGCCGTTGTCACACGCTATGAAAAGACGGCAGCGTCCTTTCTCGCCGTCATTCTCCTCGCTGCTACAGCAGACTACATCAAGGCCTAACAGGCCCTAGCAGCCTGTCGGGTTGGGGTACCCTGTGAAGGGGTAAGGCTGTAGAGTGTCGCGATGAGCCGCTTCATCCCGTTTGACCGATCCCAGCCGTATCTTCTGCCGCCTGATCTGACGTCGTGGCTTCCGGCTGACGATATGGCGCATTTCATTGTCGCAGCTGTTGAGCGGGTTCCGATGAGTGCGTTCTGCGTGCCAGTGCGCACGGGAGGCAAGGCGCAGTATCATCCGCGCCTGATGCTGGCCCTTCTGATCTTCAGCTATGCGAACGGGTTGTTTTCCTCACGCCGGATCGAGCGGGCGACATATCGCGACATCGGGGTACGCTTCGTGGCGGCGAACCTGCATCCGGATCATGATACGATTGCGACCTTCCGCCGGACGAACCGGACAGCCATTGAAGCTGCATTTGCGCAGGTCCTG
>NZ_NKTX01000010.1 GCF_003207815.1 Komagataeibacter oboediens | reverse complement strand
CCCACGTTCCATCATGGGCGTGTCCTCAGGATATCATACCGGCTGCAGTCAGCCACAGGAGCATGATGCAGGACCAGAGGTTCGGGAAGGGCAGGCAGGACGGGATTTGTGGCTTCATCCCGGCGTGACAGGATGTTGAGAATGACATCAACGGAATGCATGCCATCTTCCAGGGCCTCCCGGCAGGCCTGATCCACGCAGGTCAGGCCATGCTCGTTCACGGCAACCAGAAGACGTACGACCTGTCTGTCGCCACCTGGCCTGTCAGCCAGTCGCCTGCGGATCCGTTCAATGGAGACGGGCAGGATCCAGTCCCGGAATGGAGCGCCATTGCGCAGGGCACCCGGCTTGCGCTCCAGCACCCCGATATAATGCCATGGATCATAAACCGTCCGGTCCCGCTCGAACGAGCGGGCATGGACCCCAACCGTCCGGCCATCCTGCCGGATTTCGATGCGCCCGGCATAGGCCCTGAGTTCCACAGGGCGACCAACCGCGCTGCTGGAGACGGAATACCGGTTGTTGTCAAAGCGGACCAGGCAGGTTTTCGTGACGGATGCCATGCGGGCATGGAACCCGTCAAAGGAACCGGCATAAGGAACCAGAGCCGCGCGCTCGGCCAGGAACATCTCCCACACCGTTTTCTCCGGGACATCCGGATGGGCATGCGTTCTGGCCAGCTGGATGCATCGATCCACAAGCCATCCATTGAGTTCCTCGTAGTCACGGAACTTCAGACGCGGGGAGAACACGCGTCCACGCGCATATTTCACCTGGCTTTCAACCTGGCCTTTCTCCCATCCTGCCGCCGGCGTGCAGGCCTGTGGTTCAACCAGATAATGGGCGCACATCTGTAAAAAACGCCGGTTATAGTCCCGCGCCCGGCCAACAAAAACCGTTTCCACCGCAGTCTTCATATTATCGTAAATGCCCCGCTGGCATGCACCCCTGAAGAACGCAAAGCCCCGGTCATGCGCGTCAAACACCATTTCCTGCGCCTCGCGCGGATAGGCACGAATGAACATCATCCGGCTGTGGCACAGACGCATATGCGCGACCTTCACCTTTACCGCCACACCACCCAGAACGACAACCTCATGGCTCCAGTCAAACTGGTAAGCCTCTCCAGGTGCAAAACTCAGCGGAACATAGGCGGCCCGCCGCCCCATCTCATGGCGGTCTTCCCACCGTCGGCCATATCGCCTTACGGCATCATAGCTTCCTTCATATCCTTCCTCACGCAGCAGTTCGAACAGACGGATGAGGCTCAGCCGTTCGCGGGCCGGACGCGCCACGTTCTCCTCAAGAAGAGCGCACAATCTTCCCTCCCATGGACCAATCCGGGGAAGAGGCTGTCGTTCTCGGTGATAGTCAAAAGACGTCTGTCCCGACCGGATCACCTTGCGTACCGTCTGCCGCGATATCCCAAGGTCCCGGCAGATCGCCTTGATCGCCTTTCCTTCGACAAAATGCGCGCGACGGATCTTTCCAATTGTTTCCACAACAAGCATCCCAAACCGGGCCTCCATTCAGCATGAAGGCCATCGTGAACCCGTTTCTCAGAAAGGGGTCGTTTTTGGCTGCCTGTCCCCCTTCCGAAGGGGTCACTTTTCCATGCCGCTTAACACATTGTCGTTACCCGTGCGGACCAGTACGACGTGGCCGGTCAGCCCGACCTGGCTGAAAAGGTCATTGATCCGTTACTGGCGCAGGACCCGGATTCCGTAGCGCTTCTGCTGGCGCGGGGACGGGTGGAAAATGTCCGTCACCATTCGCGGCAGGCGCTGGATTTCGACATGCGGGCCCTGCATCTGCAGCCGGATGACAGGGTGGTGCAGGCCACCGTTGCCCGCGACGCACTGGCCGTGGGGCAGGATCATGTCGCGCGTGACATGGCCGCATCCCTTATGGATCATCACCCGAAATGGGGTGATACGTGGGAAATCCAGGCGGAACTGGACGGTCATGCCGGGCGGGAACGGCGGCAGCTGGGTGACCTGCGCCATGCCCGCATGCTGGACTGCGCGACCTCCGCCTCGCTGGAGGAACAGATGAATTCCGCCATGCGCCTTGACCCCGGCTGTGCGGAGGGACGCACGCGCGCACGTGATGAACGGCCCGATGCCAGCCTTCCCTTTGTTGTCGGGTCCGGCGTGACCATGCCCGAAACCTATACCTATGATCCGCGACTGACACCGGTGCAGACACTGGACCGGCAGGCAGGCTACCTGTCCCGCGCCCTTGCGCCACAGGCGGATGGCAATGTCGAGATCCGCGACCGTTCCGGGCAGAGCGGGCTGGGTCACCTGACATCGATCAATATTCCGATGACGGCCACGATCCCGTTATCGTCCACCCGCCAGACGGTATCCTTTTCCATCATGCCCAGCGTGCTGCTGTCGGGTAATGCGCTGGCGCAGCCAGCCAACGCGCAGCAATATGGAACGGTGGCGGCGAATGGCGTGCGGCCCGGTTTCCATATGCCCGGCGCCGTTGGGGGTGTCGCGGTGGGGGTGCGCTACAAATATGACTGGGTGACGGCGGACGTCGGCTCGACCCCGCTGGGCTTTACCACGTCAAACGTGGTGGGCGGGATCGAACTGGCTCCGCAACTGACGCGTAACCTGACCCTGCGCGTGACAGGGGAACGGCGCGCCGTGATCGACAGCCTGCTGTCCTATGCCGGGGCGCGTGATCCGGGCACGGGACAGGTCTGGGGTGGTGTGACCCGCAACCGGGGGCATGGCCAGCTGGAATGGGGCACGCTGGCCTATAATGTCTATGCCGGAGGCGGCTATGCCGTCATGAAGGGAACCAACACGGTCGTCAACCATGAAGCGGAAGCCGGGGCAGGCGGATCGGCGCAGATATGGAAGGGACGCGATACCCAGCACCTGCGGCTCGGGCTTGATCTGGTCTATTTCGGTTACAAGCGAAACACGTATTATTTCACATGGGGACAGGGGGGATACTTCTCCCCCCGCGCCTTCATGGCGGCGCTGGTGCCGGTGACTTATGACGGACATTCCGGCCGGTGGTCATGGATGTTCAGGGGGGAAGCAGGCTACCAGCATTATACGCAGGACCCGACCGCGATCTTTCCGCTGGGGGGACGTGGTGTTCAGGGGCACCAGACCTATGCCGGGCTGTCGACTGGCGGTCTGGCGGGGAACGTACAGGCGCGCATGATCTACCAGTTGACACCCGGATGGCGCATGGGACTGGAGGGGGGGTATTCCCGCTCCGGAAGCTGGGATGAAGTGCATGGGATCTTCATGATCCATTACGCCCCGTCCCATTAGGGGACTGTCTGAAGGGTCTGTCTGCAAAACGTCCTGCACATATTCCGGACGTTTTCAGCGGACCCTTTATTGTTTTCCGTCAGCATCGCAACGGGTGACATATCCGCCTGTCAGGCAGGTCAACGCAGGCCATATTCCTGATAGGAGGCCTTGTCGGACAGGTGCATGATGTGACGGACAAACTGTTTGTCCGTCATGTCTTTCAGTTCATTGTCTTTGACATAAAAATCGCCACACGATGTCCGTGCCTGCCGTGATGGCCTGATCCCGAACATGGTCAGGATGTGTTTTACGGTCACACGGAAGATATGCCATTCGTCTTTTTGCGAAACATAGGAAATATAGAACCGATGCGAAATGGATAACCATGTGCCAACGACTTCATCCTGCGTTGCGGGGGTATCCATGACTGAAAATTCCTTTTGAAACCGGTTTTATTCTGTCTTGAAATAAAATTTCAGCAAACTGTAACAAGAGGTCATCTACGTCGAATTTATCCTATCTGGTTCATAACCTGAAGATCGGGGCAGGCCAACCCGCCCCGTCCATGTTTCGGGCCGGTTCGTGGCATTATGGCGCGTCAGGCGGTCCCTTGATGATTTCAGCCAGGTCGGCGGGACGTATCCATTTGCGAAATGCGTCGCGTATCGCGATGGCATCCAGCGTGTAATAGGCCCGGGCCGCAATGTCGTTCTGGTCCAGTGGCAGGCCAAGATCACTGAAATGCAGGTAAGTTGCCGCAATGGTGTCCAGGCTGGCGGATTGCAGGGCCAGCCCGCGCAGCATGCCCGCGCGCGCCATGGCCAGCTCATCTTCGCTGACGGGCTGTTCCTGCATGGCGGTAATGTCATGGATGGCGGCATTGCGCGCCGCCGCGACCTTGTCAGGGTCCGCGCCAAAGGAAATGCTGTAGGCGCTGCGGTGGCGTTTCCATGTCAGATGGCTGCGTACGGTATAGACATAGCCGCTGCGCACCCGCAGGTCACGATACAGGCGCGATGAAAAGCCGGACCCAAGGATTTCATTACCAAGGTTGAGCGCGAAATGGTCAGGATCGGCCACGTTCAGCGACAGGCTTTCTGGCAGCGAGACAGTAGCCTGCGTGCTGGACGGGTCGGGCACCTTCATCACGCTGGTATGGCTGTCGGGCCGGGGGGGCAGGTCAACCACGGGCGTCGGGCCACTGGCCCGCCATGCGCCGAATGTGCGTGAGACCGCGCGGTAGGCGGCAGCGGGCGTAATATCGCCGGTAATGACGATGGTGGTCAGGTCCGGCCTGTAGGCCGCTTTCCAGAAGGCACGGCAGTCCGCCAGCGTCAGTTTCATCACCCCTTCCGGCCGCGCCTGCCGCAATGACGGGTCGCCCGCAGGGGATACCGCGCCCTGCATGGCGCGCTGGAACAGGTATTCAGATGAATGCAGCAGGCCGGACAGGGATGCCGCCGTATTGCCGCGCACGACCCTGAACCCCTGTTCGGGCAGGGCGGGATGCAGTTCATTTTCCGCGAGCAGGTCCAGCCCCCGGTCAAAGTCGGGCGTCAGCACGTTCAGGCTGAAATCGGATCCGGCACTTTCGGTCGCGGCAATATCGTCCAGCGCCTTCTGCAGTCCGACGCGGTCGTGCGTCGTGCTGCCATAACGGAACAGTTCATCCGTAATGTCGGCAATGCCTTCCTTGCCGGGTGGCTCCTGCATGTCCTCGTTCTGGCGGATGGTGCCATACACGTTGATGGTATGGCTGACGGATGCCGGGCGCACGATCAGGTGCAGGCCATTGGGCAGGGTGTACTGCGCTGGCTGGACCGATGTTTCGGGCGGGCGCAGGGCCAGCAGGCTGTCATTGGCCCAGCGGGGCAGGGTGACGGGATGGTCCGGTGTGCTGGCGAAAGATTCCGCGCCGCCAAATCCCTTGTCCGCGACAGGATGGCCGCCATCGCGCGGGGTCAGGATGGCGGTAATGGCCTGTTGCGGGTCCAGCACCTCACGCGCAAGGCGGTTGACGTCTTCGGGTGTGACGGCGGCAAAGGCGGCAGCTTCATCATCGGGCGACTGCAGGCCCATTATGGCCTGTGCCTCCGACCAGCTTTCCGCAAGGCCGGAAATGCTGTTGGCGGCAAAGCCCAGCTGCGCCAGTTCCTTGCGTCTGGCTGCATCGACCAGATCTGATGGCACGCCGTTTTCACGCAAGGTACGCAGGATGTCGCGCATGCGCGCCTCCAGCGGGGCGGGGCTGGTCCCCTTGGGGAAGGCTGCGATCGCAATACCAATGCCGGCATCCGCCTTGGTCACGAAATCGAAGCTCGACAGCAGCGCACGCCCCTGTGGCACCAGGTCGTACAACGCGCCACGCTGGCTGCACAACACGTCGGACAGGATGCGTGCGGTGGCATAATCATGGCTGTTCTGGCCCGGCATGCGACTGGCGATGGCCACAAGGCCTACCGGGTAATCGGTCGGGAACTGCAGGGTCTGCGCATGAACGGGACCCGGGTGGATTTCCGGACGGGCCGGCAGCCTGCGCGCGGGGATCGCGCCAAAGGTTTCGCGCACCATCGCCAGCGTGCGCGCGGGATCCACGTCACCTGCAATGACAAGGATGGCGTTGTTGGGCGCGTACCACTGCCGGTAAAAGCGGCGCAGCAGGGCCGTATCCGTCCTGTCAAAGGATGGACGGCTGCCCAGCGCGTCATGCTCATAGGGCGTATCGGCGAACAGGATGGACTGCAGCCGCGACAGATAGACATAGCCGGGGCTGGACAGATCGCGGGAGACTTCCTGCTCGATCGCGCCGCGTTCGTGCGTCCAGTCATCGGCCGCAAGGGTCAGGCCATTCATGCGCAGGGCTTCGATACGCAGCAGGACATCAAGGTTGTCCACAGGTGCGGTATAAAAGAACTGCGTTACGTTTTCCGTGGTATCCGCATTGTAATCACCCCCCAGTCGCGCGCCGATGGCCGCCATCTGGTCACGGTCCAGCCCCTTGCTGCCACGGAACATCATGTGTTCCAATGCATGCGCAGTGCCGGGAAAGCCCGCGGGGGCAGCAGCGGACCCCACCAGATAGTTGATTTCGGTGCTGACAACCGGGGCCAGCCGGTCGGGCACGATTACCACGCGCAGTCCGTTGGGCAGGGTGGCCTGCAACGGCGTTTCAGGCTGGACGGTGGCGGAAGCGGGGGACACCGCGCGGGCCATGGACGGTACCAGGCAACTGCCACATAACAGGAGGGAGAGGCATAATGTTTTGGAAAACAGGCGTGCTATCATATCTCCAGACTACGCTGCTTTGGTCATGGCGACCAGTTCATGCGGCCCCTGCCTGTCATAACCCTCCCTTATAAGGATCGAACCATGTCCCATGTCTCGGTGGATAAGGCCCATATGCGCGAACGTATCCGTCAGGTCATGGATGCGGCTGTTGAGACGTCCCGTCTGGTCGGTGCCGTGGTCATGGTGGCGGTGAATGGAGAGGTCGTGGTGGCGGAAGCCGCGGGTCAGGCCGACCGGGAAGGCGGCCTGCCGATGCAGGTCGATACCCTGTTCCGCCTTGCATCCCTGACCAAGCCGGTGGTGACCGCCGTCGCCCTGGCCATGGCGGAGGATGGGCTGCTGGACCTGCATGCCGCCGTTACGCGCTACCTGCCGCATTTCCGTCCCGCCATGCCCGATGGGCGTGCGTGCGAAATCACGCTGCGCCAGTTGCTGACCCATACCAGTGGCCTGAGCTATGGATTTTCGTTTCCGCGTGATGACAATCCCTATACCCGCGTGGGTGTATCTGACGGCATTGCGGAACCGGGACTGTCGCTGGCGGACAATCTGGCCCGACTGGCGTCAACGCGGCTGATCTTCGCGCCGGGGCAGGGATGGGCCTATTCGCTGGGGCTGGATGTGATGGGCGGGGTGATTGAAAAGGCGTCCGGCCTGTCGTTGCCTGCAGCGGTGCGGCGGTATGTCGGCACGCCGTTGGGGTGGCGGGATAGCGGTTTCATGCTGACGCCATTGCAGTCCCCTGCCACCTGTTATGCCGATGCCCGGCCGGTTCCAATCCGCATGGGGGCGGAATATGCCCTGCCGCGCCTGCTGCCTGGCGGCGGGGTGGGGGAAATCCGCTTCGCCCCCGACCGCATCCGCAATCCCGCATCCTATCCATCCGGCGGCGCGGGCATGGTGGGGACGGCTGCGGAGTTCCTCGCATTCCTCGAAGCGGTGCGCATTGGTGGTGAAGGGATGCTGTCCCCCGCATCCGCCATGCTGTTTGGCAGGAATGCAATTGGCGATATTGATATGGGGCCACTGGCGCGGGGGCGGCGCTTCGGTTATGGGGCGGCGATCATAGCGGACCCGGCGGTGGCGCGTACGCCCCTCAGCCCCGGCAGTTTTACATGGGGGGGCGTGTACGGGCATCAATGGGTGGTGGATCGTGCGCGTGGCATGAGCATCGTCATGCTCAGCAATACCGCGGTGGCCGGAATGGCGGGGGTATATCCCGATGCGGTGGTCGCTGCCGCCTGTGGCGCGTGATGGAACGGCGGATGCGCCTGCGCCACGATCGATATGAGGATACTGGGAACTGTCATGTCATTTGGTAATCGCGTCAACCAGTTTGACGCCTGGCTGCTGGACCGGGTTTTCCAGCCTTTTGCCGATGCCCTGCCTGAACGCCTGACGGCCATGGAAATGGGCATGAGCTTTCAGGTCGGGTCCATCGTGCTGTCGGCTGCGTCCATTTCCGCCCTGCTGGTGCTGGAGGGCATGACGCTGGATAACCTGATTACAAACGTGCTCGGCTGGTTTTTCGAGGTGATTTTCTATATCGGCATCCACCGCATGCGCAGGCTGGTAAAACCGGGATACCAGAATCCGCTGCGCGTCATGCTGGCGGGCATGCGGCCCATTTCCATTCCGTTCGCGGCCTATGCCTTCTATCAGGCTGTTACGGCGGACCGGGCATATGAACTGGCGCTGTGGTTCAATTCCCTGTCGCAGATTGTGTTCGTTGCGGGGATCTACCTGATTTCATGTAACGTGCCGCCGCCGGGGCACCGCGCGCGACAGACGTCCTTCGGTCGTGGTCCGCTGCCAAACGAAATCGGCTGATCGCCACGCCGGGAGTGGATCAGGAACTGTAAGAAGTTTCTGGTGAAGCTTTTTTCAAAAAGCTTCGAAGAACGCTGCCCTTTTGAAAAAGGCGCCCACCAGAAACTTTTAATTTTTATCGGTGGAGTATTTTGAGATGCTCTCTCAGAAATCCACGCACCGTCCCTTGACCGTCCAGTCACCATAACGGGTCGGTTCAGGCCCCTTGGGGCCACCGACTTCATCCGCCTCGGCAGGCTGTTTCAGTAGCGCGGCTTCCTTGGCCGCTTCGTCCTGCGCCGTATCGGCGACAGGGGCGGGGGAGGGGGTGTTGTCCTTGCTCATGACACCAGTTTCCGCCCAACGCCATGAAACTGGCAAGCCCAAAACGCCCGGACGGATGCCGGGATAGCGCGTTATTGATGTTCGGACTGCGCAATCCGCTGCTGCACCGTCATGCGCCACGGTGCATCGGGCGGTGCCGCATCCAGCGCGCGGCGGTACAGGTCTGCCGTCTCGGGCGAGATATGGCCGCCATCGGCCATCATCTGCGCTTCTGCCGCGCGGGCGGCGACTTCGGGGTCGAAACGCTGCTCTATGGCGCTGCGCCATGCCTGCGCCGCAGCGGCATAGTGGTCACGCCCGGCTTCGGCCTGGCCCAGCAGCACGTAGCCCTGGAACAGGCTGGGGTCACCGGCGGGGATCTGTTTCAGCTGGTCGCGCAGGCGGTCGATGATCGCGTCATTGCGGTGGTCTTCATGCTGCAGGGCCACAAGGCGCGGGGCCAGCGGCTGGGCCGGAAGCGACGGATGCCCGACCGTCAGATACAGCCCGACGGCGGCAACCGGCAGCACGATCAGCGCTGCGGTAATGCCCCCGGTGGACGCCCCCTGACCCGCGACGAAGGCAGGCAGCATGTCCGTGCCCAGCAGGCGGCGCTGGATTTCCAGCCGCGCGCTGTCATGTTCGGAGGGCGCGATCATGCCCTCGACCAGATCGCGTTCCAGTTCCGCAAGCTGCGCCTGATGCAGGACAAGCGCCGTCTCGCGTTCATCACGCAGCAGGGTGGTGCGACGGAACGAGATCAGCGCGGGCAGCAGTGCGATCACGCCAAGCAGGCAGATACCAATCCAGATCATGTGACTCTCAGCGTGTTTCGGTCAGGTCGGACAGACGGCGGCGTTCCTCGTCCGTCAGGGGCGTGGGCGTCACCGTGCGGGGCCTGCGGAATGTCCACCACGCCACGCCGATGCCAATGCACAGGGCCAGAAGCGGCATGATCCACAGCAGCAGCGTGCCAACGGTCAGCGGTGGCCTGAGGCGGATGAAGTTGCCATAGCGATTGACCATCCAGTCCATGATCTGCCGGTTGCTTTCGCCCCTGGCCACATGTTCACGCACGACATGGCGCAGGTCACGGGCCAGGTCGGCGCTGCTGTCCTCGATCGACTCGTTCTGGCACACAAGGCAGCGCAACTGTGACCCGATGGCCTCGGCGCGCTGTTCCTGCGCCGGGTCGGGCAGCATTTCCGACGGGTCGTCCACCGCCATGGCCACAAGCGGGGCGGACAGCAGGCAGACCAGCAGGGCGATCACGCCCCCATGGCGCAGGGAATGTGTCTTCATGGCTTCAGGCTGTCCGCCAGCGGCATGATCGTACTGGTGATCATGGTTTCGGTAATGGGTGAGGCCGTATGCCAGCGGATCACGCCGCCCGGGCCGATCAGGAAGGTTTCCGGCACGCCGGATACGCCCCAGTCAATTGCCGCCAGCCCGTCACGGTCGGCGGCAATACGGGCATAGGGATTCCCCGCGCGCTGCACGAAGCCCAGCGCGTGCTCGGGCTTGTCCTTGTAAGCAATGCCCCATATCGGCAGCCGTTCCTTCAGCGCGTTCAGCACCGGCATTTCGGCAACGCATGGAATGCACCATGACGCAAAATAATTCACCAGAATCGGGGATTTCAGCGCACGCAGGTCCTGCGCGGAAAAGCCCTGTCCCGGTGCCTGGTCCGGCAGAGCGAAATCCGGCACCGGGCGGTTCAGCGCCGGGGCATGGATGTCATGCGGGTCGAACGATCCCTTTGTCATACCCGACAGCATGCGCCAGAATCCCACGCCCACCCCGCCGGCAACAACCAGCGGAGCCGCCATCAGCAGACGGCGACGGGTGGGGGAAGACGGCTGGCCGCTCATTGCACCACCACCACGTCAACGGTTTTCGCCCGGCGTGGCGCACCGACGCGCACGCGCCGGTCGGACAGCGACAGTGCCCCGCCAAAGGCCATGATCAGCCCGCCCAGCCACATCCACGGTGCCAGCGGGTTGTAATGCAGGCGCAGCACATAGGTCGGGTTGGCGTCATCCCCATGTTTGTCGCCCAGCACGCCATAGATGTCGGCCATCAGGTTGGTATGGATCGCGACTTCCGTCGTGGTCTGGTGCTGGCTGGCGAATGTGCGCTTGGAGGGGTGAAGCGTGGTGACCAGCCGGCCATTGTGGCGGACCTCGATGGTGGCGACCAGCGCGCTGTAGTTCGGGCCTTCCGCCGGATGCACGTCGGTCAGCGTCCAGCTGTCACCGGCCAGCATCTCGCTCTCGCCCACATGCACTTCCACAATGCGGTGGGCCGCTTGCGACATGCCGGCAATGCCCAGCACCACGATGCCAACGCCTGCATGGGCCAGTGCCGCGCCGAACACCGCGCGCGGCAGGCTGCGGGCGCGCTGCCAGCTCTGCGCCAGCGGCTGGCGAAACAGGCGCAGTCGCTCGGCAATATCGGCGATGCTGGAACAGATCACCCACACGGCGGTTGCGGTCGCCATTACCGGCAGGATGTCACGCATGCGGAAGGTCGCGACAACCAGCGCCACCAGCGCAACACAGGCCGCCCACCACAGACGGCGCAGCACCGGCCACATCTGTGCCCGCTTCCACGGCACCATCGGGCCAAACCCCATGAACACCATGAGCGGTATGGCCAGCGGAATGGTGGTGGCGTCAAAAAACGGCTTGCCAACCGAAATCGTCTTGCCGAACAGCAGCGACATGAAGGGCGGGTACATCGTGCCCGTCAGCACCACCGCGCAGATCGAACACAGCAGGATGTTGTTCAGGACCAGAAGCCCCTCACGCGATACGGGCGAAAACAGCCCCCCCGTGGTCAGTTGCGGCGCGCGGATGGCGAACAGCAGCAGCGACCCGCCAATGACAAGTGCGAGCAGGCCAAGGATGAACACGCCACGCGCCGGGTCATTGGCGAAGGCATGCACGGAATTGAGGATGCCCGACCGCACAAGGAACGTGCCGGACAGCGAGAACGAGAACGTGCCGATGGCCAGCAGGACGGTCCAGATCTTCAGCGCCTCACGCTTTTCCACCACAATGGCGGAATGAACCAGCGCCGTGCCCGTCAGCCACGGGATCAGCGAGGCGTTCTCCACCGGGTCCCAGAACCAGTATCCACCCCAGCCCAGCACGTAGTACGACCACCACGACCCCATGGCGATGCCGCAGGTCAGGAAGCACCATGCTGCCACCGCCCATGGACGCACCCACCGCCCCCATGCCGCATCCACCCGGCCCTCGATCAGGGCGGCGATGGCGAATGCGAACGGTACGGCAAAGCCGACATAACCGGTGTAGAGAATGGGCGGATGGAACGCGAGGCCGGGGTCCTGCAGCAGCGGGTTCATGCCCTGTCCATCCAGCGGCGCAGGCCATACGCGTGCGAACGGGTTGGACGTGGTCAGGCAGAACAGTTCAAAGCCTGCCGCGACCCCACCCAGCACCGCGATCACGCGCGCCTGCAGCGCGGATGGCAGGTTGCGGCCGAACAGTGCTACGGCGCCACCGCAGATCGACAGGATCATCGCCCACAGCAGGACCGATCCCTCGTGATTGCCCCATACGCCGGTGATCTTGTACAGCAGCGGCTTGCTGACCGCGCTGTTGGCGGCCACGTTCTGCACCGAAAAGTCATTTGTGATGGCTGCGTGGATCAGGCACGCAAAGGAGGTGATCAGCGCGATCATCTGCCCCACCGCCAGCGCAGGCGCCAGCGCCATCAGGCGCGCATCACGCCGGTTGGCCCCGATCAGGGGCAGGATGGCCTGTCCGGCGGCCATGCAGCATGCCAGCGCCAGTGCAAAATTTCCAAGTTCCGGGTTCATTGCGGATGTCAGTTTCCGTCAGGTGTCGGGGTGGCCGGTTTTTTCGGGTCGGACGCCGTCATGGTGTTCCAGCTTGCCGCGTCGGGGGCCTTGCCGAAACGGGGGTCCCACTTGCCGCTGCGGCGTAGTTCTTCGGCCACTTCCTTGGGCATGTAGGTTTCGTCATGCTTGGCCAGTACCTCGCTGGCGCGGAAGGTGCCGTCGGGGCTGACGGTGCCCACGGCAACCACGCTCTGCCCCTCGCGGAACAGGTCGGGCAGGATGCCTTCATACCGCACGGTCACGGCGGCCTGCCCGTCGGTCACGTCGAATATGGCGACAGGCGAATCCTTTACCTTTTCACGGCGCACGCTGCCAGCCACGACCATGCCGCCAAGGCGGATGGTGCGGTCAGCCGGCGGTGGCTTGGCCTGGACCTGCGACGGGGCCATGAAAAAGACGATATTGGATGAAAAGGCGTTAAGGGTGAGGGCGGCAGCGGACCCAAGTCCAATCATGCATGCCACCACCAGCCACAGGCGTCGGCTCTTGCGGGTCATGACGGCTGGCGTGTCCGGGGCTGTTCAATGGCGGACAGGCGCCTGCGCGCCCTGCGCAGGCGGACGGCAGCGTTGACGGACAGGACCGTCGCAACGCCAAGCGTCAGGCCATAGGCGGCCAGGATATAGGGCAGATGGGTCATACGGCGGCACTGTCAGGCTGGGGTGCGGGACTGGTGGACTGGCGGCCACGGCTGGCGGCCAGGATCGTGCGGATGCGGCTTTCCATGACCGATGCGCGCAGGCGGGCCAGCACGATCGCGCCAAACCCCAGCGTAAAGCCCAGCGTGGTCAGGCCCAGCGGCCATAGCATGGAGGTGGACATGGTCGGTGCCCCCGTAACCGTGATGCTGTCAGGCTGGTGCAGGGTGTTCCACCACTGTACGCTGAACTTGATGATCGGCAGGTCGACCGCGCCCGCCAGCCCCAGTATGGCGGCGGCGCGGTAGCCACGCTGTGGTTCATCGAACGCACGGATCAGCGCGATATGGCCCAGATACAGGAAAAACAGCACCAGAACGGATGTCAGGCGGGCATCCCATACCCACCACGTGCCCCACATCGGCTTGCCCCACAGCGAACCGGTGGCAAGGCAGACCGCGGTGATGGCGGCACCCACCGGCCCGATTTCCACCGCAGCCAGATCCGCCAGCGGGTGCCGCCAGACCAGTGACAGCAGCGAACACACCGCCAGCCCCATGTAACCGGACGAGGCCAGCCACGCGCTCGGCACATGCACGTACATAATGCGCACGCTGTCACCCTGCTGCCAGTCGGCGGGGGAGAAGAACAGTCCCCATATGATTCCGGCGGCGGACAGCACCAGCGCGGGCCATGTCAGCCATGGCTGCAGCTTCGCCCCCATGCGCAGGAAACGGCCGGGATTGGCGTAACGGTGAAAAAGGTTACCGGTTCGTGCGGTAAGGCTCTGCGTTGCGTTCAAGGTTGATCCATCCGTGCCCGGGGCACCTGTCCCTGCGATGAAAACGGTCAAGAAATTCGTGGCATCCCCCCGGTGTGGGTGGGGGCTTGCGTTTTCCTGCTCTACACTATCGCGTTAAAAAAGACACGGCCAGTCCTGTCCCATCATGGTACAGTCGGCCTGCAGGAGGAGAAAACATGCTGTTTGCGATCATTTGTACCGACAAGCCCGCCAGCCTTGAAACCCGCAAGGCAACACGCGAACGTCACCTCGCCTATCTGGAACGGTGGAAGCGCCACATTGTTCATGGCGGTCCGCTGCTGGACGCGGAAAACCGCCCCTGTGGCAGCCTGCTGGTGGTGGACGTGGCTGACCGTGCCGCGGCGGAAGGATTCGCGGTGGAAGACCCGTACGCAAAGGTTGACCTGTTCGAGAGCGTGGTGATCCGTCCGTTCCGTTCAGTTTTTCGTGATGGGCTTCGGGTGGAGTAAAAAAACGGTCATGGCGTACTGGCTGATCAAGTCCGAACCGGATGCCTTTTCATGGTCCGAGCAGGTGAAAAACGGCATTGAACCGTGGACCGGCGTGCGCAACTACCAGGCGAAGAAAAACCTCGCGGCCATGAAGGTGGGGGACCGGGCGTTTTTCTATCACTCCAACGTGGGCCGGGAGATCGTGGGCGTGGTCGAGGTGGCGCGGGACGCCTATCCCGATCCTACGGCGGCGGATGGCAAATGGGTCTGTGTTGACGTGCGTGCCATCGGTCCCATGCCGCAACCGGTTACGTTGGCGGCAATGAAGGCCGACCCGGACCTTGCGGATCTGGCGCTGATCCGGCAGTCGCGGCTGTCTGTCGTGCCGGTTTCGGATGCGCACTGGCGCCATCTGTGCCGGATGGGCGGCTGGAACAGCTAGGCCCCATGCCACGTTTCATGGCTGTGGGCATGGTGATGCACGTTGCAAGAACCGCATCATGGTGCTGAAACGGTGGGAACTGCCGCATGGGTGTTGCGGGCGGTTGCCCGTGCCCGGCCATCATGGCCGGGCAGGGCGCACCAGTCCGTAAGGTACGGAAGATCAGGCGAAGGGCATTGTAATGAGTGCAGGTTCCTCAAACGAACTGGCGCCGCTGACGCTGGACAGCGCGTGTATCACTGAACTCCAGCAGGCGCTGGAACGGGTCGAGTCAGGGCGCGGCGTGCTGGTGCGCCTTGCTGACCTTATGGGCGGGGCCGTGGGGCAGGCGGCCATGCTGGGCATGCGCACGCTGGGTCTGGCCCCGGCGCTGCAGGCACGGCTGCAGGCGACAGCGGAAACCGCCATCCGCCGCGCCTTTGACCTGGCGGTTGTGGGCATGGACCGCCCCCGTGACGTATCGGCCACCCCTGATGACGGGGCGGCCTGGCGTGACCCGGCGCTGAAGGCCGCCGTTACGGTGTCGGGGGCCGTGGGTGGCTTTACCGGCCTGCCCGGGCTTATGGCGGATGTCAGTTTCACCACCCTGACCATCATGCGTGAAATCGCCCGCATCGCGCGCGAACAGGGTGAAGACCTGTCGCAGGAGGAGGCGCGCGCCGCCTGTCTGGAAGTGTTCGCGCTGCGTGCCTTCCCCTTTGGCGCGTCAAAGGGACAGGGGCAGGGAGAAGATAACGAACTGGGCTATTTCTCTGCCCGCGCCATGCTGCGTGGTCGCCCGGTCGTCATGCTGGTCAGTGAGGTCGCGACCCATTACGGGCTGGGCCTGTCACGTAAATTCGCGTTACAGATGATGCCGGTGGCCGGTGCGTTGTGCGGGGCATCGCTGAATGTCGCGTTCCTGTCGCATTACCGCGCGGTGGCGCAGGCGCATTTCACCATCCGTCGGCTGGAACGTGAATACGGGCCCGAAGTCCGTCGTACCGCGATTGACCTGAAGGCCCATGCGGCCGCGCAGATGCGCGAAAGCTGATTGAGGGGAACGGGACTTCCGGTGCCGCCTTTTTTTGAAAAGGCCACACCGGAAGCGCCTTTATGATCTGTCCGGTACGCCGGGCGCGGGGTTCGGGTGGGCGCGCAGTTCGATGATCGCAGCTACCAGCGCGAACAGCGCGTAAAACCCCAGCAGCGTATCCAGTATTCCGTGGTAACGGGGGACAAGATACTGCAGCAGCAGCGTGATCAGCGCAAATACCACAAAAACGCCGGGCAGTCCGATCATGACCCTGTCCTTTTCCGCTGTCGCGTCGCCATCAGGCGCGGACCGGCGTCAGCGCGTCGCGGCCATTCAGCACCGCAACAACGTTGTCCACCGCCAGCATGCCCATGTCGGTGCGTGTTTCCACCGTCGCACTGCCCACATGGGGGGTCAGGAAGACGTTGGGCAGCTCAAGGAAGCGCGGGTCGGGATTGGGTTCGTTGCGGTAGACATCCAGCCCGGCGGCAGCAAGCTGGCCGCTGCGCAGGGCATCGATCAGCGCATCTTCATCCACCAGCGCCCCACGCGCCGCATTGATGAAAATCGCCCCGCGTGGCAAGCGTGACAGCAGGTCCGCATTGATCATGCCATCGGTTTCCGGGCTTGCTGGCATGTGCAGGCTCAGGATGTCGCAATGCGGCAGCATGTCGGTCACGGTGCTGAAATAGGTCGCCCCGGCTTCCTGGTCCGCAGGCAGGCGGCGGCGGTTGGAATACATCACGTCCATGTCGAAGCCGCGCGCACGCCTGGCCACGGCCCGGCCAATGCGGCCCATGCCGACAATCCCCAGCCGCTTGCCACTTATGCGCGTGCCCAGCAGTTCGTCCATGGCCAGCGACCGGCCCCAGCCTTCGCGCATCAGCGCGCCATACTCACTCGCCCGTCGTGCCGCCGCCAGCATCAGCAGGATGGCCATGTCCGCATTGCATTCAGTCAGCACGTCGGGCGTGTTGGTCACCACGATGCCACGCGCATGCAGGGCGGGAATGTCCAGATGGTCCGTGCCGACGCTTACGGTGGCCACGACCTTCACACTGTCGGGCAGCAGCAGCACGTCATCACCACGCAGCGGCAGGCCGGTGGAAATCAGGATGGCCTGTGGCTGGAACGCACGTGCCGTATCCAGCAGTTCGCGCGTTGTCAGTTGACGTTCCGGCACGGCGGGTATGTTAAAATCCTGTTCAATGCGCTGCATGACCGGTGCGGTCTGGCGCAGGGTCAGTAACAGGCGGGGACGGGTATCGGACATATGGGGTGGTTTCTCCTGCCAAACGGGGGCATGCGATGGGACGTTATGCCCATGAAAGCATGCGGAAGGGTTATCCTAAGAACATGACGGGTCAAGAGACGGTTCCCATTACGCCGGAACTTATGCTGCGTGCCTACATGGCGGGGCTGTTTCCCATGGCGCCCGACGCCAGGTCGGATGAACTGGAATGGTTCTGTCCCGAAATGCGCGGTATCCTGCCGCTGGACGGGTTTCATGTCAGCCGCAGGCTCATGCGCACGGTGCTGTCGGCGCGCTTTGCAGTGGTGGCGGATCAGGATTTCCCCGCCGTCATGGATGGCTGCGCGGAACCGGCACCGGGGCGGGAGACGACATGGATCAGCCCACGCATCCGTACCCTGTTCTGCCAGCTGCATGACATGGGGTACGCCCACAGCGTGGAGGTGCGCCACGACGGCAGGCTGGTCGGCGGTCTGTATGGCGTGGCGATCGGGGCGGCGTTCTTTGGCGAAAGCATGTTCAGCCGCATGCGCGATGCATCCAAGGTCGCACTTGTCCATCTTGTCGCGCGCCTGCGGCTGGGGGGATACAGCGTTCTGGATACGCAGTTCGGTACCGATCACCTGGCCAGCTTTGGCGGGGTGGAAATCCCGGCGCGCGACTACATGCGCCAGCTTGGCCATGCGGTGCGTGAACAGGCGACATGGATTGGAAATGATCGCGTAACGGAACTGGAGGCCGCCATCCGTACCCTGCGTTCGTGATGCGGGGCGGGCGGTTGACATGACCGGCCATGCAGGGTTCCGTCGTGGCAGATGAGCAAGGGGAAACATGATGAAGCATGGAACGGCCCGCCCGCGATGGCAGTGGACAAGGGCGGGTGCGCTGCGGCTGGGCATGACGGCGGTGGCCATGGGAATTGCGTCCGGCCATGACATTTCCCCCGCGCGGGCGGAGGACCCGGGCAGCATTCATCCCCCGCTGACCCCCACCCGGGACGTGCAGGTGGACTATAACGTGCAGCCCGACGGCGTGCCCGAACCCAAGGCCGTGCGCACATGGTTCGCCTATAACGGTGGCCTGATGCGAATCGACAGCCCACAGGGCATGGGGGAGACGATCCTCAACCGCATGAGCCGCCAGGTCACGATCATCATCAACCCGCAGAAGGTGTACAGCCAGCTTGATGCCCGTTATGGCATCCGCAATCCCTTCCTGCTCGACCTGTCCATGACCTTCGTGCGCAAGGGTGGTTCCACCGTGGCTGGCGTGGCCTGCACGCAGTGGGACGTCACGACGGATCAGGGCAGTGCCACGGCCTGCGTGACCGATGATGGCGTGGTGCTGCAGGAAATCGGCGTGGATGGCGACGGACTGAAGGGCAGGCTGGAGGCGACGAAGGTGGTGTACGGCCCCATTCCCGACAGCATGTTCCAGCCGCCGGAGGGATACCGCAAGATCGATCCGCCGCCACCGCCCGGCACGCCGCCTGCCCGCAAGGATGCTGACAGGAAGGGCGGCTGATGCCGTTTGACCCAGTACGAATTTTTCAAGGATTACAGGAAGTGACACGATATGCGCATGGCGGCCGCCGGACGGTAGTGGCGGCCTGTCTGCTGGTGGCGGGAATGGCAGGCGCAGGCCATGCCTCCGCCGCCGATCCCGATCCCCAGAGCCCCTATGTCACCCCGCAGGTCGATGTGGATGTGACCTACACCATCTATCCCCCCCATGACACGAGCGAGGTCATGAGCCAGCGCATGCGCTGGTCCGCCAGCCGCATGATGCAGCGCGTGGACCCGGCCAATACCAGCACCTACATGATTACCGACTATCATGCCGGGACCCTGACGGTGGTGAACCCGGGCCAGAAGATAAAGACGGTCATCCCGGCGCCGGGTGCCGCCAATGTGCAGATGGGCCAGCGCGCGCAGGGCACATGGCTGCGCACGGGTGTGTCAAAGGTTGCGGGAATACCCTGTGCCCTGTGGCAGACGCAGGACACCGACCAGCGTTCAAGCGAGATCTGCTACACCGATGACGGCGTGATGATGGAGGTCATCCGTGATGGCAAGGTGATGGTCGAAGCATCATCGGTTACGCGCACGCCACAGGATGAAAGCGTGTTTGCCGTCCCGTCGGGGCTGAAGGAACTGCACGCGGCCCATCCCTGAACCGGGGACCGGCGCGGTACGCTTTATGGCACGAAAAGGGCAGGATCTGCCCGTAAATCGCCATCACGGTGCTGTTTACATGACCCCGGCGGGAGGCTTCATCCCGCCAGATCAGGACCAGTAACGGGAACAGGTTGATGAAGAAGACAGGACGTATCGCAGCAGGGCTTCTGATTCTTGCAGGGCTTGCGGTCGCCGCCCCGCAGGCACAGGCCCACGGGCGTGGTGGTGGCGATGCGTTTGTCGGCGGGCTGGTTGGCGGCCTTGTCGGCGGTGCCGTGGCGGGCGCCATGGTTGATGCCTACGGGCCGCCGCCCCCTCCGCCGCCGCCGATGTATTACCGCCCGGCGCCGCCCATGGCCTATTATGCACCGCCGCCTCCGCCGCCGCCCGTGGTGGTCTATGGCCCCTATGGCGGGCCGGGTCGGCCGTATTACTGATCTAGCCGCCGGTAGCCGCCTGTAGCGTCAGGGTCGCAATGGCCTTGCGCACGGCGGCGACGTGGTTCGTGACCTTGACCTTGCGCCATGCCTGGACCAGGTGCCCGGTGGCATCGACCAGGAAGGTCGCGCGTTCAATGCCCATGTATTTGCGACCGTACATGGATTTTTCCACCCATACGCCATAGGCCTCGGTCACCGTGCCGTCACTGTCGGACGCAAGCGGGAAGGTCAGGCCATGGTCGGCTACGAATTTTTCGATCGCGGGCATGTCATCGCGTGAAACCCCGATGACGGTTACGCCGTCTTTATGCAGGTCCGCCAATGCGGCCTGGAATTCACATGCTTCCTTCGTGCAGCCCGAGGTATTGGCCTTGGGATAGAAATACAGGACGAACGGATGTCCCTGCAGTGCATGCAGGCTGACCGCGCGGCCGTGGCTTGCGGGCATGCTGAAATCGGGAACGGCGCTGCCGGGTTCGGGAAAGGGGGGTGTCGTGTCGCTCATGACCTGCCTCGCTGATCTGGCTGCATGCGCCGCCCCCATCGGGGGGATGCATGCAGTCGTGGAATGGGGGCGATCATGCACCGCCCTGTCCCGTTCGGGAACCGTCGCCATGCGCGCCGCGCGCTTATGTGTCCGTGGTGGGCGGAAACAGCCGGTCGAATACTTCGCGTACGTCAGCAGCCATGCGGTCCATGCGCGCAAGCAGCCTGTCCGCGTCCGCCACCCGGAATTCACCCGTCAGGATTTCAAGGCTGGCGGCGGGAATGGTATCGGGTATCTCACTGCCGCAAATGATGCGGATCAGCCCCTGCAGCGCCCGCCAGAACAGGTCGGCGCGCCGCAGCAGGCGTGCATCGGCCGGGGCGATTTCCCCCCCCTGCGCCAGCCGCAGCAGGGCCAGGCGGGTGGATTGGCGGCGGTTGGTGGGATCAGTTGTCAGCAGTTGCAGCCCCTGGGCCACGAATTCCACATCCATAAGTCCGCCGCGACGGCGCTTGATGTCCCACAGGCTGGTGGCGGGGCGTTCACGGGCAAGGCGTTCGCGCATGTGGCGCACGTCATGGATGATCTGGTCGCGTTCCTGCGCGGTGCGGGCGCCGTGGCCCAGTGCCGTGGCAATGGCCGCGCGCAGTTCGCCATTCAGCCGCGGCGGTCCCGCGACGACGCGTGCGCGCGTCAGGGCCATGCGTTCCCAGGTCCATGCGGATTCCGCGTGATAGCGGCGGAAGGCGGACAGCGAGACGGCAACCGGCCCCTTGGACCCCGACGGACGCAGCCGCATGTCCACCTCGTACAGTGGTCCCTCGCGCCCCGGCGCGGTCAGTGCCGCGACAAAGGCATGCGCCAGCCGGACATAATACGTGCCGGCCGCCAGCGGGCGAGGGGGCAGGCCATCGGCAGGTGTTGTGGCGGGGACGACGCTTTCCCCCGCATCGGTGGGGTGATCGAACACCAGCATGAGGTCAAGGTCCGATCCCGGCATCATTTCACACGATCCGGCCTTGCCCAATGCGACCACCGACATGGACCCGCCGGGCACCGTGCCATGGCGGCGCCTGTGTTCGGCGCTGACCACGCGCAACAGGCCCCGTATCACCGTTTCCGCCATGGCCGTGCGCGCACGGGCGGCGCGTTCCTCGCTCATGCGGTGTTCAAGGCGTGCGACCGACAGGCGGAATTCCTCGCCACAGACAAGGCCGCGCAGTACCGGCAGCACCTGTTCGGCCGACTGCGCACCTGCAATATGCCGCCGCACCAGCGCCGTGGCAGTGCCCAGCGCGCCGGGGCCGCCATCCATGTCCAGCAACCCGTCCAGCGCGGAGGGCGTCTGCGCCAGATGGTCCGCCAGGAATGGCGCGCAGTCCAGCACCGTGACGATGCGGTGGATCAGCGCGGGATTGCGTTCCAGAAGCGACAGGAACTGCACCCCCGCCCACTGGCGTTCCAGCAGCGCGTCAAACCGTCGCAGCACGGTCAGCGGCTGCCGGCGCTTGCCTATTTCCGTCATGATGGCGGGCAGCAGCCGACGCAGCAGCTTGCGCGCCCGGTCCGAGCGCAGCGCGCGCAGGCGGTTGCCCTCCCACCGGTTCAGGATGACCAGGGCGTCGCTTATGTCGGCTGCGGGAAAACCGTGCTCGAGCAGCCGGTCGGCGGCATCGGCATCTTCAGGGGCGATGGTGATGTCCTGCGCGTCATTTTCGGCAAACTGCAGATCGAAGGTGCGGCGCGAACGCTGCATGACCGACAGTATGCCACAGGCCAGGTCCCCCGCACCCGATGCCATCATGAACGTCGCAAAGCGCGCGAATCCGTCACGTGTGTCCGGCAGGGTATGGGTCTGGTGGTCCATGCGCATCTGCAGCCGGTGTTCGGCCTGTCGCAGCATGCGGTAATTGCGGGCCAGTATTGCGGACTGCTCACGTTCCAGCAGACCCGCGCGGCGCAGCCTGCGCAATGCGCCCAGCGTGGTGGGGTCACGCAGTTCGGGCCGCCTGCCGCCCCATACCAGCTGCAGCGCCTGGGCCACGAATTCCACTTCCCGTATGCCGCCCTGTCCCAGCTTGACGTTCTGTCCCAGCAGCCAGCCCGTGGCCGCGTCCGGATCGCGGATGAATTCGGGCGGCAGGCTGCCCAGGTTGGCATGTCCCGCGTTACGGTGGCGGTCGATCCGTGCTTTCATGTCGTGCAGATCGTCAATTACCGCGAAATCCAGATGGCGGCGCCATACGAACGGATGAATGCTTTTGAGAAAACGGCGCCCCGCCGTAATGTCTCCCGCGACGGGCCGCGCCTTTGTCATTGCCGCGCGTTCCCATGTCCGGCCCATGCTTTCGTAATACTGGATGGCGGCGGGAAAGGACACGGCGGCAGGGGTGGCGGACGGGTCCGGGCGCAGCCGCAGGTCCATGCGGAAAACGTAACCATTTGCATCACGCGCTTCCATAAGCGTGACAAGATCGCTAGTCATGCGCACAAAGGTATGCCGCAGTTCCCCATTGCCGGGGTGACGGTCCGGGTCATACAGGATGATCAGGTCTATGTCCGAGGAGTAGTTCAGTTCCCGCGCGCCCAGCTTCCCCATTGCCAGAACCACGAAGCCGCTGCCCCGGCACGGGGTTTCGGGGTTACGCAGGCGCAGCCGCCCGGTGTCATGTGCATGCAGCAGCAGATGTCTGACCGCGGCGCCCAGTGCATTCTCGGCCAGCTGGCTCAGCGCGAGGGTGACCTGCTCCAGCGTCCATGCGCCGCCGATATCGGCCAGCGCAATGGCCAGCGCCGCCTGCCGTTTGGCAACGCGCAATGCAGCCATGACCTCCGCGCGGGCGGTTTCGGGCGGCAGGGCCTCCAGATCCGACAGGATGCGCCGCACGCACGTATCCGCCCCATCGCTCAGCAGGTCGGCAAAGGCCATCGTGTCGCGCAGCGCCAGATCGGACAGGTAGGGGCTGTTTCCCCCGATGGCATCCAGCAGTGGCCCCAGTCCGGGTATCGCCGCAATGTCGGGCAGCCCTGCGCGCGCGCAGGCATCCGTCAGGTTTTCACGCAGGATACGGGCCGCGCGCGTATCGGCCGCGTGGGGCCATGTGCAGCCATGCCACGATGGATGCGGCGCGAGGGGGGGGAAGGCAGGCTGGTCCATGGCGAACGGTCCGGTAAGGGGCTGAAAAGTCACGCGGCCTTGCGTGATGGCATAGCGTGGGCGGCATGACGGAAGCAGGTCAACCCTCTCCCGCCCCGGACCCGGTGTCCAGTCCCGGCCGCGTGCGCCGCGCGGTGATGGCGGCCGGGCGCGTGGTGATCTGGCTGGTGCTGCTGTGCATTACACTTCCTGCCGTGCTGCTGCTGGGGCTGACGGTGCGGCTGTCCGCCGGGCCGCTGGATGTAACGCCGGTGGTCAGCCTGCTCATGCCGCTGCCGGTTGCCCATGGCCTGCGGCATCAGGACATCATCGGCTCCCTGTCCGCCGGGCATGTGCGTATGGGGTGGAACGCCGTGCATGAAGGCCTGCGCGCGCCTCTGGTCATATGGGTGGAGGATGTGCGGATCCAGCGCCGTGACGGGCAGGTTGCCGATACCCTGCGCCGGGGGCGGCTGACACTGGACAGTCCGGCGCTGTTTCATGGCAGCGTGCGGATACTTGAACTCTCCGCCTCACATGGGCGGCTGAAACTTGCGCGTAACAGCCAGGGCAAATTCGGTCTCGACCTTGGGCCTGACACGCCATACCCCTCGACCAAACCCGAAGAACCGGCCCCCGTGGACCTGACGGCGCTGCGGCAGGCGGTCATATCCGATACCCATGTCAATTTTGCCGATCGCATGACCGGGCGCACATGGCGGCTGGGTGAAGCCGATGCGCGGCTGAAGGTCGTGACGGAGTCCGGGCAGAAGGGCATTACGGGTGATGTCCGCCTCGGGCTGGAGGGCAATGGCGAACGGCTGGTGGTGCATGGCACGGGCGATCGCGTCGGGCCGGGGCAGGTGAACTGGACCCTGCAGCTTGACCCGATCAGCCCCGCAGCCTTTGCGCCGGGACAGAAGGAGGTCGAACCGCTGGGCCTGCCGGTGGGGGGGCAACTGCAGGTCGCCTTCCGTAATGGCGGGCGGGATATGCCTTTCCTCATGCCGCGTGATTTCACGCTGCACCTGAACGCGGGCAACGGGAAGGTCACGACACGCAAGGCCGGGCAGTTCCTTGTGGGTGAAGGGGAGGCCGACCTGGTGGGCGCGCTGGGGCCGGGGCCGGGCAATGCACCGTTTGATGGTCCGCTGCATGTCATGCTGAAGCGGCTGGAACTGCACCTGCGCGCGCCGGGCCATGCGACCGATGATGGCAGCGGTCCCACGCTGGATGCTACGGCGGACCTGAAATCGGCATCCCTGCTGCATCCGAAGGCGGTGGCGCTGAATGTCGCGGCGCGTGCGCGGTCCCTGGATTTTGCGACGCTGGGCGATTTCTGGCCCCCCCGCGCCATGAAGGGGGCGCGTCGGTGGGTGACGCAGAACATTCCTGAAGGACACGTGCAGGAACTGCAGGTGAATATGGGGCTGTCCAGCCACAGGGGCTGGGACGGGCTGGACCTCGTCTCGCTGGGGGGGACGATTGACGCCGACCATATGGAACTGCACTGGCTGCGTCCCATCCCGCCCATGCATGACATGGATGCCCACCTGACATTCGATGGCCCGGATGAAATCATGATCCGCTTCGGCCATGCCTATCAGCTGGTGGACCTTGCGAACCGCCATGTGGACGCCACCGGGACAGGCCGGATCGAGGTCGGGCCGGGTTCCATGCGCATTACGGGCCTGAATGAAAAGGTGCAGCTGGGGGACATCAACGTCACCCTGCTGGGGAATGCGCGCGATGTGCTGGCGCTGCTGGCCGAACCGCGGCTGAATGTGCTGTCGCGCCATCCCATGTCCTTCACCCACCCCGAAGGGCGGGCCAATGTGTCGCTGCATATCGCGCTGCCGCTGGATGCGCATGTGCGGCTGGACCAGATCGACCTGCGCAGCCATACCGATCTGGGGCGGGTCCATCTGGGCAATGTGGTGGTGGGGCGGCCGCTGGATAATGGCAACCTTGGGATCGACGCCACGATCAACGGCCTGCTGCTGCAGGGGACCGGGGTGCTGGCGGGGATTCCCTCAAGCGTGATCTATACCATGGATTTCCGCAGCGGGCCGATGGTCCATGCGGTGGAAAGCGCCAGCCTGCAGGGACATGTCACGCCGGAAGGGGTGCGGCGTGCCGGTTTCGAGATGGGCGAGCATTTTTCCGGCAGCGCCCAGCTGGATGTGGATTACGACCGTTACGTGGGCGGCAGGGCGCAGGTGGATATCGACCTTGACCTTGACCGTGCGGCGCTGGCCATCCCCATCTGGTCCAAGAAGGTGGGGCAGGAGGCGAATGCCTCCGTCGAACTGGATCTTGACCATGGCCAGATTTCCAGCATCGAAAACATCCGTGCCGTCGGGCCTGACCTGCTGATCGATGGCCATGCCGAAACCGCATCCGGCGTCGCGCGCCGCCTGATCCTGCGCGGGTTCCATGTCGGCCGGTCCATGGGCAATGCATCGGTGACGCTGCCGGTGCGTGACAGTGACCCGATCGGGGTGAATGTGGCGGCAAGAGTGCTGGACCTGTCGCCGCTGGTTTCATTCCAGACCGCCAGGGATGATACCGCATCCGCCAAGGTGGCCAGCCAGCAGGGCAGCAGTGGTTATCATGTTCCCGAAATGGCCAGTGGCCGCGTCAAGGGGCCGCCGGGGCGCAGGTGGGATCTGAATGTGGATGCCCGCACCCTGTATTACAGCCCGAAAGATACGCTGACGAATGTGCATAGCCATCTGGAAACCAATGGCGTGCGCCTGACGCGCGGCGTCATGACGGTGGAAGGACCGGTCGCCGCCGAGGCACACCTGACCCCGCAGGGTAATACGCGTGTGCTGGACGTGCATGTGGCCAGCCTTGGCACGCTGCTGCAGGACATGAAGGTGACCGATGAAATGCAGGGCGGCGTGACCGACATTACCGGCAGCTTTGACGACAGTGTCGCGACTGCCCCCTTCTCGGGCAAGGTGCATATGGGGCCGTTCGTGCTGCGCAACGTGCCGGCAGTCGTGCGCATGGCCAACAATGCCTCGATCTATGGCTGGCTGCGTGCGCCGCATGCGCCCAGCTTTCAGGTCGAACAACTGGATGCGCCCGTCACGCTGGATGAAGGCAATATCCATATTGCCGACGGGCTGGTCAGCAATGCCTCCCTCGGGGCCACGGTGTCAGGTGACGTGAACCTCGAGAAGAAGACACTCAACCTCGATGGCACCATCATCCCCGCCTTTGCCGTGAACGCGGCGCCGGGGCACCTGCCGGGGCTGCTGGGCTGGCTGTTCAGCCCTGAAAAGAATGGTGGCGTCGTGTCCGCCACGTATCAGGTCACGGGGCCGATGGATAACCCGGCGGTGCACGTGAACCCGTACGCCATGCTGCTCCCCGGTTTCCTGCGCAACCTCATGCATATTCACTGAGGGTGCGGGCCCGCCCGTAAAACAGCGGGAAGTTCTGGGTGAAGTTTTTTTTAAAAGCTTTGAAAGAACACCGCCTTTTTGAAAAAAGGCGGCACTCCAAATTTTTGTTTTTTAGCGTTCCTGCGTGATGCGGTCATGACCGGGCAGCACGAACAGCACGGTCAGCAGCGAACAGGCGATGCATCCGGTCACGTACCAGTAAAACAGCCCTTCATGCCCGATCTGCTTGAACCACAGGGCCACGTATTCCGCCGTGCCACCAAAGATCGAGACGGTCAGCGCATAGGGCAGCGCCACCCCCAGCGCACGGATACGGGTGGGAAACAGTTCCGCCTTGACCACCGCGTTGATGGACGTATAGCCCGAAATCCCGATCAGGGCCGCCGTCACCAGGCCAAACGCCGCCAGTGGGGACTGCACGCAGGACAGCGCCTGCATGAGCGGGACGGTCGCAAGACAGCCGATAACACCAAAGGACAGCAGCAGCCGCCTGCGGCCCACCCGGTCCGACAGTGCGCCAAAGGCCGGCTGGACCATGGCGAACACGACCAGCGACGCGGTGGACACCAGCGTGGACTGCTCCCTGCTCAGCCCGGACGTGTTGACCAGATATTTCTGCATGTAGATGGTGAACGTATAGAACGCGACCGTGCCCCCCAGCGTCAGGCCGCATACGCCCAGTACCTCGCGCGGGTGGCGCAGCAGTACGCGCAGGCCGCCATGGGCAGCGGGGTCATGGCTGGCTGCATTGAACTGTTCGCTTTCGGCCATGCCGCGCCGGAACCACAGGATGGACAGCGCCAGCAGCGCGCCGATACAGAATGGAACGCGCCAGCCCCATGCCCCAAGCTGCGCGGGTGTAAGCAGGACGAACTGCAGGATCAGCAGCACCACAAGTGCCAGAAGCTGGCCCATGACCAGCGTGACATACTGGAAACTGGCATAAAACCCGCGTTGCGCGGGTGGTGCGATTTCTGACAGGTACGTGGCGCTGGCCCCGTATTCGCCCCCCAGGCTCAGCCCCTGCAGCAGGCGTGCCAGCAGCAGGACGCAGGGCGCCGCAAGGCCAATGCGGTCATATGTCGGGCAGGCGGCAATAGCCAGCGAGCCGGCGCACATGGCAACGATGGAAACGCTCAGCGCCGCGCGTCGCCCGTGCCGGTCCGCCATAAGCCCCATGAGCCACCCGCCCACCGGCCGCATGAGGAAACCGATGGCGAACACCGCCGCACTGCGCAGGAGTTCTGTCGTCTGGTTGCCCTTGGGAAAGAAGTCATGGGCAAAATACATGGAAAATGCCGCATAGACGTACCAATCGTAATATTCGATCAGATTTCCGGATGAACCCGCAATAATGCTTCGTATTCTCTGCGCGGTGGTCAGCGCGCCGGTCTGGATCGTGAAAACAGGCATGATGGGCAACCTATGGATGCGAAAGGAGCGTCAGGGAAAGGAAAGGCGTATGCCGCGCGTGACCTAGCGGGACGGGCGGTCGGGCAGGGCGGTCGTGCCGGCGATGATGGGGGTGTCAGCATCTTCATCGCTGATGCGGCCCGACAGGGCGGCAGCCAGACGGTCGGTATCCAGCGCGCCTTCCCACCGGGCCAGCACGATGGTGGCTACCGCGTTGCCGATAATATTGGTCAGCGACCGGCATTCCGACATGAAACGGTCAATGCCCAGGATCAGCCCCATGCCCGCCACCGGTACGTCAGGCACCACCGCCAGCGTCGCGGCAAGGGTGACGAAGCCCGCCCCCGTGACCCCCGCTGCACCCTTGGAACTGATCATGGCGACCAGCAGCAGGCTGATCTGCTGCCCCAGCCCCAGATGCACGTCCGTCGCCTGCGCGATGAACAGCGCCGACAGCGACATGTAGATGTTGGTGCCGTCAAGGTTGAAGGAATAGCCCATCGGCACCACCAGTCCCACGACAGAGGGTGCGCAGCCGGCGTTTTCCATCCGGGTCATGAGGCTGGGCAACGCCGATTCAGACGAACTGGTGCCCAGCACGATCAGCAGTTCCTCACGCAGGTAGGCCAGCAGCGGCAGGATGCGGAAGCCGTTCCACCGCGCGACCGCCCCCAGCACCACCACCACGAACAGCGCGGACGTGGCATAGAACGTCGCCACCAGGAAGGCGAGGTGCAGCACGGACCCGATGCCAAACCGCCCGATGGTGAACGCCATGGCCCCCAGCGCGCCGATGGGGGCTGCATACATGACCAGCCGCACCACCCCGAACACCAGTTGCGTCAGCTGCTTGAGCAGCGTCAGGATGGCCTGTCCCTTCGCCCCCATGTGCGACAGGCTGATGCTGAACAGGATGGCGATCAGCAGCACCTGCAGGATGTCACCGGACACAAAGGCGCTGACTACCGTGTCGGGAATGATGTTGAGCAGGAAGTCACTGAACGAATGGGCCTGCGCACGCGCGGTATAGGCGGCCACCGCATGGGTATCCAGCGTCGCGGGGTCAGCGTGGATATGCGCGCCCGGCTGTACGATGTTGGCCATGACCATGCCCACCACCAGCGCCAGCGAGGAAAAGGTGAGGAAATACACCATCGCCTTGCCCGCCAGCCGCCCCGCCTGTCCTAGGTCGGACAGGCTGGCGACACCCGTTACCACCGTCAGGAAGATGACCGGCGGGATCACCATCTTGACCAGCCGGATGAACCCGTCACCCAGCGGCTTCAGCGTCACGGCCGCGTGCGGGCAGGCATAGCCCAGCACGATGCCCGCCACGACCGCGATGACAACCTGTGCATACAGGCTGCGAAACAGGGATCCGCGCCGCGCCGGTCGGGCTTGCGGGCAGGTCGGCGTTTCCTCGGGCATGGTGGATGGGTCCTCAAGAACGGTTCGGTTTCCGGCACCGCGAACGGGCGGGGTGAAGGCATGCCGGGGCACGCTAGTGGGTTTTGGCGCCATGCGAACCTGAAAATCAGGTGAAAGGCGGAATGTTACGGTTGCTGCATATCACGGTTGCCAGATATTCCAAAAAAACATGATGGCTTTACATCCCCGGCGTTACAGGGCACGGACATGTTTTGTTCTGTCTGATGGGAAATCATCCACCATGTCCGATATGTCCGGATCTGCGCTTTTGTGGCTCGGGGTGGTGTTTGCCGCCGTATCGTGCCTGGTGTCCCTGATCGTGCTGCGCCGTCTTTCGCTTATGGCAGGGCAGGGGGAAGCGGACCAGCTGGCGCGGCTGTGCGTGATGATGGAGCGTGAGACCGCGGCCCGCGTGGCTGAAAACGAGGCCCAGCGCGCCCGCATGGCGGATATTGAACGCGCGCTGTCAACGCGGCTGGACCAGCGGCACCAGGAAATGACCGAAACCTTCAACCGCATTGCCCGCATGATGGGCCGCGACCTTGCGGACATGCGGGTGACGCAGTCCGAATCCCTGCGCGAAATGGCGGAGGAGGGCAGGCGGCAGAGTGATGAACTGCGCGCCGCCGTGAATGAACGCCTGCATCAGGCTGTTGAAAAGCAGATGCAGACATCCTTCCAGCGTGTGCTGGAACAGATTGCCGCCATGCAGAAGGCCATGGGCGAGGTTTCGGCCATGACCGCGCAGGTGGGCGATCTCAAGCGCCTGTTTTCCAACGTCAAGACACGGGGCGGGTGGGGTGAATCCCAGTTGCGCAGCATTCTGGATGACGTGCTGCCCGAAGGGGCGTACGAAACCAACCGCCGCCTGCGTGATGACAGCCGCGAGGTCGTGGAATTCGCCGTGCGCATGCCGGTACGCGCCACCGTGCCGCCGGTGCTGGCCATTGATTCCAAATTCCCGACCGAAGCCTACGAGCGCCTTCTGCAGGCGGTTGAGGATTGCAACCCCGATGCCGAACGCGCCGCGCGTCGCGCGCTGGAAACCACCCTGCGTATCGAGGCCCGCAAGATCGCGACCAAATATATCGTGCCGCCTGTCACGGTTGAATTCGCCGTCCTGTACCTGCCCACCGACGGGCTGTATGCCGAGGTTGCGCGGATTCCCGGCCTGCTGGACGAAATCGGCCGGACCTATCGCGTTATCGTGATGGGGCCGGGGTTGATGCCCGCCATGCTGCGGACCATTCACCTTGGTTACGTCACGCTTGCGCTGGAACGGCGCACTGATGACATCGCGCGCCTGCTGGGGGCCACGCGCCAGGAAATGCTGCGCATGGATGGGGTGCTGGAAAAACTGGCCCGCAATGCATCCGCCATGTCATCCTCCATTGATGAAGCCCGCAGGCGTACGGGCCTTGTCACCCGCAGGCTGCGTGAACTGGATGTGGATACCCACACCGCACCTGCCGGGGATGACGGCTTTCCCCCACCGCCCGCCACGGATGATGGCGGCGGCGCGCAGACGGACATGACGCCCGCATGGTCGCGGGAAGGGGCCGGAGGTATGGGGCGTAGCTGAAAACGATTTTAATTGGCCGTGTTCCGGCCCGCGCTGCATAAAGAGGAATCATGAGCGTTCCGTCCGAAACCCACCGTCCCGAAACCGTGCCCGTTCCCCCCACGGGCGGGGCCGCGCCGCGTGTCCTGCTGGTGGAGGATGACAGCAAGATCGCGCAGGAAGTGGCGGAGGAACTCGAAAGCCGCCAGTTTAATGTCCAGCATGAGGAGTCAGGCGCTGCCGGCCTGTCCATGGGGCTGAACGCGCATTTCGATGTCATGATCGTGGACCGCATGCTGCCCGAACTGGATGGCCTGACGCTGATCGAGACCCTGCGTGAGCGCAAGGTCCATGTGCCGGTGCTGGTGCTGTCCGCCCTGTCCGCGGTGGATGACAGGGTCAGCGGGCTGAAGGCGGGGGGCGATGATTACCTGACCAAGCCCTTCGCGATGGAGGAACTGGCCGCGCGGGTGGAGGCGCTGCTGCGCAGGCCCGATACGTCGCGCCGTACCATGCTGCGTGTCGGTCCGCTGGAAATGGACCTGATCGAGCGCACCGTCACGCGCGATGGCGTGCTTATTGACCTGCTGCCACGTGAATTCCGGCTGCTGGAATACCTCATGCGCCGACCGGGACAGGTGCTGACGCGCAATATGCTGCTGGAGGATGTGTGGAATTACCGCTTCATTCCCCAGACCAACCTGGTTGACGTGCATATCGGCAAGCTGCGCCGCAAGATCGATGAAAGCGGCAGGCCGCCCCTGATCCAGAGCATCCGCGGCGCGGGGTTCATGCTGCGTGATTCGTAACGAACTGTTCCGTACCGCCACCTTCCGCCTGACGCTGGCGGTGGTGGCGGCAATGATCGGTTCGGCGGCGTTGCAGTTCTTTTTCGGCTACAGCCAGGCCAGCGTGTTCGAGGCCCGGCGTTCGGACATGCTGCTGCTGCGCGAGGCCGGTATCCTGCAGCGCGAAACCCCCGCCGAACTGGAACAGCAGGTGCGTGACCGCGCCACCGATGACCTGCGCATCATCATGAACGTCACGACGCTGTTTGATACGCAGCAGCATTACATCGTGGGCGACCTGCACAGCTGGCCCACAGGACTGGTGGCGGACGGGCATGTGCATGTCATCGGGCCGGAGGCGATGGGCGGCGGTTCCGCCACGGTGCTGCGCATGGTGGCGGTCAGCGTGCCGGGGGGACGGTACCTGGTGCTGGGGCGAAGCCGGCACATGCGCACCGAGCTGCGGCTGATGATGCGGCATTCCATGCTGGTTTCGATCGTGCCGACCGTCCTGTTTGCGCTGGTTACGGGCATCATCCTCAGCCACCGCGCCCTGTCACGCGTAAAGGATATGCATGAGGCCATCGACCGGATCATGGAAGGTGACCTGCATGAACGCCTGCCGGCGGGAAAGCAGGATGATGACCTCCAGCGCCTTGCGGGCAGCGTCAACCGCATGCTGGACCGGCTGGAGCAGCTGCTGGATGAAATACGCGACGTGGGCAACGACATCGCCCATGACCTGCGCACGCCCCTGGCGCGCGTACGTGCCCGCCTTGACCGCGCACTGAACGCCGATCATTCGGCGGCCGCGCTGCGCAATGTCATTTCCCGTACCATAGATGATCTGGACCAGTCCTTTTCCATCATCACCGCGCTGTTGCGTATTGGCGAGATCGAGAACGGCCGCAGGCGCGCGGGCTTCGGTACGGTGGACCTTGACACGCTGGTGACCGACATAGTGGACCTGTATGAACCCATTGCCGAAACCAAGGGCATCCGCCTGTCGCACGTGGCCGGTGACGGGCCGATACAGGTGCAGGGGGACCGGGATCTGCTGATCGAGGTGCTGGCCAACCTGGTGGACAATGCCATAAAGTTCACACCCGAACGCGGGTGGGTGGAAATCCGTACCCGCATGAGCGGCGACTGTGCGCTGCTGCAGGTTGTCGATACCGGCATCGGCATTCCGGCGGAGGAACGCAAGGCCGTCATGGGGCGTTTCTACCGTTCGGACAAAAGTCGCCACATTCCCGGCAGCGGGCTTGGCCTCAGTCTGGTGTCGGCCATTCTGGCGCTGCATCACGCGCGGCTCGACATCATGCCGTCGCGCATGCATGACAGCCTGCCCGGCGTGACAATGAGCATCATTTTCCCACCGTCGAACGTGATCCAGACCGGAAACTAAATTGAAATTTCATTTGCCACCCGTCCTGCCCCCATTAACACCAGAAGGACAGACGGGGAGACGAGATATGTACGAACACCACCTGTCCGGGTCCGTGCGCGACACGGAATCCGTAACCGGCGGTCAGCCGACAGGGCGGATGGAAACAGGTCACGCATGAACGGTATCGTCGTTACCGCGCTCAAGCGGCCCTATACTTTCGTTGTCCTGTCCATCCTTATTGTCGTGTTCGGTGTCCGTGGCCTGCTGCGCACGCCAACCGACGTTTTCCCCAGCATCAACATTCCCGTCGTTGCGATCTGCTGGACCTATACCGGTCTCATGCCCGAAGACATGTCGGGCCGCGTCGTCTATTATTACGAGCGCGCGCTGACCGCGACGGTCAACAATATCGAACATATCGAAAGCCAGTCCTATTACGGACGCGGCATCGTGAAGGTGTTCTTCCAGCCCGGCACCGATACCGCCGTGGCGCAGACGCAGATCACCTCCGTCTCCCAGACCGTCATCAAGCAGATGCCCGCGGGCATGACGCCGCCACTGGTGCTGACCTACAACGCATCATCCGTGCCGGTGCTGACGTTGCAGGTGTCGTCCGATTCCATGACGGCGTCGCAGATCTATGACATGTCCTCCAACCTGATCCGGCCGGCGCTGGTTTCGGTGGCGGGTGCGGCCATTCCCAACCCGTATGGCGGCCAGCCGGGCAATATCATGGTCGATCTGGACCAGAGCAAGCTGCTGGCCCATGGTCTGTCCGCAACTGATATCGGCAACGCACTGGGCAAGCAGAACATCGTGCTGCCCGCCGGTGACCAGCAGATCGGCGCGTTTGACTGGATGGTCCAGACCAATGCCTCGCCAGAGGAAATAGACAGCTTCAACAACATGCCCATCAAGCAGGAAGGCAACGCCGTCGTCTACCTGCGTGACGTGGCATGGGTGCATGCCGGCGGTCCGCCCCAGACCAACATGGTGCTGGTCAAGGGGCATCAGGCGGTGCTGATCGTCATCATGAAAAGTGGCGATGCCTCCACCCTGTCGGTGGTCAGCGGGATCAAGGCGCTGCTGCCGTCCATCGTGCGCACGCTGCCGCCGGGGGTGGACATTACCGTGCTGGGCGACGCCTCGACCTTCGTGAAGGAGGCGGTGCGTGACGTGGTGCAGGAAATGGGCACTGCCGCCCTGCTGACCAGCCTTGTGGTGCTTCTGTTCCTCGGGTCGTGGCGATCGACGGTCATCATCGCCACCTCCATCCCGCTGGCCATGCTGTGTTCGGTCATCGGGCTGGGCATGGCGGGGCAGACCATCAATGTCATGACGCTGGGCGGGCTTGCGCTTGCGGTCGGTATCCTGGTGGATGACGCGACTGTCATGATCGAGAACATCGACGCCCATCTGGAAATGGAAAAGGATCTGGAAACGGCCATCATTGATGCCGCCAACCAGATTGTTATCCCCACCTTTGTGTCCACATTATGTATCTGTATCGTGTGGATGCCGCTGTTCCAGCTGACGGGTGTCGCGGGCTGGCTGTTCATGCCCATGGCCGAAGCCATCATCTTCGCCATGATCGCGTCCTTCATCCTGTCGCGCACGCTGGTGCCGACCATGGCCAAATACATGCTGGCGGCACAGGTCGAGGCGCATGCGGCGGCCAGGGCGGCGGGCGGCCACCAGGAACCACGCAATATCTTCGGACGCTTCCAGCAGGGGTTCGAGCGGAAATTCGTGACCTTCCGCAACCGCTATCGCGCCATTCTGGAACATCTGATCAGCATACGCGGCCGGTTCGTGCCGATATTCGGCATCGCGGCGTTTTCCTCACTCGTGCTGCTGGTGTTCGCGGGGCAGGACTTCTTCCCCGAAATCAATTCCAACGCGCTGGCGCTGCACATGCGCGCGCCGATGGGCACCAAGATCGCGGAAGCCGGCAAGATTTCCATGCTGGTGAATGACGAGATCGAACGCCTGCTGCCGGGACAGGTCGAGGGGATCGTCAACAACTGCGGCCTGCCGTTCAGCCCGCTCAACCAGGCCTTCATTCCCACGCCGACCGTAGGCGCGCAGGACTGTGACCTGACCGTGACGCTGAAGAACGAGGAAGCGCCCGTTGCCAAATTCCGCACCATCCTGCGCAAGGGACTGGTGGAGAAATTCCCGGGTACCGAACTCACCTTCATGCCGGCTGACCTTACGGCCAAGATCCTGAACTTCGGCCTGCCTGCGCCGCTGGATGTGCAGGTGACGGGGCGTAACCTGTACGCCAATTTCGATTTTGCCGAAAAGCTGGCCGAAAAGCTGCGCCATGTTACCGGCATTGCCGACGTGGCAGTGCAGGAACCGCTGAATACGCCCACGCTGCGCGTCAATGCGCGCCGGACCTATGCGCTGGGCACCGGCCTGACAGAGGCGGATGTGGCGAACAATGCGCTGGCCGTCCTGTCGGGTAGCGGGCAGGTGGCGCCGACCTACTGGCTGGACCCCAAGACGGGGGTGTCGCACCTGGTGGATATCCAGACGCCGCTGCAGTTCCTGCAGACCATGAACGACCTCGAGACCATTCCCATCGACAAGGGGGACGGCAACCCGCAGGACAGGGCGCCCCAGATTCTGGGCGGGCTGAGCGATATCGTGCAGACAGGCACGCCGGGCGAGGTCTCGCACTACAACATCATGCCGGTGTTCAATATCTACGCCTCGACCGAAGGGCTGGACCTTGGCGCGGTCTCGCGTGAAGTCGCGCGGGTGGTGGACAGCGTGCGCAAGGACCTGCCCGCTGGCTCCAGCCTGACGATCCGTGGGCAGGCTGAGACCATGAACGGCGCCTATATCCAGCTGATCGGCGGGCTGGCGATGTCGATCCTGCTGGTGTACCTGATCATCGTGGTCAACTTCCAGTCGTGGATGGATCCGTTCATCATCATTACCGCGCTGCCCGGTGCGCTGGCCGGTATTTCATGGAGCCTGTTCCTGACGCATACCGCGCTGTCGGTGCCTGCGTTGACGGGGGCGATCATGTGCATGGGCACGGCCACGGCCAATTCCATCCTTGTCGTCTCGTTCGCGCGGGAACGGATGGATGTGCATGGGGATGCGCTGCGGGCCGCGATCGAGGCGGGGTATGAACGTATCCGCCCCGTGCTGATGACGGCGTCGGCCATGATCATCGGCATGCTGCCCATGTCACTGAGCAATTCGCAGAATGCCCCGCTGGGCCGTGCCGTCATGGGCGGCCTGCTGGTTGCGACCTGCGCCACGCTGCTGTTCGTACCCTGCGTATTCGCCCTGATTCACTCCAGAAAGTCCAAGAAGTCCGCCGTTGGCGAAGGAGAGCACGCATGACCGCCACAGGCGAAAACCCCCCGCCGCGCATGTCCGGGCGTGCACGGCTGTATGTCACCCTGGGTGGGGTTGTGGTGGCCGCCATTGTTGCGGGTGGCATCCTTGAACGCCGGATCCATGTCTCGCACCTGAAGGACGCGGCACAGGATGCCGCCATTCCCCGCGTGCAGGTGATCCTGCCGCAGAAGGGGCCCAAGACGCGTACGCTGGACCTGCCGGGCAATATCTCGGCATGGTATCAGGCCCCGATCTTCGCGCAGGTCTCGGGCTATGTGCAGATGTGGTACAAGGATATCGGCGCGAAGGTGAAGGCGGGCGAGATCCTCGCCACCATCGACACGCCGGGGCTGGATGCGCAGTACGCCGCGTCCAAGGCCAATTTTGACGTGGCCATGGCGCGGTACAGGCTGGCGCAGATCACGGCCCGACGCTGGCGCGCGCTGCAGGGCACGCAGGCCGTGTCGCAGCAGGAAGTGGACGTGCAGGCCGCCAATGCCGAAGTCAACCAGGCGGAGGTCGAGGCCGCGCGGCATGAAGTCTCCCGCTATGCCGCGCTGATCGCGTTCAAGCAGATCGTGGCCCCGTTTGACGGGGTCGTGACATCCCGCCTGGCCGATGTTGGCGATTACGTGAACGCCGGTGGCGGGGATGTCTCCTCACGCGGGAACGCAACCGAACTGTTCAGCGTGGCGGACGTGCACCGCATGCGCGTGTTCGTGTCCGTGCCGCAGGATTATGCCGACATCATCAGCCCCAAGCTGGAAGGCGATGTATCTGTGCCGCAGTATCCGGGGCGGGTGTTCAAGGCCAAGTTCCTTGCTACGGCAAAGGCGTTCAGCGCCGGCACGCGTACCGTGACGACGGAACTGGTGGTGGACAACGACAAGCGTGAACTGTGGCCGGATTCCTATGCCAATGTACACTTTGTCGCACCCGGTGACCCCGATATCCTGATAGTTCCCGAAGGTGCCCTGGTGTTTCGCGCTCAGGGCATGCAGGTGGCGGTCGTGGACGCCGATGACCGCATACGCCTGCGCAATGTAACGGTTGGCACCAATCTGGGGACGAAAGTGCAGGTTCTGGCGGGTATCGGTCCAAAGGACCGGATTGTGAACAACCCCTCGGCTGGACTGCTGGAGGGCCAGAAGGTCTATCTGGTCGGCGCGACGCCGGGATATAACGACGCTGGCGCCACGGCCTCGCCGGCGGTGGACAAGGGTGACGACGTGCGGGCCATGCCGGCAGGGGACAGCAACGCAGGCGATACGGGGGTGCGTCAATGAATGGAGCGCCACGCGACCTGCCCTGCGCCCGCCTGTCGCGTCGCATGCTTTCGCTGGCGGGATGCGCCGCCATTGCCGGTACGCTGGCGGGCTGCGTTGACCTGGCCCCCAAATATCATGCCCAGCATTACATGCTGCCCGACAACTGGAAGGGTGACGGGGTGATGCAGTTCGGCACCCCGCAGGATGCCGTAGCCCGTGGTGACTGGTGGAAGGTCTTCCATGACTCCACCCTTGATGAACTGGAGGAACGCGCCAGCCACCTGAACCCCAACCTGCAGGCCGATGCAGAAGCCTTCACCCAGGCGCGTGACATCGCGGCGGAAGCACAGTCGAACCTGTATCCGCAGATCACCGGCGGGGCAGGGGCATCCCAGAACCAGGGATCCAGCCACCGGCTGTGGCGTGGCGCGGGGTCGCAGGGGCCGATCTACATGTCATCCGAGCAGTACAGCGCTGCCGCACGGTGGGAGCCGGATTTCTGGTCCGCCATCCGTAACCGCAGGCGTGTCCAGCAGCGTCTGGCGCAGGCGGCGGCGGCCGATTTCGCGGTGGCAAGGCTGAGCATCCAGTCCGAACTGGCCAATGACTACATGCAGCTGCGCGGGATGGATGCGCAGCACGCGGTCTATCTCGACTCGATCCGGTATTACGAAACCGCAGTCAAGATCACCAAGATGCGGCAGGCCGGCGCGATTGCGGCCGGGATCGACGTATCGCGCGCGCAGACGCAGCTGTCCTCCACCCAGGCGTCGGATACGGACCTGCAGGCCCGACGCGCCGTGATGGAACACGCCATTGCGATTCTGGTAAACGTGACGCCAACCAGTTTCCATATCCAGCCCCGTGCGCAGATTACGTTTCCCAAGGTCGCGACGCCTGTCGGCATTCCCGCCACCCTGCTGGAACGGCGTCCCGACATTGCCAGTGCCGAACGGCACATGGCGGCGGCGAACCGCGCCATTGGCGTATCACGCGCCGCGTTCTATCCGCGTGTAACCTTCAGCGCGACAGCCGGTTTCATGGATAACGGCTTCACGCTCGATAAATTCGCCAACGGCATGTACAACTATGCCGCGCAGGCGGTCATGCCCCTGTTCCAGGGTGGTTTGCGGCGCGCGGAAGTGCAGCGCAACTGGTCTCAGTACCGGCAGGCGGAAGACCAGTACCGCGCCATCGTGCTGGATGCATTCAAGGATGTGGAAGACGGTCTGAGCCTGACCCATGACCTGAATATCGAATCCGTCCAGCAGGCCGAGGCCGTGCAGGCCTCCATGCGTACGCAGAACATGACCATGCAGCTTTATACCGGTGGGCTGACCAACTACCTCGATGTGGTGGTGGCACAGGTGGCGGCGCTGCAGGCCCGGATTGCGGAAGTGCAGGTGGAAACGCGCTACATGCAGGCGCAGGTGGAACTGATCCGTTCACTGGGCGGGGGCTGGACCACGGCCGAGCTGCCAAATAACAAGCAGATCAAGCCGTTTGGTCCCCTGCAGTACACGCATATGCGCATGCCACGGTCCTTCAGTGGCGTGAATGTTGATAATGGCCCCGATTCCCTGGACCTGTCGGGCAGGTCATTTCATGACGGGGACTTGACAGCACCCTCCAAATAGCGGTAGGTGCGCGCCTCTTATCGGAACGCGGGAGGTCGCGCTTCCTGCCCATGCGGGGCAGGGGCGGGCCACCAGAACCGCGGTCCGGGTGAAACAGTCAGGAGCCCCGGATATGGCCAAAAAAATCGTTGGCTACATCAAGCTGCAAATCCCCGCCGGCAAGGCGAATCCGTCCCCGCCGGTTGGTCCGGCACTGGGTCAGCGCGGCCTGAACATCATGCAGTTCTGCAAGGAGTTCAACGCAAAGACGCAGGGTCTCGAACCCGGTATGCCGATTCCCGTCGTCATTACCGCGTATGCCGACCGTACGTTCAGCTTCATTACCAAGACCCCGCCGAACACCTACTTCCTGATGAAGGCCGCCAAGATTTCCAAGGGCAGCTCGACCGTAGGCAAGGCCGCGTCCGTCGGTAAGGTCACGATTGCGCAGCTGCGCGAGATTGCCGAGACGAAGCAGAAAGACATGAACGCCAACGATATCGACGGCGCCGTGCGCATGCTGGCGGGTTCCGCCCGCTCCATGGGTCTCGACGTGGTGGAGGGCTGATTACAATGGCAAAGAACAAGCGTCTGACCGCAGCCCGCGCCGCTGTCGATAGCATGAAGCAGTATGGTCTTGATGAGGCCATCAACCTGGTCAAGCAGAACGCCAAGGCGAAGTTTGACGAGACCGTCGAAATCTCCATGAACCTGGGCATCGACCCGCGTCATGCCGACCAGATGGTCCGTGGCCTGCTGTCCCTGCCCAACGGCACGGGCAAGACCCTGCGCGTTGGTGTGTTCGCCCGTGGCCCGAAGGCCGAGGAAGCGACAGCCGCCGGTGCCGACGTGGTTGGTGCCGAGGATCTGGCTGAAAAGGTGAAGGCGGGCGAAATCGAGTTCGACCGCTGCATCGCGACGCCGGACATGATGGCGCTGGTCGGTCGTCTGGGTAAGATCCTTGGCCCGCGTGGTCTGATGCCGAACCCCAAGCTGGGCACCGTGACCATGGACGTGAAGGGCGCGGTTTCCGCAGCCAAGTCCGGTCAGGTCGAATACCGCGCGGAAAAGGCCGGTATCGTGCATGCAGGCGTTGGCAAGGCATCGTTTGACGAAGCCAAGCTGGCCGAAAACATCCGTGCGTTCGTGGACGCCGTCCAGAAGGCCCGCCCCGCGGGTGCGAAGGGCACGTATGTCAAGAAGATCGCCCTGTCCTCCACCATGGGGCCGGGTGTTACGGTTGACGCGTCCGCTTTCACCGCGGGCTGATCGACTGAAGGATGACCTTGCCCCGTAAAAAGGGCGAGGGAACAGGAGATGGCGACCCTGTCGCCATTTTCCGAACCTGTCCATGACCGGATGTGGCACAAGCCTTGATTGCCCGCACGGGCTGCAACCGGGAGACGGGGATTGCCGGATCGGGGCGAAAGCCCGCACTGGTTGTTCCGTTTGAAAGGACAGGCGAACCGGGGTGTCGCAGGCTTGCCGCGCGCCCCAAGGGTAAACCCTATCTGCCGGTTCATGCCGGCAGATGATGATGGAGACGGGATTTGGACCGTACGGAGAAGCGGGAGTTTGTTGCCTCCCTCGCAGCCGTGTTCGCGAAGACGTCCATGGTCATCGTCACCCGTAATGACGGGCTGAGCGTGGCTGATGTGACGGAACTTCGGCGTCGCGTGCGTGCGGCAGGAGCTACACACAAGGTCGCGAAGAACCGGCTGGCCTCTCTCGCCCTGGCAGGGACCCAGTTCGAAGGCATCAAGCCGCTGCTGAAGGGGCCGACCGCGTTGTCGTGGGCGGATGAACCCGTGGCAGTGGCGAAGGTGCTGGTCGAGTTCGCCAAAACCAATGACAAGCTTGTTCTGCTCGGTGGATCGCTTGGTGCCCAGACGCTCAACGTCGAAAGCATCAAGGCTCTGGCCGAGCTGCCGTCCCTGGACGTTCTGCGCGCGCAGCTGGTGGGGCTTATCTCCACGCCGGCAACGCGTATCGCAGGCGTGCTCCAGGCGCCGGCCGGACAGCTTGCACGGGTTTTTGGTGCCTATGCCAAGACGGGCGAAGCAGCCTGAGACCTATGACCCGGCCCGCCGGGTTATCAACAAAATGGCATTTTCCTGAAAAAACGGGATTGTGCTGTGCCAACCAGTGTATAAATTAGGAAGACCAAAATTATGGCCGATCTGAACAAGATTGTTGAAGACCTGTCCGCTCTGACCGTTCTGGAAGCTGCCGAGCTGTCCAAGCTGCTGGAAGAGAAGTGGGGCGTTTCCGCTGCTGCTCCGGTTGCCGTGGCTGCTGCACCGGGTGCCGCTGCTGGTGGCGCGCCGGCAGAAGAAAAGACGGAATTCGACGTTGTCCTGACCAAGGCGGGCGACAAGAAGATCAACGTGATCAAGGAAATCCGCGCGATCACGGGTCTGGGCCTGAAGGAAGCCAAGGATCTGGTCGAGGGTGCGCCCAAGACCATCAAGGAAGGCGCCAGCAAGGATGAAGCCGAAAAGATCAAGAAGACCCTTGAAGACAACGGCGCTTCTGTCGAAATCAAATAAGTTGGCCAATCGGGATGCGTCCGTTATGACGCACTCTGGCTAATTGTTCAGGTGAGGGTGGAAACCGTCTGGTTTCCGCCCCCTTGGCCGTTACAGGCACCCTGGCCGCAAGGCTTCGGGTGCCTTTGGTGGTAGATGGGGTCGGTCAGGGCATTACGCCCGGATGCGGCCCGCCAAGGATTTTTACGGGCCGCGCAGTCCGCGTGACATTCGTGTCACGGTCGTGCGGACCTGTGTGGATGGGGGCTGGATAGGCGATGAACGCGATTACAAAATCGTTCACGGGACGCAAACGCATCCGCAAGAGCTTCGGGCACATACCCGAGGTCGCTCCGATGCCCAATCTGATTGACGTGCAGCGGGCAAGCTACGAAACGTTCCTTCAGATGAATGTGGCGCCCGACAGCCGGACGCCGACGGGCCTGCAGGAAGTGTTCCGTTCCGTCTTTCCGATCAATGACTTTGCAGGGCGCGGGCGTCTGGAATTCGTCAGCTATGAGCTGGAGGAGCCGAAATATGACGTCGAGGAATGCATCCAGCGTGGCCTGACCTTTGCCGCGCCGCTGAAGGTGATCCTGCGCCTGATCGTATGGGACGTGGATGAAGATACCGGGTCGCGCTCGATCCGCGATATCAAGGAACAGCCGGTCTATATGGGCGACATGCCGCTCATGACCGATAACGGCACCTTCATCATCAACGGGACCGAGCGTGTCATCGTCAGCCAGATGCACCGCAGCCCGGGCGTGTTCTTCGATCACGACAAGGGCAAGACCCATTCTTCGGGCAAGTTTCTGTTCGCGGCGCGTGTCATTCCCTATCGCGGCTCGTGGCTCGATTTCGAATTCGACAGCAAGGACCTGATCTACGTCCGCATCGACCGCAAGCGCAAGCTGCCGGTCACCACGCTGCTGTACGCCCTGGAAGGTGCGGAGTCCGAAGCCGCCCGCGCCGCCAAGGCTGCCGAGGGCGGGGACGTGGAGTCCATGGAAATCCAGGGCATGTCCCCGGACGAGATCCTGAGCTACTTCTATGGCAAGGTCGAATTCGCCAAGACGGAAAAGGGCTGGGCCCGCCGTTTTGATGCGGACGCCTTCCGTGGCATGAAGCTGCTCGAGCCGCTGATTGACGCCCAGACGGGTGAGGAAGTGGCCCCGGTCGACGCGAAGCTGACCGCCCGCATGGTCCGCAAGATTGCGGAAACCACCAAGGAAGTGCTGGTCGGCCCCGCTGGCCTGATCGGACGTTTCATCGCATCCGACATCGTCAACGAGAGCACGGGCGAGATCTATGCCGAAGCCGGTGACGAACTGACCGAGCAGAAGCTGGAAGAACTTGAGGAAGCCGGCCTGACCACCCTGTCCACCCTGGCGGTGGACGCGGCCAACGGCCCGTGGATCCGCAACACGCTTGCGGTGGACAAGAACGCCTCGCGCGATGAGGCGCTGACCGACATCTACCGTGTCATGCGCCCCGGTGAGCCGCCGACGCCCGAGACGGCGGAAGCCATGTTCTCCGGCCTGTTCTTCGATCCCGACCGTTATGACCTGTCCGCCGTGGGGCGCGTGAAGATGAACATGCGCCTTGGCGTGGACGTGCCCGACACGGTGCGTGTCCTGCGCAAGGAAGACATCCTGCGCACCGTCAAGATCATGTGTGAGCTGAAGGACGGTCGCGGCGCGATCGACGATATCGACAACCTTGGCAACCGTCGCGTGCGTTCGGTTGGCGAGCTGATGGAAAACCAGTACCGCGTCGGCCTGCTGCGCATGGAGCGCGCCATCCGCGAACGCATGGGTTCGGTCGACATCGATACGGTCATGCCGCATGACCTGATCAACGCCAAGCCGGCGGCCGCTGCGGTGCGTGAGTTCTTCGGTTCCTCCCAGCTCAGCCAGTTCATGGACCAGACCAACCCGCTGTCGGAGGTCACGCACAAGCGTCGTCTTTCCGCACTCGGTCCGGGGGGGCTGACACGTGAGCGTGCGGGCTTCGAGGTCCGTGACGTGCACCCGACGCATTATGGCCGTATCTGCCCGATCGAGACGCCGGAAGGCCCGAACATCGGTCTGATCAACTCGCTGGCCACCTACGCCAAGGTGAACAAGTACGGCTTTATCGAAACCCCGTACCGCATGGTGGAAGACGGCGTCCTTCAGGATGGCTGGAAGTATCTTTCCGCCATGGAGGAAGAAAAGCTGGTCGTCGCCCAGGCTGATGCCAGCCAGGACGCGCAGGGCCACCTGACGGACGATCTGGTTTCGGTGCGTCGTGGTGGTGACTTCCGCCAGGTTCCGCCCACCGATGTGACGGCATGCGACGTGTCGCCCAAGCAGCTTGTCTCGGTCGCTGCGGCCCTCATCCCGTTCCTTGAGAACGATGACGCCAACCGTGCGCTGATGGGCTCGAACATGCAGCGTCAGGCCGTGCCGCTGGTGCGTTCCGATGCGCCTCTGGTCGGCACGGGCATGGAAGCCGCCGTGGCGCATGACTCGGGTGCGGCAATCGTTGCGCGTCGCCATGGTATCGTGGACCAGATCGATGGTGCCCGTATCGTTGTCCGTGCGACGGACGAGGCCGGTGCGACGCAGGGCGTGGATATCTACCGCCTGCGCAAATACATGCGTTCCAACCAGTCCACCTGCATCAACCAGCGTCCGCTGGTGCGCGTGGGTGATCAGGTCCGCGCGGGTGAGATCATCGCTGATGGTCCGTCCACGGAACTTGGTGAACTGGCGCTGGGCCGCAACGTGCTGGTCGCGTTCATGCCCTGGAATGGTTACAACTTTGAAGATTCGATCCTGATTTCCGAACGGATCGCGCGTGATGACGTCTTTACCTCGATCCATATCGAGGAATTCGAGGTCATGGCCCGTGATACCAAGCTGGGTCAGGAAGAAATCACCCGCGATATCCCGAATGTCGGTGAGGAAGCACTGCGCAACCTCGACGAAGCCGGGATCGTGTATGTGGGCGCCGAGGTGAACCCCGGTGACATCCTGATCGGCAAGGTCACGCCGAAGGGCGAAAGCCCGATGACGCCGGAAGAAAAGCTGCTGCGCGCCATCTTCGGTGAAAAGGCGTCTGACGTCCGTGACACCTCGCTCAAGCTGCCGCCTGGCACGACAGGTACCATTGTTGATGTGCGCGTGTTCTCCCGCCGTGGCGTGGATAAGGACGAGCGCGCCATGGCCATCGAGCGCGCCGAGATCGAACGCCTCGCCAAGGACCGTGACGATGAACGCGCCATTCAGGAACGTTCGTTCTACAACCGGCTGCGTGAACATCTGATTGGCCAGACGGCTGGCACGGGCTTCAAGGGCATCCGTTCCGGCACGGTCATTACGGATGAGGTCCTGTCCGAACATCCGCGTGGCGCATGGCGCAACATCACCGTGATGTCTGACGAGGTCATGGCGGAACTGGAAACGCTGCGTCGTGAATTCGATGCCGCCGTTGCCAAGATCCAGGCCCGTTTCGACAACAAGGTGGAAAAGCTGCAGCGCGGTGACGAACTGCCGCCGGGCGTGATGAAGATGGTCAAGGTCTTTGTCGCGGTGAAGCGCAAGCTCCAGCCGGGTGACAAGATGGCTGGCCGTCACGGCAACAAGGGTGTCGTCTCCCGCGTTGTGCCGGTCGAGGACATGCCGTTCCTTGAGGATGGTACGTCGGTCGATCTGGTGCTGAACCCGCTGGGTGTGCCGTCGCGCATGAACGTGGGGCAGATCCTTGAGACGCATCTGGGCTGGGCCTGCGCCAATATCGGGCGTCAGGTGGCGCAGCTGGCCGATGAATACCAGCGCCACGGTGAAAAGCGGCAGGAACTGCTGGATGAACTGAAGTCGATCTACGGCGACGCGGTTTATGACGAGCAGATCGGTGACATGACCGATGCCCAGCTGCTGGAGCTGTGTGGCAACCTGCGCAAGGGCGTGCCGATCGCAACGCCGGTGTTCGATGGTGCGTCCATCCCGGATATCGAGACCATGCTGCAGAAGGCCGGCGTGGATAAATCCGGGCAGTCGCAGCTGATCGACGGACGCACGGGGGAACCGTTTGAGCGTAAGACCACGGTTGGTTACATCTACATGCTCAAGCTGCATCACCTTGTCGATGACAAGATACATGCCCGTTCCATCGGCCCGTACTCGCTGGTGACCCAGCAGCCGCTGGGTGGTAAGGCGCAGTTCGGTGGGCAGCGCTTTGGTGAAATGGAAGTGTGGGCGCTGGAAGCTTACGGCGCCGCCTACACACTGCAGGAAATGCTGACGGTCAAATCGGATGACGTATCCGGTCGTACCAAGGTGTATGAAGCCATCGTGCGCGAGCAGGATGATTTCGAAGCCGGTATTCCGGAAAGCTTCAACGTCCTGATCAAGGAACTGAAGTCCCTTGGCCTGAATGTTGACCTGGAACAGAGCGGTTCCTGACCGGGCCTTAATGTTGCACGTCGGTCCATACATTTTTCTTTCAGGAGTGGGAGCAGGTAACGCGGCTGCTTCCGCTTCATTCCCTCAGGGGGTTTGCGGCGCATGAATGAACTCATGAAGATCCTTGGTCAGGGCGGCCAGGCCATGACCTTCGATCAGATCAAGATCCAGCTGGCTTCGGCCGAGCAGATCCGTTCCTGGTCGTACGGCGAGATCAAGAAGCCCGAGACCATCAACTACCGGACATTCAAGCCGGAACGTGATGGCCTGTTCTGCGCGCGGATATTCGGTCCGATCAAGGATTACGAATGTCTGTGCGGCAAGTACAAGCGGATGAAATTCCGCGGTATCATCTGCGAAAAGTGCGGCGTTGAAGTGACGCTGGCAAAAGTCCGGCGCGAGCGCATGGGCCATATCGAACTCGCCAGCCCCGTTGCCCATATCTGGTTCCTCAAGTCGCTGCCCAGCCGTATCGGCCTGATGGTCGACATGACGCTGAAGGATCTGGAAAAGATCCTGTATTTCGAAAGCTACGTGGTTCTGGAACCCGGCACGTCGCCGCTCAAGCAGTACAGCCTGCTGACGGAAGACCAGTACCTTGATGTCATGGATGAGCATGGCGACGAGGGGATCGAGGTCGGGATCGGCGCGGAAGCGATCAAGAAGATCCTGGAACGCATCGACTGCAAGGTCGAAAAGGAAGAACTGCGCCAGGAACTGAAGGACACCACGTCCGAGGCCAAGCGCAAGAAGCTGGTCAAGCGCCTGAAGCTGGTCGAGGCCTTTGCCGACAGTGAATCGCGCCCGGAATGGATGATCCTGGACCTGGTGCCGGTCATTCCGCCTGAACTGCGCCCGCTGGTGCCGCTGGATGGTGGCCGGTTCGCGACATCGGACCTGAATGACCTGTACCGTCGCGTCATCAACCGTAACAACCGTCTCAAGCGGCTGATCGAACTGCGTGCGCCGGACATCATTGTCCGTAACGAAAAGCGCATGCTGCAGGAATCGGTCGATGCGCTGTTTGACAACGGCCGCCGTGGGCGCGCCATTACCGGTGCGAACAAGCGTCCGCTGAAGTCGCTGTCCGACATGCTGAAGGGCAAGCAGGGTCGCTTCCGTCAGAACCTGCTGGGCAAGCGCGTCGACTATTCCGGCCGTTCGGTCATCGTGGTCGGGCCGGAACTGAAGCTGCACCAGTGTGGTCTGCCCAAGAAGATGGCGCTGGAGTTGTTCAAGCCGTTCATCTACTCCAAGCTGGAAAAATACGGTCACGCCACCACCATCAAGGCCGCGAAGCGGATGGTGGAAAAGGAACGTCCCGAGGTCTGGGATATCCTTGAAGAAGTGATCCGTGAACATCCCGTCATGCTCAACCGCGCGCCGACGCTGCACCGTCTGGGTATCCAGGCGTTCGAACCGGTGCTGATCGAAGGCAAGGCGATCCAGCTGCACCCGCTGGTCTGCACCGCCTTCAACGCGGACTTTGACGGTGACCAGATGGCCGTACACGTCCCGCTGAGCCTCGAAGCCCAGCTGGAAGCGCGCGTGCTGATGATGTCCACCAACAACATCCTCAGCCCCGCCAACGGCAAGCCCATCATTGTGCCGTCACAGGATATCGTGCTGGGGCTGTACTACCTCAGCCTCGAGACGCCGGAATTCCGTGCGACGCCTGACCAGAACAGCTATGATGACAAGGGGCAGGTGACGGTTGCGGGCGCGCCGTCCTTCTCCAGCGTTGGCGAAGTGGAATATGCGCTCAGCACGGGCGCCGTGAAGCTGCATGACAAGATCCGCGCGCGGATCGAGAATGTCGATGCCGAGGGCAAGGTTACACGCGAGACCGTCGTGACCACGCCGGGTCGCATGCTCGTGGCCCAGATCCTGCCGCGCAATGCGGCGCTGCCGTTCTCGCTGATCAACCGCCAGCTGACCAAGAAGATCGTGTCGGACGTCATCGATGCGGTCTACCGTCACTGCGGCCAGAAGGAATGCGTGATCTTCTGTGACCGCCTGATGGGCCTCGGGTTCCGCCATGCGGCGAAGTCGGGCATTTCCTTCGGCAAGGACGACATGATCGTCCCTACCGAGAAGAAGGAACTGGTCGATCGCACCGCCGCCGAGGTGAAGGAGTTCGAGCAGCAGTATCAGGACGGTCTGATCACCGCAGGCGAGCGCTATAACAAGGTGGTCGATGCATGGTCGCGCTGCACGGATGAAGTGCAGGCCGCGATGATGAAGGAGATCTCCAAGCAGGAAATCGGCAAGCCGACCAATTCGGTGTGGATGATGAGCCACTCCGGTGCCCGTGGGTCGCCAGCTCAGATGAAGCAGCTGGCCGGCATGCGTGGCCTGATGGCCAAGCCGTCGGGTGAGATCATCGAACAGCCGATCATCGCCAACTTCAAGGAAGGTCTGTCGGTTCTCGATTACTTCACGTCCAGCCATGGTGCGCGTAAGGGCCTGGCCGATACCGCGCTGAAGACCGCGAACTCGGGTTACCTGACCCGCCGTCTGGTCGATGTGGCGCAGGACAGCATCATTGTCGAGGAAGATTGCGGCACCGAACGGGGCCTGACGGTCCGTGCGGTCATGGATGGCGGCGAAGTCGTTGCCTCCCTGTCCGAGCGTATGCTGGGTCGTACGCTGGCGGCTGACGTGCTGGATCCGGCAACCGGCAAGGTGCTGTTCCCGCGCAACACGCTGATCGAGGAAGCCCAGGCGGAGCAGATCGAGAAGGCGGGTGTCGAAAGCCTGCTGATCCGCTCCGTGCTGACCTGTGACAGCCGCGTGGGCGTATGTGGTTACTGCTATGGCCGTGACCTTGCACGTGGCACGCCGGTCAATATCGGTGAAGCCGTGGGTGTCATCGCCGCGCAGTCTATCGGTGAGCCGGGCACCCAGCTGACCATGCGTACCTTCCATATCGGTGGCGCAGCGCAGCGTGGCGCCGAGCAGTCGATGGTCGAGGCCTCGCGTGACGGCAAGGTGACGATCCGTAACAAGAACGTCGTGCATAACAGTCAGAACGTGCCCATCGTCATGTCGCGTAACTGCGAAATCCTGCTGACGGATGATCGTGGCACCGAACGCGCCCGTTACCGTGTGCCCTATGGTGCGCGCCTGCTGGTGGAAGACGGAGCGGCGGTCACGCGCGGCCAGAAAATGGCCGAGTGGGATCCGTATACCCTGCCGATCATCACCGAGCAGCCCGGTAAGGTTGAATACCTCGACCTGATCGACTCCATCACCCTGGTGGAGCGGATGGATGAGGTGACCGGCCTGACATCCAAGGTGGTCGTGGACTACAAGCAGGCTTCCAAGGGGATCGACCTTCGTCCGCGCCTGCAGCTGAAGGATGCCAATGGCGATGTCGTGAAGCTGGCCAACGGTAACGACGCCCGCTACTTCCTGTCGCCTGACTCACTGCTGTCGGTCGAGAACGGCGCACAGGTCAATGCAGGTGACGTGCTGGCCCGTATTCCGCGTGAAGGGTCCAAGACGCGTGATATTACCGGTGGTCTGCCGCGCGTGGCCGAACTGTTCGAGGCGCGTCGTCCGAAGGACCATGCCATCATCTCGGAAACCGAGGGGCGTGTGGAATTCGGCAAGGACTACAAGTCCAAGCGCCGTGTCATCGTGAAGAACGACGAGACGGGCGAGGAGACGGATTACCTGATCCCCAAGGGCAAGCACGTTTCCGTTCAGGAAGGCGACTTTGTCCAGGTTGGCGATCCGCTGGTCGATGGTCCGCGCGTGCCGCATGACATTCTGAAGGTTCTGGGTGTCGAGGCGCTGTCCGACTATCTCGTCAACGAGATTCAGGACGTCTACCGACTGCAGGGCGTGAAGATCAATGACAAGCACATTGAAGTCATCGTGCGCCAGATGCTGCAGAAGGTGGAAATCCTTGAGCCGGGTGATACGACCTACCTGATCGGTGAGACGGTGGACCGTATCGAGTTCGAGGAAGAGAACACGAAGCGCCTGAACATGGGCGAACGCCCTGCTGTTGCCATGCCTGTGCTGCAGGGCATCACGAAGGCGTCGCTGCAGACGCAGTCCTTCATCTCCGCCGCATCCTTCCAGGAGACCACACGTGTCCTGACAGAGGCTGCCACGGCGGGTAAGAAGGATACGCTGAACGGCCTGAAGGAGAACGTGATTGTCGGCCGCCTGATCCCGGCAGGGACGGGCAGTGTGATGAACAAGCTCCGTGCCGTTGCAGCGGGTGAAGACAAGCAGCGTCTGGCCCAGGCCCGCGCTGCGGTGGCCACCACCAAGGCCGCCGAATAACAATACGAGTGAAATGCCAGATACCGCAGGTCGGTATCTGGCATGATTCGGTGCTGCACTATTGTCACCATCCGATTCAGGCGGTATCAGCGGCCTGACGGAGCGGTGCTCCGAGTCCGATGGAACAGAGTCGCTCTGTCGGACTGCTAGCGAATCCTGCGCAAGGCTTGACTTTTGGTCAGTTTGCCCGTAGGTAACGCGCCCTCGGCTAGCCCTGTCTGAAAGACGTCGTTGGCCGTCGAATGCAGCATGCAGACATGCGGTGCCGCAGTCCGGGAATCGGGCTGCCCAGGCCGGATGTAAATATGATGCCCGAACGGATGGTTGTCATTCGTTGGGGTTTTGTTGTGAACGACAGTCGGCAACCAGATATGGGGTTGGCCGGCCGAATTTTGTAAGGATCGGGAAAGGCGTATGCCGACCATCAACCAGTTGATCGCGAAAGGTCGCGAGCCCGCAGCCAAACGCAACAAGGTTCCTGCTCTGCAGGGCTGTCCGCAGAAGCGTGGCGTTTGTACTCGTGTTTACACAGTCACACCAAAGAAGCCGAACTCGGCTCTGCGTAAGGTGGCGAAAGTACGCCTGACCAACGGTTATGAGGTTGTGAGCTATATTCCAGGTGAGGGGCATAACCTCCAGGAACATAGTGTTGTCCTGATCCGTGGTGGTCGCGTTAAGGATCTTCCTGGCGTGCGTTATCACATCCTGCGCGGCGTTCTGGACACCCAGGGTATCGCCAAGCGTCGTCAGCGTCGCTCGCTCTATGGCGCGAAGCGTCCTAAGTAAAAGGAATAACGAGGCATGAGTCGCCGTCATCGCGCAGTAAAGCGCGAGATTCTCCCCGATCCGAAATTTGGTGATGTCGTCATTACGCGTTTCATGAACGCCCTGATGTACGACGGCAAGAAGTCCACCGCCGAAGGGATCGTCTATGGCGCCCTTGAGGTGCTGCGTCGCCGTGGTGGCGCGGCTGCGGACCCTGTGGTCATGTTCCACAGCGCGCTGGACAACGTCAAGCCGGCTGTCGAGGTGCGTTCCCGCCGTGTTGGTGGCGCCACCTATCAGGTTCCGGTCGAAGTCCGGGCCGAGCGCCGTCAGGCGCTGGCAATCCGCTGGCTGATCGACGCGTCGCGCAAGCGGGGCGAGAACACCATGCAGGATCGTCTGTCGAACGAACTTCTTGATGCCGTCAACAATCGTGGCGCAGCGGTCAAGAAGCGCGAAGACACGCACCGCATGGCCGAAGCCAACAAGGCATTCAGTCATTACCGCTGGTAAAGGCGGTCTGTCCGGTATATCTACCGGCCCGGCTTCCGAAACGGAACTTTCCAACCCGACTCTCAGCACGAGGCTGAGTTAACGGAGAAAACGATGGCAAAGGCTAAATTTGAGCGGAATAAGCCGCACTGTAACATCGGTACGATTGGTCACGTCGATCACGGCAAGACCTCTCTGACCGCTGCTATCACCAAGACGCTGGCAAAGGCCGGTGGTGCGGAATTCAAGGCGTACGACATGATCGACGCCGCGCCGGAAGAGCGCGCCCGTGGCATCACCATCTCGACCGCTCACGTCGAGTACGAGACCGCGAAGCGTCACTACGCACACGTCGACTGCCCCGGTCACGCCGACTATGTGAAGAACATGATCACCGGTGCGGCGCAGATGGACGGCGCGATCCTGGTTGTGTCCGCTGCTGACGGCCCGATGCCGCAGACGCGTGAGCACATCCTGCTTGCCCGTCAGGTTGGCGTGCCGGCCCTGGTCGTGTTCCTGAACAAGGTTGACCAGGTTGACGATCCGGAACTGCTGGAACTCGTCGAAATGGAAGTGCGTGAGCTGCTGTCCGCTTACCAGTTCCCGGGCGACGATATCCCCATCATCAAGGGTTCGGCCCTGGTGACGCTGGAAGACGGTGATCCGGAAGTTGGCGAAAAGCGCGTTCTCGACCTGATGAACGCTGTTGACGACTACATTCCGCAGCCGGAGCGTCCGATCGACCGTCCGTTCCTGATGCCGATCGAAGACGTGTTCTCCATCTCCGGTCGTGGCACCGTGGTGACGGGCCGTGTCGAGCGTGGCGCCGTGAACGTTGGTGACGAAATCGAGATCGTTGGTCTGCGTCCGACGCAGAAGACGACCGTGACCGGCGTTGAAATGTTCCGCAAGCTGCTTGACCGCGGTGAAGCCGGTGACAACATCGGTGCGCTGCTGCGTGGCACGAAGCGTGAAGACGTTGAGCGTGGCCAGGTGCTGGCAAAGCCGGGTTCCATCACCCCGCACACCAAGTTCAAGGCAGAAGCCTACATCCTGACGAAGGAAGAGGGTGGCCGTCACACGCCGTTCTTCACCAACTATCGTCCGCAGTTCTATTTCCGCACGACCGACGTCACCGGCGTTGTTCACCTGCCGGAAGGCACGGAAATGGTCATGCCTGGCGATAACGTCGCCATGGATGTGGAGCTGATTGCTCCGATCGCCATGGATGAAGGCCTGCGCTTCGCTATCCGCGAAGGTGGCCGCACCGTTGGTGCAGGTGTTGTTGCTTCCATCACTGCGTGATTGGACAGTAACTGAAGTGTGGGATCCCGGTCGGAGCGATCCGGCCGGGTTTCCATTGCGGATCGGGTTCCCCCGAATCAGGTAAAGTTGGACTGAAACAGAAAGATGGACAACCAGAACATCCGCATTCGCCTGAAGGCGTACGATCATCGGGTGCTTGACAACAGCACGAAAGAGATCGTCAACACGGCGAAGCGTACGGGTGCGCGGGTTCGGGGTCCTATCCCGCTGCCGACGCATATTGAACGGTTCACCGTGAACCGCTCCCCCCACGTGGATAAGAAAAGCCGCGAGCAGTTCGAAATTCGGACCCATCGCCGGCTGCTCGACATTGTCGAGCCGACCCCGCAGACCGTGGACGCTCTCATGAAACTCGACCTCGCCGCTGGCGTGGATGTCGAGATTAAACTCTAAGGTCCAGACGATGCGCACCGGATTGATCGCAAAAAAGCTGGGTATGACCCGGCTGTTCAAGGAAGACGGCACACATGTGCCGGTGACTGTCCTGCAGGTTGATGATCTGCAGGTGGTTGATGTCCGTACGACCGAGCGTGATGGCTACACTGCCGTCCAGCTCGGGTCGGGCAAGGCCAAGGTCAAAAATGTGTCGAAGCCGAACCGCGGCCATTTTGCCAAGGCCAAGGTCGAGCCCAAGAAGAAGCTGGCTGAATTCCGCGTTGCGGATGATGCCGTCCTGGAAGTCGGGGCTTCTCTGTCCGCTACCCACTTTGTGGTGGGACAGAAGGTGGACGTTACCGGCACCAGCAAGGGTAAGGGTTTTGCCGGCGCGATGAAGCGCTGGAACTTTGCCGGTCTCGAAGCCACCCACGGTGTCTCGATCAGTCACCGTTCGCACGGTTCGACGGGTAACCGTCAGGATCCGGGCAAGGTTTTCAAGAACAAGAAGATGGCCGGCCATCTCGGTTCCGAGCGTGTGACCACGCTGAACCTCGAGATTGCGGCTGTTGACGCCGAAAAGAACCTGATCATGATCCGCGGCTCCGTGCCGGGTGGAAAGAATGAATCGGTTCTCGTTCGTGATGCGATCAAGAAGGCCCGTCATGCCGAGGCGCCGTATCCGGCGGCCCTGGTTGAGGCTGCGGGCTGAGGATAGAGGGCAATGGATTACGATATCAAAACCCTCGATAACGGAAGCGCAGGCAAGACCAGCCTTCCCGACGAGATTTTCGCCGCAACACCGCGCACGGATATTATGGCGCGTGTGGTGCACTGGCAGCTGGCAAAGCGCCGGGCCGGTAAGCATAAGGTCAAGGGCATGGGGGAAATCTCCGGCACGACCAAGAAGCCGTATCGCCAGAAGGGCACCGGCAGCGCCCGTCAGGGTTCGCTGCGTTCGCCGCAGTACCGCACAGGTGGTGTGGTCCATGGCCCGGTCGTGCGTGACCATGGCTATGACCTGCCCAAGAAGGTGCGCCGTCTGGGTCTGATTTCCGCGCTGTCGCAGAAGGCTGCCGAAGGGAAGCTGGTCGTGCTTGATGCCGCGACCGCCTCGGGCAAGTCTGCTGAACTTGCGAAGAAGCTGAAGGTTCTGGGCTGGACTTCCGCCCTGATCGTGGACGCCGCCGTTGAAGAAAACTTTGGCCGTGCCGCGCGCAACCTTCCGAAGATCGACATTCTCCCGACCATCGGTGCGAATGTCTATGACATCCTCAACCACGATGTGCTGGCCATTACCCGCGCAGGCGTGGAGGGACTGAAGGAGCGTCTGGCATGACCAACATCCTGGCAATCCGCAAAAAAGCGGAACGCATGTCGCGCGAAGCGATGTACGACATCATCCGCTCGCCCCTGATCACGGAAAAGGCCACGGCCCTGTCCGAGAAGAATCAGGTCGGTTTCAAGGTCGCGATCGACGCGACGAAGCCGGAAATCAAGGTGGCGGTCGAAACGCTGTTTGGCGTGAAGGTTCTGGGTGTCAACACGCTCATCCAGAAGGGTAAGGCCAAGCGCTTCAAGGGACGTCCCGGCCAGCGCTCGGATGTGAAGAAGGCGTTTGTCCAGCTTGCAGAAGGTCAGTCCATTGACCTGACCGCGAAGCTGGTCTGACGTGGGGTGACAAGAAATGGCATTGAAGCACTTTAATCCAGTTACCCCCAGCCTGCGCGGAACGGTTCTGATCGACCGCAAGGAGCTGTGGAAAGGCAAGCCCGTCAAGGGCCTGACCGAGGGGAAGAACAAGAGCGGCGGCCGTAACAACCACGGTCGCACCACCTCGCGTTTTATCGGTGGCGGACACAAGCAGTCCTACCGCTATGTCGATTTCAAGCGTCGCAAGTTCGATGTGGTCGGCACGGTGGAACGTCTGGAATACGATCCCAACCGTACGGCCTTCATCGCTCTCATCAAGTATGAAGATGGCGAGCTGGCCTACATCATCGCACCGCAGCGTCTGAAGGCAGGTGACCAGGTCGTTGCTGGCGCCCGGGCTGACATCAAGCCGGGCAACGCAATGCCCCTGTCGGCGGTTCCGGTGGGAACGATCATCCACAACATCGAGCTTAAGGCCGGTGGTGGTGGCAAGATCGCCCGTTCCGCTGGCACCTACGCACAGCTGGTCGGCAAGGATGTGGGCTATGCCCAGATCAAGCTGCAGTCCGGTGAACTGCGTGTCGTCCGTGCGGAGTGCATGGCCACCATCGGTGCCGTGTCCAACCCGGACAACATGAACCAGCATCTGGGCAAGGCCGGCCGTAACCGCTGGCTGGGCCGCCGTCCGCATAACCGTGGCGTCGTCATGAACCCGGTTGATCACCCGCATGGTGGTGGTGAAGGGCGGACCTCGGGCGGTCGTCATCCGGTTACGCCATGGGGCAAGCCGACTAAGGGTTACAAGACCAGGGTCAACAAGCGTACGGACAGTCTGATTATCCGTCGCCGGAAGACCGGCAAGTAAGGGGCATTTAAGATGGCACGTTCCGTCTGGAAGGGCCCGTTCGTGGACGGGTATCTGCTGAACAAAGCCGATGCATCGCGCGCGTCGGGCCGTAACGAAGTGATCAAGATCTGGTCGCGTCGATCCACCATCCTGCCGCAGTTCGTCGGACTGACGTTCGGCGTCTATAACGGGCACAAATTCCTGCCGGTGCAGGTTTCCGAGAATATGGTGGGGCACAAGTTCGGTGAGTTTTCACCGACCCGTACCTTCACGGGTCATTCTTCGGACAAGAAAGCGAAGCGGGGCTGATCATGAGCAAGCCTAAGCATCCGCGCACGCTCGCGGAAACCGAGGCGCAGGCGCTGACGCGGAACATCCGCATCAGCCCGCGCAAGCTGAACCTTGTTGCGGGTCTGATCCGCAACAAGCCGGCCGCGCAGGCGATCGCCACCCTCACATTCTCCAAGCGTCGTATCGCCCAGCAGGTCAAGAAGACCCTGGAAAGTGCGATCGCCAACGCCGAGAACAACCATCAGCTGGACGTTGACCAGCTGGTTGTTGCCCGTGCAGAGGTGGGCAAGTCGATCGTGATGCGTCGTTTCCACGCGCGTGGTCGTGGCCGTTCGGCCCGCATCGAGAAGTTCTTCAGCCACCTGACTATCGTCGTGGCGGAAAAGAAGCCCGAAGCTGAAACCGAAAAGAAGGCGGCCTGATCCATGGGACATAAAGTTAATCCGATCGGGCTGCGGCTCGGTATTAACCGGACATGGGACAGCCGCTGGTATGCTGATGCCGACTATGCGCGTCTGCTGCATGATGACCTGAAGCTGCGGTCCTACCTGCGTCGCAAGCTGTCGGGTGCCGGCGTGTCCCGCGTGGTGATCGAACGCCCGGCCAAGAAGCCGCGCGTGACCATCTATGCGGCACGCCCGGGTGTGGTGATTGGCAAGAAGGGCCAGGACATCGATGTGCTGCGCAAGGATCTTGCCCGTATGGCCAAGACCGATGTCGCGCTGAATATCGTCGAGATCCGCAAGCCGGAAATCGATGCGACCCTGGTGGCCGAAAACATCGCCCAGCAGCTGGAACGTCGTGTTGCCTTCCGTCGCGCCATGAAGCGCGCCGTGCAGTCCGCCATGCGTCTTGGTGCGCAGGGGATCCGGATCAACTGCTCGGGCCGTCTGGGCGGCGCGGAAATCGCACGCGTTGAATGGTATCGTGAAGGCCGCGTGCCGCTGCATACGCTGCGTGCGGACATTGATTATGGTGTGGCGACCGCCAAGACGACCTATGGCACCTGTGGTGTGAAGGTCTGGATCTTCAAGGGTGAGATTCTTGCCCATGATCCGCTGGCGCAGGACCGTCGCGCCGCCGAACAGGCCCCGCAGCGCTAATTGCGGGGTCCAATGGACCTAGATGCGCCAGGCGGCGCGTGAGGATTTAGAAAATGCTTTCTCCCAAGCGGACAAAGTACCGCAAGGCCCACAAGGGGCGTATTCATGGGTTGGCCAAGGGTGGCACAACCCTGAATTTTGGGGCTTTTGGCCTGAAGGCGCTGCAGCCTGAACGGATCACTGCCCGCCAGATTGAGGCTGCCCGTCGTGCCATTACCCGCGCCATGAAACGTGCCGGTCGTGTCTGGATTCGGATTTTCCCTGATCTTCCGGTCTCGACAAAGCCCGCAGAAGTGCGTATGGGGTCCGGCAAGGGGTCGCCCGAATATTGGGTGGCTCGTGTGAAGCCGGGTCGAATCCTGTTCGAGATCGAAGGCGTGCCGCCGGAAGTCGCGCGTGAAGCGCTGGCTCTTGGCGCGGCAAAGCTGCCGATCAAGACGAAGTTCGTGACCCGTATCGGAGAGGCGTGAGATGGCAAAGGCAACAAAGCCGGCCGATCTGCGTGCCAAGACTGTTGAAGAACTGGATACGCTTCTCATCGATCTGAAGCGCGAGCAGTTCAATCTTCGGTTTCAGCACGCGACCGGTCAGACCGAGGGGCAGTCCCGCATGCGCGAGGTTCGTCGTGAAATCGCGCGTGTGAAGACTGTTGCAACCGAGGTTGTGAAGAAGAGTTCCGCTGGCCACGCGCCGGCAGTAAAGTCCTGAAGGGAGACGGGCGATGCCAAGGCGCGTCCTGACCGGACGGGTAACCAGCGACAAGATGGACAAGACCGTAACGGTTCTTGTCGATCGTCGCGTTATCCATCCGTTGTATAAGAAGTTCATTCGTCGCTCGAAAAAGTATGCGGCGCATGACGGCTTGAATGAATGCAAGGTGGGCGACACGGTACGCATTGAAGAATGCAAGCCGATTTCCCGCCGCAAGACCTGGACTGTCGTTGTCCGGAATGGTCAGCCGCTTGCGGCTGCCGCCGGTGCCACGTCTGGTACGCAGGCGTAAAGAAGGGCATAGACCATGATCCATCCCGAGACCAACCTTGACGTGGCCGACAATTCCGGCGCCCGTCAGGTGCAGTGCATCAAGGTGCTGGGCGGTTCCAAGCGGAAGACTGCCTCGGTCGGCGACGTGATTGTCGTGTCCGTCAAGGAGGCCATTCCCCGCGGTAAGGTCAAGAAGGGCGATGTGCACCAGGCGGTGATCGTTCGCACCTCTTACCCCGTGCGTCGCGCCGATGGCAGCGCCATCCGCTTCGACCGCAATGCGGCCGTGCTGATCAACAAGCAGCAGGAGCCGATTGGTACCCGTATCTTTGGCCCGGTCGTACGCGAACTGCGTGCGCGCAAGTTCATGAAGATCATCTCGCTGGCACCGGAGGTGCTGTAATGGCTGCTCGTATCAAGAAGGGTGACCAGGTTCTGGTCACCACCGGTGGTTCCAAGGGGACCCGTGGCGAGGTTGTTACAGTCCTGCCCGCAGCCAACAAGGCTGTCGTGCGCGGCGTGGCGATTGCAAAGCGTCATACCCGTCCTTCCCGCATGGGTGAGCAGGGTGGCATTGTCCAGAAGGAAATGCCGGTTCACCTGTCCAACCTGAAGCTGATCGATCCCAAGAGCGGTGACCCGACGAAGGTCGGCTTCCGCGTCCTGGAAGATGGTCGTAAGGTTCGTGTCGCCAAGGCGACCGGCGAAGTTATCGAAGGCTGAGGAGGCGGGTATGTCTGAAGTGAACGAAGCCCGCCCTGTGCCGCGCATGCAGAAGCGCTACCAGGAAGAGCTGCGCGCGAAGCTGCGTGAGCAGTTCGGGTACAAGAACGAGATGCAGGTTCCGCGTCTTGAGAAGATTGTCCTGAACATGGGCGTGGGCGAAGCTGCCGGTGACCAGAAGAAGCTGGATGCCGCCGTCAAGGAAATGACCCTGATCGCAGGTCAGAAGCCGGTCAAGACCGTGGCCAAGAAGGCCATCGCCGGTTTCAAGATCCGTGAAGGGCTGCCGATCGGGTGCAAGGTGACGCTGCGTCGTGCGCAGATGTTCGAGTTCCTGGATCGTTTCGTGACGATCGCCCTGCCGCGCGTGCGTGATTTCCGCGGGCTGCCGGCGAACAAGGGTTTCGACGGGCGTGGCAACTTTGCGATGGGCCTGAAGGAACAGATTGTCTTCCCGGAAATCGAATACGACAAAGTCGACGAAATCCGTGGCATGGACATCATCTTCGTGACCACCGCGAAGACGGATGCGGAAGCAAAGGCTCTGCTCAAGGCGTTTGATCTGCCCTTCGCTGCATAAAAATGTAGCGAAAGGGCTTCCGTCTGAAGTCCAGAAGACCTAATACACACGTTGTTTGGAAAACCGTTGGGACTGGCCCAACAGGTTCCGGAGGGTAAAACAAGGCATGGCCAAAATTTCCGCCGTTAACCGGAATGCCAAGCGCGAGCGCATGGCAAACCGGGACCGGGCTAAGCGGACTGCATTGAAGAACATCATCATGGACCGGTCTCTGCCGGTTGAAGATCGATTTGATGCATCGCTCAAGCTTGCTGAACTTCCTCGCAATGGTTCGCGCGTTCGCGTGCGTCTGCGCTGTAAGCGGACGGGACGTCCCCGCGCCAATTACAGAAAGTTCGAACTCTGCCGTATCGCCCTGCGTGACCTGGCCTCCAATGGTCAGATCCCGGGCATGGTCAAATCGAGCTGGTAAGGGCAGGGAACGATGTCACTTTCTGATCCTTTGGGTGATCTGCTCACCCGGATCCGCAATGCGCAGCGTGCACGGCATGCTGCATGCGTGGCGCCGGCTTCCAAGCTGCGCGCCAGTGTTCTCGAGGCCCTGCGCCGCGAGGGATATATCCGTGGTTTCTCCCGCGAGGAACTGCGTAAAGGTGTGGCCCAGCTGCGCATCGAGCTGAAGTACCTCGATGGTGAGCCGGTCATTAAAGAAATCCACCGTGTGTCCAAGCCGGGGCGCCGCGTCTATTCCAAGATCAAGGAACTGCCGCGTGTGTATGCCGGGCTGGGCGTGTCGATCCTGTCGACGCCGCGCGGTGTTCTGTCCGATGCGGAGGCCCGCGCTGCCAATGTTGGCGGTGAAGTCCTCTGTCGTGTATTCTAAGGAGGGATAAATGTCGCGAGTGGGCAAATATCCCGTCGAATTACCGTCGGGCGTTCAGGTTTCCATTGCTGACGGTGTGCTGACGGCAAAAGGCAAGCTGGGTGAACTCAAGCTGCCGCTGTCCAGCCACGTTTCGGTTGATGTTGCGGATGGCAAGGTTGCCGTCAAGCCGGTCGACACCCAGGCACAGGCCCGCATGATGTGGGGAACAACCCGTTCCCTGATCGCGGGTATGGTCAAGGGTGTGTCCGAAGGATTTTCCAAGACGCTGGAAATCTCCGGGACAGGTTATCGTGCCGCGGTGCAGGGTAAGAACCTGGTCATGAACCTTGGTTATTCGCATGACATCGTCTATGCGATTCCCGAAGGGATCAAGATCACGACCCCGCGTCCTACGGCGGTCACGGTCGAAGGCATTGACAAGCAGCGCGTTGGTCAGGTCGCACTGGACATCCGCAGCTTCCGCAAGCCCGAGCCCTACAAGGGCAAGGGTGTCCGTTATGAAACGGAAACCATCCGTCGCAAGGAAGGTAAGAAGAAATAATGAGCACGCAGAAGGATCTGCGGGAACGGCGGCGTCAGCGCCTGCGTTTCCAGCTTCGCCGCAAGAGCGGTGGCCGTCCGCGTCTGTCGGTGTTCCGTTCGGGCAAGAACATCTACGCGCAGGTGATCGACGATGCTGCTGGCCGGACCCTCGCCGCAGCGTCAAGCCTGGACAAGGACCTGCGTACGACCCTCAAGGGTGGTACGGACGTCAAGGCAGCGGGCGCAGTCGGCAAGCTTCTGGCGGAGCGTGCGGTGGCTGCAGGTGTGTCGAAGGTCGTTTTCGACCGCGGCGCGTATCTCTATCATGGGCGTATCAAGGCCCTGGCGGAGGCTGCCCGTGAGGGCGGTCTCTCGTTCTGACGAAAGGGTCACGCATAATGGCACGTGAACCGAGAGAAGGCGGCCGGGGTGGTCGCGATCGCGACCGCGAAGGCGATGATCTGGTCGACAAGCTGGTCACGATCAACCGTGTTGCGAAGGTGGTAAAGGGCGGTCGCCGCTTTGCATTCGCAGCTCTGGTTGTTGTTGGTGACCAGAAGGGTCGTGTCGGGTTCGGTGCGGGCAAGGCCCGTGAAGTTCCCGAGGCGATCCGCAAGGCGACCGACCGCGCCAAGCGGACAATGATCCGTGTTCCCATGAAGGAAGGCCGTACGCTGCATCACGATGTGGCCGGTCACTTCGGCGCGGGTAAGGTTGTTCTGCGCTCCGCTGATGCGGGCACGGGCATCATTGCCGGTGGTCCGATGCGCGCAGTGTTTGAAAGCCTGGGCATCAATGACGTGGTGGCGAAGTCCCTCGGGACCCGGAACCCGCATAACATGGTGAAGGCAACGTTTGCCGCGCTGGAGCGTTGCGCCAGCCCGCGTTCGGTTGCCAACCGCCGTGGCAAGAAGGTTTCGGACATTCTGGGGCGCCGTGAGGCTGCGGTAACGACGGAGGCCACGGCCGATGTCTGATACCAAGGCAAAAGTGCGCGTCACCCAGGTGCATTCCGGGAACGGACAGAAGCCGGGTCAGCAGGCTACGCTAATTGGCCTCGGCCTGAACAAGATTGGTCGTACGCGTGAACTGGAGGACACTCCTTCGGTTCGCGGTATGATCCGCAAGGTGTCCCACCTGATCAAGGTGGAGGATTGAGATGAACCTGAACGAACTTCGTGACAACGAAGGCGCGCGCTATACCAAGAAGCGTCTTGGTCGCGGCATCGGCTCTGGCAAGGGCAAGACGTCGGGCAAGGGTGTGAAGGGTCAGAAGGCGCGTTCCGGTGTGTCCCTGAACGGTTTTGAAGGCGGCCAGCTGCCGATCTATCGCCGGCTGCCCAAGCGTGGATTCAAGAACATTTTCCGCAAGGAATATGCGATCGTGAATCTGGGCGTGCTGGACAAGGCGATCGCGGCAGGCAAGGTCGATGCCAACGCTGTCGTGACGGAAGAAGCCCTGACCAAGGCTGGTCTGGTTGGTTCCGGTCGTTTCGCCGGCATCCGCCTTCTGGCGGACGGTGAACTGAATCATGCCGTCACCATTGAAGTGTCGGGTGCTTCGGCTGGTGCCGTCGCCGCTGTCGAAAAGGCAGGCGGAAAGGTGCAGGTCAAGGCGCAGAAGCAGCAGGCTCCTGCCGCGGAATGACCGGTCCCGGGAGCAGGCACGTTCTGTACCCGGAGCATAATAAAAGCGATGCTGCTTGCACTCGGCGGGCGCATCGCTTTATTACTTTTTGCGGTTTTTTTTATCATGACAGCGTCCCGCTTCCAGCGGTGGCGCTGTTCTTGTGAAAGGATGGGCGCATGGCCTCCGCGGCCGAACAGTTGGCTGCCAATCTGAATTTCAATTCCTTTGCCAATGCAACGGAGCTGAAAAAGCGTATCTGGTTCACGCTGGGTGCGTTGATCGTATATCGGATTGGCACCTATATCCCCGTTCCTGGCGTCGATGCGACGGTGATGGGGCAGCTTCTGGCCCGGCATCAGGGCGGGATTCTGGGCATGTTCGATATGTTTACCGGTGGTGCGCTGGGGCGTATGACCGTGTTTGCACTGAACATCATGCCCTATATCAGTGCCTCGATCATCGTACAGCTCATGTCGGCAGCGATCCCTTCCCTTGAGGCCCTCAAGAAGGAAGGGGAAGGCGGACGGCGCAAGCTGAACGAATATACCCGGTACCTGACGGTGGTGATCGCGCTGTTCCAGGCTTATGGGATCGCCATCGGGCTGGAGAACATGCATACCGAGGCCGGATCTGCGGTCGTCTCTCCCGGTCTGTTCTTCATCGTGTCGTGTGTGCTGACCCTTGTGGGTGGGACCATGTTCCTGATGTGGCTGGGTGAGCAGATCACGTCGCGGGGGGTCGGGAACGGTATCTCGCTGATCATCTTTGCCGGTATCGTGGCGAACCTGCCCAATGCACTGGCCAGCCTGTTCCAGCTTGGCTACACGGGCGCGCTTTCGCCGTTCTTTGTGCTGGTCTTCCTGGTGCTGGCAGCCGTGACGATCGCCTTCATCGTGTTCATGGAACTGGCGCAGCGGCGTGTGGTGATCCAGTACCCGAAGCGACAGGTCGGACAGCGCATGTTCGGGGGCGATTCGACCCACATGCCGCTGAAGGTAAATACGGCGGGGTCGATTCCGCCCATTTTCGCGTCATCCGTACTGCTGATTCCCGTTACGATTGCCGGATTCGTAAACAATAGTTCCATGCCGGGCTGGCTCTCCTTCCTGGGACAGGAACTGGGGCAGGGACAGCCGTTATACATGCTGTTCTATGCCGCGATGATTGTCTTCTTCTCCTATTTCTATGCGGCGGTTACCTTCAACCCTCAGGAAACGGCGGAGAACCTGCGCAAGCAGGGTGGCTTTGTGCCGGGTATCCGTCCTGGTGCGAATACCGCAGCCTTCTTTGACCGGATCCTGACGCGCATCACGACCATTGGCGCGCTCTATCTTGTCGCGGTCTGCCTGTTGCCGCAGATCCTGATCAGCCATTACAACGTGCCTTTCTATTTTGGCGGCACGAGTCTGATCATTATCGTGACGGTGACGATCGATACGGTGACGCAGGTGCAGTCGCATCTGGTTGCGCACCAGTATCAGGGACTTATGCGCCGGGGACGGGGCAGAAAGGGCAGAATGCGGTGAATATTATCTTTCTTGGTCCGCCGGGTGCCGGTAAGGGCACTCAGTCAAAGCGGCTGGAAGAACGGTATGGAATCGCCCAGATCTCGACGGGTGACATGCTGCGTGCGGAAGTCGCGGCCGGAAGCCCGCTGGGGCAGAAGGTCAAGACCATCATGGCAGAAGGCAGGCTTGTGCCGGATGACCTGATCATTGCCATGATCGAAAACCGCATCCGCCAGCCTGACTGTGCGAAGGGGTTCATCCTGGATGGCTTCCCGCGCACGCGGGCACAGGCAGAGGCGCTGGACCAGATGCTGACGCGCAGTGGCCAGCATATCGACGCCGTGTTGCTGCTGGATGTTGATGAGAACGCCCTGGCGGACCGTATTGCGGGGCGTTACACCTGCGCCAGGTGTGGCGCGGGATATAACGATCTGTTCAAGAAGCCGAAGGTGGCAGGCACATGTGATGTCTGTGGCGGACATGAGTTCATTCGCCGGGAAGATGACCGGCGGGACACCGTGGCCGCGCGCCTGAAGGCCTACCGTGAACAGACCGCACCGATCCTGCCGTATTACGAGGAAAAGAAGCGGCTGTACCGTGTTGACGGGATGGCGGACATCGATGCAGTGACCAAGGAAGTCTTCGCTGTTATCGATCGTATCACGAAGAAGTGATGCAAAATAATTGACTCGCATGGGGGCAGCAGTATATTGCGCGCCCTCAAGGTATGAGCGTCGTATGAGTCGGCCATGATGGCACGGCTCGTATGGCCGGAATGAATGATGATGGGGTTGGCCGGTTTCGAAACCGGTATGTTCACGGCGCTCCTGCCAATCGGGCAGGTGGTGTGAAGCAGCCCTGCCTGATAGTTAGTGCCCTGAAGCAGGGCGGACGAGGAGTAAGTGGCGTGGCACGTATTGCCGGCGTGAACATCCCAACCAACAAACGGGTCACCATTGGCCTGCGTTATATCTATGGTATCGGGGCTACCAAGGCCCAGGCGATCTGCGACCAGCTGGCAATCCCGGCTGAGCGGCGCGTGAACGAGCTGTCTGATGACGAGATCGGCAAGATCCGTGAACTGATCGACAGCAAGTATCGCGTGGAAGGTGATCTGCGCCGCGAAGTGGCGATGAACATCAAGCGTCTGATGGATCTTGGCTGCTACCGTGGTCTGCGTCACCGGCGTGGGCTGCCTGTCCATGGTCAGCGGACTCATACCAACGCCCGTACCCGCAAGGGTAAGGCCGTGGCTATTGCGGGCAAGAAGAAGGCAACCCGCTAATCAGCGGATTGCCCGGTATGTAAGCATGGTGGCCGCCCGCCCCATGCGCCGTTTGAACTGACAGGATCGAGAAAACTATGGCGAAAGCTGCGGCTCCGCGTATTCGCAAGAAAGAGCGGAAAAACATCATTTCCGGTGTGGCGCATGTGCTGTCCACCTTCAACAACACCATGATCACCATTTCGGATGCACAGGGCAATGCAATTGCCTGGTCGTCCGCAGGTGCCCAGGGCTTCAAGGGATCGCGCAAGTCCACGCCGTATGCGGCGCAGGTTGCTGCCGAAGACGCGGGCCGCAAGGCGCGTGAACACGGCATGGAAACGCTGGAAATCGAGGTTTCCGGTCCGGGGTCGGGGCGTGAAAGCGCACTGCGTGCCCTGCAGGCAGTCGGTTTCTCGATCACGGCCATCCGTGACATGACGCCGGTTCCGCACAACGGCTGCCGTCCGCGCAAGCGTCGTCGCGTCTGAACCGCATTCTGCTTAGTCGTATTCCCCCGCATGCGGGGGAAGATTGTCATTCCGGTGCCCCCATGCGGGGTACCATCTGTTACCGGACCTGGTGGCAGATCAGTCTTGAAAGGCCATTACCTTGGTCCTCCAGAAAAACTGGCAATCCCTGATCAAGCCGGAAAAGCTGGAAGTCGAACCGGGGGCGGAACCTTCACGTATTGCGACCGTCGTGGCCGAACCGCTGGAACGCGGTTTCGGCATGACGCTGGGCAATGCGATCCGTCGGGTTCTGCTGTCGTCCCTGCAGGGGGCTACGGTTACGGCAATCCAGATTGACGGCGTGCTGCATGAATTCTCGTCGGTGGCGGGTGTTCGTGAAGACGTGACCGACATCGTCCTCAACATCAAGCAGCTCGCACTGCGGATGCATGGTGAGGGACCCAAGCGCATGGTGCTGACGGCCACGGGGCCGGGCGAAGTGCGTGCCGGACAGATCCAGACCGGTCATGATATCGAAGTCATGAACCCCGATCTGGTAATCTGCACCCTGGACGAAGGGGTGAAGTTCGGGATGGAATTCACCGTGAACATGGGCAAGGGCTATGTCCCCGCGGCGGCAAACCGCCCGGAAGACGCGCCGATTGGCCTGATCCCGGTTGATGCCATCTACTCGCCCGTGCGGCGCGTGTCCTACAAGGTGGAGCAGACCCGCGTGGGTCAGGTCACCGATTACGACCGCCTGCTGCTGACGGTCGAGACAAATGGCGCCGTAACGCCGGAAGATGCCGTGGCGCTTGCCGCGCGTATCCTTCAGGACCAGCTTCAGCTGTTCATCAACTTCGATGAACCGCGCACCGTGCGTACGGAAGAGCCGCAGGATGACCTGCCGTTCAACCGTAACCTGCTGCGCAAGGTTGACGAACTGGAACTGTCGGTCCGTAGCGCGAACTGCCTGAAGAACGACAACATCGTCTATATCGGTGATCTGGTTCAGAAGACCGAGCAGGAGATGCTGCGCACCCCGAATTTCGGCCGCAAGTCGCTCAACGAGATCAAGGAAGTCCTGACCGCCATGGGGCTTTCACTGGGTATGAATGTCCCGGCCTGGCCGCCGGAAAATATCGAAGATCTGGCGAAGAGGCTCGACGAGCCGTTCTGATCCTCCGAACCGGATAAAACAGGAAATTACATCATGCGTCACGGTGTTGCCGGCCGTAAGCTCGGCGTTACCTCGTCCCATCGACTGGCCATGTTTCGCAACATGGCTGTCGCCCTGATCAAGCACGAACAGATCACCACCACGCTGCCCAAGGCGAAAGAGCTGCGCCCGGTTGTGGAAAAGCTGATCACCCTTGGCAAGCGTGGCAACCTGCACGCCCGCCGTCAGGCTTTCGCCCAGCTGCGTGACGACAAGATCGTGTCCAAGCTGTTCGACACGGTGGCTGACCGTTACAAGGCGCGTCAGGGTGGCTACACCCGCGTGCTGCGTGCCGGCATGCGCCACGGTGATGCGGCCGATATGGCTGTGATCGAACTGGTTGATCGCGATGTGTCGGCAAAGGGCAAGGACAGTGGTCCGCGCCCCGAAGCCAACCAGGAAGATCACCTGGCAGCCTGAGGAACTTCGGTTCCTGCGTGAAAAAGCCCGGCCTCTGGCCGGGTTTTTTTATGTCGCCATGGAATCCAACATTTTTTCATCGTTATATAGATATTCAATCGCGATTATGTATATTTCGATATCACATTGATACGCAGGATCGGGCCTGCGCAGCAGACAGGGCTTCAGCCATGACAGGATCAGTTTTGGGGCGTGCCATACGCCGTGGACTTTATGCCGTGACCGCCATGATCGGTCTGTGCGGCAGTGTTCACGCGGCAACGGTGCGCGTGGGGTATATTCCGGTCATTGGTTCGGCGCCGCTGTTTGTCATGCAGGGCAAGAACTGGGCGCGGGATGCAGGGATCGACATGCAATTGGTCCGCTTCCAGTCCGGCCCACAGGCCATTCAGGCACTGGTATCGGGCAAGATTGATGCCTATGTGGCGGGCGTGCTGCCCCTGCTGCAGGCCCGGGCGCATGGTGTGGATGTGAAGGTTGTCGCGAGTGCGGCAACGGAGGAACTGGAAGTAGTCTCCCGCGGGGCGCTGGCCGCCGACCTGCCGGAACAGCCCGTTGCCCTGACACCCGATGCGCTGCGTCAGCTTTTTGCGGATTTCGCCACGAAGGCAGGCCATAAGCCCAAGATCGCGGCCCAGCCGCTCGGGTCCGTGCCCGATACGTTGCTGCGCTACTGGCTCAAGGCCCGGAACGGGCTGGAACCTGCCGATGTGGCGGATATTGTCGGCATTGATATCGATGCCGCCCAGCAGGCGTTCCTGGCAGGTGCGGTGGATGGCGCCATCCTGCGTGAACCGGCGCTGACCATTATCCGCCATCGTATGCCCGGCATGCGGGTGCTGGCGTCGGGGCATGACCTCATGCCGGGCCAGCCGGGTTCCGTGCTGGCAATCGTCAACGAGGATGCGCCAGACCGTGCAGCGTGGAAGACCGCGTTCCTGACCAGCTTCGTCAAGGCGACGCACCTGCTGGCCACGGATCCGGAACAGGCGGAACCCTATGTGCAGCAGGCGCTGGGCGGTGGCATGCTGCCCAGAGACATCATCATCGAGGCGCTGAAGGTTTCAGCCTCCAATTACGTATCCGATCCCGCCAGCATCGTGGATGCGGTCGGCAAGCTGCAGGATTTTGAGGTGCAGAGTGGCCTGCTGCACAAGGCGGAACCCGTGGCCTCGCTGTTCGATCTCGAGAGTTACCGGCAGATTGCGCAATGACGCTGACCCGTTCCGTCTGGATGCGCCCGCTTCTGGGCGCGGTGGGCCTTGTCGTGCTGTTTGGGGGATGGGAAGCGGTAATCCGGCTGGGCTGGGTGCCATCCGGGCTGGTGCCCGCGCCGAGCAGCCTTGGCCCGGCATGGCTGGGGGAAGTGCGTAGCGGCGCATGGGTTCAGGCCATTCGCGATAGCCTGACCCATTACCTGATGGGGCTGGTCGTCGGTTCGGTGCTGGGCACGCTCATCGGCCTGTTATGCGGGACAGTGTTCCTGCTGGACGGACTGCTGTCCGGTGTCGTGCGGGTATTGCGGCCCATACCGGGTCTGGCATGGGTGCCATTCGCCATCCTGTGGTTCGGGCTGGATACCGCCGGGGCCACCTTCGTGATCGCCATTTCGGTTTTCTGGATCAATTTCTACGCTGCGTACGGGGCCGTGCAGGCCATCGACCCGGACCTGTATGAAGTCGCCGCCTCCTTTGGTCATGGCGGGTTCTGGGCGCGGCTGCGCACGGTTGTCATTCCGGCCTCGGCCCCCGGTGTGCTGGCAGGGCTGCGCACGGGGCTGGGGCAGGCATGGATGTCGGTTGTCGCGGCCGAACTGTTTGGCGTGCCGGGAATTGGCGCGCGGATGATGCAGGCGTCCAGCCTGCTGGCGACCGACCTTGTGGTGGTCTACATGCTGACCATGGCGCTGCTCTATGCCCTGACTGACACGGTTTTCATGGCGGTGCGCAGGCGGCTGCTGGGGTGGCAGGGGTGAACGCGGTGGTTATGGATAATATCACGACAGCCGCGGTCCCGGGTGATGTGGTGGTCAGGCTGGAAAATATCGGCCTGTCACATGACCATGGGCGCAGCTTCATCCTCCGGCATGTGAATCTGGACATCAGGCGGGGTGAATTCGTCGCGGTGCTGGGGCCATCGGGTGTTGGCAAATCCACGTTGCTGCGCGTCATCATGGGGCTGATACGCCCCAGCGAGGGCACGGTCAGCCTCCATCCGTCCCCGACGGCGGCCCATCGTCCGGCGGCAATGGTGTTTCAGGATGCCAAGCTCATGCCGTGGCGCAGTGTGCGGCGGAATGTGGAACTGGGGCTGGAGGGGCTGGGCCTGACACGGCTGCAGCGGCGGGAACGGGCCATGGCGGCGCTGGATCTCGTCGGGCTTGCGGACATGGCGGAGCGGTGGCCACGCCAGCTTTCGGGTGGACAGCGCCAGCGCGTGGGGGTCGCGCGCGCACTGACGGTCGAACCGGACCTGCTGCTGATGGACGAACCATTCGGCGCGCTGGACGCCATTACGCGCAGTGCCCTGCAGGACGAACTGCTGCGGATCCATGCTCGGCGGCAGGGGACCGTACTGTTCGTGACCCATGATCTGGACGAAGCCCTGATCCTTGCAGACCGGATCATCATTCTGGAGGGGCATCCCGCCGGGCTGCGGGGTGATTTCACCGTTGGGCCACGCCCACGCGATCATACCGCCCCGGCAATGCGTGCCATGGCCGAGCGCATGCGCCGGCTGATTGCGGGTGAGGATGATCCGGGCGCGGATGCGGCCTATTGGCAGGCATCGGAGATATGATAAGTCTGCACCAACGGGTCTGTTGCCTGCAGGCATGAAGGCATAGGGCAGTGGGGGACGGGCTTTCGCGTCTCCCCTATGGCAAGCAAGGGAATACGGAACATGACAAATCCCCCCAATTTTGAAGCGCATCTGGAAGAAGGTATTGGCCGGCTTCAGGATGGTCTGGATGGCTTTGTCGGGGATGCCGGCACCCCGCTATCCGCGCGCCTGCAGGGCGCAAGCGGCGTAGCCCAGCGGGGCATGGGCGAAATTCTGGATACCGTGCGTGACGTGACGGCGGATCGCCCGCTGTTTGCGCTGGTGGGGGCGTCCGTGCTGGGTTTTCTGGCAAGCGTCTTCCTGCGGCGCCGGGGCTGAAGGCAACATATATGGTGCTGCCGCGTTGGGGCAGCATGACTGATTTGCAGGGAAAAATGCCATGCTGAAACTGGCGCTGTTTTTTTTGATTGTATCACTGGTCGCCGGGCTGTTTGGCTTCAGTGGCATTTCCGCCGTTTCGGCAGGAATGGCAAAAATACTGTTCTTTGTTGCCATTCTGGCATTTGTGATTGTGGTTCTGATCGTGCTGCTCTCGGCCAGATCGCTTTTCAACCAGTAACCCGCTACCCATAAAAAAGCCCCTGTCACCATTGGTGCAGGGGCTTTTTTCTGACCTATTTGTTGGTGTCCTTCTGAATGAAGGACGGCAGCAGGGGGTTGTCCTTCTGCAACGAGTTTTTCGATGGCAGGCGTGACGCATCCCATCCGCCGCCCAGCGCCTGCACCAGGCTGACACTGTCCACCATGCGCTGCTGCTGGATCCCCAGCAGGGTTTCGGCATCGCTCAGGGCCGAGTTCTCGTTGGTGATCACGGTCGTATAGATTTCCGTTCCAGCCCGGTACTGGTTCAGCGAGACTTCGACCGTGCGGTTGGCAAAATCCAGTGCCTTCTGCTGCTGCACGGACTGCTGGGCCAGGATGCGCAGGTTGGACAGCTGATCTTCCGTGTTCTGCAATGCCGTCAATACGGTCTGGCGGTAGGTGGCGACAGCATTGTCGTACTGGGCATTGGCTTCATGCACGGCGGCAGTGCGCGACCCGCCTTCAAACAGGATTTCGGTTGCGGATGCCCCCAGTGACCAGACGCGGTTCATTGCTGACATGAGAGAGGTTACCGGGTCGCCGCCGCTCTGTTCATAGCTGGCGTTGATGGTGATGTCCGGATAGAACGCGGCCATGTCCGCGCCAATCATGGCGTTGTACTGCTCCATCGTGCGCTCGGCCGCGGCAATGTCGGGGCGGCGCTGCAACAGGTCGGCCGGCACCGAGACCGGAATGGGCGGCACCGTGCGCGACAGCTGCGCCGGGGCGATGGTGACATCGGCGGGCGGCTTGCCAATCAGCACGGCAATCGCATGTTCGTACTGTGCGCGGTTGATCCCTGCCTGTATCAGTGATGCACGGTTCTGTTCCAGCGTCGTGCGCGCCTGAAGGACGGCGGTGGGATCGGCTGTGCCGGCGTCAAACTGGTTCTGGGTGATCCGTAGCGCCTGTTCGTTGAAATTGACATAACGCTGCAGCAGGTCCGTCAGGCTGTCCTGGTAGCGCATGTTGAAATAGGCCGTCGCCAGCTGTGCCTGATACGACAGCGTGGCATTGGCCAGGTCGGCGGCACTGGCCTGCGCCGCGGTCACCTGTTCCTGCACCTGCCGCCGGATCTTGCCCCATATGTCCAGATCCCAGCTGGCGCTGGGACCGATGTCATACGTGTTGTAGGTCGAACCCGCCTTTGCATAGTTGCTGCCCGACGAGGACAGCGAACCCGCGCCATGTCCGTCACGGTCAAAGCCCAGGCTGCCGCTTATGGTCGGGAAAAGCTGCGCGCGCACGCTGTCGATCAGGGCGCGGGCGTTACGGTAACTGGCTTCGTATTCCTTGATGTTCTGGTTGGAAATCGCAACCTGCGATTCCAGACCGTTCAGGACGGGATCGTTATAGATGGTCCACCAGTCGTGCTTGGGCAGTTCCGCCAGCTTCGGGTTGGCCATTTCCCATCCCGGTTCGGGGCGCAGTTCCTTGAAACGGGGGGAAACGATGGCGGCAGGACGGTGGTATTTCGGCCCGACCATGCATCCCGCCAGCGCCAGAAGCGGCAGGGCCGCCAGTGCAAGGCGCGCTGAACGGCGGGCGGTGGAAGATGGACGGATGGCGGCGCGGGCGGGGGATGGCGGGAAAGGTGTCATCCGGATCAGGAATCCTGCTGGTGGGAAAGACGATGGCGTCGGGACAGCCGTCCATACAGCCGGTTGAATTGCGTGCGGCAGGCTACCCCCAGATGGTCGAGATAGAGATAGACAACCGGTGTTGTGTAAAGGGTAAGCGCCTGGCTGACGATCAGCCCGCCTACAATCGCAATGCCCAGCGGGCGGCGCAGTTCGGAACCGTAGCCGTGGCCGAATATCAGGGGCAGCGCGCCCAGGGCGGCGGCAAAGGTGGTCATCATGATCGGGCGGAAGCGCAGCAGGCAGGCGGTACGGATCGCCTCCAGCGCGGTATGGCCTTCGTCACGTTCGGCGGTGATGGCGAAATCCACCAGCATGATGGCGTTTTTCTTGACGATGCCGATCAGCAGGATCACCCCGATCATGGCGATCAGGGAAAATGCCTCACCAAAAAACTGCAGCGCCAGCAGCGCCCCGACCCCGGCCGAAGGCAGGGTGGACAGGATGGTCAGGGGATGAACGTAGCTTTCGTACAGGATGCCCAGCGTCATGTACACCGCGGCAAGGGCCGCAAGGATCAGCAGCGGTTCATTGTTGACCGATTTCTGGAACTGCGCCGCGTTGCCGGCAAAATTGCCCTGGATATTGGCGGGCATGTGCAGGCGCACGGTCTCTTCATTGATGATCTGCACCGCCTGGCTCAGCGGGACACCATTGCTCAGGTTGAACGAAACCGTGGTGGACACCGACTGGCCGTCATGATTGATGCTCAGCGCCGTCTTGGTGGGTTTCAGCACGGAAACCAGCGTCAGCGGCACCATGGATTCCGAACTGGTGGAAACGGCGGACCCGGTGGAGGTGCTGTTCCCGCCCGCCAGCGTATTGGCGATCTGGTTGCGGAAGGACTGTTCGCTCAGCTGCGATTGCGTGGTGCCCGTATCGGTCTTGACCCGGATGGTGTTGGACTGCGTGCCGCCCCCCGCCGTGCCGCCGGCAACACTGACCCACACCTGCTTGAGTGTCGTGGGATCCTGCCAGAAACGCGGCTCGACTTCCATGACCACGCGGTACTGGTTGAGGGAATTGTAGATGACCGAGGCCGAACGCTGCCCATAGGCGTCATACAGCGTATTGGACACAAGCTGTGGCGTAATGTTCAGGCGGCTTGCGGTATCACGGTCGATCTGCACATCGAGCGCCGACCCGCCCTGCAGCACGTCCGATGAAATGTCGGACAGTTCGGGATGTTTCTGCAGCGCGGTGACCAGCAGCGGCGTCCATTTGTACAGATCTTTCGAGGAATCGGAGTGAAGCGAATACTGGTAGGCCGCATTGCTCTGCCGTCCGCCAATGCGCAACTGCCCGGGTGCGGACATATAGAAGGTCGCCCCCGTCATGTTGCGCAGCCGGCGCGTAATGCGGGCAATGGTCTGTGCGGGCGTATCGTTGCGTAACGACTTGTCCTTCAGAGTCACGAACATGTTGGCCTGGTTGGAACTGCCGCGCCCCCCCATGAAGCCCATGACATGAACTACATCCCGATCCGCAAGGACGGCCTGCTGCGTGGTGGCGATCTTGCTCTGCATGGCCTGGAACGAAATGGACTGGTCGCCCATCAGGTGGCCCATCAGCATGCCGGTGTCTGATTCGGGAAACAGGCTCTTGGGCATCTTGATGAACAGGCCGACCATGATGGCAATGGTCACGGGCAGGGACAGGATGGTGATCCGGCGGTGCGTGATCGCCCATTCCAGCGAACGGGCATATCCCTGCTGGGTCGCATTGATGCCGGTTTCCAGCCACATGCCGATGCGCCCGAACACACCGGTGGACCGGGGCACTTCATGCTGGCGCAGCAGGTGGGCCGTCATCATGGGGGTCAGCGACAGCGACAGCCCCATGGAGACGACAATGGTGATCGACATCGTCATGGCGAATTCATGGAACAGCCGCCCCGCCACACCACTGAGCAGCAGGATGGGCAGGAACACCGCAATCAGCGATACCGTGATGGACATGACCGTGAACGCCACCTCGCGCGTGCCCAGCAGGGTGGCCTGCAGGCGGTCCATGCCCGCTTCCATGTGACGACTGATGTTTTCCACCACCACGATGGCGTCATCCACCACGAATCCGGTGGAAATGGTCAGCGCCATCAGCGAAAGATTGTCGATCGAATATCCCAGCAGCCGCATGACGCCAAAGGTGGTGATGATGGATGTCGGCACCACAATGGCGGGAATGATGGTAATGCGGGGCGAACGCAGGAACAGCAGCACCACCAGCACCACAAGGCAGACCGACAGCACCAGCGTGAACTGCGTATCGGCCAGCGCCGCGCGGATGGTGGTGGACCGGTCCATGAATTTGCCAAGGTCCACATCCGCCGGCAGGGCCTCGCGCAGCATCGGCAGCTTGGCGCGGATCTGGTCATTGGTGTTGATGATGTTGGCCCCCGCCTGCGCGAAGATGATGGCCAGCACCCCGGCCTTGCCATCCACGTACCCGGCGTTGCGCAGGTCCTCCACGCCATCATGGACATAGGCCACGTCTTCCAGCCGGACGGGACGGCTGTCGTGATAGGCCACGATCAGGTCGCGGTAGGCCTGCGCGTTATGCGCCTGGTCATTGGTCGCCAGCACGAAACGGTGGTCGCCCTGGTCAATGAAGCCCTTGGGCGTATGGGCGTTGGCCGATGCAAGGGCCGCGCGGATATCCTCAAACCCGATACCGAATTTGTACAGCGCCAGCGGGTTCATTTCCACCCGGACGGCCGGCAGTGAACTGCCCCCGATCTCAACCTGGCCCACGCCCTGTATCTGCGACAGGTGCTGCTGCAGCACGTTGGAGGCAAGGTCATACAGTTGCGGCGCAGTGCGCGTGCGTGATGTCAGCGCAAGGATCATGACCGGCGCGCCGTTTGGGTTTGCCTTGGAATAGCTTGGGTTCTGCCGCAGGGATGATGGCAGGTCCGCATGCGCCGCCTGCAGCGCGGCCTCTACATCACGGGCTGCGCCATTGATGTCGCGGTCAAGCGAGAACTGCAGCGTGATCCGCGCCTGATTGGCCGATGACTGCGATGTCATTTCCGTCAGGTCCGCGATCGCGCCCAGATGCCGCTCAAGCGGGGCCGCGACGGAGCTGGCGATTTCCTCTGGCGAGCCACCGGCCTGTTGCGCCTGCACCTGAATGACCGGGAAATCGACATTGGGCATGTCCGCCACCGGCAGCGTCAGGTACCCGATCACCCCCCCGATGATCAGGGCCACTGTCAGCAGGATGGTGGCGACCGGCCTGCGGACAAAGATGGACAGGGGGGTCACGTTAAAGCCTGCGGTCCGGGCAGACCGTCATTGCCGCCATTATCCACACTGCGGAACCGCCGCGCGAGCTTCTGGCTGATTCCATCCATGAGGAGGTAGATGACTGGCGTAGTGAACAGTGTCAGCAGCTGGCTGACGGCGAGGCCGCCGACGAT
>NZ_NKTX01000109.1:2500-5494 GCF_003207815.1 Komagataeibacter oboediens | reverse complement strand
CCTTCAGGTTATGAGCCTGACGAGCTACCGGGCTGCTCCACCCCGCGGTGGTGAGGGGTGACTGGAAGACCTGGCGGCGACCGACTTTCCCGTGCCTTGAGGCACAGTATCATGGGCGCTGGGGGTTTTCACGGCCGAGTTCGGGATGGGATCGGGTGGATCATTCCCCGCCATGGCCACCAGGTCATCCAGTCATCCCGTTTTATGGGGCTGAGAGGATGTGATGGGTTGGTGCTGTTTCTGTGTTGAAGAGTGGATGACTGCTGTGCATGTGTGATGCCCTTTTGAGGGGGCGATGGAATGAGCCTGTTGGGCGATTAGGACCAGTTAGCTGCACGCATTACTGCGCTTCCACACCTGGCCTATTGACGTGATGGTCTATCACGGCCCTCGGGGAGACCTTGTTTTGAGGTGGGTTTCCCGCTTAGATGCTTTCAGCGGTTATCCCGTCCACACTTAGCTACCCGGCTGTGCCGCTGGCGCGACAACCGGTGCACCAGAGGTATGTTCATCCCGGTCCTCTCGTACTAGGGACAAATCCTCTCAAGTCTCCAACACCCACGGCAGATAGGGACCGAACTGTCTCACGACGTTCTAAACCCAGCTCACGTACCACTTTAATCGGCGAACAGCCGAACCCTTGGGACCTGCTCCAGCCCCAGGATGTGATGAGCCGACATCGAGGTGCCAAACCTCCCCGTCGATGTGGACTCTTGGGGGAGATCAGCCTGTTATCCCTAGAGTACCTTTTATCCGTTGAGCGATGGCCCTTCCACGCGGGACCACCGGATCACTATGGCCGACTTTCGTCTCTGATCGAGCTGTCACTCTCACAGTCAGGCGGGCTTATGCCATTGCACTCGACAGTCGGTTTCCGACCGACCTGAGCCCACCATCGCGCGCCTCCGTTACACTTTGGGAGGCGACCGCCCCAGTCAAACTGCCCACCATGCAGGGTCCCGGACCTGGCTAACAGGCCTCGGTTAGACATCAGAAACAGTCAGGGTGGTATTTCAAGGATGGCTCCACCGGAACTGGCGCCCCGGTTTCAAAGCCTCCCACCTATCCTACACAGAATGTCTCTGATGCCACTGCAAAGCTGCAGTAAAGGTTCATAGGGTCTTTCCGTCTGACCGCGGGTACCCCGCATCTTCACGGGGAATTCAATTTCGCTGAGCCGATGCTGGAGACAGCGGGGAAGTCGTTACGCCATTCGTGCAGGTCGGAACTTACCCGACAAGGAATTTCGCTACCTTAGGACCGTTATAGTTACGGCCGCCGTTTACCGGGGCTTCAATTCGGTGCTTGCACACCTCCTCTTAACCTTCCGGCACCGGGCAGGCGTCAGGCCGTATACGTCGTCTCTCGACTTCGCACAGCCCTGTGTTTTTACTAAACAGTCGCTACCCCCTGGTCTGTGCCACCCGCCAATGGTTGCCCACTGACGGGTCTTGCTTATCCCGAAGTTACGCAAGTAATTTGCCTAGTTCCTTCAGCATCGTTCTCTCAAGCGCCTTGGTATTCTCTACCAGTCCACCTGTGTCGGTTTCGGGTACGGTCTATATGCCAGAGCTATTTCCTGGAATACTCCAAAAGCCGGATCAATCCGATAAGACCCGACAACATATTGTATTCGTCACTTCTGGCAGGCCCGGGAATATTTGCCCGGTTTCCATCGACTACGGCTTTCGCCCTCGCCTTAGGGGCCGGCTCACCCTGCGCGGATTAACCTTGCGCAGGAACCCTTGGACTTTCGGCGACAGTGTTTCTCGCACTGTTTGTCGCTACTCATGTCAGCATTCGCACTTCCGATATCTCCAGAGAGGGTCACCCCGTCTCCTTCACAGACCTACGGAACGCTCCGCTACCGCGCATACATAGTATGCACCCACAGCTTCGGCACGTGGCTTGAGCCCCGTTACATTTTCGGCGCAGGGTTTCTATTAGACCAGTGAGCTATTACGCTTTCTTTAAAGGATGGCTGCTTCTAAGCCAACCTCCTGGTTGTTTTGGAATCCCCACATCCTTTCCCACTTAGCCACGATTTGGGGGCCTTAGCTGGTGGTCTGGGCTGTTTCCCTCTCGACAATGGACCTTAGCACCCACTGTCTGTCTGCCTGGCTCATACTTCCGGGTATTCGGAGTTTGGTTAGGTTTGGTAAGGCTTTGGGCCCCCCTAGCCCATCCAGTGCTCTACCCCCCGGGGTAATACCAGACGGTCTACCTCAATAGATTTCGCGGAGAACCAGCTATTTCCGAGTTTGATTGGCCTTTCACCCCTAGCCACAGCTCATCCCCGACTTTTTCAACAGGCGTGGGTTCGGCCCTCCAGTGCGTGTTACCGCACCTTCAGCCTGGCCATGGCTAGATCACTCGGTTTCGGGTCTTCTGCCAGCAACTCGTCGCCCTATTCAGACTCGCTTTCGCTGCGCCTACACCTATCGGCTTAAGCTTGCTGCAAACAGAAACTCGCTGACCCATTATACAAAAGGTACGCCGTCACCCCATAAGAGGCTCCGACTGCTTGTAGGCATTCGGTTTCAGGTCTCTTTCACTCCCCTCGTCGGGGTGCTTTTCACCTTTCCCTCACGGTACTTGTTCACTATCGGTCACCAGGGAGTATTTAGGCTTGGAGGGTGGTCCCCCCATGTTCAGACAGGATTTCACGTGTCCCGCCCTACTCAAGGATCATTCCTGACACTACGCATACGGGGCTATCACCCGCTATGGCCGGACTTTCCATTCCGTTCTGCTTCTTCAGAAATGACCACTGGCCTGTTCCGCGTTCGCTCGCCACTACTAGCAGAATCTCAATTGATGTCTTTTCCTCCGGGTACTTAGATGTTTCAGTTCCCCGGGTTCGCCTCATGTCCCTATGTATTCAGAACATGATACCCATCGCTGGGTGGGTTTCCCCATTCAGATACCCACGGATCAAAGCCTGCTCGCGGCTCCCCATGGCTTTTCGCAGCGTGCCACGTCTTTCATCGCCTC
>NZ_NKTX01000108.1 GCF_003207815.1 Komagataeibacter oboediens | reverse complement strand
CGCATACAACTGCAAAAGAATGGCGCGGCTTCAGGCGGCATAAGCCGGGTCAGCCTCGGCGTTATCAGCCGCAAAATGCCCAACCCGACAGGCTGCTAAATTGACATAGAGACGACCTGCGTTGTCGCGCCCCATTTCGCATTTTTAGCGTTATAGAAGCATTCTCGGCTCACGTTTACGGATTACCTCGACGGTTGTGATAACTTTCGCAAAAGCCTTTCCATGCCGCTTTAAGCTTGGAACCATGCAGCTTGCCAAGTCGCTCACCGAGATGGTCTCGGAATGCATCGGCAATCAGGTCGATATCCCAGCCCCCGCCAGAGGAACGCGCTATTCTAGCGAATATCTCTTGGTCGGCTCCAAACTGGAGAGAACCGGCTGGGAACATTACCTGCCCATCGCTTTTCGCAGCCGCGGGTCGTACTACTTGATTGCGTTGTGTTTCTAATTCGCGTGTAGTCGTTTGATGATCTATGACCTTTGGAGTTTCCTTAGGTTGGAAAACAATCTCGAGTTCTCTTACTGCTCTTCCTTGTCTTATTTCCGTCCACTCGACCGTAAAATGCGCCAGTTCGTCGATTTCATTCTTGCAAACGGTCAATACTTTTCGCCGCAACTGAGCAAAGTCTTTATAGACGTTAGGTGAGATCCCTAAGGCAGCACGAAATGCGATGACGTCACCTTTCCACACGGTTTGACGTCTCTTCACGCGCAAGGCCCCGATTTCGTAAAGTTTAAGCGCGTAAGCCGAACGAAAACCCAATACAGCGGTGCGATTCATGACCGCATAGGTTTCAGACTCTTGGATTAGTCTTCGGGCATCAGGAGTAAATTCCCACTCGATCCAACCGACTTCTTTTCCAGGCTCTGTGTCTTCAACTTCTTCCCTTGAAGAGGCAATCAGAGAAAATCGTCGCGTCGCTTTTTTACCTCGCCAGGAAATGTCGTCTTCGGCAAATAGAGTACCATGCAGTTCTTCAAGCATGTCACTTATGCGTTCGTTACCTTTGTGACCTCGCCTGATGTCTGCTTTGCGCATGCGGTGGACCACTGGCTTCCAAGCATCGCCACCGGCTACAAGGATCATCAACGCGAGTAGACGTGATGCAGTCAGGCTTAGCGATTGGCCTCTGACGAAACGTATCTCTACAAGGTGTCCAGGTTTGGCGAACTCGTCGGCACCCTTATGCTGTAGAGCGCGAGCAACACGCATGGCGCGCTTTGGAGCTTCATCACTTTCGGATGCGTATTGCATGGGCGGGTTATCCAGCACCTAACGGGACGAACGATTCGTATCCTGACCTTAGAATGAGAATAAGGTCAGGTGAAGCGGAAATTGGGGATCTTAGCGCCTTCTCGCGGCCGCGTATGGTGCTGAGAAGTAAGGTTTCTTATGAAGATTTCTATAAACACGACCGCAGCGTGCTGCGGGGGATTCTGATTCTATTCAAGTGATTCTGATTCAAGACAAAAAATACTAGGAAAACCAACGACTTTTAGAGCATTTCCTGACCTCGTGGGGGACCTAGCCTGACCTTTTGGGGGATAGTAACCTGACCTCGTGGGGGATCTAACCTGACCTCGTGGGGGACGGTCAGTTAAGATAGCTAGTTTTGGGAAGTATCCACACGTTATTTTAAGAACTTTCATGTTGACGGTCGCAAACCGGTATCTATGGGACTTGCGCGTGTTTTTTAATGGAATCTATGAGTGCGATTCGCAGTTTAACGGGCTTTCGTCTCTTTTTTAGATCTCGTTCATAGCTGCCGTGGCTGCCATGACGATGTTCCACGCCAGATGATTGCCCAGTGTGGGTGGATTGCAACGTTGCAATTGTTTGAAGGTATATGGATTTCCTTGCGAAAAACGCGAGGTTACTAGCCTTTTTTCACAAGTAACTGACCTGCCCGGTCGGCACTAAGCGACGGTATGGGTAACCCAGCTGGCAGCACTATGCCGATGTCTCTGAGGCAACTGAACGTATTTGTCCCAAATTGCAATGTTGCAATCTCTAATATGTGGCAAAGAAAGTTTCGAAAAAAAAAGCTCACTAAAGATTAAAGCGAAAGTGACTGGGTAACTGAAGGCCTGATCTGGTTGCTTATTTTGGCAGCGCCATCGAGATATGCTCGACTGGAAGCTATTGCATTTGGCTAGGGGTGGAATTCAGTGTTCCGCTGTTCTCATTGATGCAGGGACAAATATCCCCCACGAGGTCAGGGTAAGCATTTGTACCTTGCCTCCCCCCAAGAAGTCAGGATAGCGACGTGCGCTGATTGGCATCCCCCATAAGGTCAGGATACCTCGTACATCTTATCACATGCTCCCCCAAGAGGTCAGGACACTCATCTTTTCGGTTTTTATGTTCGCTACCTAATCCGGCACATGATCGTCGCGCTTTGTCGGCATTAAAAAAAGGGAATGGCTATCGAGTTAAGTATCGACTTTCGAAAAGATAGACATTATCCATTGGAAATCGAAAGTTAGTGCACGACGGACGTTTATCGAAAGAAAGATTTATGACAGCTGATCTCGAGCAAGCCGGATATACGAGTCTCCAAATGGTTGAAGGGCTGGCGGATAAGGCCGCGGCAGTTCTGGAGAATTTGAGGGAAAGCGCTGTTGCCGCGCGAGCCGGCGAGCGACGAGAACCGACATTTCAGATTGGCCAGGCTGCAGAACTCGTAGGCCGGACGCCCGCAGCCATACGCGACGCAGAAAAGGATGGTCGTCTACCCAAACCTGAACGGGGAGCCAATAACAGGCGTGTGGGATATACGCTTGAACAGGTCAACGACATGCGCGGGATCTTTGGCACGCGTCCGTGGCGTGATCCAGGCGACCCGCCGGCAATCATAGCTGTTCAAAACTTTAAAGGCGGTGTCGGGAAATCAACGGTTGCTGTTCACCTTGCGCAATATCTCGCGATCCAAGGCTATCGCGTGGCGCTGATCGATTGTGATAGCCAAGCGTCAGCAACAACGCTCTTTGGTTACGTGCCAGATTTAGACCTTACTGAGGATGAGACGCTTTATCCGTTTTTGCGGCACGATGAACGTTCGTCACTGAGCTACGCGCTCAAACCTACGCATTTCGATGGTCTATATCTGATACCGTCTAATCTTCGGCTGTTTCAATCTGAGTATGAAATCGCCGCGCGGATGGCTCAGGGCGAGCCTGGGCTTGTGGATCGGTTGTCGGTAGGGCTGGCGTCTATAGCGCCAAATTTTGACGTTATAATTATGGATCCTCCTCCTGCCTTGGGAGCAATCTCGCTTTCTGTGCTGAGGGCAGCAAATGCATTGGTCGTTCCGGTGCCCCCGACAATTATGGACTTTTCGTCAACGACGGCCTTCCTGTCGATGCTGGAGGAGACATTGCGGACGCTAGCGCAGTTTGACAGGGCTCCTTCTCTAGAGTTTCTCAAATTCGTGGCTTCTCGGGTAGAAGAGAACAAATCGATTCACAAGGAACTTATCAAGCTGATGCAGGCTATTTTCGGCCATCATCTAGTTAGAGCCCCTCTGAAAAATTCTGCTGAAATCGACAATGCCACAGCTCGACTCATGACTGTGTACGAACAGCAAGGAGCGATCACAAGCAAGTCGGTTCGTGATCGCTGCCTTACCTATCTGAACGCAGTGTGTAAGGAGCTTGAAACGGATATTCGGGGAATGTGGCCTAGTCATCAGGAGCGGCTTCGCAAGGAAGGACTGGTGTAATTTTTTCTTGGAGATGGCGGTTCATTGAACTCTCTCAAATCGTCAATTTCTGAAAATTGCAACGTTGCAATTTTGGATTGGTGGCGGAGCGAGAAGCGAAGCACGCATTTTCAAAGCATTATTCGAACTTTTTGCAGGTCGAGTAATGTGAAAAAGGAGGGATAAATGTCGGGGAAAAACAGGGCTTTTGCGGACGGCTTAACAGCTGCAATTTCAGGCGTAACCGGTAGACAAGGCCAGTCTCGTCCAAATCGGTCAATCATTAATGATCGTACTAACCGATTAGCAGAAGTTGCTAGCGGTAAAGTTGTTACTCGTACTCACGAGTTTATTGACCCTGCACGATGCAAAATGTGGGAGGGTCATAATCGTGATTACGCCGCGTTGTCCTATGAAAACTGTCGCGAACTTATCGAAAGCATTCGTGCGCAGGGACGCCAAGAAGTTCCGGCCATCGTTCGGCGATTGACCAACAACCCAGATTTTGATTTCGAAGTGATCTGTGGCGCACGCCGGCATTGGTCTGTTTCGTGGCTTAACGCCAATAATTATCGTGACATTAAGTTCCTTGTTGAGCCTCGTGAAATGGAGGACGAGGAAGCCTTCCGTATTGCGGACCTAGAAAATAGGGCGCGTGAGGATCTTACCGATTACGAGCGCGCAAAGGATTACTTGTTGGGTCTGGATCGGTACTATCATGGTCGCCAAAAAACGATGGCAGATCGGTTGAACGTCTCTGAAGCATGGTTAAGCCGGTACCTCGACCTTGCTAGATTGCCTGAAGCAGTCACTCGGGCATTTGTTAGCCCGCATGATATTCGGCTTAAGCATGTGATGCAGATAAAGCCCCTTATTAAAGACAGTGCATCACGCGAAGTGGTCTACGAGGCTGCTGAACGTATTGCTGCGTTGCGAAGCAAAGATCAGAACTACCTTGTGGAACCTGCTGCAGTGGCTCGCGAACTCGAGAATGCGGTAGCAACGGAACTGGGACATCTACGTCGCGGCAGCGCGCGCTCGCCTAAACGTGGCGCCGTTGCTATCACTCGCGATACGGATGGCAAAGAGATCGTAAAAATAGATGCGAAGTCGCCTAAGCGTTTGCAGGTCACTTTCATGCTGGCGGAACTACGTTCTCGCGAAGAGATGGAGGAGGCAGTTAAACTGCTGACGGATCGCTACTGGCCCGTTCAAGAATGAACTTTTGCTTAGGATGCGTAACCTGCAGCAGTCAGCGTATCAGATTTGTTTCTGCGTGAATTACCAGTGCTGGGTCTGAGTGGTAATGCTGGGTCACCATTGCACGAGTGTATGTGCCTTGTGTCCGAAATACGTGCTGGGGCGCGTTTGAGAGAACTAAGCGATTTCAGAACAAGCAGGCTGGGCATGTAGCTCGTGGAGGCACTGCGTGTCGATAGGACGGTCTTGCTTGTGTACCTGATGACTGTAAACGTGATGTCATCGGCATACCAACGGTTCTGCAATCATTGCTGGTTAGAGTGTTTTTTGCTGACCGTCCTTTTTGTTTTTGGTAGGCCGACTACTCATTGGACTGATTAGTAATTAAAGGGCACAGTGGCCCATGACGATATCAGCCGCGTTCTCGAGGCATAGCCAGAGATGCCTGCGGCTTCGAAAGTCATTGCGTCGTCTGCGGATTGGTCATCAACAAGTCTTCAACAGGGGAAACACTGGTTTCCTGATATTCTGCTTTTTTGCTGTGTGCCACTGGACGAATGCAGGTAAAAGCATGGCCGCAATCAGGAAATTCCCCGATCTATTGCCGGGCTTTAGCTGGCGGGATATCGAGGTGAATGGCGTGCGGATCCGCACGGCTACCGGCGGAAACGGACCACCGCTGCTCATGCTGCATGGTCATCCGCAGAGTAAGCTCCCGGCGACTGACGCCTTGCTGAATACTTCTGGTCTTGTTCAGCTATGAAGCATGAGCGATTTAAGAGATAGGGACGCGGTACTACCTGCGA
>NZ_NKTX01000107.1 GCF_003207815.1 Komagataeibacter oboediens | reverse complement strand
TTCGGGCTATGACGCGGGCAAGAAGGTCAAGGGCCGCAAGCGCCATATCGTGACTGATACCTGCGGCTTCCTGATCTTTCTCCTCGTTCATGCCGCCGACATCCAGGACCGTGATGGGGCCGTTGATGTTCTGGCGGCAATACGCAGGCGCTTTCCCTGGCTGCGCCACATCTTCGCTGATGGCGGCTATGCTGGCGACAAATTGCGATCCGCGCTCGCCTCCATGGGAAAATGGACGATCGAAATCATCAGGCGGTCCGATACGGCGAAGGGCTTTCAGATCCTGCCGCGCCGCTGGGTGGTTGAACGGACATTCGCCTGGCTGGGACGGTGCAGGCGGCTCGCCAAAGATTGGGAAAAGTCCATTGCTTCCTCAACCGCATGGACATTGATCGCCTCGATCCGCATGCTCACACGACGGACAGCAAGGCATTGTCAAGCTTGAAAAACTTTCGGATCGGGCTCTGAGTATACCGGATTATTGTAAATATTCAGCCCGATCAGGGGCATGATGCATTCTGTTACAAATAATTTATTGGTACAGGTCTTCTCATTTCTGGTTATCCTTCTATATGTATAGAGCAGGTTTTTAGAAACCGGTTAAAACTAAGGAAACGATATAGTATGAAAAAGTCCCTGATCCTGGCAGCCGTTCTTGGTCTGTCGCTCCCGGTTGTTGCTCATGCTGACGACAACAACGGTAACGACCAGAACCGTCATGGCGAACACCACGGCAAGCACCACAACGAAAACGGTGAAAACGGCCAGAATGGTGACCGTGAGCACGGCGATCGCGAACACGGTGAACATGGTGACCGTGAACATGGCGAACACGGTGAGCATGATCACGACGGTCAGCAGCAGTAATCTGCAGCTATCGTAGCGCGAAAAGGGGCGTCCCATGCCGGGACGCCCCTTTTTTCATGCCTGCTCCCCTGTCCCGCGCATGACGTGGTGGGTCAGAACAGGATCAGGTCAATGCCGATCCCCAGCACCAGCAGGCCCCATAGCGACAGCCCGATCGCCCGCCGCCGGATCAGGTTGGCAGACAGTAGCATGACCAGCGGGTCCATGACCGGTTTTTCCCCCTGCGTGTCGGCCATGTATCGTTCGCGGTAGGGACCGCCATTTTCCTCCACCCCCACCGCGCGGATCAGGCCGAGGCGGAAACTGCGCAGTTCGGCTTCGGTATAGAACGTTTCGCGATTGATGGAGATGGGCTTCGGCCCGCAGCGCAGCCATTTCATGATACGCAGGCGCAACGGCGCAATGCCAAGGTAGTGCGATGCCTCCTGTGGCGAAAAGATGTTGCGGCGTGGAAAATGCAGCACATCCGGGCTGGTGTTGTCGTTATGGGGGCGCATCGCAACGAAAAGCCTCTGTCTGGGGTCCGCGCGGCACGGCTTGCGGCGTCGGGCTGGCCTTAGGGTGCCGCGTCGGGGCGGCAAAGGCCACCCCATTTCAGCCCGTTCAGGTACTATTTTTTTTCCCTGTCGCCATTGCCGGGGGTTCCGGCGCGGTTGGCGGGGATGCGCCCCTGGCCTATGGTCACGCCATGCAGACGACAGGATACACCCCATGACCGACCGTATCGTTTACAAGATCATGACGCCCGACGAATACGATTCCTTCACCCGTACCGGCAGCCTTGCCGGGTCCCCTGTCGACCTTGCCGACGGGTTCATCCACCTGTCCGCCGGCCCGCAGGTGGCCGACACGCTGGACCGGCATTTCAGTGGCCGGTCCGGGCTGGTGCTGGTGGCGGTGGACCTGTCGCTGCTGGACCCGGCGGTGGTGCGGTGGGAACCCTCTCGCGGGGGGCAGCTGTTTCCCCACCTGTATGCGCCCCTGCCCATTGGCGCGGTGGTGGCGACCGGCCCGGTGACGCGTACGGCCGACGGCGGGGTGGACCTGCCGGCCTGATACCCGCCCGTGGCGGGTCAGTCGGGGTCGTTATCGGCGTCTTCGGTTTCCACGCCAATCACGCCCTCGATATCCGATAACGCGGCGACCAGATGCGACAGCGGTCGCCTGCCCCGCACCTTTATGAACAGCGTGACCGTGGCATGGCCCGCAGCAGCATCCGCCGCCGGGGGTGCCGGGTCGGGGTGACGATGGCGCAGGTCCTGCAATGCGTCACCGGCAGGCGGCGCGGGGGATTCGATGCGGACGCGGTGGATGGTAAAGCGCAGCTGGGTGCAGCGGATCAGGATGCTGCGCAGCAGCCCCCGCCCATCAGGATAGGATATGTACAGCCCTGCTGAGCGCGCCGCATGGTCGCGCGGGACAAGGTGCACAAGACGCGGAAACACCAGCATGATGATGAAATGTCCGACCATGGTCGCCACCGCCAGCGCGATCAGCCCCGCCCCGCACGCCATGCCCAGCGCCGCCGTCAGCCATACCGACGCCGCCGTGGTCAGCCCGCGCACCACGTCGCGGCGCATGAAGATCACGCCCCCGCCAATAAACCCGATGCCCGACACCACCTGGGCCGCGATGCGCGAGGGGTCCAGCACGACCCGGCCACTGTCCAGAATGTTGTTGAACCCGTATTTCGACACCAGCATGAACAGCGCCGCCGCGACCCCCACCAGTGTATAGGTGCGCAGCCCGGCGCTTTTCTGCCGGAATTCCCGTTCCAGCCCCACCAGCGCCGACAGCACGAACGCCAGTGCAAGCTCCCCCAGCTGCAGCCATCCCTCACCGGGGGCGGAATAGGCGAAATGTGGCAGGACCGTCATGCACATGACAACTGCCCGCCCCCCATACCGGTTGCGTGGCGTGCGGGCCGGATCGCGCCACCGCATGCCGATCTGGTACCGCGTCAGTCAGGCGGCGGGGGGCCAAGCGTGTCGGTAATCTGCCGCCTGCGCCGCCCCTCCCGCCATGCAGCAATGCCGAAGGCCAGCACCTGCGAAAATGCAGCGCCGGTCAGGAACAGCCCCAGACCGGCAAGCGCGTGGACGTTCATCCCCGCACCGCCGCAAAGATGGCGATTTCGCCAATCGCCGCCGCCCCGCCGGGTGGCGACATGCCACGCAGGCGCGGGCCGGACATGTCCACCATCGCCTTCAGCAGGTCGATCAGCGTTTGCGCCGCACCCGCGGCCGTTCTTGCGTCGGACACCACGCTGCTGGTCAGATTGGTGGCCGTGCCGGTAATGACGGAAATGATCAGCGTGTCCACCTTCCCGACATCGGTCAGGATGCTGTCGAACGCCGTCTTCACGCTGGCGCTGTCATAGGTGACGGACATGCTGGCGCCCGCGGCGGACTGGAACGCGGCCAGCGCTGCCCTGAGTGATGCAATGACCGCATTCGCCAGCGTCACGTTCGCCGCCCCCATGGCGGTGGAGACGAATGTCAGCCCGATTGCGGTGGTTGCGAATGACAGGACGGCATTGCCGTAATCCACCACGTCGGCCACGTTCAGGGTCACGGTGGTCACACTGCCCGAACGTGCGCGCGTGCATGCCGCCAGCAGGCCCGCGGCCAGCGCGGTGCAGCCTGTGCGCAGCACCATGCGGCGGGCGGGATCGGGGGACAGGTGGGCCATGGTCTTGCTCCATCTCGAAAAAAAAAGCCGCCCGTGGGGCGGCTGGCAGAAAAAGCATGGAACCGGGCAATCATAACGGTTCCATTCATATAATTGCCACAAAGTCCCGTATGATCAGGCATGCGGTCCCGGACAGCATCGGCCATCCACCTAGCATCGGGACCGCATCCCCCTTCTGTTTTCAGTCTGTCGCCGCCGGTTCCGGCGCGCCCCTGCGGTTGAGGACGGGAATGCCCGCAGCCTGCACGGCCTGCCTGGCCGCGGGTTTGTCCGCCAGCGGCACCCGCACGCCCGACTGCCCCGGCTTGAAGTGGTTTTCCGCCCATCCGATGTTCAGCCCGATGGTGGTCATGACCTGATAGGCCACGGCCCACCGGCTGCCCGCATGCGGCGGCGGCACCAGCGCGGTCACCGCCCCGCAGGCGATGATGAACAGGGCGACGTAGAAGGCATACTGCTCCGGCACCTCGGTCAGCAGCAGCGCGATGACGGCCCCGAGGCCGCCGAGTTTTGCGGTGGTGTTCATGTCATGCCTCAATGGCCTGCTGGAACAGGGCGATGTGATTGGCGTCTATGTCCCCCGCCCCCAGCGATGTGTTGTAGATCCGCTTCCATGTATGGGCCTGCCCCAGCGCGTCATTGGCGGCTGGCAGAGGATCAGGCGACCGGTAGTATTTCAGCCGCGCCATCGCGCAGGCATATCGCCAGTTTGTGATAAGCTGGTCAGTGTGCGGTATGTCCCGCGCCAGCATGGCCTGCATGGTCGTTTTCAGGCTGCCCAGACGCGGATCAGGCAGAAACGTGATCCAGATGTCGTGTTCCGTGAAAGGCTCCATCTGCCACGGACCCAGCGCGGGGCCGTTCACCTGGCGCAGATAGACCAGACTGCTTTCGACAAGGGCGGTTCCTGTAAGCAGGTTGACCGCGGGATCCCCGCCGAGACCAATGGCGTTCAGGGTGGGAACGACGATTTCCGCCTTGAACTGCGGCAGGTTCAGGCCGGTCATGCTCCGTATCCAAATGCACGCTTGCAGAACGACCACGCCGCATCGCCAATCTGTCCCCAGCCCAGCAGGCCGGTGGCCAGCACGATGAAGGTCATGGTCACCCACGATGTCAGTTTCAGACCGCCCTCAATTCTGGACAGACGGCCGGATATTTCCGTGTCCCGTTCGGCTGCGTTATCAGCCATCGTGTCGACACGGCCCATCACTTCACGCCGGGTCTGGTCGGCATTTTCGGACACGGTGCGGGTCAGGTCGCGCCGCAAGTCGGAAAACTGCCGCGATAAGGTATTCAGGCCATCACGCAGATTGTCGTGACCGCCTTCCACCTTCGCCAGTCGCTCTCGCACCTGCGCCATTTCCTCTGCCGTGGCACATCGCACAGAAGCAGCCTGCCCGGCGGGAGGCGGGTTCATGTATTCGCTCATTCATTTTCTCATAAAAAAACCGCCTCACGGGCGGTCGGGCAGGCGCGGATTGTGCAGGCGGTCAGGCCGTGGCGGCGGCAACCTTGACACTCAGGCCGGCCGGGTTGGTCAGGCCGCCGGTGTTCGTGGCGCTGATCGTGACCGTCCCTGCCGCCTTGGGCGTATAGGTCACGGTCCGGGCCGTGTTCGTGCAGCCGTTGAACGTCACGGTATCGGCCGAGAACGTCCCGCCTGCGTTTCCGTCGGACAGCGTGATCGTCGTATCCGTGCCCGGCCCGTCATTATCCGGTGTCAGGGTCAGCGTCAGGGCGGTTCCCGCCGTCGCCGCGGAGTTACCGGACAGCGTATATTCCGTGGACGGTGTATAGATGCTGCCCGGCGGGTATCTGCCGTCCGCATCCAGCGCGTAGGCGAACCCGTCGGGTGCGGTTACGCCAGTCAGGCTGGCCATCTGCTGGGTTCCGACAACCGCGCCAACCGGGGACGAAACCTGTGCTGCCGGGACAAAAGGCGTCGCGCCCTGCGTATAGGCATAGCCCGGCTGGTACATGAAGGCAGCGGTGCGGTAGAGGATGTAGTTCTGCGTTGTCATGATGTCTTCCTTTACTGTCAGTCTGCCACGGGACCTTCAACGGTCACCCAGCCCCACCCGGCGGAATCAGCCAGTGCGCCACCTTGCCCCAGGGCGCGCGCCCATAGGCTCACGCCTGTTGCAGATATTACAGGCGCCCCGTTTTGGGTGAGGACATTGGCCCATGCCGAATTGCCATCGAGATCGGCCCATTCCGCGGAGACGGTCGGAACGTCGGCGTACGCTGTGGGGAACGTGATCTCGATTGTGCCTGAAACCGTGGTCGAAGTTATCTTCAGGCACTGGCGCAGGATGTTGCCCGTTTTTACCCACCAGCCGCCCGAAATATTGCCGTTGGCAGCTATCGTTCCGGTG
>NZ_NKTX01000106.1 GCF_003207815.1 Komagataeibacter oboediens | reverse complement strand
GCCATTGGCCGGAGCTGCATCCGCACAGGTCGGCGTGGCCGGTTCTTCAACGTGGTGGACCTGATCAACCGGCTTGAGGATGACAGTCGGGCGGCAAGGGCGGGTCGGCTGGCCGAACAACTCGGCCGACTGGACTTTGTCATCCTCGACGAACTGGGATACCTGCCCTTTGCCCAGTCTGGCGGACAGTTGCTGTTCCATATGATCAGCCGCCTTTATGAACAGACCTCGGTCATTGTCACCACGAACCTGTCCTTCGGTGAATGGGCCAGTGTATTCGCCGACGCCAAGATGACCACGGCACTGCTCGACCGTCTGACCCATCACTGCGACATCATCGAGACAGGGAACGAAAGCTGGCGGTTCAGGAACCGTAACTGAACCTCTCTCCAGATCCATACCTGCCCCGGCCTGTCTCCTTACGCCTACGGCTTCAGGAGACAGGCCGGGCCTTCAACAGGGGGTTAATATTGCATGCCGATCAGGGGTTATTTTTGAGTGCCGATTGACATGCCGGCGCATGTCGACCAAAAATCCCGTTGCCCAGGCCATGAACTATTTTCTACGGCGTGCCGATACATTCACACGATTCCTCACAGATGGCCGTATCTGTCTGACGAACAATGCAGCAGAACGCGCCCTGCGCGGCATCGCCCTGGGCAGGAAAGCCTGGTTGTTCGCCGGGTCCGATCGTGGCGGAGAGCGCGCCGCCGCCATGTATTCCCTGATCGTCACCGCGCGCCTGAACGATGTCGATCCCCAGGCATGGCTCGCTGATGTCCTGGCACGGATCAATGACATTCCCAATCCACGCCTCCATGAACTCCTGCCCTGGCACTGGAAAGCCCACCAGCAGGTCCACAATACCATCGCCGCCTGAATACGCCCGCGTCTCTCGCCGGATGATTACCCTTCGGCGGACGATATCTGCGATTTTCTGGCGTCATCAGAACGGTGCGAAATGGCGCGCCATACCAGATGAGTTTGGTCCTTGGTGCATTACGCACACTTGTTCATTCGATGGTCGAAACTCGGTATGTGCCAGCACCTCTTTGAGAAGGTCGAAGACGGGGATCAGGGACATCCTCTCGGCCTTATCCTGACTGACGGGTCTGGCCTTAAATTACAAAGCCACAGCTTTCCTGACGAGAGAGGTTGACCCGTCCGTTCGGACAGTTTTGTGGGCTTGATAAGCTATACCCGGTTGTCGTTATGCCCCCATTCTGACAGCGCTGCTGTTGGCCATCTGGTCCGGGGTTAACCCCGGACCAGATGGCGTCGGCACATTATGATACGTCTCATCTGGCGTGCGTCCAGCCAGTGCCGAGTGCGGACGCTGCCGTTATAATGGGGATCCATCCGGCAAGCCCGGCCCGTAGCGCCGACCCGATCTCGAATGCGTGCAAATGTATTTCAACGACCGTCACAGACGTTCGATGAATACGTTGTCCTGCCAGCGACCGCGCCCATCCATGCTGATGCGAAACTTTCATCGTTCCTGGACTTCGGTGAACCGGGGCGTCGTGAATTGTGAACCTTGGGTCCATGTTGAAACTCTCCGGGGTGCCATAGCACACCAGCGCATCTCTGAGTACATCGACGCAGAACTCTGCATCCATCGTGTTCGACAGAACGCTAGGACAGCACCTTGCACGTATACCAATCCATGACCGCCACCAGATAGAGAAAGCCCTTGTTCATCAGCATGTTAAGTGATGTCGAAACATCACACCTGATTGGGCCGCTCGATGACCAGATCCCGCAGCAGAAACGGATATGGCACGGTCGTGCGCGGCTTCTGGTAGATCGCCCGCAAGCCCATTCTCACCATGAGCCGACGAGCCCGCTTATGGCCGAGATGACAAAGATGCCGGGTCATCTGACGGGATCCGTAATACGGTGTCCCCAGAAACTGCGCGTCGATCAGCCGCATCAGTTCCAGATTCGTCTCGCTCTCCGGCATAGGCCGGTAGTAGAGGCCCGATCGGTTGAGTTGCAGCGACGTGCATTGCCGCACGACCTAAAGCCAAAGCCGTTTTGGGTCGATCATTTGCCGCCTCTGATCACGCCCGACCGAACAGAGGCATCGCGCAAAAAATCACGTTTCACCAGAAATTAATCGATCTTCGCATGCAGCTTCTCCACGTTGACCGGGCTGGCCGTCGCTTCCGGTGCTGCCTGGCCAGAAAAAAGGCTCGCCATGTTCTCGATCGCCTGGCGCTTCCATTGGGCGATCATCGTCTGATGCACGCCGTGCTTCGACGCCAGTTCCGCCAGCGTCTACTCACCCCGGATCGCCTCCAGCGCGACCCGCGACTTGAACTCACCCGAATACCGTTTCTACGTAGCCTTGCCCATAAGTCCACCCTCTCTCAGGTCGGATTATAGCTTATCACCCTGTCCGAAAAACGGGGGTCACCTCTGATCGAACCATCAGACACTTCTGAGTCAGACTATTCATGAAAACACGCGCGATAGCCTGCCAGAGGAAAGCCACCCTGCGTGCCTGACGCAGATCCACGTCTTGGCAAGCGAAGCATGAGGATCCCCCCTGTCAGCCTCGAAAAGATAAATTATTGCAATCCGCGGAATATGTTTCTTCAGCTTACAAAATAGATGCCGGAGATTAGATAGCTTCCTATCATGATAGTCCATGAAATATTAAAACACATAATGACAATATAGAATCAATTTTTTTCTTTTTTAAAGTAAAAAAGTATCCTAAAATTTCATTTAATACTATTATTTTAATTGATCAAATTATTTATTTCTGTCAGCACAACACCTTATACTCAAGTATCCCCCATGGACTGCCATGCATATTTACAGGAGCATCCGGCAAAAACTGCTCAGATTGCTTTTTGCGTCAGCCGGGAAGGTTGCTATGGAAAAAAGGACAATAATGCATTATTTTGTTTTCGCAAACTGAATTTATGGCAAAGATCGGGCGTACTGATTGTCGCCAGACTAATAAGGTATGGCTTATATAGAGGAGATGAGGGCTTGAAAGACAATTTTAAATCTATATCAGAAAATTTATCAATTATCATGCAAGGGCCATTGCATGTTGGAAATATTGTACAGATAGCAAATCACAGTCGGCATTGGAGGGACTTGTTCCCTGATGCAGAAATTATTCTTTCCATATCAACCAATGAAGTAATGGAAAGCATACCCCAGCATGAACGAACAGGAAGGGAAAGATATAAAATATCACATTGGCATGAACCAAATGTGATCGCTTCCAATGCTGTTAATGTGATAGATTATATTTGTGATGACGTAGTTCTGGCTGAACCTACCATACCTTTGCCGCCCATCAAGCCTACAGATGGACCAAATAACTCGAGCTTCATGATCAATGCAGCAAAAGCTGGTTTAAATGCAGCAAGCCGTAAATACGTTCTGCGTATCAGAAGTGATGTTATTTTCCTGAACAAGAACTTTCTAAGCCTGTATTTGGAAAATGTAGATAGACCCAGACGGTTTAGGTCCATTCTAAAACAACGGGTTATGATATGTAACCTCTTCACCGTAAATCCGTTTTGTGTCGAGAGATTACCATATCACTATAGCGACTGGTTTAATTTTGGATTGCTGAGTGATGTCCGTAATATATGGGATGTCCCTTTGATGTCCTACAGTGACACGCTGTTTTATAAGGTAAACCCACACAAAAAGGGATCAAACTTCAGGGAGGTAAATTTCAATACCAGAATAGGTGTTGAGCAACATATATATACTTCCTTCCTGAAGAATAATAATCATGACTACATACTTGACTTTCACAATGATACAAGAGGTACTATTGATTCATTAAAAGTTCTTGAAAATGAATTCATTATAGCTGATGCCAATTATATCAAGGTTCTTACGCAAGATCGATCTGATTACCTTACGTTTGACTGGGTAGATTACATCTGCATTCATTATAATCAATGGGCAAAATTACATACAACGTCTCCTGCAAATTATAGGAGCATATTCCTGGATAAGATTGAAAAGTCTAATAAAATATTACAGGAAAATTCAGGAACTAAAGATGAAATTGAAAGAGAAATAGAAGAATTTAATGAAGAAGGCGAATGCCACGAAAATCATTTCTCTGGAAATGACAAAATAAAGGGTTTAACTATCCCCGGTCGGGTTATTTTGCCGATTTATAAATTAATTCTAATTCCAAAAATGAAGAAAAAATTTGAAAAAGATAGAATTGCATTTTTTGAAGATTCTAAAAATAAAATAGCAAAAAAAGTCTATAACATATCTTACAAATGAGGACAAAAAAATGATGCAAGGTCTGAAAAATACTAAAGTTGCCATCATTTTTTATGGAATGATTCGCAATTATTCTTTGCCGTCAAAAAGTATAAAGAAACACATTATAAAACCAAATAATGGTGATGTATATTATTTCGGTCCGTCTTATACAGATAGGCCCAGCAATAGCCATTATGGAAAATTCGATAAAGACGGCTTCCTGATGGAGAACCCGAAGTCCGCGAAAGATTCAGTTTTCCCAGCTGAAATTGGTGACTTCATTGAAACTTACAGCGATTGCATAAAAAACTACAAAACCCATGATTTGAAATTTTCTTTTTTTGAAGAAGAAGCAGATTCTGTCAGTGGAAGAGATGAATGGCTTTTTCAGCTCAATCCTGCACGAGTCCTATCCATGTTTTATAATATGTCTGGAGCAATTGAAGAATTTCTGAAGTTCTCAAATGAAAATTCTCTATCATATGATGCCTGTGTATTAATGCGGCCAGATTTAGTTTTCTACAATAGAGTACTACCCCAAGCTGAAGATGGCAAAATTTATATACCAAAAGCTCAAGGAATCAGTGAGCGAGGCGAAACATATGATGGGAATGCTCCCGTATATTTTTACAAGAATGCTTACACCGGTGAATATATACCCGGAGGCAGGAAGATCACCTTTAATGATCAATTCTTGATAATGACACAAAAAGAGATTTCTACATTTAAGGGAATGTACGATGAAGTGAAGGATATGATGAAGCGGAAAGTACCCCTTTCTCCTGAGACATTGTTTTATTTAATGACAAAAAACAGGTTCTTGGATGTAATTATTAATGCAGACTGGGTATATGAAATATATAGGAATGACACGAAATTAATATCTAATATCATTGATTCTCCTGAACTGCGTGATATCGATCGTTATCATCCTTCCCTGAAGGAAAAAACAAAATCCAAATTTGAAGGAAAAGGCTACAGATCTTTGTAAAGTTATCGGAACTTGGCAACAAACGGAGTTGTCCTTCTTTACAAAAATGCCAAGTCCTACTGACCGAAGATCTGATCCAAAGTTTTGCGATGGCGAAGTTGAGAAAGCTCAAGAAGAGAGCGGCCTTATCATAATGGGTTGCATATATCTGAGAGCCTGAATCAGAAAGCGGTTTGATTGATTTTCCGCAGAACTCTGCGGATATGGGCGATCATCAACCACGCGCAGGATGACGAGAGTGTTGCCTCGACATCCTTCGTGAGGCGACGGCAGCGGCCGAGTTCAGCCAGCGCATTACGCAACTTCTCGCCAGCATACCCGCCGTCACCGATCAGGTGGCGAAGCCAGGGGAATAATGAGCGTATTCTGATCGCTACCAGCGGCGCACCGTCACGATCCTGAATGTCGGCGGGATGCACGACGGCTGCCACGACATGACCCTGCGTGTCGGTCGTGATATGCCGCTTGCGGCCCCTGATCTTCTTACCCGCGTCATAACCGCGTGGACCGCCGTTTTCAGTAGTTTTAACCGACTGGCTGTCAATAATACCTACCGAAGGCGTGGCGTCTCGCCCGTCCTGCTCACGCGACAGGATCACGAGAATATGGTTCATCGCTTCCCATCGTCCCTCGCGGATCCAACGGTGGAAAGTAAGCTCCCGGCGACTGACGCCTTGCTGAATACTTCTGGTCTTGTTCAGCTATGAAGCATGAGCGATTTAAGAGATAGGGACGCGGTACTACCTGCGA
>NZ_NKTX01000105.1 GCF_003207815.1 Komagataeibacter oboediens | reverse complement strand
CGCACCCGGCCGAGGCTATGTAGAGCATCGCATTGACCACCTCGCGCATATCCGTCGTGCGAGGGCGACCGCCCCGTTTCGCAGGGGGCACAAATGGCATGATCAAAGCCCATTCCCCGTCCATCATATCCGATGGATATCGCAGTCCTTCCCGGCTATGTTCACGTCGGGCAATACCAGTCCATGTCACCATTCACTCCATCTCTTCGTAAAGACGGATGAATCACAACAGGCTGGTATTGTTCAAAAACTTTCGGATCAGGCTCTTAGAATCCTGTCGGCAGTATGCGTTGTGAGATAGGAACAGAGAATTTCTACGATACAGAGATCGCCGACCGGTTGGTCCACGGACAAATTTTCAGCGTTTACCATGACTTTATTTCGTGTCTCCGTCGTGAACTCCGGGACAGGAGAAAGACGCATCGACTCACCTGTCGGCACTAAAAAAGTGACTGCGTCAGGCACGGATCACGCTATCCATCTGTCGCCAGGTCCAGCAGTGCTTATCATTTTCTATTCTTTATGACCCCGTACAGTCAGGCATGTCTTGACTCACTGATTCATACCCGCGAGTTCTATAAAATCGCGTAAATATTGAATGTCTTCATCCGTCTCGCGATGACCAAGAAAGATCTGTTTCGCAATACCGTTTATACCAAGTTTAACAGGATAAAGCTCAAAGCGAGAGGCATATTCTTCGACAAGCCATCGTGGAAGTGCTGCAACACCGCGGCCATGTGATACCATGACAAGCATGATATCGGTCGTTTCTATCTGCTTCTGCTGTCGCGGGGCTATGCCTGCGGGTTGCAAAAACTGAGTATAGATATCGAGGCGCTCTGACGGTACGGGGTATGTAATCAGTATTTCGCCAATGAGCTGATCTGGCAAAACATACTGTGAATTTCGCAAAGGATGTTCGGAGCCTACAACTAGTACCAGTTCATAGTCAAAAACCGGCGTAAATTTAAGGCCTGGCTTGTAGAGCGGATCCGGGGTCACAAGAATATCGATCTCGTTGCTGAATAGCGCACCTATTCCGCCAAACTGAAATTTCTGGCGCACATCTACATCTACCTTGGGCCATCTTTCCAGATAGGGCGACACTACTTTCAAAAGCCATTGATAGCAGGGATGACACTCCATCCCGATGCGAAGCGTTCCGCGCTCGCCAAGGGCGAACTGTTCAAGCCGATCTTCTGCCAGCGTGAATTGTGGAAGGAGACGGTTGGCAAGAGACAGGAGCCACTCTCCCGCCTGAGTGAGCACGAGAGAGCGTCCTTCACGTTGCCATATCTTCACGCCAAGCTGGCTTTCCAGCTTGCGGATGGAATGACTAAGCGCAGGCTGGGTCAGATTGAGGCGCGCTCCTGCAGCCGTCAATGAGCCTTCGCGCGCAACTTCCTGAATGATCGCCAAATGGCTGCGCTCAAGAATACTCATGTTCTACGCACCATATATGATTGCCGTTTATACATCTATGAAAACATATCATTTTTCTTCATATATCCGAAACCCTATCTTCCAGAAGCCATACATCATCTGGATAAATCTTCATGGTTACGACCCATAATCTCGGCTTCCCTCGCATCGGCTTCAAACGTGAACTCAAGTTCGCCCTTGAAGCTTACTGGAAAGGCCAGTCTTCCCTCGCCATGCTGGAGCAGGTTGGCACGGAACTACGCGTACGCCACTGGCGGGATCAGGCTGGTCTGGATCTCGCACCGGTCGGTGATTTTTCCTTTTACGACCAGATGCTGGACATGAGCTTCATGCTCGGAAACCTGCCCACCCGTGTGCGTGACTTCCATGGTGACCAACTCGATAATTATTTCCGGGTTGCCCGCGGTCGCTCAGCAGCGGTTGGTGAAGAAAACACCGGATGCTGCGGCGGTGTCGCCGCCGGTGAAATGACTAAATGGTTCGATACAAACTATCATTATATCGTTCCGGAATTTGATGCCGAGACGACGTTTACCCTTGATGCTTCGCGGTTGCTGAGCCAGTTGGACGAAGCGCGGAAGCAGGGTATCCGGACGAAGCCGGTCATTATCGGCCCGATAACCTATCTTGCACTCGGTAAGGCCAAAGATGGTTCGGACAAGCTGGATCTGCTGCCGCGACTGTTGCCCGTATATGCCAGACTGCTCGACGCGCTTGCTCAGGCGGGTGCCGGGTGGGTGCAGATCGATGAGCCGGTTCTGGTAACGGAACTGGATGCATCGTGGCAGAATGCTTTTGTGCAGACCTATCAGGCGCTTGATACCCGCCGGGTCAAACTGCTGCTGGCCACGTACTTCGGTCAGCTGCGCGAAAATCTGGCCCTGGTGAGCAGGCTCCCCGTGCAGGGCGTGCATCTCGATACCATTAATGCGCGGGAGGAGGTCTCTGAACTGGTAAAGACGAGCCCGCCAGATCGGATAATTTCCCTTGGGATCGTCAATGGCCGAAATATCTGGAAGACGGACCTGGAAGCGACGCTGGACTGGCTGGAACCTGTGGCAAAGCTGCTGGGAGACCGGCTCTGGATCGCGCCGTCCTGTTCCCTGCTGCACGTGCCTGTGGATCTGGCGGCCGAAGAGAAGATGGACGCCGAGATCAGCTCGTGGCTGGCTTTTGCCGTGCAGAAGCTGGACGAAATCCGCGTGCTGGCCCTTGCTCTTGACCGGGGGCGTTCTGCTGTGACGTCAGAACTGGTTACCAATCGGGCTGCGCTGGACTCACGCCACAGTTCGCCCCGCGTAAACAATCCGGATGTAAAAAATGCCATTGCGGCCATCACTGAATCGCTTGGCCGTCGGAGGAGTGAATTTGCTGCTCGCGCAGCAAAACAGGCCGCACTGCTGCAACTGCCGCTTTACCCGACCACCACCATCGGCTCTTTTCCCCAAACCAGAGAAATCCGTCTCGCGCGCAGTCAGTTCAAATCCGGAAAAATTGACGAAGGAACATATAAGGCAACCATGCGTCGTGAAATCGAACATGCAGTGCGCGAGCAGGAAAAGTTGGGTCTGGACGTGCTGGTCCACGGCGAGGCGGAACGCAACGACATGGTCGAATATTTCGGTGAGCAGCTTGAGGGGTATGTGTTCAGCCAGAATGGATGGGTTCAGTCCTACGGTTCGCGCTGTGTGAAACCGCCGATCTTGTTCGGAGATATCAGCCGCCCCAAGGCAATGACGGTAGAGTGGATCAGCTACGCAGCATCCCTTACCGACAAACCAATGAAAGGCATGCTGACTGGGCCAGTCACGATTCTTAACTGGTCTTTTGTCCGAGATGACCAGCCGCGCTCGGCCTCATGCTTTCAACTTGCGCTCGCCATCCGGGATGAGGTCCTGGACCTTGAAAAGGCCGGTATCCGCGTCATCCAGATTGATGAGGCTGCCTTGCGTGAGGGCCTGCCGCTGCGCAAATCGCAATGGCAGGACTACCTGACGTGGGCGGTGGAGGCCTTCTGCATTGCAGCCAATGGTGTCGCTGATGAAACCCAGATCCACACACATATGTGTTATTCAGAGTTCAACGACATTATCGCCGCCATCGCTGCCATGGATGCAGACGTTATCACCATTGAAACCTCGCGCTCCGACATGGAGTTGCTTGATGTCTTCGAGACGTTCAACTACCCGAATCAGATTGGACCGGGGGTCTACGACATCCACTCACCCAACATCCCCACCGAAGCGCAGATGGTTACTTTGATGGAGAAAGCGAATGAGCGCATTCCAGCACAACGTCTGTGGGTGAATCCGGATTGCGGGCTCAAGACGCGCCAGTGGAACGAGGTCATCCCGGCACTCGTCAATATGGTACGCGCGGCCCGCACGCTGCGGGAGAAGTCGGCCTGAACCGCGGACTACACGTGGCGGACGCGGCAGTCGGGTGATTGTATCAAAGCTGTGACCATTCCCTGACGATAACATGAGAGACTGGTCGCACGTCACCGGAAAGCAATGCGTCTGACCGGCTCTCGCTATCAGGGACCGGGAAGACGCCCGGCATAGCTTTCGTCCATTCGTACTTATCGGTACAAAGACATTGTTGGCATAACAAATATTATAAGACATATGGATTCGGTGGCGAAAGCAGTCTGTCAGTTGATCCATATTCCCAGCCTGAAGAGCTTTCATCTCCGGTTCCCGTCTATGAATCCGCACAAAAGACAGAACCTTGCGCAAGGTTCTGCACCCAATACCAGTAATTAAGGTTTCCACCTTACCCTTAATCATGACAGGAAAAATTACCGCCCTCGCCCTGTATGATGGTGCGGAACGTAATCGATTGCTCATCGCCCAAGCGCGTCCGGCATCGAGCCTACAACACACATCAGGGAGCCCGACAGGACATGTTTGACTACCTCGAAATGTGCGGGATTCTTTATTTTCCTCAACCAACCAATAATCTGGCGCGCTGACGAACTGCCTCAAGTTCCTTCGCTGAGACCTTTCCTTTGAGCTTCGCGCTCCGCACCCGGCAATCCAGACTTCTCATCTGATCCGAGAGCACCACACTGGCGGGTTTTCCGATCACGACCACTTCAAACGGATAGCCTTTGATTTTAGTGGTCGTAGGGCAGCAAAGCATCATCCCCGCTTTGGCATTATAACTCGCAGGGCTGAGAACCACCGCTGGCCGATGCACAGCCTGTTCCCGCCCTGCCTGAGGGTCAAATTCCAACCAGACAATATCGCCGCAGTCAGGAACCCACGTGACCTGGGATTTGGTGCTCACAAGCTTTCGTCACCTACAGACTGTCCAAAGTCAATTTCCTCATGCTGGTTCAAATCGGTAATCCCGGCGACGAGGTCTTCCAGTTTGAGCGGTGTGGCGCGAACTGGCTCAATGATAACTCGACCATCTTCCTCGTGGACATTCACCATCTGGTCATCCTGAAGTTCGAGTGATGCGTGGATGCCTGGTTGCCTTATAACCACGCCCGATAGGCCGGGCTGATCAGTCAGACCTTGGCCCCTTTTGCTTTCGTGCCGGTTTTCCGTACCGCACGCGGTTTCGCTGAGGCCTTGGAACGAGGCATTTTCTTTGGCGACGCTGCGGAAGATCCAGATTCAGTTGCCGACGACCTGGATCGCCGCGAAATGGTTTTTTTGGTGGGTACTACGGCCTCAGCAGTATCGACCGATATTTCTTTCGCTGCACTATCGACAGAAGGTGCTGCGGGTGCCTCGTCCACGGGAGCGGTCGGGGGCACCAAAATCTTACGTCCAAGGCCCGCGTCTCGCGCCAGAGCCGCCCGCATTTTGGCATACTCCGGAGCAACCATGGGATAATCCATAGGAAGCTGCCATTTCTCTCGGTATTGCGTTGGCGTCATCCCATACCTTGTCTGCAGGTGACGCTTGAGCATTTTGAGTTTTTTGCCATCTTCCAGACAGACGATGTATTCAGGAAATACCGACTGCGCGACTGGAACTGCGGGCTGCTGGGCCGGAATGCTGGCGTTTTTCTCTGGGACCGGTGTTGTTTCGCGGATAGCAGCGTAGACATCACGGATAAACGCCGGGACGTGTTCTGTCGGCAGAGAAGTATTGGTATTGCCGAGATGCGCTGCCACGATGTCGCTCATGGCAATTACAATTGCCGGGGATAGGTCGTCTGATTGGTCCATGATAAAGCCTCTCCGCTATATTTTTACCGAATAATATTGCCGGAGTGTAAGTCTTTATGCAATCGGCAAAATATGGCGTATCGAAAGCTGAATTATATATTGCGTTACGTTGCCTACATCGATCACATTGCACCATGAGCATCAAGTTCTATGCAAATTGTAAGCGGCGAAGCCTGCCCCTGATTACGCTATCAGACGGCGTAAACTGGCTCCTGCAGCGGGCCTGGCACAGAAGCTACGACTCACCTCAATGTCGATGATAAGTTTTTTAGTCCGAATATATCCATCCACGAATTTTCCATGACGTGGTGAGCGGATACAGGGGTCACGACACGAAAGTGTACTTTACGTACGCTTAGAGTGAACCCAACAAGAACGTTGAGGCTGTTCTGCTGAGAGTTCGATAGACAGTTGGCCGA
>NZ_NKTX01000104.1 GCF_003207815.1 Komagataeibacter oboediens | reverse complement strand
ATATGTCGCCCGCTCGATCCGGCGTGAGGAAAACAACCCGTTCGCATAGCTGAAGATCAGAAGGGCCAGCATCAGGCGCGGATGGTACTGTGCCTTGCCTCCCGTGCGCACTGGCACGCAGAACGCACTCATCGGAACCCGCTCAACGGCTGCGACAATGAAATGCGCCATATCGTCAGCAGGAAGCCACGACTTCAGATCAGGCGGCAGAAGATACGGCTGAGACCGGTCAAACGGGATGAAACTGCTCATCTCACCACCTTACAACCTTACCCCTTCACTGGGTACCCCAACCCGACAGGCTGCTAGTAGTCTTAATAGTAGTGAGCTTATCCCGGTCTATTGACAAGACAAGTCTCCTGTCTCCAGCCAGGTCATTACCCTCGTCATAAAATCATTAATATAATTGCTTGTGTCTTGAGGTGATGGCATTTGTCCATCGCTCGGGCAACGAAATGGCTCAAATGTCAGTAGGGTTTCGATTTTATTTTCAAGAGGAGTTCCGCGTGTCAGCAAAGGTGCCCATTGCTCTATGTGATCAGGGAAATTAACAGAACATAATATATGAAGAATATCCATTCCATGAATTGGCATATTATTTAGAGATTCATTGAATGTATTTTTTCTCTTATTCAGAGTTATGTTTTTATTGGAGTGCAAAAGCATGAATTCAATCAGAGATGCTGCATAACCGTCAAGCCCCATGCTCGTTTTCAATTCTATGACAACACACCTTTTATTTTCTGTATTGGTAGCTAAATAATCGATACGTTTGAGTGGGAATACGTCATTTTTATCGGCTCCCACCGGAATTATAATATCTACTTCGTCATAAAAATTTATGTTTCGATCAAATGAAAAGGCATTCCGAAAACCTTCCTTCATTGCATTCGGCAATAAATAACGCGAGTTGCTATTCTTTAATTCTGCAAAAGGCTGACTGAACAGGCCAGCTAAGTTTTGCTGTTGACTATTTTGTCTGCAGACTTCCCTTGCAAGGTTGCGTATAGCTGTTCGCATAGGCTGCTTGCCGTCAGATCGAGGATTATCAATGATATCCGGAAAATCAGTATATTCTTTCGGTTTCATCAAGAACTCACAAATTATATTCAAAAGAACCTTTTTTGAATTTCATTAAAAATATTACAACTGTATATTATTTTTATATATAAATAATTTATTGATAATATATATTTATATTTTACCATTCCCGTTAATTTTTCTAAAATTTTGTCCAGTTGTGTATTGATATCCGCTTCGCCAATTGTTTCGTCCGAAAACGGACGTTTCCCCTCCCCCAGTTGCCGAATTTTGTTGGATTGAGAGTGATAACGTCTCAAGGGGCAGCAGGCCCATGATATGATACACTATATGGGTGTACGTTACCGAAGCCTCCCGCAGGGAGGGTTTGGGAGGGTACACTATGGGCAATAGTGTAACAGGCCAGGCCTGAAACCGGCCGGCCTGTCCCGCGATTGCAGCGGTTTTCCTGTCCTGGGCGGGGGACATGTGTTACACTTTTCGGGATCATATGCCCAAACGCGCCCCGAAGGCCTCTGTCCGGCCGCCTCGCCAGCTGTCGCTGTTCCCCGAAACGGCGGCGCTGGTGCGCGTGGACCCGGCCGCCAACTGCTGGCGCTTCTACCATCTGTCGCTGCAGCCCGACCTGTTCGGCGGTACCGCCCTGGTGCGGCAGTGGGGACGGATCGGGACGGCCGGCCGGCAGGTCTGCGAACTGCATCATGATGCCGGGCAGGCGCGCGACGCCCTCGCCCGCCAGCTCCGGGCCAAGCGCCGACGGGGTTACCGCGACAGGACGGCCGGATGAGCGGCACCTCAAAACCGGGACAGCGGGTGACCACGGCAGGCGCCCCCGGCGGGATGCAGCTGTTCGACCGCGACGGGAGCCGCAAATACCTCACGGTCGCCGAGCGGGCGCGGTTCCTGCGCGCGGCCGAGCAGGCGCCGCGCGAGGCCCGCACGCTGTGCATGACCCTGGCCTGGTCGGGCTGCCGCCTGTCCGAGGCCCTTGCCCTGACGGCGGACCGGGTGGACCTGGCCGGTGGCGTGCTGGTGTTCGCCACGCTCAAGAAGCGCCAGGACGGGATCTATCGCGCCGTGCCGGTGCCCCCGTCCCTGCTCGAGGCCCTGGATCTGGTGCATGGCATCCGCGAGGCGCAGCGCCGGCGGGGCCGTGGATCGGCCGCCCGGCTGTGGCCCTGGTCCCGCATGACCGGCTGGCGGGCGGTGCATGCGGTCATGGACGCCGCCGGCCTGTCCGGCCCGGCCGCGTCCCCCAAGGGCCTGCGCCATGCCTTCGGTGTCGCCGCCGTCTCCAGCGGCATCCCCCTCAACATGGTGCAGAAATGGCTCGGCCATGCCCAGCTCTCCACCACCGCCATCTACGCCGATGCCGTCGGCGCCGAGGAGCAGGATATCGCACGGAAAATGTGGGGGTAATGCATTTTGCGAAAGGGAAATCACAACAAGCGTATAAGCACCGACATGTCGACTGATATGGTCCGCTGGACGGTTTCGGTCTCCCGCGAAACCGATATCGCCGTACGTGGTTTCCTGGCGCAGCATGGCATGAAGAAAGGCGACCTGTCGCGCTTCATCGAGGAGGCAGTGCGCTGGCGTGTGTTCGACAGGACGATGGCGGAAGCCCGGAGTGGGTTCGCAGATATGGAGCCGGACGCGCTGGAGGACCTGATCGGTGAGGCCGTGACCGCCACGCTGGCAACAGACAAGTCCAGCTAAAGCGTGCGTCTGGCCACCAAGACCAATCTTCTCATCAGTGCCCTGCTTTTTGAAAAATCCCTGCCAGCGTATCTGCTCGGGCTATGGCAGGCAGGACAATGCGAGTTACTGACTTCGACCGAGCAGCTAGACGAACTGCGGCACGTGACCCGGTATCTCAAGATCCTCGCTCATCTGCCGCCTGCCCTCTGATCAATGAAGGTCGGGACTTGACAGCTCTCATTGCGGATCAGCCAGAACATTATTAGGCTATTGTATATAGAGCAAATATGATGTCAGCATGCTCTCATGCTCTCATGCTCTCATGCTCTCATGCTCTCATGCTCTCATGCTCTCATGCTCTCATGTTAACACGATGACATTGAAATGAGTGCCAACACATCGGCTGGAGATATATGAAATGTTCGGTTCGATTAAATTATTCGTTTTTTGTGAGTTAGATATTGAGTTATCAAAATATCATGATAATGAGTTAATATGTTAACACGGAAACATGATGGCATGAAAACAATCGCGATCATTAGTCAGAAGGGGGGGGCTGGGAAGACGACGCTTGCCCTGCACCTGGCGACCAGTGCCAGTGCCGCTGGATACGTTTCTCTTATCCTCGATACAGACCCTCAAGCGACTGCAAGTTCATGGAAAGCGTGGCGAGGGGATGCCGACCCGGATGTGGTGGATTGTGCAGCCCACGCCTTGTTATCAAGAAAGCTGGAGCAAGCCTCTGAACTAGGCGCAGAGCTATCAATAATAGATACCCCGCCTCATGCCGATATTATGGCGCGTGAGGCGTGCCGTGTCGCTGACTTCTTATTGATTCCATGTAGACCACGCGCTTTCGATATGGATGCTGTCAGAACAACGGCAGAACTTGTGCGAGCCAGTGGCAAGCCTGCCTTTGTGATTTTTACTGCAGGGCCTCCTCGTGCGCCTCAAGTTTATAGAGAGGCGGCTGCGGTCGTGGCGCAGTTCGGCATCCCTGTTGCTCCTGTTGTCTTGTCAGAGCGTGCGATTTTTCATCATAGCGTTGGTTCCGGTCAGACTGCGCAGGAAGCGGAGCCGGAAAGCAAGGCTGCTGCTGATGTGGCACGGTTGTGGAATTGGGTGTGTGATCAAGTTAACATGCCATCACACAAACAAGATGATACAAAAACACGTTAGCAAATTTCTAAGTTAAGGACGTACAGCATGAGTCGGTTTGCTGGTCTCAAAAAGACGGTCGCGCCATCGGTTGTGGAACCGGAAGCGCAAGCAGTGGTAGAGAAAGCCCGCCCGCGCAATCCGAGAGAAGGTAAGCGGGCTGTGGTAGGATATTTTTCCCCAGCGGTTAGCAAAGGACTACATCAACTCGCCCTTGATACTGATACAACTATTCAGGGTTTGATTGGGGAAGCCATTGATGACCTGATGCGTAAGCACGGGCGCCATCCTTTTGGAGAGCGCTGACCCCTATTTCACGTAGAAGTATGCTTGTATATTTGCACAATCAGGGTTGACCGCGCTTAGCAAACCACGTCTCGCAGAACTTGATGAAATGCCGCTCGGGATTCTTCGGGGCGATCTCGTTATCACCCAGCCACATACGCCATTCTCTTTCGAGATGGTGTACATCCCAACCTGGTGCGACGTTCCGAGCATCCCCGTAAATATCAGGATCGAGCGCGCCCATCCAAGCCTCTGCTGCGGGCTCGGCAGCTTTCATCGTGCCGCGATTGATAAATGTTACCATGTCTTTCTGGAGATCGAATTCGACACGGTAATCTGGCAGATGATCGCTCGCTGCGAGATTTTTTATCATCTGTCGGAATAGCTTTTCTGGGCTTTGAGAGCCTGATTTTTTCAACAGAATCTCAAGAGAGACTTTCCATGCTGTTTGCTGACCGCAATGCTTGCGGGCTAGTTCATAAACGCGTCGTTCCAACGGTTTGCGTAGCCGGAAATAATCACGGTGTAGTGTCAGAACATCATTGCTCTTGATTGCGTTAAAGACCCAATCCGACAGCTTGATTTCGCAATGCAACAGGCGGCCGTCGAGGCCGAGTTTACGGCGGATGGATGAAGCGTCGATCAGGCCAAAACCGTCCACCTGTTCTTCGTCGCCTGTGACAATGTTGGTGCGGATACGGGTTCCCTCAAGGCGGTCGAGGGCTTCGATGAGAGCCTTATAGTCTTTACCTGCCGTACCGCGATTGGTGAAGATAAGTAAGTCACGGCTGCTGATCCGCACCCGTTGCGATACCTTCTCCCCGGCTTTTAGCTTCGCCATGATCTGTGAAATGCAGTAGATCAAAATATCCTTGTCGTAGATTGTAGCAAGACCCTTCACGCTTGGCGTGATTTCCAGCCATTGCCCATTATGCTCATAGCGGCGAATGGAAGTCTCAGGTTTTTTGGACAAGGAATAGAACGGATGCTCCATTTGGGGCATCACATCCTTAAGTACCGCATCTGCCACGTCGCAGATGAACAGGTCATGCTGAGGATGACGCTCCGGTAAAAGAGCCTCATAAACAACTGGCTGATTCGGGGTTTCAGATACCATAACTTACGTTCGGGGTTTCAGATACCCGTGTCAAGTGATTCGGGGTTTTAAATACCGGAAGCAAGATTCGGGGTTTCAGATACCAAGATTCGGGGTTTTAAATACCAAGATTCGGGGTTTTAAATACCAAAACAGCGGAATTATGATAATTTATCTTTTTAAATCATCTGCTTATGGACCCATTGGAATCCCTTAACACAGAATCTAACACATATTTAACACCGTCTTTGGTTTCTCATCCTGTGGATAATTTCTCAAATCCTAAAAATTCCAAATTTAAATTTGATCACCGCCTCTTGGGGGCTCTGCCCCCGCCGGCTCGCGGCCTACGGCCGCCCCGATCGCGCTTCGCGCGATCTCCCACCCGGCATCCCCCTGCTCGCCCTTTCCGGGCTGCGCTAAACGGACACGCCTTCGGTGTGAAAATATCATATGACAATACGATAAACGCATCCTCCCCGCCTGCGTCGGCACCTTCGGCGCCCTACGGGGCTCCCGCTCCGCGCTCGCCCGACACCTGCAACGCCAGAAAAACCGGGCAAGACCGCAATCTGCTCAAGACACAACGGAGTTCAAACGGTCATTCAGCGACTCACATGTTGCAGCATGCCCACCAGGCGCTACAGGATGACCGTACAGGCGTTACCGAACGTGGTGGCTGTCTGGGTAGGACATAGAGTGTTAAGCGGCATGGAAAAGTGACCCCTTCGGAAGGGGGACAGGCAGCCAAAAACGACCCCTTTCTGAGAAACGGGTTCACGATGGCCTTCATGCTGA
>NZ_NKTX01000103.1 GCF_003207815.1 Komagataeibacter oboediens | reverse complement strand
TGACCACCTCGCGCATATCCGTCGTGCGAGGGCGACCGCCCCGTTTCGCAGGGGGCACAAATGGCACGATCAAAGCCCATTCCCCGTCCATCATATCCGATGGATATCGCAGTCCTTCCCGGCTATGTTCACGTCGGGCAATACCAGTCCATGTCACCATTCACTCCATCTCTTCGTAAAGACGGATGAATCACAACAGGCTGGTATTGTTCAAAAACTTTCGGATCAGGCTCTTACAGGCGCACACGCGACCAACGCCAGCACAGGTTGCATATCAGTGTGTCCACATGTTCCCACACGCCTGATTACACGCCAATAACCTCGTCCATTATCGCATTCATGCAGGATATGCAATTTTTTCTCTGGAACCATTGAACAGATTTATCGCAACTTCGAATTTTACTAATTTTTGTTAATGAATTTTCATTATTTTACAAATACATCATATAAAAAATGCAGCCGGAATTCCCCATACGATTGCTGTAATAAACGATCCGGAATGAAAACAAAATGCCAGAATCAATATAAAAAAGGAAAATTTTTCATATCGACAGAAGTCCGTTTATTTTCAATATCATGTAAAGTGAATATCATGCCATCAGCCACATTGACGGATGATGGAAATTTCTTTTCTTTCATTTGATTTTAATGCTACGGCCCGAAGTTATCACAACATCCAAACGTAAAATATTCAGTTATTACATATTAAAATAACGACATCCAGGATGGGCCATACTGACATATCCATATACATATAAATATGGACATCATCGCGGACAGCCTGCACCACTTATGGCGCATTCCGGTCATGGCGTGTGTTATTACATAAATGACAGAGCCGGCATTAATCCCGGTCAGAAATCATATACAAGTAATACACGCATCAGTTGTATACCTGTCCAACCGCCCCGCCCGTCATTCAGATTTATGTGACATCACCCATGCCGCGGCACCCGGCCAACAGAATGTGTTCAGGAATATTACATTATTTGTAACAATTATATGATTATTGCGCATAAATAAACAGAAGGCAGGATGCGCCCACATCCTGCCTTTCCCCTGCCCGTTTCCGTAACAACGGAATCCCTAGCTTAGCCCGTCCACCATGACATGCGGCAGTCCACGACTGCACGTTTCAACACGGGCAACAATGTCATAGGTCTGGCTTAGTGTATCAGGCGTAATGACATCAAGTGGAGGGCCGGCTGCAATAATTTTACCATTGCGCAGGATGACATCGTAATCCGTCATGCGCACGGCAATATTCAGGTCATGCAGCACCATGACCGTCACGATGTTACGCCGTTCGGTCTCACGACGTAGTACATCCATGACGGCAAACTGATGATGCAGGTCCAGCGCACTGAGGGGTTCGTCAAGTAACAGGGCATCCGGATGCCGCCCCAATGCCTGCGCCAGCCCCACAAGCTGACGCTGGCCGCCCGACAGTTCATCCATATACTGCATGGCCAGATCCGCTATGCCGAATATGTCCAGCATGTGCAGGGCCGCGTCAATTTCGTCGCTGCCCGTGACTTCCGGCATCACACCCGTGGCGTTCTGGGCCGCAAGCAGGGATTCCAGCACCTGCAGGTGCACGGTGGCCGGCAGGGTCTGGGGCAGGTACAGGCAACGCCGCGTGCGCTGCGCCAGCGACATGCCTGAAAGCTCGTCCGGCCCCAGCATGACCCGTCCCGTCGCCTCCCCCAATCCCGCCATGGCACGCAGCAAGGTGGACTTGCCACTACCATTGGGTCCCAGCAGGGCCGATACCCTGCCCCTGGGGAACGGTCCTGCCGTCAGGTCATCCAGAACGATGCGCCGGCCGTATCTGACGGTCACATGTTCCGCAAACAGGCCGCCGGTCATGACAGCCCCTGCCGGCGCAGGACAATGGCAAGGAAGAACGGAATACCGACCAGAGCCGTAACGATACCCGTGGGGATCACCACACCGGGCATGATGTTGCGCGCCGCCACCGAAGACAGCGACATAACCAGCGCACCGACAAACATGCTGCCGGGCAGGTAGAAACGATGGTCCTCCCCCAGCAGGCGACGGGCGATATGGGGGGCCACCAGCCCGACAAACCCGATTGTCCCCACAAAGGACACTGCCAGCGCCGACAGGATACTGACCCGCAGCAGCGCGCCCCGCCGAACCTGCGGCACATCGACCCCCAGGCTGGCCGCACGTTCTTCCCCCATGCGCAGCACGGTCAGTTTCCATGCCGCGCGAAAGGACAGCGGCGCCACCACAACGCAGGCCGCCGCCAGCAGCCCCAGCTTGGGCCATGTTGCCCGCGTCAGGCTGCCCATGGTCCAGAACACCAGATCCTGCAGCGCGTCTTCATTGGCAACAAACTGTAACAGGGACACAAGCGCGTGGAACGCAAACACCAGCGCAATACCAAACAGCACAACGGTGCCCGTCCCTGCATTGCGCCTGCGCGACACCATATCCAGCAGCAGGACGGACCCGATGGCAAACACGAAGGCATCGGCCGACACCACCCACGCATCCGGCACACCGGGCAGTCTCCATTGCAGGATAATGGCGAGGGACGCGCCAAACGCCGTCGCGGCCGAAACCCCCAGCGTAAACGGGCTGGCCAGCGGATTGGCCAGAACGGTCTGCATTTCCGCCCCCGCCAGCCCCAGCGCCGCCCCGACGCATACGGCCATGAGCGCATATGGCAGGCGGATCTGCCAGACAATGACGCTCTGCCCCGCCGAGACATTATGCGGGTGCAGCAGCGTGCGGATCAGCGCGCCCACCGACAGGCCCGATGGCCCAAGGCAGAAATCAAGCACGACCGATGCGACGATACACCCGGCAATGACCGCCAGAATCCCCAGACGCCGCCGCAGCAGCATGCGGTAGGACCCGCGCACCTGCCGGGCGAAATCCGACAGGTCGGGGGAAGTGGCGTGGAACGCGGTTACGGTGTCATCATCAGGGACGCGCATTGATCCAGAAGGTCCCTTCCTGCCTGACCGGGAGAAAACGGGCGTACAGCTCCTTCTGCGTCGCATCCGGGTCCAGATCGCCAAACAGGTCGGGGTGGAACCATTTCGCCATGACCTCGACCGCGAGGATATTGTATGGCGAATCATAGAAGGAATGCCAGATTCCATAATCATGCCCGGTGGTGACCGCGCGCAGGCTGGAAATGCCCGGACGTTCCGTCACCCGCAGCAGGGACGCGCGCGCGACGTCCGGCGTGACCTCCGCCCCCATGCGCAGGCCCGGCCCAGCGGCCTTCGGTCCCTTGGTGCCGTCGGCTATATAGATGTCGGGATCAGCGGAGATGACTTTTTCCAGATCGATATCGCCGATATATCCCGGCAGCAGCGGGGCGGCGATGTTCTGGCCACCGGCGGCGTCAATAAACGCCCCCATGTTGCCCTTGCCCGCCGTATGGCAGCAGCTTTCACGCATGGCCGCCAGCATTTCGATAAAGACCTTTGGCCGCTGCGCCTGCGGCAGCGACGCCACCCGGTCGGTCACATGCTTAAGATGCGACTGATAGAAGGCCAGGTATTCCGCCGCCTCGTGTTCACGATTCAGGACCTTTCCCAGTATCTGCATGGACGTAACGGTGTCATGCAGCGGATCGGCGCGGAAATCGACAAAGATGACCGGCACATGGGCGCTTTCCAGTTGCGAGACTAGTTCGCTCGCCGCCCCCGGTCCATGGCCGGACACCGTCAGGATGGCGAGGTCGGGGTGCAGGTCCAGAACCCGTTCCGGGCTGACCGTATCCGCCGTGGTCTTGCCGATCAGCGCCACGTTCGCAGCCTGCGGGAAGGTTGCGACGTACTGGTCATAGCTCTGGGTATCCGCGCCGCGGAATTCTCCCTGCCACCCGACGATCCGATCAAAAAGATGCTGTTTTTCCAGCGGGGCAAGGGCGTAGATCAGCCGCCCTTCCCCCAGGATGATGCGATGGACACTGGCCGGGACATCCACCTTGCGGCCCGCAAGGTCGGTCACGGTTTCGGCCCGTGCCATGGGGATCACCGCTGACAGACCCATGGCCGTCACCATCCCGCATGCCAGCACGCGCCAGCTGTCCAGTATCCGTCTCATCACTTTACTCCGACCTGTGAGGTCCTATCCCCGTTCGGGGATCACTTCTGGGGGTAGGCGAAATTGAATTTCTCGGTAAACGGCTGCCAGAATCCCGGCGTGCCGGTTTCCTTGTCCACATGGTGCAGGAAACCGCTCTGCTCGGGCGAGGAATAGGTCAGCACGACGGTATAACGACCGGGGCCATCCATCTGCACGTTATCGGCGTAATGGGGGCCATCCTTGGCGGTCATGAAGTGCATCGTGCCTTCGGCCTTCCATGGCGTGCCGTCCTTGGTCAGCGAATACCCGATCGTCAGGTACGGCACCCACGCCCCGTCGGGGTAGCCCCACACGTTATCGGCAGTGGCATGGACGTCGGTTTCAAGGTGGATGGTATCGGGCCTGGTATTGTCGGGCATGCCGGCAGGCATGGGGTCCACCATGATCCCGGTCAGGTAGCTCGACGCGATTTCCATGTCATGCGCATGGACAGGACCGCCAATGGGATATTCACGCGCCTGCGCCGCAGTGACACCAACGGGCAGCGCCGCGATAGCCAGTGCCAGTATAGAAAACTTTTTATTCATGATGCCTGTTTCCATCTCTCTGATCATCAAGTCACGACATAATGTTTTATTTTTTAATTACAGTAATGCCGCGACAGATCGCAGATTCCCTTTCGGCTGATTACACAAATCTGATAATGATAATTGTTATCAATGTCAACGGATGGTATGTCATGTCCGATACACACGGAGACCACCCGCATGATCAGCCATCCCCTCGCGTTTATGCGATTGCCCTATGAGGTCCTGATCGCAATGGACAGCCGGATGCTGCACTTCTGGCTGCAGCCGGTCCATTACCTGATCCGCATTGCGCATATCGTCAGCATGGCCATGTTTTTCGGGATGGACATGCTGTTTGACCTTGGCATCCTCAACCCCCGCATGGCGCCTCGCCTGGCCCCCACCGCGCAGTTGATGGTCCGTCCGCTGCACATCACCTTTGCCATCGCCATGGTCACGGGTGTGGTGCTGTTTTTTTATGATCCGGTGCATATTGGCAGCCGGGCGTACCTGACCCCCAAACTGCTGCTGATCACGCTGGCCATGTTCAATGCAATGTGGTGCCACCGTTCGGTTTATTTATCTGTACTTAGGGGGCATCCGGTCATCTCGCTGCGCGGCCGGGTGGGGGCAAGTATTTCACTCTGTCTGTGGACGGGCGTGATGATCATGTCCTGCCTGAATAGTGAAGGTGTACCTAAAGTTTTCTTGCGCTGACACCTGGATTGCAATTTTTGCATGTCGCCTGCTGTTGACGGATTTGCGTCAAAGTGTGATTGAGAGTCATTCTTGTTGATAGTGATTCTCAGTTGCGGTGGAAAGCATGACCCTGGAACAGACACGGCGTATTCTGAAGGGATCGAGCTTTTTCGTTCCTGCCCTTCCCTTCGGCAGCATGCGACAGCGCCTGCGCACCGGATCATGGATCATATGTTTCGGGCTGGCCCTTCCTGTGACCGGCTTTGCACAGGTCCAGACCCAGATCGAGGAAGACCGCGCCCGCCTTGGCAATTCCACCCCGCTGGTCGAACAGATCGACCCTGCCACCGTGCGCGATTCAGAACGCGCGCAGGCCGATGCGGAAGAAAAGGCCGCAGGCGATGGTGACAAACTGGATACCAGCGGCAACCTGCTGGGCAATATGTGGGGCGCACGCCCGTGGCTGTACAAACACGGCATCAGCTTCGACATTCAGGAAGTCGATGAAGTCTGGGGCAACGGCACTGGCGGATCGGCTTCAGGCAGCGATGGAGCGGCCGGTTCGGGCACTGGCCCAGCCTATGACGGCGTGACCATGCCCACGCTGACCATCGATACCGAAAAACTGTTCGGGCTGAAGGGCGGCCTGTTCAATGTCAGCGCACTGCAGACGCGTGGACGTTCCATTTCGCAGGATCACCTGGCCAATTTCAACCCGGTCAGCGGGTTCGAGGCTGACCGCTCCACCCGCCTGTTCGAACTGTGGTACCAGCAGTCGTTCCTCAAGGGGAAACTCGACGTCAAGATCGGCCAGCAGG
>NZ_NKTX01000102.1 GCF_003207815.1 Komagataeibacter oboediens | reverse complement strand
TCTGTCGTTTCATCCATCACCGGTGCCGTGAGTGATGTAGCCACCATTACAGGCAATATCGCGGGCCAGTTATCCACGGTTGTGGGGCAGGTGACGCCGATTGCCGACATGGTTGGCGCTGGCGGCCTGTTTTCTGGCGTGCAGGATAATCTGTCGGTGGTCGGCGGCCTGTCTGGCGCGGGCGTCAATCTGGCCTCGACCCCGGAAAGCGCGGCAAGCCTGCTGACCGGCCTGGAAGCGGCTGGCACTGGCCTGACAACTGGTATCAGCCAGACAGGCGCGAACCTTGAGGGGGTGAGCCTGAACGGCGCGGCGGGACTGTCCACCCTGACCCAGAATGCGGAGTTGCACAGCGCATCGGTCACGTCCGGCTCACTGGTCAATCGCGCCTATGCGAACACCCTGACAGCCACGGACGGCACCCAGAACGGCCCGCTTGTAACCGCGCAATAGGATACCCCATGGCAACTACGATCAAGGTAACGGCAGCGGACATGTCGCTGTATCACGTTGCGGCGGCGCAGCTTGGGGATGCAACGCAGTGGTGGCGGATTGCGCAATTGAACGGTCTGACGGATCCCGATCTGTCCAACTTCCTGACGCCAGTTCAGATCATCCTGCCGACCGTTGATGCATCACTGGCGAGCGGCGTGCCTGGGGTGTCGGCATGAGCGAGACAATCAGCGTTACAACCAAAGGGCACCGCATATGGCGCGCCCCACGCGCCCGGCTCTTGGTTGACGGAGCTGAAACCACCGTCACCTTGCTGGAAGAATTCACGCTTACCCGCACCCGATACAGCCGGGCCGATACACTGGATATGACGCTGGCGCTGGACCGTACCCAGATCGCCACGGGCGGCCTATGGTTTGATCTGGCGGCATCATCGAGCGGATCCGCGCTTCCTGATATCGACATCACCTTGCAGATGCGCGACGAAGCCCGGACCGGCGCACAGTGGACGACCATGTTCCAGGGTATCGTGGATCATGTCGAATGGTCCCCGGCAGAAACGTCCGTACATATCCAGTGCCGCGACTACCTGGCCAAGCTGCTGGATATGCGTGTGCTGTCTGGCTGGATGAACATGACCGGGGCTGATGTGGTCAAGGCAATGATCGCCGATGCGGGCCTAACGCCCAACGTAACCATGACCGATGGTATGGTGGGCCAGTTCTGGCAGGTCGAACACAAGCGGAAATCGGCCTCGAGCCATAGTCGCTTTCAGACTGCGTTTGACCTCGCCAGCTATCTGGCGAACATGACCGGCAGCGACCTGTATGCCGATGGGAAAACTATTGTCTGTGCGCCGTATCCGACTGCCGACAAGAGCAACACCCACACGCTGGATTATAGCGACACCGGCCCGCTCAATCCGATCCAGATGGGGGCAAGTGGCCTGCGCTTTACGAGGGATTACCAGATCGGAAAGGGCGTCGTGGTCCACGTTACGGCATGGGACAGCCGCCAGCGCAACCGGGTGGAGTATTACTGGTCTGTGGAGGGCGGATCGACCAAGAAAGCGGAAAGCACTGGTAACGTCCACAGCTTCACGTTGCCGGGCGCGCGCCTTGATCTGGTGCAGCAGTATGCCCAGCAGAAATATAACGAAATCGTGGCGCATGAGCGCGTCATCAGTGGCCAGATACCAGGCCGCATCACGCTGGCCCCGCGCCAGTTCATGCAGATCACCGGCACTGGCACGACATGGGATGGCACGCTTGATGTGGACGCGGTCAGTAGCCGCTTTTCGTGGTCTGGCGGCTTCACACAGCAGATTACCTTGCGCAACCGCGATGTGACGAAGGACGAAGATAATGGCTGACATGCGCATGGTGGGTTCCAACATCGCGAATGCGCAGGCGCAACCGGAGTTTGGTATCGTCAGCGCCGTAGACCCGGTAAACCATGCCGTCAAGGTCATGACCCAGCCGTCCGACATTGAAAGCGGTTGGCTGCCATGGGGCGCGATGCAGGTCGGCAGCCTGCGCGTTGCCTGTCCTCCTGATATCGGCACCCACGTCATGGTCGTGCATGTCGAGGCCGACGCGGAACACGGCGTGGCGGCGGTTCCGATCTATGATGCCGTGGTGATGCCGCCCAACTCCCCCGCCACGGGCAAGCCAGCACAGCCTGGCGAACTGCTGATCGTGGCAGGATGCGCCACGCCCCCGCCCAATGGCGAGACAACGCCGGGCAATGTCACGCAGAACGCGCCTTGGTGGCATATTACCAAGGACACGATCTACAGCGGGGCAGGGGATGCCACCGAGACGCTGACCGCCACCGGCAAGGCATGGAAGGTCGGCGGCGTGGCCATGACGCTGGATGGTAACGGCCTGTCCGTCACCGGCGGCTCCATCACCACGGATAAAGACATGACCGCACAGGGCACCGTGACAGGCCAGAAGGACGTGCTGGCCAACGGCACATCAGGCCACAGCCACACCCACCCGGTCACCGATGCGCCGGGCACCACGGGCGCGCCGTCATGAGCGCGCTGTCCCACACCATGGGCGGCGACCTTGACCTGTCGGGCACTGGCGGCGTGGCCGTGGTCACGGGCGCGGACCAGACCCGCCAAGCGCTGCTGCGCAGGCTATGCACCAATGCGGGCGCGTATATCTGGCAGCCCGATTACGGCGCGGGCCTGCCCGCCCGGGTCGGCACGGTGATGGATGAAGCGGGCATCCGCGCCCTTGTGCTGCAACAGATGCAGGCCGAGGCAGGCGTGGACCAGACCCAACCCGTCACCGTGACCATAACCAGCCCGAAAACCGGGGCTTATCTTCTGGCCATATCCTACACCGACGCCACGACCGGCATGGTGCAGGAACTGACACTGAGCACCTGACAGGCGGTTCCCCGGAGCCGCCTTTTTTTATGGGAGGCCCGCTTGGCCATAACCTTCCAGTCATTCAAGACGACGCTGGGCAACATGGTGGCCGCGGCGCAGGGCGCGTGCCCGGCGCTGCTGGACCTGAATGTCGGGTCCGCCGGTCGCGCCATGCTTGAAGCCGTGGCGGGGCTGGGGCTGTGGTTCCAGTTCATTGCCCTGCAAATCCTGTCGCGCACGCGGCTTGCGACCTCCATCGGGTCGGACGTGGACAGTTTTGTGCAGGATTTCGGCCTGTCGCGCGAACCGGGGACGGCGGCGACCGGCACCGTCACCTTTACATCCTTCACGCCATCCAGCCAGTCGGCCACCATTGCGGTGGGCGCTACGGTCAAGACGGCGTCGAACCTGATCTATGACGTGGTGGAGGACAGCACGAATGCCGCATGGTCGGCAGCCGACAGCGCCTATGTCCGGCCTGCGGGCACGGCGTCCATCACCGTGCCGGTCCAGTGCGAGACCACCGGCAGCACGGGCAACGTGGCAGCAGGTGCCATCTGCCTGCTGGGCACGGCGGTTGCGGGCATTGACACCGTCACCAACGCCGCAGCCCTGACCAATGGCAGCGATGGGGAAACGGATGCCGCCCTGCGCACGCGGTTCGTGGCCTACATCAACAGCCGGTCCAAGGCGACGGTGGCGGCGATCGAGAACGCGGTGACCGATGTATCCGCCGACCTGATCTATCAGGTAGTGGAGAACGTGGACACGTCCGGCGCCTTCCTGCCCGGCAATGTGGTGGTGTATGTCGATGACGGGTCAGGCGACGTGTCGGACGCCACGATCAATGCCGTGTATGTGGCGGTGGATGATGTGCGTCCGGCCGCCGTGTCCATCATGGTCGTGCGCCCGAACGTGGTGCGTCCGCCCGTGACCATGACGGTCAGCGTGGATGGCACGGGCAACCTCGCCACGGTGCAGGCCACGATCAGCACCAATATCGCAACCTACCTCAACAGCCTCGCCATCGGGGATGCGGCCAGCTATTCGCGCCTGATCCAGATCGCCTATGCCGCCAGCACGTCCGTCACCAACGTGACCGGCGTGACACTGGCCGGTGGCACGATTGACCTGCCGGCACTGACCGGCACGGCCTATCGTGCGGGGACGGTGTCCTTTGGCTGACGTAACGCAGAACGGTTTCGCCCTGCGCATCCGCAGGCTGCTGCCGACCGGCTGGTTTCCATCCGCGGCCGCCGCGGGCGAGACGGAACAGGCCCCGGTGCTGAATGCGCTGCTGCAGGGTTTCGGCAGCGTGTTTGTATGGATATGGGCCATGCTGTCAGGAACGGCCGACCAGACCCGGCTGGCGACCATGACTGGCGCGTTCCTGGACATGTTTGCTGCTGACTTCTTCGGCACCATGCTGACCCGCAACCCCGGAGAAAGCGACGACGCCTTTCGCACCCGTATCGAAGAAGCCCTGTTCCCCTCGCTCGGCACCCGGCCCGATGTGGTGAACGTGATTGCCGATGAAGTGGGCACCGCAGGCCGCGTGATCGAGCCGCGCAATGCCACCGACTGCAAGGGGCTGGGCAGCCTGTCCAGCCCGGCCATTGGCGGCGGCTATGGCTATGGCGCGACCGCCCTGCGCTATGGCTCGCGCGGCGCACCCTTCCAGCTTTTTGCCCAACTCCCCACGGGCGATACCAGCCAGCCCGCAACCCAGACCCTGACCCGCATTGCCAATGTCATGCCCGCAGGCACGATTGCATGGGTGCAGGACGTAGAAAACCTGCCAACCGATCCCGCTATCCGCCTGACGCAGGACGGCACCATCCGACTGACACAGGATGGCCAGACCCGCATTTCAACCATCCTTGAGGATAACTGATCATGACCGGCATAACCATTCCCCAGTTGCCAGACGGTGCCACGCTTGACGATACGGATCTGCTTGAGATCGTCCGCACGGCAGAGGACGGCACGCAGTCCTCCATGCGGATCACCGCGACGTATGTTGTCCCGTGGCTGGCCGGGAAAGACCTGTCACAATCCGTTGTCGTGCCTGCCGGTTCGGCTGCGGGGACTACTGGAACGGCACTGGCCGACATCGCCGCGACGGCCAATGGGGCGGTGCAGTCGTCACAGATTGGTGTGGCTGGTGGCGTCACTGGTATGAATGCCGAGGGTGCTTCATCCGCCCCCAATTTCACCGCCACTGGGTCCGGCTTCGCGGTTCAGGACGTCAACGGTTTGGGTCTGCGACTGCAATCAAACGGGCATGTATATTTCACAATGGCCGGTCTTGGCGGCATCGTGATTCCTGATGCCGATAACACCACATCACTAGGGGTTTCTGCGTATAAATGGGCAAACGTCGTCTCCGTTCTCGCTACCGTCACTGGCATCGCAACCGTGGGTGGGTTGCAGACTCAATACGTTTTGGGGGCGCAGCAATCCACCGGAAACATGCAAATCGGTGCCCCAAACCCGACTGGGTCAGTGGTAGGTTTCGTTTGCCGTAACCAAGGAAACATCTATTTCAACAGTTACGATATCGGGACGAATACGCCGGGTGGGTATCTTCTACCGGGATCAGACAACGTCATAGTATTCGGCGCGTCGTCGAACCGCATTGCGCAGATTTTTGCAGGCACAGCGGCGATCAACACGTCTGACGCCACCGAAAAAACCCTCGCCTCGGCAGAATCACCCTTCACACTCGCACAGATCAAAGTCGCCCTGCGTCCGCTCCTGACGCGGCTGTATCAGTGGAACGATATGATCGCCAAGAAAGGGGCAGACAAGGCGCGCTACCATGTTGGCTATCTCGCGCAGGATGTGTTTGCCCTGCTGACGGCGGCGAACATCGACCCGACCATGACGGCGCTGTGGTGCAATGACGCGCTGACACAGAATGTTCTGGTCACGCCCGGCAAGGAGGCCGTTACCACCACAGACCCCGAGACGGGCGAAGTCACCGTCGTAACGCCTGCTGTCGATCCGGTCTATGAAGATCAGCCCATTCTGAACGCCGATGGCACGCAGAAATACCGTCAGGGCCTGCGCATGGAGCTGGTGCATGCCGTTCTGATCGACGATAGCCGGGACCGGATTGCGACACTCGAAAACAACTATGCGGCGCTGCTGACGCGGGTTGCTGCGCTGGAGGCGAAATAATGGACAGACAGATCGTCTACCCCGCGCAGATTCCGCTGGACAGCGACCAGTTGAACGCCCAGCGCAATGCGTATGTCGGTCTGGGCCAGCTTGCGGCCATGGCCTATGGCTGGACCACGGTTTCGGCCAGTGGCTTTGCCTGC
>NZ_NKTX01000101.1 GCF_003207815.1 Komagataeibacter oboediens | reverse complement strand
GCCATTGGCCGGAGCTGCATCCGCACAGGTCGGCGTGGCCGGTTCTTCAACGTGGTGGACCTGGTCAACCGGCTTGAGGCTGACAGTCGGGCGGCAAGGGCGGGTCGGCTGGCCGAACAACTCGGCCGACTGGACTTTGTCATCCTCGACGAACTGGGATACCTGCCCTTTGCCCAGTCTGGCGGACAGTTGCTGTTCCATATGATCAGCCGCCTTTATGAACAGACCTCGGTCATTGTCACCACGAACCTGTCCTTCGGTGAATGGGCCAGTGTATTCGCCGACGCCAAGATGACCACGGCACTGCTCGACCGTCTGACCCATCACTGCGACATCATCGAGACAGGGAACGAAAGCTGGCGGTTCAGGAACCGTAACTGAACCTCTCTCCAGATCCATACCTGCCCCGGCCTGTCTCCTTACGCCTACGGCTTCAGGAGACAGGCCGGGCCTTCAACAGGGGGTTAATATTGCATGCCGATCAGGGGTTATTTTTGAGTGCCGATTGACATCAATCGCCTGGGATCGCTGGCTGAACGCTTCCAGCGTCGCCGCGTCGAGGCCCGCGATCTCGAAGCTCGACTCCTTCCCCCTGTCGATCGCATAGCCCAGACGCTGGACCTCGCCCGCCAGTTCCTGGCGGTAGATCGCGCCCAACTGTTTCTGCAACTGATAGAAGGCGCGGGGTTCCAGGCTCCGCCATTGCCCGCTGTCATCCTGGGTCATGTTGAGAATGATGTTATGGCTGTGAAGCTGAGGATCGAGCGCGCGGCTGGTGCCGTGGCGGAAAGTAGCGATGACCAGATTCCCCGTCGTCTCACGCCGGACCTCTCCATCCTCGCGGATGCGCGTTGCGGCGAAATGGGTTTCGGCCAGTCCCAGCGTGGTCCTGACCGCGCGCTCATGCGCCTCGACCAGGCGGCGGTCCCCCGCCACCTCGGCCAGGATCGACACCGATTTCGGGGCGCTGAAGGTCAAATCCCAGCCGGGCCGGTGCGCGATCTCGCCGTCCCGCGTCGCGCCAAGCTGCTGATCCGCGACCCGGCCTTCCAGAAGCCGGGAGAACTGGTCGTGTTCGGCCGCGCCCTGCAACTTCAGCGCCTCCGCCCCTTTGCCCTGCCATTCGGACGGAGCGAGGCCACCCTCGGCGTAATAATCGTCGGCCTCGTAGTAGCTCGCCGCCTGGGCCGCGTTGGTCAGGGCCGACAGGGTGGCGACCATCAGACCGGACCGGGTTTGGAGGACGGGTTGCGTCGGGTGGGACGGTTCGATGCCGGGGCCTCACCGGCGGGCTTGTCCTCCTTCTTCTCCTTTCCGGCCTTCGGCTCATCCGGCCGCGTCTGTTTCCACAATGTCTGATCCAGGCCGATCGGCTCGAACGCTGGCGTTCCGGCCGCACCCCGCGCGATGATATGCGCGTTGGTGAGCGCGATGCGGGCCACGGGCAATCCGTCGGGCAACAGGAGATAGGCCCAGCCGGGCGGCAGGCGCAAAGCACTTTCCATCACGGCCGGGCGGACCTCGCGTCGTGTGCCGACCGTGATCTGCGGTTTCCGTGTTTTGGGATCGAGATTGGCCGAAAGGGTCTGGATTTCGACCTCGGCCTGGCCGATTGTCTTCGATGCCCAGTCCCGGCTCTCGACATCGGCGAGTTGAAGGAAGAGCTTGGTGTTGCAGCTTCCCAGCACCGTCTCGGCGTCCTTTTCCCCGTACCGGCTGCGCATCTGGTCGATGGTCTGGAAGGTCAGGATCACGGCCGCCCCGAACTTGCGCCCCTGCGGCAGCAGGCGGGTCATGTTGTCCACGCGCGGCAGGTCCGGGAACTCGTCGAGCAGGAACCACATCCGGCGGCGATCGGAAGGCGGCAAGCCAAGCGTTGCCGAGGCCGCGCATTCCAGCCATAGCGCCATCAGGGGTTTGATGGCCTCGAAATGGTCCTCCTTGCGTGGCACGAAAATCCACGGGTGACGGCCCTTGTGGCTGTCGAACCCGGCGAAGAAGCGGGCAAAGGAAAAGCCTTCACCGCCTTGTGCCGGTTCGGCGCGCAGGAACATGAGCAGGTTGGCGGCCCTGGCGAGCATGAACAGCACGCTGGCCGTGGCGCGCTCGGCGTCCTGAGCGAACGTCCGCGCCGAGGACGTATGGGCCAGCCAGCGCTCCATGTCCGCGCTGGACATATATTGCAGCGTATCGAGCAGCCAGGCCGGTGTGCCGCGTTTTTCCTCCCAGAGTTCACGCAGGATGTTGGCCACGAGGATACGGGCCGTTTCCAGCCAGACATCGCGGTCCCGGTCGCCGGTCTCACTGATCAGATAGCGGGCGATCCGCGCGGCATCGGCGGGATGGCGGATTTCGTCGAACGGGTTCCAGTAGACGCCCCGCGCATCGAAAGGATTGAGCAGGATGTCGCCCCGGACGGGGTTGTAATACTGGGCGACGAAATCCCCCGATGTGTCATAAACGAGGGCTGCCTCGCCACGGGCTTCGATCACGTCGAGAAGCTGGCGCAGGGCGGTGGTCTTGCCCGCGCCCGTGGTGCCGATCATCGCCAGATGGCGCGTCTCGATCGCGCGCGGCAGGGCGACGCTGCCCAGCCGCAGGGGCGCGGGATCGTCTGTATTCTCCGTGGCCGCCGCCAGCGTGGCTTCAGACACGACCCGACTGCCAGCAATGGTGCGGTCGGCCAGTTCCCGCGCGCGTTTACGCCGCCGCTGCCCTGCGGTCAGGGCAAAGGCACCGATACCCAGCCCCATGCCGAGCAGACCACCCAGGCCAGTGCGTTCGATCAGGGTCAGGACGCGATGCTGGACGTCTTCGCTGCCCAGCAGCTCGTAGGCACCGGTCTCATAGCGTCGGCCATCAAGGATGACGATCATCGGCGCATCCCGATGGCTTATGGCCATAATGGGACGCTGGGCCTCGGCGAGAAGAAACTGGCCGGTCACGGTCAGTTCCTCACGCGATGTGGTGGCGACCGCCACCAGCCCGCCACCGGCCAGCAGGCCGAGGCTGGTCACGAGGAAGCCAGCACGAAAACGTGCGGCGCTCTGGGTGCGGCGGATGGCGCGCAGGGCGCAGGCATGCGCCTGCTGGTCGAGATCACTGGTCATGGGGTGTCTCCCGCCAGGGCAAGCTGGCGCTGAAAGGCTGCATTGATGTCGTCGGTAAGACGGGTCTCGTCGATGCGGGTGGGGGCTGCGGCGCGGGCGAAGACATAGGCGGCGCAGGACACATACAGCGCGCGCTCGGTCAGGCGCTCGACATGGACGATCCGCGCGCTGATCTGCCCCAGTTCCTCCGCCAGTTCGGCGGAGATTGGTCCCGTCGTGCCCTCCTGCGTCATGGAGGCGAGGCCGATGCGGACGCAGTCCTGCAACAGGGCATACGGGGTCATCTCGCGCCGGGTAGCAAGCTGCCGGAGTGTCCGATCCAGCACGATCGGCAGGCGGACGGAATGCTGGACGTGCCTCATGGCCACCGCTCCAGCCGCACCCGATCCGCACGCGCGCAAAAGGGCGGAAATCCGCCACATATCGAGCCGCGAAGGCAGGCGCACCCCGATCGCACCCTCGAAAAACGGCAGAAAACCGCCGCAGGCCAGTGCGTGAGGTGTGTTCTTCTTTCTGTGGCCCGATGCGCAGCATCGGGGCCGCTGGTCGCATGGAAACACCGCCATGGATCACGCATGATCCGCGCCTTCCCGGCGATGCTGGGCAGCCCAATGGGCGATCAGGACAAGGGCCTCGCGATCCGCTGTCCGGCGGTCCAGATGGGGATCGGCGGGCGGCAGAGCGTAAAGCTCATGCTCGGCAGTCCAGGCGCGGATCACACGCTCGATCGCTTCCCGAAGACGCAGGTCCAGCACGTTCGCCTCGAAGGGTGTCAGATGGGCTGTCACGCCGGGCGTTTCGATCAGGCCGCCCAGAGGAAAGTAGGTGCGCGCCGCCGCCTGCAACGGGCCGTCTATCCGGCAAGTTGAAGTATCCCCCCGATAGACGACAAGCGGTGGGCGCACGGCATGACACCAGAAGGCGATTGCGCATCGGTAGGTCTCGCCGTCCGGGGTATCAGCGAGCAGTTTTTCGATCAGCGGGAGGGCTTCTCGGGCGATCCGGGGATGGACGCGAAAACGTAGCGTGACCCGGTTGCCAAGGTGAAGCCAGTCCAGCATGGCGCGGACAATGGGCATGGGGTATCCTTTCGTGAATCACGCGAAACACGACGAAACGGGGTTGTCGGAGGAAGTCCGGGAGCAGGCGCGGCGTGGACCGCCCCCAAATGGCTGGGGCCGCGCCGCGCCTGCGGTCAGATGTAAGTCTGGATCGGGAGGCCCTGGAGCCAATGTTCGATCTCGCCTGCGCGCCAGCGGACGCGCCCGCCACCGATCACCACGGGCGGCGGGCAGCGCTTCTGGCGCACCAGGCGATAAATGCTCGACCGACTCTTATAACCGGTCAGGCGCATCACATCGTCGATCGTCAGCAGTAGGGTGAAGGCGGCATTCTGGTCCATCGGACGGCATCCTGTTTGATGGCGTGCCGTGGACGCTAAACCGCTTCAAATCCGTGAAAAAAGCCCGTTAGCCAACGTTATCCGATGCAATAAGGACCAATCAGGAGCCTCTGGGGTCGAAATATCTCTTGATATCTTTCCGCCCCTGCCTGCCGCTCAAAAGTGCCTTGAGCGATGAGGTCGAATCGCCACCTTGCGGACCCAGGTCGCTGCCCAGCGACACCACGAGTTCCTGCTTGATGACCTTGATCGCGGCAGCCAGAGCCCCGTGTTGAGCGCCTTTTCGCATTTCACGCCTGGCAACGGTAAACGCCGTCCGATACCACGGCTGATCGTCGGGAGAGATATTCTCGCGCAGAAACGCGTCGAGATTGGTCATGAATTCCGGCATCGTACCGCCGACCAGCCAGCGGAAGCGCGGATCGGTGTTGAGGCATGGTGCCTCGTCGCCGTCAGGCACGGTATCTGTCACGACATAGATCGGACGGGTGAATGACCTCCGAAAGGAAAGCCAGAACAGCCCCCAGAATTTTGCCTGGCACGAGAGGAGCAACGGGGAGTAGCGGTTAGAAAAGGTTTCGGGCGAAACCCGTCCATCCAGCAGAACACCATCGGACGCCTGCACGGCACTCAGGACTGTGTTGCCATAGCCGGCGCTCGTATAGGCGGAAAGCCGCCCGCTACGGAGGTCCGACATGAGCAGTTCCAACTCGGCGGGCAGTACAATATCGTAAGGCGTTTTGACGAACAAAATTTTTCTGGTCTGAAACCATCTGATGCCGGTCGCCGAAAATACCATGACGAAAAAGCTGGTCAAAAACAAAATGAGATACGTGATATAGGCAGGAGAATTTGGGTGATGAAAAATAAACGAAAATAGAAGAATGCCAGAGGTCAAACTCAGAATGAAAGATACAACAAATATAGCAACAAAAAAACTGAACGCCTTGTCAGATTTTCTCTTCAGATCGACAATCGCCTGATCAACCAGTTGATAGCCTTTTTCCAGATTATCAGGGTTCAGCTTCTGGGCTGCGAGCAAGCTCAATCGGACTGCTTTCATTCCCCTCGTCTCGGCATTTCTCTTGGCAACAATACGCTCCCCAAGCTTCCATCAAAATACGCCGTTTTTCCAGAAGATTACCACGCCGATAGGCAGCTTCGACCTTATTGCCGATCGTATGGGCAAGCGCCATCTCGGCAATATCACCGTCGAACTGGGTTTCCTCGGCGACCCAATCGCGAAACGATGAACGAAAGCCATGAGGAACCGCCGCGATGCGCGCGTCCCGGCAAATCTTGGTCAGCGTCATATCGGACAACGGCTTGCCCGCGCGCTGGCCAGGAAACACAAGCTGACTTCGTGCCTCGCGATAACCTTGAGCAAGCTTGAAGACGTGACACATCTGCGAAGAGAGCGGGATGACATGCTCCCGACCGGCTTTCATCCGCTCGGCGGGAATCGTCCAGAGCTTGTTCTCGAAGTCGATTTCATCCCATGAGGCGCTCCTGATCTCCCCCGAGCGTGTGGCGGTCAGGATAAGAGCAGTCAGAGCCAGGCGCCCGATCGAATCGCCGGATCGGAGATAAGTGAGGAAAGCCGGCACCTCGGCGTAGGGCAACGCTGTGTGATGAACGGTCTTGGTCTTCGCCTTGGGAAGGGATTTATCCATTGCCGCCAGCGGCAGGGGAAGCGTG
>NZ_NKTX01000100.1 GCF_003207815.1 Komagataeibacter oboediens | reverse complement strand
CCGCATGGAACAACCTCACCGCCCTGCCACAGACCATCCGATCCATCGGCCTCAGAAAATGGGCTCATATAGGTCAAAGGTGATAGCCCGTAGTATTATTCGTTTATATTGGCACATTAGCTTTGTTTTATAGACGATTGCGCGAACGCATGGCCAGCATTTTTTTGGTTTTCAAATGACGGGTCTTATGCAACAATAAATTCCGTTACGTCCTCATCACCTCCACCATCATGCGGTTTCACATCGGGCAGAAAGGCCACGCCACAAATATTTCATATTTTGGCCCAATAGCCAGTGGTCAGAAACCCCGAAACTTCCTTGCTGGTGCGAGTATTTTTGAGACAGGCGATACATATGAAGATGGCAACGGACAATGGCTGCTCCCTTGTGGTCCGCGCGGACGAGACCGCGGTCAGAAACGGCTTTTTCAACTGGAACAACGTGATTGAGGTTGTAAACAGATCACTTCCCCTTTCACGCAGGTCGGACCTGTCTTCCTATCGCTTCGTCATAGGGTCACGAGCCTGGGTCCGCACGAACCTGACAGATCTGGCCCGGTGGAGCAGTTGGGAATATGTCCTGCAGGGGGGAACGCTGGAAATCGACAGTTTTGGCCCCTTTCAGGTTCTGTGGCTGCACCTGATTATTGATCCGGCGGGGGGAGAAATCATTTTCGGACCCAAGCATTCCGAAGCCGGCCTTATCCTGATCGACATCACATTTGGCAGTTCGGACCGCGCCGCGCCATTCAGCCTGATATTCCGCGGCAACGAGACCCTGACGGCATCCTATGATTCCGATACCCGCATCACGCTGGTCGGACTGCTTGCGGGATGTGGGGCGGAACGGGACTGCGCGGCATGGGCGGTCGTGCGCTGTGATGGGGACCCCTACGGGCTGTCCCGTCCTGAAAACTGGCAGCAGGGGGGAGAAGGGACAGACACGTTCCCGCTTTTTCTCAAACGCTACCGGACACAGACCCCTGAGAACGGCGTCGTCATCCATTTACCCACCAGAACACAACAGACAGGCAGACCAGACTAATGGGCGAACGACAGACCTATCCCATTCCGGACAAACTGCTGGAAAGCATTGATACGGGTATCCTGCTTGTCAGCAATGATAACACAATCATCTTTGCCAATGATAACGCGGCCCGTATCTGGGGTGGCCCCATGCCCGGACTGGTCGGCCGGAAACTCGATATTCTCTTTCCCACCGGGACAGACATCCTGCCCTGTACCTTTGGTGAGAACCTGACGAATGTTGCGCTATGCCCATCCGGCGTGTCCGGGGGTAAGGTCTGTCGTTCCCCTACGGAAAATCACCACCACCTGACCTTGCTGCGGCATGACGGCACGGCGTTTTCTGCCGAGATGTCCGTGGCACGGGCCGAGGGGGCGGGACAGCAGGTGTTTGTTATTTCCCTGCGCGACGTGACACGGGATCTGTCCCGACGTGAACAGGACCTGCAGTATGCCACCATCGTACAACGCAATGCATGCGGCATCCTGATACTGGACAGCCAGTGCCGCATTACCTATGCCAATGCAGCGGCGGCCCGGTTTTCGGGCATCGGTGCCGAGGGTATGGAAGGGGCTGATTTCTCGGCCTTTCTGTCCGGGCAGCAGGGCGATATTGCAACATTACAGGCCTTTCGCCGTCGTCTGCAGCGCTGTCGGCCCTTTGAACTGGAAATTCATTCCCGCACCGACACAGGTCAGGACATCTGGCTTCTGGCAACCGTAACGCCCTTATGCAGCCCCTATGAGGAACTGCACAAAGTGATCGTGGTGCTGAATGACATTACGGGCAGCGAGCAGATAAAGGCGCTGCAGAAGGATATGATGGGGGCACTGACCAGCAACCTGTCCTTCAACGAAATCCTCGCCTTGATGTGCCGCCAGATTGAACGTATCGCCCCGGATGTCGTAACACAGATCGTGGTCGTGGATGATGAACGACGCATGCACCCCGTAGCGCGCGCACGGCTGCCCGCACAGATTGCCGAAGTCTGTGCTGACCTGCAGATAGGCCCCGAGGTCGGGTCATGCGGCACGGCACTGTTCACCGGCAGGGAAGTGGTTACACCAGACATTGAAGCCGATCCGAAATGGAAGGGGTTCTGGCAGTTTGTCGTCCCGCATGGCCTCATGGCCTGTTGGTCGGTGCCGATCCTGCTGCGTGACGGCCGGGTAGGCGGCAGCCTGGCTTTCTATTTCCGTGCCAAGCGCGCACCGGGCAGATGGCACCGGCGGATTGCCGATGCCTGCCTGCACCTGTGCGCGCTTGCCATCGAACAGCAGCGCTCGCGTGAGGATATCGCGCGGCTTACGCAGTATGACACCCTGACGGGCCTGCCCAACCGGACCGGGCTGCGGCACGGTATCAGGCAGCGGGCGGCGCGCGCGCGGCATGAAAACCTACTGGCCCTGATCATAAACCTGGATCGGTTCCGGGCCATCAATAACGGACTGGGACGCCCGGCAGGCAACATGCTGCTGGCTGCGTTGGCCCGGCGGCTATCCGGTCTTATTTCCAGTGACGACCTGCTGGCCCGCAGCGGGGGAGACGAATTTACCCTGATCACGACCGGCGGGGTGGAACGGGCCACGGCACTGGCCGATTCCGTCATGAATGCCGTAGCGGAGCCGGTCGTGATTGACGAGGTTCCCGTTACCGTTACGGCCAGTATCGGCATTGCGGATAATGACGGCGGCCGGCGGGAGACGGAAATACTCATGCAGCAGGCAGAAACGGCGCTGTCGCAGGCGAAGAATGCCGACCGTAACTGCTATCGTTTCTTCAGCGAGGAAATGAACCGGCAGGCGGCGGACCAGATCCTGCTGGCCAACGCGCTGAAGGAGGCGATCAGGACGGACCAGCTCTATCTGGTATACCAGCCGCAGGTCCATGCCGCGACCGGCCGGCTGGAAGGGGTGGAAGCCCTGGCGCGATGGACCGATCCAGCCCTGGGCATGATATCACCGGGCCGTTTTATCCCCCTGGCGGAAGAAACCGGACAGATCGAGGCAATCGGGCTGTGGTCACTGCGGGCGGCCTGTCGACAGATGGCCCTATGGATGCAGGCAGGGGTGGACGTTCCGGTCGTATCGGTCAACATATCCGCGCTGCATTTCAGAAATCCCGACCTGCCACGCCTGATTGGCGAGATCCTGCACGAAAGCGGCATTCCCCCACGGCGCCTGACCATCGAACTGACGGAAAGTGCGATGATAGAAAATTACGATCAGACCCTCATCGCCGCTCAGGTGATCCGGGCCATGGGCATCGGGCTTTCCATGGATGACTTCGGAACCGGTTTTTCCAGCCTGTCGAACCTTGCAAACCTGCCACTTAACGAACTCAAGATTGACCGAAGCTTCATGGATGGCTTTGAACCGACGGGCAAGGTTCACTCTGTGGTCACGGCCATCATCCGTATCGGGCGGAGCCTGGGCATGACCGTGGTGGCGGAAGGCGTGGAAACGCAGGCGCAGCTTGACCTGCTCCGGCAGATCAACTGCGACGTGATACAGGGATATTTCTTTTCCAGGCCCCTGGATGTGCAGGATCTTGAAGCATGGCTGAAGGCGCGCCCCGATACCGGGTGCTCACAGCCTGGCAGCCGGCATGATGCTGCATGAGACGGACATGAATAATGGCGTGACGAAGGGGAGCCGCCCCCCGGTTACCAATTCTTTACAATAAAAGCTTTCTTATCGGATTCGGAGCTTTATCTGTTGCAGGACCGGACATGACACGTGCGCACCGCAATCCCGATTTCCCTGCAGGCGGAGATGCCGCCCTGTGGCAGCAACTATGCGGACAGCCTGCCGCGGATGATCCCGTTACGCAGATGCTTGTGGCAAGTGGCCTACCTGTACTACATGGCATTATCTTGCCATTTGGTACAGACGAACGTGTGGAGATTGACCACATATTTGCCAGCGCAGACGGGTTGCATACTTTACATGCGAAACATTACATCGCGTGGATCAATACGCCTTCTTCCGAAAAAGAAATCCGGTCGCAGGGCGGGGCTGGAAATTTTGCCTATAATAATGATTTCCTGCAAAGTTTCCTGAAACTGGCAGAAGCCGTCAGCACCACCATAAATGATCCATTACCGACACAGGACGGAACCCCCGTTCCCGTGACGGGCCATTTCCTGCTCCCGTACAAGGAGCCACTGATGGCCCCCCTGCAGGATCATGCCCTTCTCCTCCCGGAACTGGAAAACATGCTGAATACCTTGGCCGGCAAGGGCGCCATTCCTGCCGAATATGGCGAGGCATGGTGCCATATTGGAACAGTGCATCATAAATACGTAGTCGCATCATCACAGATACAGAATCGAAGCCCCTTCTGAACTTTTCCTATCTGCACAGTAGACCGGATTTACTAAAAACATCCCAATATCCTACCGCACCTGGCAAGACTATTATTAGGATAGCAGATGTCGTACGTACCCCTGTTAAAAAGAATGGACCGGTCCGACACTTCCCGGCTGAACAGTCTTGCGCAGGAGTTCAAGACAGCCAAGCCATTTCCACATCTGGTCATGGACGGAATGTTCTGTGATTCCCTGCTGAACGAAGCGTTGCAGGCTTTTAATCTCGATCACGTAAACAATATAAATGTATTCCAGAACCAGCTTCAGTCAAAGCGTTCGACCAGCACAAAATCCGTCATGCCTGCAGCAATACAACGGTATTTTGATATTGTGAACGGTGCACCGTTCCTCCGGCTACTGACCAGATTGACAGGAATCACGAATCTGCTTCCCGATCCTTATTTTTATGGGGGGGGCATGCATGAAGTCGCGGGGCAGGGACATTTTCAGGTCCATACCGATTTTCGTTATCACCCCCATACGTGTCTGGAAAATCGCCTGGCTTTGCTGACTTACCTCAATCATGACTGGAAGCCGGAATATGGCGGCCAACTGGAACTGTGGCAGAAAAATCCAACCCGGCCTGTCAGAAAAATTGTTCCCCGGTTCGGGCGCAGCGTTCTCATGCTCCAGTCGCCTGATTCATGGCATGGACACCCCCAGGCCGCGCGAACAGGATATCTGCGGCGGACACTCATTACATATTTTTACACGGCACCCAAAATAAAAGCTGACAGGACGGAACAAAGCACGATCTATCTATCCAACAGCAGACAATCGACCATGCAGAGAGCAGAAATATTCGTACGGAACATAATTCCGCATTTTGTTATTGATACGGCAAGATGGGTACGACACAGAAAACGGAAGCAAAATTTTAGATAATAGCGTTCGCGCGCTTCTTGCATGAGAAATGCTGCTATACTCATGCAAGGTGCATAACACACCCTCTAGCAGTCTGTCGGGTTGGGGTACCCTGTGAAGGGGTAAGGTTGTAAGGTGGTGAGATGAGCAGCTTCATCCCGTTTGACCGGTCTCAGCCGTATCTTCTGCCGCCTGATCTGAAGTCGTGGCTTCCTGCTGACGATATGGCGCATTTCGTTGTAGCCGCCGTTGAACGGGTTCCGATGAATGCGTTTTCTGTGCCAGTACGCACGGGTGGCAAGGCACAGTACCATCCGCGTCTGATGCTCGCACTTCTGATCGTCAGCTATGCAAACGGGCTGTTTTCCTCACGCCGGATCGAGCGGGCGACATATCGCGACATCGGGGTGCGCTTCGTGGCGGCGAACCTGCATCCGGATCATGATACGATTGCTACCTTCCGCCGGACGAACAGGGGCGCCATTGAAGCTGCATTTGCACAAGTGCTGCTTCTGGTGCGCGAGACAGGCCTGCTGCGTCTGGGCGTGGTGTCGATCGACGGCACGAAAATCGATGCTGACGCATCGAAATACCGTTCCCTGCGCTACGACCGGATCAGGGCGCTGCGCGAACAGCTGGCTGTGGATATCGCGAAACTGATGGACCAGGCGGATGCCACAGACAGCGATCCGCAGGCATTGCCGGAAGAGCTTGCCCGACGGGAAACGCTGAAAGCGAAGCTGGACGAAGCCTGCGCCCGGCTGGAAGCAGATGCGAAGGCGCAGGCCGAGGCGGCGCGACCGGCATACGAGAAGAAGAAAGCCGCTTATGATGCGAAAACAGGGCGTCGTGGCCGGGCGCCGAAACCGCCGGATGATGAACCACCACCCGACCGGCAGATCAGTCTGACCGATCCCGACAGCCGCCTCATGCGGCGTTCGGACGCCCACGAGTTCCGGCAGGCTTACAATGCCCAGGCCGTG